>CAYNQS010000003.1:0-243984 GCA_964399485.1 uncultured Candidatus Bathyarchaeia archaeon | reverse complement strand
GTAATCGATGTTTCACCGGGCACACAGGATGCAGCCTTGCAAATACGGTTCCCTAACGGAGTTCCAGCTGTTTCTACTAACTCTATGAACGATTGGATGAAATACGTGTACATGCAATTTGAAAAGCCAACAGATGCAGAAGGTGTTCCAGTAAAAATACAGATAGTTGATCCTGACGGTGAATATTCCTGGATTGGTACACCCACAACCAACGCGTATGGAAAGTACAGTTTTCCATTTAGCCCACAAAAAGAAGGCACATACACAATAATTGCTACGTTTGATGGTTCGGAAGCATACTACGGCTCTGAAGACATAACTTATTTGACAGTTGGTCCAGCTGAAGAGGCTCCTAGCGCAGCAGAGATTGCGGAGACAACACTAAACCAGATGCCAGCGTACCCATCAATTCCAGAAATACCAGCATACCTCACAATAGACATAATCATACTGATAATCGCAGCCGTCGGCGTGGTCATCGGCTTAGTAGCCTACATGGCACTCAGAAAACAGAAATAACCCAATCAATTTCCATCCCTTTTTTGTGGGAGTAAAGCATCAGAAGATGGGGGCTGAAAAGACTCAGGCACAAAACAGAACTGAAGCAATAAGAGATAGGCTAGGAGGCTTTTCTTCATTTTTCCTCCCACATTCCCCAACTCAACACCGTGCAGGAGCCTCAGCAAACCCCTTTTCTTTTTTATAGAGCAAAAAAGGTTAAGAAAGCAGTGTAAACGTTAAAGGAACGGCTGTTCACTAAACGGTGGAGACATCGCCACAACTCCTTCAACTTCCTTCCATTTCAAAAACAAAAATCTCAAATGAAAATTTCTGTTAGCGCGTAGAATAACTTTAAAAACAAAATGGCGGTATAGCTCTTTGCTATGAGTTTGAAGGGGCCTCTGGCAGCTGGCAGATGCATGTGTACGCTGACAAATCAGTTGTCAAAGGCAACCAAAACTTAACAAAAAAATGAAAGAAGGAGAAAATCAGATGAAAATATTAAGAAATAGATGTAAAGTTTCAACGATTATTTTGCTAACAGTACTTGCACTCTCGTCGATTCTCACAATTTTTCCGATGATTAACGCTCAGCAAACACAAAAAACCTACCCATATATCAATGCCATACCTAATCCTGTACAAGTAAACCAACCAGTGTTATTCCATATTGGAATTTCAGCACAACTCACCAGCACGCATATGGGCTGGGAAGGCTTAAGTATAACCATACAAAGACCAGACGGTCAAACCGAAACAATTTCTGACATAACAACAGATGCCACTGGAGGAACTGGAGTTCCTTACACTCCCACTATGGTTGGAAAATACATCGTAAAAGGCTACTTCCCTGCACAAGGCAGAATGTTAGCTAGCGAAACTGATGAACTAGAACTTATAGTACAAGAAGAACCATTGACTTATTGGCCGGGCGTTTCTCTTCCAACAGAATACTGGACTCGACCAATAAACGCACAATTCTATGAATGGAAAGAAATTTCTGGAGATTGGCTAAGGCCAGCTGGAAGCTACGTTATGCCACCAAGACCCAAATATCATTCTGGCAACGCAGATGCACCTGAAGCAGCCCACATACTATGGACAAAACCATACACACAAGGAGGATTAGCTTCAGTCGAACTTGGTAACGTACAGTATGAAATGGGAGATGCTTACGAACTCAAATTCATGGGCTCAGTAATAATGAGCGGAGTATTATACTACAACAGATACGAATGGGAAGGAAGCGACCCTGACCTTGATCAGGACGTTGTTGCTGTAGATCTAAAGACTGGTGAAGAGCTTTGGGTCAAAAACTGGAATAATGAAAGATTAGCATTTGGTCAAACATTCTTCTGGGACTCATACAACTACCACGGTGTTTTCGGCTACCTGTGGACAGATACGGGTGAAAGCGGTTTTGCAGAAGCTGGTTCTGGAACATGGAAGGCTTATGATCCACTAACAGGACGCTGGGAATATACAATGACAAACGTTCCAGGCGGCTGGAATTTGTATGGTCCAAAAGGCGAAATCTATCGATACGTCGTAAACACTAGGTCAGGAACGCTGTCGTTATGGAACTCCAGTAGAGTAGTTTCAAATGAGGGTAGCTGGAGGCCACAAGGAAATACTTATGACGCCACAAGAGGAATCGAATGGACCGTAGATATACCAACAGGCTTGCCTGGAGCAGTTTGTTCATATCATCTGTTTGATAAAATAGTCGGCAGTACTTCTGGCGGAATTTTTGGTGGTACATCTCCAGACATCACTAATTGGGCAATCGACGTTTCACCCGGAAATGAAGGATCAATGGTTTTCGAGAAAACTGTAACATTGCCAGAAAGCGGTACAACCTTGGTTTACTCAGACACTATTACAGAAAATGATGTTTTAATAGTATCATCAAAAGAGACTATAACATACCATGCTTTCTCCCTGACCAATGGCACCCTACTATGGACAACTGAACCAGAAGGCTATTTGGCGTTCTATGACAAATGGTATGGTCCTGCCTACGGTTATGGAAAATTCTTCACTGGCAGAGTTAGCGGAGTGGTAACTTGCTACGACCTTGAAACTGGAGAAGTCGAATGGACCTATGATGTACGAGACAAGTACAGTGAAATGACATGGGGCAACAACTTCCACATTACATACCATTTCCTTGCTGATGGAAAAATCTGCTTATCTTATGCAGAGCATTCACCAATTAATCCTATACCTAGAGGTGGACCATTAGTCGTTCTTGATGTTGAGAATGGAACAGTACTCTGGCAACTTAGCTGGGTAAACAACTGGTGGGGCGGACACGTAATGATCGGAGATAGCACAATGGTAGGATTAAACGGATACGATAATCGCTTATACGCCATAGGTAAAGGTCCAAGCGCAACCACAGTTTCAATCCAAAACGACGTCATTTCGTTCGGAAGCAGTGTAATGATAAAGGGCACAGTGATGGATGTGTCTCCGGGCACAGAGGAGGCAGCTCTGCAATTACGCTTCCCGAATGGTCTCCCAGCAGTAGCTGACGAATCCATGACCGACTGGATGCAGTACGTTTACATGCAGTTTCCGCGTCCAGAAGACGTTGAAGGTGTTAAAGTATTCCTGAAGATTCAGGATCCTAATGGCGACTGGTACTCAGCCACTGTTACAACCGATGAAAATGGCGCGTTCAGCCACATGTGGACTCCCGCCATTGCCGGCGAATACCAAGTCACTGCAATGTTCGAAGGCTCCAAATCTTACTACGCCTCACAGGCAACAACCGCGTTTGGTGTAGACGAAGCGCCAGCAGCAGAACATGTTCCCAGCGCACAAGAGATTGCGGCGACAACAGTAAACCAGATGCCAGCGTACCCGGCAATTCCAGAGATGCCTGCATACCTGACAATAGACCTAGTCATACTGATAATCGCTGTCATCGTCTTGGTCATAGGCTTACTGGCCTACATGACACTCAGAAAACAAAAATAAACCAACATATCCCCCTCTTTTCTTTTTTATGGAGCAAAAAAAACTTAATATCGACAATCTTGATCATGTATTCTGAAATATTTTATTAGACCTGTTTTGACTTTCTTGAATGAGGGAAACGTAATTGCCATCATCCAATCCTGATAGACCCTTCGTCACTTTGAATCATTCTATCAAAGAAAGAGAAGCAAAACAACTCAGGTTCGCTAAATGCCCAAATTGTGGACGTGTGACGCCCTATAGGCTTAGCTCCTTGAAAGGAAAAAGTCTGATTTGTAAAGATTGTAAGAAACCGCTTTCATTAACCCGCCTGTAAACTGACTCAACGTACACTTAGATTTAGTCGTGCAGCCCAGAAAGGTAGAGTGAACAGCGCAAAGAGTCACGGAAATGGCTGTTCACTAAACGCTGGATGCATCTAGATAATTAAGGGAAAAATGGGGGATTAAGGTTAGTATCCTTATGGTGGTTAGTATGTGAAGTAGAGCGCCCAACTATTACCCGGGAATGGTTGATGAGTTGGTCCCTGTCCCCAAGCAGTTTCGTAAACGCCTTCGGATGCGCAATAGACAACAGCGTGAGCAGCAATGTAATGTGTTCCACTGCCCAGCGGAACTGAATAGGTAAATTCTGTTACCATCGGATCGTGAACAGTTTGGTAGGGGAAGTGACCTATCTTTGGGTTACCTGATTTTGTTTGTGGGATATCTTCGAAGGAATTAGTTACTGCCAGGTTGGTTTCAACTAAATACCAGCATCCAGTTGTTGTGTAGGTTATATGGAGGTTGGTTCCGACAATATCTACTGTGACGATACCAACAGGGTTATTGTCTCTTCCAGCCCAGAGTTCTGTCTGCAGTTCGCATGCTAGCCCCGGTGTAATCATTAAAGCTACTAGTGCAAGTGCCGGCAAAAACACCAAGGTTCTTTTTACTTTCATTTTATATCAAAAGAACATTTTGAGGGCCCATATATAAGCTTGTAAGAAATGTTGCTCTAGAGAAATCTTCTATTGTGATTAGGTGTTCAAAAAAACTACGGGAATGGCTGTTCTTTCCATCCTTTTAGTTGTTGTTCGCATTTGCTTTTTATGTCTGGGTCGTCTGTTTTGTCTCTTAGGGCTTCAAGGAATTCGATGCGTTTGTTCACTGCCCGAATTTCCGCAGTTTCATAGTAGAGTCGCCCTTCAATAAAGTCCTTCATCTGCTGCGTCTTCTGGATAATGAAGCCAGCGTCGTCAACCGGGTCATCAAGCGCCTTCACGTGGAACCAGATAGCCGCCTCTTGTTCGCGAAGCTGGCTTAGCCCCTCAATTTCGCGGATAACCCTGATGTATGTTCGCAGAAACTCGTAGTATCCTGCAGTTTTGATCAGCTTTAGGGCTTCTTCGACTTTAGCCACAAACTGTGGGCTTCCTTTTGCCTTCAAGTCATGCTTATAACCGTTTTCGATGAGTTCTCGGGCTCTCTTCACTTCTTCTTTAGTGTAGACTCTTTCAGGAAACTCCATTTTTCCCATCCTCCATCTGAAGCCATGTAAGAAAAGTTTAAGCTAGCATCTTATAGATTTTGAGGTTTTTTCCTCCGGAAACATATTCGATCATTTTCCGTTTTTCTAGCTCTCTTAGGAAAGCTTTGGCTAAACTCAACCGTATGCTGAAGCGTGAAGCTACCGCATAGGGAGTGAGGACTTTCATTCCTTGTAGTGTGCCCATGACCTTTTTGTTGTCGATGTCGGGCATAGTTAATCCGAGAGTCTTCTTCGCGGCTGGTGCTGCATCTGTTTTTTGTTCTTTAAGTTTTGGTTCCTTTGATTTCTTTGGTTTTGTCATTTGTTTGAGGGATTGCTTCTTTTTTCCGCCGCCCATCGTGTCTTCACCAGAATTCTGAAGAAGAACCGCTCCTTATAGGCTTTCTCCCTGCTAGGAGACTTCGCCGATTCCAATCTTATGGTTTTTCTTCCATTCATCCAGCGGGATGCCCAGTTTTTCCTCTACTTTCGGTCTGTGGATTGAATTCATGGAACAGAAGGGTATGATTCTGCCGTCGGGCACGGCGTAGTGGATGCAGCATCTTTGAACTCTTTCTAGGTCGAAGTTGTAGGGGTCCATGAAGTGCATAGAGGAGATGAGCAGCATCTTTCTGTGAAGGTCACCTAGGGATTCGTAGGAGCCGGTTCTCAGGATTGGCAGGAGGTATTTCCGGAGCAGACCAAACTTTATGTGGCGAAGCGCTCCGATTAGGCGTAGTTTGGCTTTTTTGGTTTTTCCTTTCGAAGCGTCCTCGTAGACCTTTTCCAGCGTTTTGATAAATTTGTCTACGTTGCCGTAGCGGGTGATGGGAATCATGTCGCCGTCTTCAATGAAGGCATAGGTTGCCATGCCACAGTGGGGATGAGCAGTAAACTCCACGTAATTTTTGCCCCTTAATGCGCTGACTGCCCTGGATATGGGAACCACGGTGGGTACCGTGTAGAAGTCGGAGACTTTGATTTTTCCTTCTGTCTGTTCCTCGACCAGCCGCATGAAGTCGGGGATGGTTATTCTCATTTTCTCGCGTTCATCTGCGGGGATTCTGCCACAAATGGAGACGGGCTGAACGTTTACGCATCGAACTATATCGAAGTTGCCAATCGCAAATCGAATAATGTCTCCGAGCTGGTCATCATTGACGCCCTTAACCAACGTGACAACCAGTACGATGCTGAGCCCGGCTTCACGGCAGTTTTGAATTGCCTTCATTTTGGTTTCTAGCAGGTTTGCTCCTCTTGTGAATTTGTAGACATCGGAGGTTAAGCCGTCGAACTGCAGATATATTGTGCTTGCTCCAGCCTCAAGTAGTCCGCGGCAGTAGTCTACGCTTTGGGCTAAACGGATGCCGTTCGTGTTGACCTCTAAGTGATGAAAGCCAAGCTCCTCTGCCTTTTTCACAAGCTCAAAAAGATCTTTTCGTATTGTTGGTTCTCCTCCCGAGAACTGTATGGCTGGAGGCGGAACGGGTTTGTTGTTTCTGAGGTTTTTCATCATCTCGAAAATCTGTTCTTTTGTGGGTTCGTACACATATCCTGCTGCTGCTGCGTTGGCGAAGCAGACTGGACACTTCAGGTTGCATCTGTTGGTTATGTCGATGATGGCGAGTCCGGTGTGGGATTTGTGTTCTGGGCAGATTCCACAGTCAAGGGGGCAGCCCAGTTTGGTTTCTGTTCGAGGGTTGTCCATTCCTTTTCCGTCGCATCTCAGGGTTTCTGCTCGCTGGTATTGCTCGTAGTCTGACCAGTAGATTTCCCTAAATTTTCCGTGTTCTGGACACTCCTTTTCGATGTAGACTTTGTTGTCCTCTTCGAGTATGGTTGCGTCTAGCACTTGGAGGCATTCTGGGCATATGCTTTTTGTTTCTTTGATAAACTGCATTTTGACACCACTGTTGGGGGTAACATTTTTTATGTGGCTGGAGAACATATAAGAAGGTTTCCAAACGTTTCATAAGGTGAAAAAGGTTGCCTGTCAGTGAAGACGCAAAAAAGGTACTGCACGAAGTAGGATTAACTGAATATGAGACGCGGGCTTACCTGATCTTGCTGGAGCGGGGGGTTATGACCGCCAGCGAGGTCAGCGAGCATGGTGGGGTTCCGTACTCTAAGGTTTATGAGACCTTGAATTCTCTGGAGAGGAAGGGTTGGGTGGAGGTTGAGCGGGGTAGACCCAGCAGGTATTTTCCTAAGGCTCCGTCTGAGGCGTTGGAGGCTGCTCGGCTGCGGCTGGAGGATATGGTGAACAGCTGGAAAGGTGTGGTGATGGGGGAGCTTCAGCCCTTGTATGAGAAGCGGGAGTTGTTGGAGAAGCCTGACATCTGGATTTTGAGGGGTGAGTTCAGTGTTATGGCGAAGCTGCGGGAGATGCTGGATGTTGTTAAATCTGAGTTGTTGATTGCTGTGCCCGCGTTTGCGAAGCCGTTTGTTGATGCTTCCGTATCCATGTTGGGTCAGGTGAGAGCCAGCGGAGTTAACGTGAAGGTGATGGTTGCGGGCGACTGGACAGAAAAGGAGCTTGCCCTGCTGGGTGATGCTAGGCTGAGGGATACCCTGTTTGGGGGCGGGGTGATTGTGGACGGCAAAGAAGCTCTGTTGTTTTTGGGTGAGGCAGACACGAAACGAAGCTACAGCGGACTGCTGGTCATATGGAGCAACCACATCGGACTAGTAAAATTCGCACGAGAATACTTCCAGCTCCTATGGGACACAGCAAAACCAACATAACATAGTTTTTGTTTAATGGCAAAATTTTTGTTAGTCAAACTTTCTTGACTAAAGCATCATTCAATATGAACCTTTTTGGTCAATATTTCTTGACAAAAAAGCTTTTACCTCAACTTTTGGTGTATATTATATTTGGGAGTGCTGTTGTTGCGCAGGATGGTGCTTCTTTCATTCATGGCTGTTTCTGTTTTGTTAAGTTTATGTTTAGTTGCTTCTGCTGATGTGTCTTCAATAACGTGGACCCAAACATACGGCGGAACAAGAAATGATGCACCCGAATCCGTGATACAAACTTCTGACGGCGGATACGCAGTAGCTGGGCATACACTTTCTTTTGGTGCTAGAGGCTATAATTTTTGGCTCCTAAAGACCGACGCATACGGAAACATAAAATGGAGCAAAACTTACGGAGGATCAAGAGAGGATTACGCCTGCTCAGTGGTACAAACTTCTGACGGAGGATACGCACTAGGTGGGCACACTTGGTCTTTTGGCGCTGGAGAATGTGACTTCATGCTAATCAAAACTGACTCGCAAGGAAACATGGAGTGGCAAAACACATACGGAGGACCAGATCTTGACGTCGCTCACCAGATGATTGCAACTTCTGACGGAGGATACGCACTAGCTGGATACACTGGAACACCTGGTGCCAACTCACTCGATGGCTGGTTTGTAAAAACTGACGAATTTGGGAAAATGGAGTGGAACCAAACATACAAATGGGAAGAATTCGACTGTATCTACTCACTGGTCGAGACATCAGATGGAGGATACACCCTAGCAGGCGAAACCAACTCTTTCGGAGCTGGATTCACCGATTTTTGGTTGACTAGAACCGACGCGTCTGGAAACATGTTATGGAACAAAACATACGGAGGAAAAAGATGCGATAGAGGCTACTCATTGCTTGCAACGCCGGATGGGGGGTATGCAATCGCAGGCGACACAGACTCTTTCAATGATGGAAAGTATGATGTCTGGCTGATTAAAACCGACGCAAATGGAAACATGGAATGGAACCAAACTTACGAAAGAGCCCCACCTCAAGAGTTCAGCAACTTCATATTCCCCTGCTCATTAGTCCGAACATTAGACGGAGGATACGCCATAGCCGCAAAAACAAAAACCTCCGACCCCAGCAACTATGACATCTGGCTACTCAAAACCGATGCAAGCGGAAACATGGAATGGAACCAAACATACGGAGACGAAAGGCAGGAACAACCAAACTCGCTGGTTGCAACCTCAGACGGAGGATACGTAATAGCAGGCTACACTGTCACCAAATTGGAAGGTTACAACGTTGATGTTGACTTCTTGGTGATAAAAACTTTCGGCAGCACAGAACCCAACCAATATGACACTTACGAATACGACTACACTTTCGGCTATTTCACCTACACAATTGTTGTGCATAGCAACTCCACCATAGAAGACTTCAACTTTGACCCTAATCAAAAGCAGATAAGCTTCAACGTTACTGGACCAAACCAAACAACAGGCTTCTGCAAAATAGCAATTCCCAAAGAGCTGCTTGACGGCGACTTCCCAGTTTACCTGAATGGAGAACCAATGACCGAAGGAATAGACTACGTAAAAACCGTCAACGGCACCCACACCATCATCCAAATCACATACAGCCACAGCACACACCTAATCCAAATCACAGGCACCCACACAATCCCAGAAATCTCAACATGGACAGCCCCCACAATACTACTGGCTGCAACTCTGGTCATCGTAATCTACAAAAAGAAGCGACCAACATAACCCAGATTCTATCAGTATCCTAATAGAGGTACATTGTTGAAAACAGTGTTTTTTCTGTTTTTGCTGGAAAACCAATGGTTTGGTGTCCAAAGGGCTGGGTCTGTTTGGTGTGCTGTTTTGGCAGTGTGTCTCGGAAAAGAAAATGTTTAAAAGTTGCAGTGAAGGAATGTGCCAAAAGACTTGGTGTGCGTTATGGAATTTTGTCCAGAGTGCGAAACACGCATGGTTACCCGCCGCAAACAGAACGGAACCAAAGTCACACTGGAAACTGTATGCCCAAAATGTGGACACAAGAAAGCTGCTAAAAAGAGAGCAGCTGCTGTTGCCAAGTCCATAAAACGTCCCTCCAAGGAACGTATAACAGTAATCGCCAAAGAGCACCAGATACGCACTCTGCCCACCACCCGAAAAGAGTGCCCAAAATGCGGAAACAATCTTGCCTACGTCTGGCAAGTGCAAACCCGAGGCGGCGATGAAGGCTCAACCCAATTTTTCAGGTGCACAAAATGCAACCACACCTTCAGAGAATACACCTAAACAACCCACACAAAAATTTTATTCTGCAACCCTTCTAACCTAGACAGTATTGGAGAGCATTATCGGTGGGAAAAGCCGAAAGCCAAAAAGGACAGCGCCTAACTCTCAGATGCGCAGACTGCAGGCGACCCCTAAGAATATACCTCCAACAGAAAGCCGTATCCTCTCCCGCCAAACTCGTGGTCCTAGACGGCTCCGTACACCAAACAGAAAACGGAGCCACGAGAATTCACGTCAGATGCAAATGCGGAGCAAAAATGGTCTTCGAAAACCAATCCGTAACAAAGCACGGATGGAAACGTATACAATAAAATGGAATGATACAAAATGAAAACAAAAACCGTTGGTTTCTTGGCTGTTCTGCTCACTATTTCCTACCTTAGTGTCTCGTTTGTGCCTACAGTAGCATCTCAAACATCATCGAATGTTACGGTGCACTTCATCGATGTTGGTCAAGGCGACTCCATCTTCATCGACACATCGAACATGGATGTGCTGATAGACGGGGGCTCCGCATCAGCCTCCCAAACCGTCCTAGACTACCTAGACAACCTGAACATAACACTCATACACCTGATGATAGCAACCCATGCACACGAAGACCACATCGGCGGACTCGTAGACATCCTAAACTCCTCCATAACCATAGACGAGGTGCTAGTCAACAACCAAACACACACCTCCGTCACCTACACAAACTTCATAACCCTAGCGCAAACCCACAACCTAACCGTAGCGCAGCGAGGACAAACCTTCACCCTAACCGAAACAGCAAACCTAACCGTCATCAATCCGGTTCAGCCCCTAGAATTCAGCGACCTAAACGACAACAGCATCGTGGTTAAACTTCAAGCAGGCGACACCAGCTTCCTCTTCACAGGCGACGCAGAAGAACCCGCAGAACAAAGCATGCTAGTCAGCTCAGTAGTCAGCCTCAAATGTGATGTGCTAAAAGTTGGACACCACGGAAGCAACACCGCCACAAGCCAAGCCTTCCTCGACCTCGTAGACCCATCACACGCCATCATAAGCGCAGGACTAGACAATAAGTACGGACACCCCCACAACGAAACAATACAAAAACTGCTCGCGAAAGGCGTGACAATCTACGGAACATACGTTTCAGGAACCATCATCGCTTCAACAGACGGAACAACAATAACCTTCCAAGACAACCCGCAACCTATACCCGAGTTCCCATCGAACCTGGCCTCCTTCACAATAATATTTGTGACGGCGACACTGCTGGCAATTATAGCCTATAGAAAAAAGCTGCAGAACACTCGCATCTTTTAGGTTCCTAGCCTACCCTTTTTGCGTAAAAAACATGAGTGTACATTGTTGGCTCTGGAACACATAGCCTAAAACAGCGTTATTCCTTTCTTCTGGGGCTGCCAATTAAGGCTAAAACTTTCACGCTCGGCTGCCGTTACTCTTTGAAGAATCTCCTTACGTCCATAAGCTCCTTCATGGTGTTGAGAGTAAACCACATACCATGATACGTATAGCCCTGAAGCATCTTCTTATCCGCCAGCCGCTGCATTGCAGTAAACTCGAAGTCACCCTTACCCGGAAACAGCTTCTCCACCACACCCCTTTTGAACACATAATGTCCTGTGCTCACATAGAAATCAAGGGTTTCCCTATGCTGAAACCTGATGACATTTATGCCATTCTCCAGAGTCACTTTGCCAAATCGAATCTGGGGCTTAGCCAGAAGTATTCCCGCTCCTTTAGCAGCGTAGTCAAAAAGCTCGTTGGGGTCATAAAAGACAATGTCATCCACGTTCATGACGTAAGCTACCTTCCCTTTGATATGCTCGAAGGCTTTTTTGGTGGCGCCCCCGGTCCCCAAACTGTCCTCCTCCGCTGAGTATGTAACTGGCTCCTTGGTGAGGTCTGTCCTGTTGGATGCCACAACTATGTTCTCGAAATCGTGGGAACGCAGCCACTCTATCTGATGGTCAATCAATGTGTTCTTGTTTATTTTGAGGAGCGGTTTCGGAACCCATGTTGCGGGTTTCAGTCTCCACCCTTCTCCCCCAGCCAATATTATTGCTTCTCTCACAAGCTTCACCCCATATGCCTTTGGTTATGAATTATTTCTCCTCAAAGATATATGTTTAGTAACAACCGAATTTGTGAATATTTATAAGAACCGCCGCTGCTACTAATCTCACCAAGTACAAGAAGGATGTGAAACTGTGCCATCACACGGATCATTATCTAAAGCGGGCAAAGTCAGGTCTGTAACCCCCAAAGTAGATGCAAAAGAAAGACACTCTTCAGTTCCAAGAGTCAACAATCGTAGTTCCTACTATAAACGTTTCATCCTAAGCCGAGAAAGCGGCCAGTATAAGCCAGGCAGCAGACGCAGAAGACGCAGATAACAACCCTTTTGATTACTCTTAGAGACATACGCGAGCCCGCAGCAGCTGCCATGCTTCATTTTCTGTATCCACCAACCACCAATCCGCAGAACCTTTAAACTCTAGAAAACTAACTGTTTCTCGGTGAAAACATGGTTCTGCCCGCTAAAATCTTCGAAATCAAGGAAGAAAGCAATTTTGGTTTGATGATTCAGAAACTGAAAGACTTCCGCGAAGAAGAAAACTACGAAAAAAGCGACGGAGAAACCGTGACGCTGGTAAGCGAAATCTTGGACCTCAAGCTAAGACAGAATCTGATATCAGGAGTTTTCAGCGCAGACTTCATGCGGACCCGTTACTACCGACGGAAACTAGTTGAGACCCCTGTAACCGAAGAGGCTCCCTTCTGGGTAACCCGATTCCAGAACCGAAACTTCCTAGTTGTGCTGGCACCTTCTGTGGCTCGGGGAGTAAAAAAGCTGCTGACAAATCACGTGGCAAACAAGCTCAGCAAAGTCCTGTTTATAACATCAAGAGCTGTAGTGGAAACAAAAATTCTGCATGAAACCCTGAAAGAGCTTCATGAATCAAACCCACAGGCAACCCGACTAATATGGTTCGACCAAATCGACATACCTGGAGTCGAGAAACTGTGCCTAGCGGGATCGGATCTCGCCGACACCCAACTCTACCACGACTACCTGACCCACGGGCAAATCTGGTACGTGGTTTTCGAGGCGCAGAAACGTGGGTTCACGATGGGGATCACCAGAAACAGCGTGGTTACGCTATTCAGCAAAAGCAGCAAAGAGGAACTTATCAACTACATCCAAGAAGACATGTTGACGTTAATCGAGTAAGTTTAACCACAAATTCTTTTTTCATGTCCTCATGTTGTAAACTTGGTCTCGCCATCGTTGTTGCCAGCTTTTCCACCCTGTCTTCACCAGATGCTCTCGGAGTTGAGGCTTCTCTGCAACCCATTCCAGAAACGTGTTGAAGCTCCGTTTCCCCTCCAACCGCTTAAAGTCTATCCCCACTTCCTTGCACCAGTTAGCGAAGCTGCGTTCAACCATCTCCTGAAGCTCCCCAGTAACCTCTATCTCCTCAACCCTGAAACCCTGCCTCCTCAAGTATCTGCGTATGCTGGAAAGAACATAGCCGGAACACACCCTGAAGATGGTCTCCCTGTCAGGCTGCATCACCTCAACAATCTCCTCAGCAATCTTCACAGCATCAGCCAGATACTGTTTATTCTGGAAATTAGGAGGCTGAAAAGAGGAAACCGGAATCCGCCGTTCCATGTACCTGCGTTCCGGAAGCTTCAGCGCCCCTATCACCACGCCCAAAATTAGGTCGCCCCAGCCAGAGTCGTCAATCAAAATTTCCTTTCGGTACAGAAATCTATCCATCTCTACAACCTGCCTGAAAGATTAACCCAGCTGCGGTTCCCTGAAAAGAATAAGGTGCTAAACACGTAAAAAACTTGTCTCTACAACATCTCTTCACTTGCTGGCTGGACACAAGGGCAAAACTGTTCTTCCATAAACTTCATTCAAAACTTCTGCTATGCCCGTGTAGATGGCGCTTGCTCCACAGATCACTCCCTCGACTCCCGTAATCAGCAGCAAATCCGAGTTTCCAGTTAACCGTACAGCCGTCAACAAAAAGAACAGCACAGTCAAACTGCCGAACACAAACTGCAACGCACGATTACTTTTCAGAGTGCCAAAGAACATCAGCATCGTGAACATGCTCCACATGAAAAAGTACGCCGCCATAGCCTCGTCGCCAGCAGCTGTAACTGCGGGAGACAGAAGCGTGAAGTTGGGAAGCAGCAGCAAAATGACGAGGGACCACCAGAACAAACCGTAGGAACTGAAGGCAAGGGTGCCAAAAGTGTTGCCCTTCTTGTACTCCATTACCCCCGCAATGACCTGAGCTAAACCACCATACACCAGCCCCATCGCCAATATCATGCTGCCTAACGGATACAAGCCTGAGTTGTGAAGATTCAGCAAAACCGTTGTCATTCCGAAACCCAGAAGCCCCAGAGGCGCTGGATTTGCCAGTTTATCACCCATTATCATTTCACTCTCAATCGAAGTTTTCTTTTACTGAGTGTTGAAGCATATAAATCTTCACCAAAACCTAGAAAGAATACAAAGACTATGAACATGTAGCTGATTAGGTGACATAAGTGAATCGGAAACGTCGATACAGACGGGGGTACCCAGTGGCACTTCTTGTAGGTTTTGAAGATGACCATGCGGTATTGTGGCGAATATTTAGTCGTGTTATAAAGCGGTCTCTTAGGTTGGAGCTTGACAGAAAGAGAACAGATGATAAGGCTCTATACAATTTTCATGAATCAGTTATTGATGCGCTGAAACCAGTGCTCAAAGAAGGAGTAAGAACTATTGTTGTTACAACTCCGGTGCGAACAACCTATGCCCAAGTCTTTCTGGAACACGTAAGAAAACATCACCGGTATCTAATTCAACCCAAGAGCCCAAATCGCGCAAACTTTGCTGAGCTAATCGGCTCCGCAGACGACCGCATCAAAGTTGCTGGGCTGACTAAAACCAAAGAATTCACTCATCTAATCTCAGAAACAATCTCAGAAGAAGCGGACCAAGCTGTTAACAGTTTGGAGAAGCATCTTTACGGCGCCGACAACAACTCACCTGTCCTATATTCACTAAAAGAAATCGAAGACATTGTCTATAACCGAGAAAAAGACAGGGAACTAAGAACCGCATACCTGCTGCTCACGGACAAGTATCTCGCTGAATGCAAACAAAAGAACAGGATTCACAGGTTACTGCAGATAGCAAAGAACAAAGAAGTGAAAACAAGAATAATCAACGCTGAAACTCCAGCAGGCAACCGAATCAGCCAATTCGGCGGCATAATTTTCTTTTCAACTCCAGCCAAGTAAAGGTTTGATTAAATGTCAGATTTTGAGTTCTAATCGACAAGATGCGCCTTGATTAATATAATGTCCGCTAGGGGTTTATTGGCTCCTTCTGGTGGGTCTCCGTCTGTAGCTACTTCTGAGATTCTGTCAACAACGTCCATTCCTTCTATCACTTCCCCAAAAACAGGGTAGGTTCCATCAAAGTCTTCATTGCTGTTGTTTACGACATTAATGAAGAATTGGCTACTCCCCGAGTCTGGTATAACCTGTCCAGTGGTAGGATCACTTTTTTTTGCCATCGCCACCGTGCCCACGACATTCTTTCTGTTTTCTGGGTTTTCCGAGAGTTCATCCTGTATGTCAGGTATCGACGGGTCTCCATATCCTGTCCCAGTGGGGTCTCCGCCCTGAATCATAAAATCAGCAATCACCCTGTGAAAAATTGTGCCATCATATACTCCTTGCTGAACCAGATTCTTGAAGTTCTCTGTTGTAATCGGCATGTCATCGCGTAACTGAATTGTGATGTTTCCCATGCTTGTTTCAAGCAGAACCTTGCCGCCGCTGGGAACATTCTCGTTTGTGCCATCATTGCCTAACATGCTATATGCCACTATAATCACTGCAACAGCAGCCAACAAAGCTACTATCAGCGCTATCTTTTTTGTGTTGCTTTTCTTTTTGCGCGGTCTGCGTCTGCGGGATTTTCTTCGACTCATAACCAATGTTTACGAAGGTCGTTAATTTAAATTCTCGGAAATAATGCCCAAAAAATGTGGGCAACCATTCTGTGATTTTAGAGTCCTAGGTCTTCTTCAACCTCTTCCTTTCCGTGCTTTAGCTCCTCAACCTGCTCCGGGTCTACTCTCAGCAGCAAAATCTGAAATTCGCCAACATGAGTCTTCTCTTCTTTCGCCACATCCAGCAACACTTCACGAATCGCCTTATTCTCAGTCGCCGCAGCCAACTGTTCATACAAAGTCACAGCATCCAACTCCGCGATAATCGCCAGCCTCAAAATCTCGCGATCAATAAATTTCTTCTCAACTTTTTCGAGTTTAATCGGCTTTTCTTCCAACATAACACATCAGCCTCCATTCCTTTCCCTAATATTCAACCCTAATAGCTCATAAACATTTACGTAAATCGCTATTTAACACAACTGTGGCGGCATCTCCCGCCAATTTCCCCCTTTTTTAGAAACTTAACAGCGCACGCATCAGTTTTTGTGGACACTGTTTTCTCGGAGTAGCCCTAAATCCTGTGCATATTTGACAGTTTTTCCATCAACTTCATGGTTTTCTCATCAATGAATGTAGCGCGAGCTATATCCGTTAATGTCACTATGCCTACTAACTTGTTTTTCTCCATTATCGGAAGTTTTTTCACCTTTTTTTCAAACATGAACTTTGAGACTTCAACGATCTCCATGGTTGGTTTTCCAACTAAAACCTGCCGTGTCATAATTCCTGAAACCTTAATCTTTTTCGGGTCCTTGCCTTTTTCGAGAACTCTTTCAAGCAGATCCCTTTCTGTTATAATGCCGGCTACTCGTTTGTCATAGGTAACCACTAAACAGTTTATTCTGTTTTTATTCATGATTTTTACAGCTTTCTGGACACTGGTATCCATTGGAACGGTTTTAACATTTTTAACCATTATTTTTCTGATTTCCATGAACGCTCTCTCTTTTTCCTTTGAAACAGTGGGATCAGCTGATTCTTACATTCTCAATATATTAATTAAACCATTATAAATGATGTGAATTTAGAATCTATCTCTGAACTTACTCTCAGAAGGGTAATATAAAATTCACAAAGGTTAACTAAACACATAAAAAGTTTTACTCAATAATTATTCAAGCAACATTTACTAACTACTATCCCAACACTCTCTAATGAGGCACTAGAATGGTCAACAAACCCTTAGTTTCAATCGTGTCAGCAGGATCATCCCAGTTTGGGCGACTGGACGGATTGTACGGCAGAGAGCTCTTCGCCGACGCTGCAAAAGAGGCATTCGACAGATGCCCTAATCTGGACCCCATAAAAGATGTTGAGGCACTCTTCGTGGGTCACATGGGAGAATCCTACGAACATCAAGGACACACCGGTCCCACATTAGCCGACTGGACTGGACTGCTGCCGAAACCTGCGGTGAGACTTGAATCCGCCTGTGCCTCATCCGGAGCTGCCCTGAGAACCGGAATCCAAGCTATACTCTCTGGCATGCACAAGGTAGTGATGGTTGGCGGAGTGGAAAAAATGACTCACCGCACAACAGCTGAGGTAACAGAGTTTCTGGCTATGGCTTCCGACATGCCGTTTGAACAGTGGAATGGACTAACTTTTCCGGGACTGTACGCTCTCATGGCTACGGCTCACATGCACAATTACGGCACAACCGAAGAGCAGATGGCCAAAGTGGCAGTGAAGAATCATCACAACGGAACTTTGAATCCAAAGGCTCACATGCAAAAAGAAATAACTGTGGAGAAGGTGATGGAGTCAAAGGTTATTGCATGGCCCCTCAAACTTTATGACTGCTCCCTGATAACCGACGGCGCCAGCTGCCTAATCCTAACTCATCCAGACCTTGCCAAAAGATTTACTGATGCGCCCGTTCACGTTATTGGTTCTGGACAGGCTAGCGACGCCATTGGTGTTTATGAAAGAGAAAAACTCACTTCACTCAAAGCTGCTAGACTTGCGGGGCAAGACGCCTACAGAATGGCTGGCGTAGAGCCGAAAGATTTGGATGTTGCCGAGGTTCATGACTGTTTCACCATTGCTGAGCTAATAGCCTACGAAGACCTCGGTTTCTGTGGTTCTGGAAAAGGCGGAAGCCTGATAGAGGAGGGAACAACTGAGCTGGGAGGCAAGCTTCCTGTTAATCCAAGTGGGGGACTGAAATCGAAGGGGCATCCTGTTGGCGCAACTGGAACCGCCCAGGCTTACGAAATTTACTTACAACTTACAGAACAAGCCGAGAAGAGGCAGGTAGAAGGAGCTGAGATAGGGTTAAGCCATAACGTTGGAGGCTCCGGAGCCACCGCATGCGTGCATATTTACCGGAGGAATTAAAGATGTCTGAGAATATACCCTTTACAGTATCAAGTTTCTACAAGTTTGTAGGCGAAAAGCGTCTGATGGCAGCCAAGTGCAATAAATGCGGAACTGTGCTTCTGCCGCCAAAACCAATGTGTACTAAATGTCTTTCCACAAATCTAAAGTGGATAGAACAGGAAGGTGCCGGAAGGCTAGTCAGTTACACAATCATCTATGTTGCACCGGAACGGTTTCAGTCTCTGGCACCATACACTGTCGGCATCGTAGAATTAAAGAACGGTCTTCGGCTGCTCGGAATGATTTGTGGTGTGGACCCTGAAAAAATCAGAGTGGGAATGAACCTAAAAATTGACTTTGAACCATCAACCTCCTCCCAATGGCCCGCATGGCCCCGCTACTTCTTTAAACCCCCTTAATCGTCTCTACAGCTAATTATCAAAGCAATAGGATGCTTTCCCATTTTTGTTTGTTTTAGGTATGATCATGGTGAATTGGGCTCCTTTGCCCTGTTTACCTGTTTCTCTGATGGTCCAGCCGTATGCTTCGCAGATTTTCTTTATTAGGTAGAGTCCGTAGCCTGTGCCTTTGCCGTAGCCTTCCTTGAAAATCAACTCTTTCTCATTTTCGGGTATGCCAACACCGTCATCTTCATAAACCAGCTTCAGCTGATCATCCCCCTCTTCATAATACACTCGGATTTGGCTGACCTTCTCTCCATGCTTCACTGTATCATCAATAAGATTGTAGAAAAGCTGCCTCAGTAACGAATCAGCCATCACCACCAAACCCTGGCATTCATTCACAAGCTTTACGCCTTTCATGCCTGAAAACAGCATGGCTGCTTCCTCAACGCTCTTTCCAACATCCATGGAGGACAGCTCCTCTACGCCCAGCATCTCGTAGTTTCGTGCAAAATCAAAAATTTCCTCTATCTGATCAACAGTTGATTCCACGTCACCCAAAAATTCTAAGGCACTATGATCGGCAGCCAGTTTCTGTTTAGCCAAATAAACGTTGTTGGCGATAACAGAAAGCTTGTTTCTGGCATCATGCCTTGTTAATTTGCCAACCACCCCCAATTTTTCGTTAATTGCCATCAGCTCATTCATAATCTCATCCAACTTCTCCTCTGCTTTCTTGCGTTCGGTGATATCGCTGGAACTGCTTATGAGGGCAACTACTTCGCCTAAATAGAATATTGGCCCTATCCGCACTTCAAAATGACGGACTTCTCCTTTTTTTGTGTGATATTCGGTGTAATATGAGTTCAGTTTGCCAGTTTCGAAAACGTTTTTAATGGTAATGGCCGCAACCTCATGAAACTCGGATGGTATGTACTTGTATACAGATTCTCCAATCATTTCTTTGCTAGTTAAGTCTGGGGGTGGGCGGTTGACATACAGTATATTAGCATCTTTATCTAACAACATGATCTGGTCAGGAGAATACTCCGTAAGATATCTCCATTTTTCTTCAGACTCCTGAAGGGCTTTTTCCGCCAGTTTGCGTTCAGTGATATTTGTATCTGAACCTCGGTATCCCAGAAGGTTACCTTTATCATCCACTATCGGAACTCCACTCGTAGACAACCACACGGTATTTCCATTTTTGTGTACATTTCGGTTAAAGAACTCATGGAAAGGGCTTTTTTCGGCAAAACCCTGAAACGCTGCCTTCTTTAGTTCTTCCCGGTCTTCAGGATGAAAGAGATCGTAAAAATGCTTTTTCCCAACAAGCTCTTCTGCTTTGTATCCAAGTATCCCTTCTACTACGGGACTTGCATAGGTGTATAATCCGTTAGCATCTACTTCCCAAATCCATTCCCAGGAATTTTCCGCAACTTGCCTGAACCGTTCCTCACTCTCTTGCAAAGCCTTCTCCATACGCTTGCGGTCGGCGATGTCTCGGGCAACGCCCACAAATCCTATCGGTTTACCATCCTGGGCTTTCATGATGGCTATGCTCATCTCCACAGGAATTTTGCTACAGTTTTTGGTGATGACATTATAATCTAGACTTTTAGAGTATCCATTTTCCAGTGTCTCTTTCATGGCGACTAACGCTTTTTTTTGGTCTTCGGGAACGAGAAGATCGAATGAGTTTTTTCCGATCAGGTCATTTTTGTCGTTAGTGCCATACATTTTAAGAGTGGCTTCATTTGCCTCTACGATTTTTCCATTTAGGTCACTAATTATGATGCCATCTATGGATGTCTTAACAGCACTAGACAGGCGAACCAATTCTTCTTCAGTCTTCTTGCGTTCTGTGATGTCCCTTGCAATGCTCAAGATCGCCTGTTTTCCCTGATAGGTCACAAGACTGGATGATATCTCCACTGGGATCTTCTTCCCATCTTTGGTGGTGTGCACTGTTTCAAAAACCTGTACTTCATCCGCTGGCATTCCTTCAACAAGACCTTTAATTTCTTCCGGATCCAGATTAGAGTCAATGCCTGTGAGCCCGATAGAACGAAATTCTTTCCTAGAATAACCTAAAACCTTAACAGCAGCATCATTCACATCAACAATGTTCCCCTCAAAATCAATCACCCAAGCCGTGTCATTCATCCCATTAAGCAACTCACGGTACTTCTCCTCGCTCTCCCGCAATGCATCCTCTGCCTTCTTCTGTTCGGTGATGTCTCGGAATGTCCCTTGAATTATTCTTTTGTCTCCCAGTTCAAAGACGTTGGCTTTGATTGCAACATCCCTGATTTCCCCACTTTTAGTAATGACCTGCGCTTCCAGAACCTGCCCTTCCATTTCTTTAAGATGCTGCTTGAAAGTTCTGCTAAATTCGCCGTTGATTTCTTCAGGAGGATGGAGAATCCGCTGATGCTGACCAACCAACTCCGATTTCTTTCTGCCAATTAACTTTGTTGCCGCACGATTACAATCAACTATTACCCCTGTCTCAGCATCAGCCAAGAAAATGGCATCCATTGCCTCCTCAAACTGCTTCCGATATTTCTCTTCTGACCTTCTTAACGCCTCTTCTACTTTCTTGCGGTCGGTAATGTCTCTTAAGATCGCTTGAAGACCCACTGTTTTGCCCTTTTCTTTCAGTAAACTGATGCGAGCTTCACCCAAACGTTGAGTCCCATCTTTACGGAGATAAGCAAATTCAAAATTCTCCAGTTTTTTTCCTCTGACGATAGAACCAATCAATTTCATGTATTTGGGGAGGTCCCTTGCTCGGATAGTTCCCAGCTTCGTGAAGTGTTTCCCAATGATTTCATCTTTAGAGAAGCCTGTCAGGTCCAAGAACGCTTTATTTACTGAGGTAACTACGCCTTTCATGTTCATTGTAGCGATGCCGTCAGGAGAAAGCTCAACAATACTCCTATACTTTTCTTCTGATTTCTGCAATGCCTTTTCCGCCTCTTTAATTTTCATCACCTCTCTTATGGCGTGCATTAATTCATGGTAAACCACTTCTGGTTTGCCGATCTTGTTGACGTATTGGTCGGCGCCCAAATTCAACGCCTTAATCGCTACTTCTTCTCTGCCTTTTCCGGTGAACAAAATGAACGGGACATCATTTCCTCTATCTCTCAATTCTTTCAAGAGGTCTAATCCATTTCTTTCGGGCATCAGATAGTCAGAGGCAATCACGTCATACGATTTATGCCTAAGTTTTTGCAGGGCTTCCTTGACAGATAAGGCAGTTTCTATTTGGAACGAATAATGCATTTCCAGAATCCGTTTAGAACTTTTCAAAAATTCAGCGTCATCATCCACATGTAAGACGCGTATCAAAGTTTCAGGTTTTGAGTTAACAGGCTTTTTTTGTAACTGTTCAGCAAACGATTCCAGCATGTGTGAATTCATCATCCTATTTGACTGTGAAACTGAGTTTTAAAGGCCTAGTGTTAATTTCGTAATTAGAGTATAAGATAATTATGGAATGCAAGTATTAATCGGTAATCTTGCTGAATCAGATTCGGAATATTGATGGTTGAACATGACTAAGCTATTCAACAGTTTTTCTGTTAAGTTGCTCTACTAGGATTGGAATATCTGTGACTGAAGAGGCTATGTAGTGAGCGCCAGAGCAGGTCAACTCCTCTAGGGACGAAAGGCCTGTCGTCACCCCAACAGCAAGGACAT
Source organism: uncultured Candidatus Bathyarchaeia archaeon (assembly GCA_964399485.1). Classification (GTDB taxonomy): domain Archaea; phylum Thermoproteota; class Bathyarchaeia; order Bathyarchaeales; family Bathyarchaeaceae; genus Bathyarchaeum. Next base: position 221,468 of record CAYNQS010000003.1, on the reverse strand, counting down.
TAAGCTGGACAGCACATTCAATATCTTTAATGCTGTCACCAACTAACACAGCTTCCTGAGACCTAACTTTCAAGGCATCCAATGCAGCCTCCAGATGCGTAGGATGGGGCTTAACCTCAAAAACAGACTCCCGCGTGACTACAGCATCAAAAAACTGTTCAAGATGAAAGCGCTTAAGAACATATTTTGTCGTCTTTTCGCTGCTTATTGTACACAAGGCGATTTTCAGTTTCATGTCCCTCAACGCCTTCAGGGTCTCCGGGATATCCTCAAAAATTTTGGCTGTTCTGGCAGCTTCCAATTCGAACTCTTCTACAACAGAAAACACCATGTCCTTGATTTTTGTGAAATTGCTTTTTCCATCTTTGGTTATCGGAGATTTTTTAACTTTCTTCAGCATGTCGAAGGCGCTTTCGTTAAGCAAGAAAAGAGAGCGGGAGAAGCCTCGTTGGGTGAGCAGGTTTATGATTTTGGTCCTGCAAGCTTTGATGTCCAGATTAAACTCTTTGAGAGTGCCATCGAGGTCGAAAATCACTGCTTTGATCATGAATACATAGCGTCCTTTCTATTGCTCTAAAAGATTCTATTGACTTCATAAAATTGTTTTTGGTCTCAGAAAGCAACCTGCAAGCCACAAGCAAAGTTGGAGACAAAAAACAAAAGCTGATAGGTGGCAGCTGAACTTATTTTTAATCCGTATTCTCTGTTCGTAAATGCTTTTTGTGGATTCAACAGAGAAATTATGTGAGAGTGGTTGGCATGCGTCTAAAAACGATGATTTTTGCCATCGTTCTGATTCTGGTGGGTTTAGCCATTTTTTATTACGGCACATCTACGGGCAATGATGTTCTGAACCCAAAAAGCCTTATTTCCGGAACATACCTTGCTGTGGTTGGTGTTTTTCTTGCCATATCAGGTTTTCTGATCCTAGTGTCTCAGATATTTCGGGGGCACTCAGTACTCTACTGAATCTGTGAAGCATGACAGTTAAATAAGGTTAACAGCCGAAGCTTTGAAGGTAAGATAGACTTCAGAGCCAACATTTAGGTTCATCTCAGTTAACGATTTCTTTGTGATTTGAACAGTAAACTTCTTTCCTGCATCGACAGTTAATCGTACAATAGACCCAACATCTGTGATTCCGCTGATTCTTCCTTTGAAAACGTTTCTTGCGCTTGATTGCAGTGGTCTAGTTGAGACCAGAATATCTTCAGGTCTCACATAAACCGCAATTTTTCCAGATGTATTAAATGACGCTTCGATGCTGAGGTTTTCATCAACATGTATGATTGAAGTGGAACCATCACTGATTTCTGAGACTCCTGAAAAAACGTTTTCTAGACGTGCAAAACTCGTCAAATATTTGTTTGATTTGCCAAAGATTTCTTGTTTTGTTCCTGTCTGCTTCACGGTTCCCTTGAGTATCAATACTACATTTTGGCTGAGGGCTTCTGCCTGAAACATGTTATGGGTTGCCAAGACAATTGTTGTTTTCTTTTCTCGATTTACCCGCAGTATTGTTTCTTCGATTATTGAAACGTTTTTGGGGTCAATGTTAACTGTTGGTTCATCTAAAAGCAGAAGCTCACGGTCTAGCACTAAAGCGCGGGCAAGGGAAACCCTCTGCTGTTCTCCGCCTGACAATTTCTTTGCGCGCCGCTTTTCAAATCCTTCCAGTCTTACTAGCGCCAGAGCTTCCCCCACTTTATTGCTGATTTCCTCTTTCGAAAAGTTTTCTTTAAGTTTCAAGCCGTAAGCCACGTTGTTGTAGACTGTTGTATCAAAGAATACAGACTTTTGAAAGACCATTGTAGCATTTTGTCGAAGGATATTCCGTTCACCATCCGTGATCATGCGGTTTCCATAAAAAATAGTTCCACGGGTTGGGCTGTCAAGCCCTGCAAGTATTCGTAGAAGTGTTGTTTTTCCTGAGCCGCTTGGTCCTAGCAGAGTTGTTATTGTTCCCTTCATGATTCTGAGGTTAGCATTTTGAAGTGCATTGAGTGAATCAAAGCATTTCCAGACGTTACGTAGTTCTAAGAGAACAGAAATTTCTTAGCGCCTCCTGAGATAGTTGATGGCGATATTTAGAGTGTAAACTATTGCCAAAAGTATGACGCCCAACGCGATGCTGAACGGAATGTCTCCTCTGTTGGTCTCTAAAGCGATAGCCGTTGTTAAAAGCCGTGTTTTTCCATAAATGTTGCCGCCGACCATCATTGCAACCCCCAACTCTGCGAACGCTCTGTTAAATGCGGCTAGGACAGCAAGTATCACGCCTCCAGAAGCCTCTCGTAGAATAGCTATTGATGCTTGTATTTCGGTTGACCCCAGCGTCCTAGCTAAATCTCTGAGGTCCATGTCAATGGATTCAACAGCACTTGTTATAAAGCTGATAAGTATTGGGGTTATAAGAAGGGCTTGTCCAATACTGATCATTAAAGGCGTAAAGAGAAGTCCGAATGTACCTAATGGTCCAGATCTTGAAAACAGCAAAAAGAGTAGAAGACCAAGCACCACAGTTGGGAATCCGATAAAGGCGTTAAATGACCCCCGGATAAACCGTTTGCCGCGGAAATCTTTTAAACCTAAAATTGCGGCTATAGGCAGGCTCCAAAGCGTAGCCATGACTACCGCTAACCCCGATACGCACAATGAGCGAAGAACTATTCTGTAAATCTCTGGGTCAAGAGAAAAAAGGAGTTGGAATGCTTGGATTATTCCGTCAATTATTGGGTTTGTCACTTAGATGTCTCTCATTTTAGTAATGGGATAATTGCAGCAGTTAAGAACGTTAGGTCGCCAGCGTTGTAACGTTTGTTGGTTGGGCACTCTGTTCCGTCTATGAATGCAGTTTGTTTAATCCAGCCTGCTACTGTGGGATCAGTGTTTTCTGCCAAGACTTTAACTGCGGGGTTAAACAATGTCAGGCCGTATTCATCAACACCGAAGTCAGCAAGAATCTCTTGAATTTCATCCGACACTAGGAAGTTGATAAACTTCATTGCTTCATCGAATTTTACATGTGACAAATCAGGATTCTGTGGGTCACATGCTATTGCGCTGTAAACGTTCAATGTGTCGACGCTTCCAGTTTCAACTAGAATCACTAAGTCAATGTTTCCTGGAACAAAATTCTTCAGATAGCTTCCCTTATCACATAAAGTATATCCTCTCTTTTCGTTTGCCATTGCCAATGTAGCTGTCATTCCTGAACCCCTTTCCCAATACCACTCCGTTTCTCTGAGTTCTGTTGCGTCTTCTCCTCCAACACTCCACAGTCTCTTCTCCATTGCATGTGTACCTGAATCGTCTCCTCTGGAAACCCATACTGCGTCACCAGCTTCGCCAGCAGCTTTTATTTTCAGCAGAGCTTCCACGGGACCAAGTCCTTCTATGCCTACTGGGTCGTCTTCTGGACCGACAATAACGAAGTAGTTGTAAGCCACAATTTTTCTGTTGACGCCGTAGCCATCCTCAAGAAATGCTCTTTCTCTAACTGCATCATGAACGAGGATCATGTCGGCGTCTCCTCGTTTTGCTGTTTCTATTGCCAAGCCTGTTCCTTGCGAGATGAAAGTGACGTTGATGTTTGGATATTTTTCTTCGAATTTTGTGTCTAGTACGTCTAGTAGTCCTGTTTCGTAGAGGCTGGTTGTGGTGGAAACTATGAGTATCACTTTATCTTGTGGTGCGTTGAGTGACCATGCGGCTATGCCGATGGCTGCAATTATGATTGCGATTATGATTATTCCGTAATGTTTTTTCATACATTTCGCCGTTGTGTTAGTGAAAACACATCGCATATTTAACTCTTTACATTAATCTCATACACACTACACCCAGCAGGGTTTTATATACACAAGAACGATACCTAATACTGAAAGCCCATGCTCACTCAAAACAAGCATAAACTTCTGTTTAAACTCTGGCTTGAATACAAAGGAGAGCCGCTGATAGGGAAAGGCGGAGCAGAAATCTTGGAAACCATCAAAGAGGTGGAATCCATTTCTAAGGCAGCCAAGAAAACGGGAATGTCTTACCGGTACGTCTGGAATTACTTGGCGAAACTGGAGAGAAGACTTGGCGAACCGGTGGTGAAAACGTTCAAGGGCGGCAGCAGAGGGGGAGGGGGAGCCACGCTCACAGAACTAGGCACAAAATTGCTGAGCGAATACCAGAGAGCTGAAGGCTACATGAGTGGATTAATGGGCGAGGAGACACGTTGGGAGGATATTGGATTGAAGATAAGTGCAAGAAACAGACTGAAGGGGACAGTTCAGAAAGTCGACAAGGGTATAATAACCGCGAAAGTTAAAATCAAAATAGAGGCGCCTGCTGTAATAACGGCGATCATATCCAAAGAAGCGGTTGAAGAACTGGACGTGAAAGTTGGAGACAGCATCGAAGCCGTGATCAAGGCAACTGAGGTAATGGTTGCAAAAGAAAAGTAAAACAAATTCTGTTTGCTGCGGTTCTTTCTCTTCTAGCGGAGCGGATACAAAAGCATCAACGCGCTACCTCGAAATTAACGAAAATGGTTTCCCTGTTTTGCGATAACGTTTTTACGCCTCAGACGTATCCCCTATTGTCAGGAGAATGTGTGACGTGAAGGTTTTTAATGAGAAGGTTGTTTTTTCGACCAAGGGCGAAATAGATTTCATGGACTTAACAGGGAAAGTTCACGATGTTGTGCGGAAGTCCGGAATCAAGAACGGGTTGATTCACGTTTTTGCTCCCCACGCAACTGGAGTACTCGTCTTAACCGAGCATGAACCAAGCTTGGACAGGGACATCAAAGATTTTCTGGAAAAAATAGTTCCTAAGCATGGCGGGTACAGGCACCCATCAAACGCGCACTCCCACCTCAGATCGATGCTTCTGCCCCCAGACAGAACATTGCCCATCATGGACGGAGAAGCTGTCTTTGGCACTTGGCAGTCTCTCGTCTTCGTGGAAACCGACGTGTACCCCAGACGAAGAACAATCATCATGCAGGCAATCGGCGAATGAACTGAACAACTGTTTTCTATCTGTCTTACTTTTGATGTCTCACTTAGTGTGCACGCCAGTTCTTGTTCAGTCCAGTCACACTTTTCTTCCGCTTGAACTACATCTGGTTCAGAGATTCCCGTTTGGTTTCGAAGCTTATATACTGCCCAAAAATGCAAGAATTCTCTGCTTATTTTAAGTGCTGACAGCGCTGAAAACCGATTTTTCTCAAAGATTTTTCTTGTAAAAAGTTGTTTTCGATCATTTAATGCCGCAGGCTTTTCCTGTTTTATCCCGTTTTATAACCAATTCTGAGAAACTATGTGTTCTGGAGCGATTATAGCTGCTTGTTGAATGAAACGAAATAGAACGAAACACTGCAAGATTTACATCTATACCGCAATTTTGGGATTGGTGATGGGCTGTTTTGATGTTTTATGCCAACTTTTCGAGCTGTTTCAATCTTGAATTAAACCAGAGAACGTGTAGAAGTAAACGAAAATCAACGAATCTGAGGTAGAGCCTTTATATGCCTATAGACAAGTAATTATAACACGGCGCGGAACCGGATGCCGAATGATAGACGTTTTTGGATAATAATTAGAATAGCCTTTGTTGCAGGAGCAATGGTATTTGGCCTTCTGATGTATATTTTACACTTAAAGTCTGTGATTAGTTTACGTATTACGTTGCCATTGGCTATACTTTTCACTATAATTGCAGTGATACTCTTGAATATTGCAGAAAAAAAGTACAAAAACAACCTGTAAAAAATCTGAGCAACTCTTATCCACGTTCATATTAGGAGCCTAATAACAGAGCATTGTTGAAAACAGTCTTTTCACAAATTTTTGCTAACACAAAAACACTTGAGCAGACCCTATTAGGCTCCTAATAACAGTAGATTGTTGAAAAATATCTTTTTTCGGAAATTCAGCAGCACAACAAAAGATACCTATCTAAGGTTCACACATTCATTAGATTACTCTAACAGCGCTACTGAAAAAAGTCTTTTTCTGGGAAACCTAAGCAACAAAACCCTCTTGTTTCCATGTAACCGCAGATTTTAATCTTCTGTTATCTTGTGTGGATTTCCACTGTGTCGCCGTCTTCAAGAGCAAAGGTTCCGCCGACCTTTTGGGGGCTGAAACGCAGCCGCTTCGACCACACTTTTGCATAAGAAAACTGTTCATAGAAGTCACTGTGAATCCTCTTCGCCAAATCAAAGACTGTGGAGCCCTTTCGGATAGTGAAGGGTCGCATCGAAGCCTCCCTCTTGTTCGGTTCCTTGGTGTAGACCCGAATAATGTCCAGCATGCCAAACAGTTCAGCACCCAACTCCTCCACACCAGCCTTTGTTGCACAGGATATGGCAATAATCTTCATTTCATCTCCCACAGCCTTCTTCAGCTGCTCCAGCCTTTCAGCAGCCAGCGGATGGTCTGACTTGTTGGCTAAAATTATTGCTGGCCTATACACTTTGCCCTCGAAGATGGCTTCTTCAACATCATCGAGCGTAGCTTCGCCCCGAATCTTAACCGTGGCATCACGTATCCCATAGCTTTTGAGAAGCCGCGCCAAATCCTTAACCGTACAATCAACCAGCCGCCCCAAAACAATAAACTTCAGTTTGGCACCCATATGCTTCCTCTCAATTTCGATGCGGGCTTTGGGCTTTTTGGTGAGGATCTTCGCCTTCTCCAGCTCTCTGGAAATAAGCGAGAACTGCTCAACCGGGTCCTGTGACAAGTCCACCATCAAAACAAGGCCGTCAGCGTTCCTGGCAGAAGTTAAGGTTTGGAGCCCCCAGGCACCCCCCTCTGAGGAGCCCTCCATAATCGCTGGCGTCTCAACCATCTGCAACTGCAGGTCCTGGTAGTTGAACATGCCGGGCGTCGACTCCGTTGTGGTGTATGGATAACCCAAGATCGCCACTTTAGCGTTGGTTAGAGTGGACAATAGGCTGCTGCGTCCAACGTTGGTTGGTCCCAAAAGGACGATTTGGGCGTCTCCCTCTTTTTCCACGAAAACCTTGGGTCCAGTTGCCACGCCGGTTCTTTTCTGCTTTTTGTCTTCAATCTCCTGTTTCAGCAGTGAAATCTTCCTTTTGACTTGGGCTCGAAGGTTTTCGGTGCCTTTGTGTTTAGGGAACAGGCTCATGAACTCTTCCAGTTTCTTTATTTTCTCTTCGGGTTTTCTGGCAAGAGACGCTTCCCGGTATTTCTGTTTAGCTTCTGCAGGAAGATTAGCAGGCATACTGCACTCATCTAACTAGTAACTCAGAGCAGAAAGGATATTATCTTTTCGAAAACAAGCGAGCATCGGCTGCTGAGAGGGAACTGTGTTGATGCTTTTGTATCCGTTTTGCGGTGTCACCATCGTTTTTGCCTGCTTGGTGGTGAGGTTTCTGTTCTGAAAGAACGCTGTTTTGGGCTTTGATTTTGACAGTAGAGCTTTGTGTAGCACATGGAGTAGGCAAAACCAACCACTTTTCCCTCCTGTTGAAGGTGAATTTGGACGTCTTGGTGACGTTGGTGAATGCAGTATTACTCACGTAAAACGGTACCACTGACGCTAAATGTGGCTCCGAGGAGGTGTGTAAACGCATCCTGTGCATCAAAAATTTTGCTTAACAGTTCCCGTCAACTGTTAGTCTTAAATATTTGAAGAGTTAAACTCACCTGTGAGCGGCAAACAAGATGTCTGACCTGACTTTACCCGAAGTCGAAACCGTGAGAAAGAGAATAGAGTCAGCAGCAAAAGAGGAAGCAAAATTCTGTTTGGTGGCTGCCTACCTTTTTTGTGCCCGGGCTTCAGAAATAGTTGGGGCAACAAACCGCTATGACGTGGCACATAACCAAACCGTGGCTCGCGGACCAACCGGACAGGACGTTAAACTCGAAACCTTCGAACTTGGAGACATCAAAACAGAAGCCGCAATCTTCACAGTCCGAACCGCGAAGCGCGACGGAAAAATAAGAAAGATCGCCCTGCCTCTTGAAAAAACGTATGAGCCCTGGACAGAACTGCTCTACAACTATTACCGTGAGCACGGAAACGACAAAGTGTTCCCCTTCACCCGACAGAAGGCTTGGGAGTACGCACAGGAAACCTTTTCCGGTCTGAGCTACCCTATAGAAAAATACAGCAAGTATGACCCTGAGAACCCGAAACCTGAACCAGTCAGGGCACACATGAAACCCTTCGGAACCCACGCTCTGCGTCACTTGCGAGCCACCGAATTAATCGAGACTTTCGGATTCACAGGCTTTGACCTCTCCGTTTACGGCGGCTGGACCCTACGCAGCATGGTTGGCGTCGGCTCCGCGATGTCCCGGTATGCACACTTGAACTGGCGAAGATACTTCCCCAAATTGCTGAAAAAAAGGTTTTAACTTATTCAAAGAAAACACTTTTTTGGTATCACTTTTATGAGGTTTCTTTTGCATCAGGGTTTTGGGCTCTAAAACGCCCAAAATAAGCCCGAAATGGGGCTAAAACGGGCGTTTTTATGCTGAAATAGGACGGGTAACAGTTTCGTCAAACTGTTAGGAGACAAACTTTCAAGGGAAAAAAACCAACACTGAAATCTCGGCTTCCACCCAAACCCAACGCAACCAGTATCAGTGTAAGCTGTCCAACATCACTTCAAGAAAGTTGAAATGTTCCAGAGCCAACAATGTACACTCATGTTTTTTACGCAAAAAGGGTAGGCTTTTGAAGTTAAAATGTATGAGTGTTTTCACTGTCTTTAACCAAATTCGGGACAACGTAGCTTCTGTGAACCATAATAGCCGCTCTGGAGCGTCCTGCGGATACAAAAGCATCAACAATTTTCAGCGATTTTCCACGTTTTTTAGCTGAATCCATCTATTAGCCGAAGGGAACAATAGCACGAGTCATTAAATGATTGTACCATAATGCTTTCAAAGACTGAATAAACATTAAACTTGAACAACTTCAAAAAGGGGAACAAAAGTGAAGCAGCTTCGGTATTTCAATAGTTTAATATTCAAATGGGGCGACAGACAGTGAAAGAGAAAGTTGTTGTGGCTTCGGGTTTGTGCAGGCAATTTGAAATCGACGATGTAGTTGTTGAAGCCATAAAAAATTTAGACCTCACCGTTGAAGAGGGCGAATTCGTCTCGATTTATGGTCCTTCGGGCGCAGGAAAAACAACTCTCCTCAATCTAATCGGAGCCCTAGATAAACCCACAAGCGGAAAAATTGTTGTCTTCAACCATGACCTCGGAACATACGACGAAAACTTTTTGGCAACCTTCCGCTCCGCCTACATCGGATTTGTTTTCCAATCCTACAACCTGATTTCAACCTTGACAGCCGTTGAGAACATCGCATTTGTCATAGAGCTGGCTGGCTGGTCAAAAGAAAGAATCAAAGACCGCTCAGAAAATCTGCTCAAGTTGGTTGGTTTACAGCACCGAGGCAACCACTTTCCTGCTCAACTTAGCGGAGGTGAACGCCAGAGAGTAGCCTTTGCCCGCGCATTGGCCAATAATCCCCCTCTTATCCTCGCAGATGAGCCAACCGGAAACTTGGACACTGAGACAGGCGTAGAAATTGTTGGCATCCTAGAGAAAATTAGAGAGGAAGGAAAAACCGTTATTGTAGCGACGCATGACAAAAAACTGTTGAAACTTGCGAACCGCTCTTTGTTTCTGAAGGACGGGAGGCTAACGGAATAATGAGCGAGATTTCCTTTCCGATCAAAGATTTGGCGAGAAGAAGAACTCAGACAGCGTTAACTGTCCTCGGTTTAACAATCTCCACAGCTGCAACACTTTTTCTCATTATTTTCGGAACCAACTTAGGATTCGAAATCAGCTTCCTCGCCAGAGGGGGACGATTAACCAGCGGATTCTCCAACATATTCTTCCAATTTATCCTCTTTGTCAGCATACTAAACATTCTAACAGGCCCCATTATAACCTCATTTCTTGTACATCTTACAATGTCTGGGCGGATGCGGGACATCGGAGTGATGAAGGCATCAGGCTGCTTAAGCGGCGCCATTTTCGCCTATTTCGCCACAGAACTCTCTTTGCTCGTCTTCCTCAGCACATTAACCGGAATAGTCTCAGGGGTTGCAGCATTCTATATTTCTACAATGCTTTTGAACTCCGCAGGCTTCTCTATTTCCCAAACCTTTGACCTAACGGCGATTCTGATTGTCTGCATTGTCCTCATCATCTTTTCCCACATCTCCGGAGCTTTACCCATACGCCGAGCAGCCAAAGCGAAGCCAACAGAAGCCATGTCCTCAATCTACAAACTGGGAACAACCGCTGCACTGGGAAGAAAAGTTCCTTCAAAACTTGGCTTGACCTTCAAGGTGGCTTTCAGAAGTTTACTTCGCAGAAAATCTGTTACTAGCCAAGCGATAATCTGTCTCACTGTGGTTTTAACTCTGACTACAGTGACGATTGCTGGAGGAATGATTGCCAACCAGACTACCAAAAGCTATGTTGAACGTGCCATCGGCAGAAATATCGTTCTTGTGGGTCATCCAACTCTGGTGGATCGTTATGTTAGCCTTCTTTCCCGGTTTTTTGAGGATAAAGAAATGGAGCAAATTGATTATCTTGATTCAGAGTTTGTTATTTCAGAGTCTTTGGTAACCAAAATGGAGGATATACATGGGGTTAATGTTGTTGATCCTCGTTTAATGTTAGAGAATTCTGTTAGAGAGGTTCCTGGAATTATTCTTGATCCCGTTGACAAAACGGGGGCTGTAATCATAGGTAGCAATCGAGTTGAGGATGCGTTGATTTTAGGTGTAGAACCTGAAAGTGTTGTTAATGATTGGTTGATTTTTGGAAGAAAACTGGATGAAAATGATCAAGATGCTACAATGGTTGGCGATTCATTGGCTGTGAACATGTTTAGTGACGCCTTGAATCAGTCAATCAAAGTTTTCGACGAAAGTTTACTGCCCTATGACGTAGTTGGAGTGTGCGTGGACCCCCTGAACAACGGAAAAGTTGTATACATGCCCCTAGAAACCTTGTACAAGGACATCGGCCAACACGGATACAATCTTCTCTTTCTTCAAGTTGACGCTTCAGATAAACTGCAGGTTCTCGCCCAAATAGAAAACGAAGTTTCAAGAGAGAATTTGAAGGTTGTAGAACTTGACACGATTCTGGATAAGCACGTGAACTTTCTGGATAACGTCTGGTCTTTGGTTATGCTTCTGCCTCTCTTCTCTCTGGCAACAGCCGCAATCTCTCTTTTCAGCTACCTGATGCTCTCTATTTCAGGTCAGCAGCACGAATTTGGCATCATGAGAGCCTTGGGCGCCAAACCAAGAAACGTAATGAAAATCGTTTTTTCTCAAGCTGCGATAATCATTTTAGTCAGCGGGGCAATCGGAATTTCTGTTGGCTTGTACCTCACGTTCAGGTTTCTGATTCCTGACCCAGTTATCTCCCAATCCACTCTCATTTCCTTGTCAGTAGGGCTGCCTGCTATTTTAGGGCTTCTCTGCGTGTCCAGTCTGTATCCAGCGCTGAAGGCGGTGAAGAAAACGGTTGTCGACGCTATTTCCGCAGTCGAGTAGACGCAAACATTGTGTCCGCTTCATTGACTCTTGTTGATGTAATCGGGTAGCTTAGGTCCCAATTCTGCTTGGAAATGCGTTAATTCGCTCATGTACCCCTGAAACTCGTCCAAGAAGTTTTGGAGTTGCAGGATAGGAACAACAGGCACTTTGTTGTAGAATTTCACAGGACCGGGAAACAAAGAGAGGATCACCGGAAAGAGAATTGCCTTCTTCCATCCGCCCAACCCTACTCTTCGTTGCAGAGGATAAGGAGCCTTTGCCAACGCTTCTGTTCTCTCTGCCTGTGCCGCAGCAACTTTTGTTATTGTTGAATTTCCCCAACCACGCCGCCAACGTTTGCAATCTACGCATACAACAATTGGTTCACTAATCGCGAGGACATCGATCTCCCATCTTCTTCCTGAGGCTTTGAAGCGGAAGCTGCGTTTAACAGCGAAGTTGTTGGCTTCAAAGGCTGTGGCTGCAAAGTTTTCAAATTCCTTCCATTCAAGAACTTTACATACTCTTTCAATGTCCGTTCCATGGTTGATGGCGTGAATGGCAAGTTTGACGCGCTGGTTCGAAGACAGTTCGATTTGCTCGTTTTCATATTCGATGAGCCCAATTTCACGAAGACCTCTCAAAACATTGTTGGCAACGTGGACAGGAACGTTGGCGTCCATGGCAATAGCTTCTTCAGCAGCGGGACCAATCTTTGTCAGTTTCAACAGGGATATTAGGACATTGGTTTTGGTGGTCATTTGTCTCTTATTCCAGAAAACGTTTCAGATAAACAAATCTTCTTCTCGAGGGCGTATCAGCTTGGTCGCCTTTGCTTTTTCAGATTTTGGATATGGATATCCTCGGATAATGGCTGCGGGAATTGCTTCGTTTGTTTGTCCGATGACCAGTTCAGCGGCTGAGGCTAGTTCATCGGCGATGGCTGTTCTTTTAACTTTAATCCTGTAGCCGAAAAGGTCTTTTTCGCCTCTTCGATCACGTATTGGCTCGAATCCGGCGATGCCCAAGGCTATGTTGATTTCACCCCGACGTAGAGGGCGCCCGTGAGTGTCCGAAACGATGATAGCAACATCTTTTTGGGTTAGCTCACGTATCTTATGTTTTATCACTCGGGCTGAGCGGTCAGCATCTTCAGGCAAAAGCGCCACGTTACTGTTTCCCGGAACGTTGGATCGATCGACTCCCGAGTTGGCACAGACCAGTCCCTGTTTGGTTTCTGTGATGAGCTTTCCTTTACTCATTCGCACGATGCTCTTGGATTCTCGGAGAATAACTTCTACGAGTTTTGGGTCTTTGCCGGTTTTCTTGGCAACGGTTTTGGCGAAATCTGAGGGCGTTACCATCTCGAGGTTTACAACGTTTCCCTCAGCCCTAGAAACTACAACGTGAGTGATTACGATAATGTCACTGTTTTGGATAGGCGTCCCCTGCTTTTCGGCTGCTTTACAAATCAGCAAAGCAAGGTCGTCGCCTTCTTTCACGATAGGCAAATCTGTTACCGGGAATAGCTCGACTTTATTCAATGACACCGCCTCTCTATTTGGAGTCAACATTGGCTGTTTAATATTCTTTGCCTCTTGACGCAGGGGTTACGGGCAGCTAAATGCCTATTACGTAAGTTTTCAAGACGGGTTTTTACAATTTACTGATAATAACATTCGAAAAGGGAAACTGATGTCGAAAGGATGCTTTCCAAATATAGGCGTAAACGTCAAAAATTAACCGTATATTTTTCTCTAAAAAACATTTCCATGTTAACACACAGCATTAAAACCGATATCAAATATAAACTAAACTGTTATTTGAGGATGGATTCAGCTTTCTTCAGGTCATGAGGAGTGTTGACGTTAAAAAAGGTCAAAAGGTCAGGTTCCACTTGCTCCAGAACCATCGTTGAAACATAACGCACCCCCCTCAAGTTATCAATCATGGATTGCATGTTCATTATTCCCTGCTTTAACGCCGTCTTCGCCGCGGCTAGGGCAGATTCTGTGCGGTAAACTGCTTGAAGCGGCTCAATATATCCGCCTGGCCATCTGGGAATAGCGGCACTCCTGTTGGCGCACATGTCCAAGAGAAACTGAACTATCTGGGTTGAAACTAGGGGAGTGTCGCATGGTAGAAGCAGCGAATATTCAGCGTTAGTTGTTTCGAATCCTGTTACGGCTCCAACAAGCGGACTCTGGGAATCGTCTTTGTCAATAACCAAGTTTGCTTTCTCTTCCAAGATGGATTCAAAATTGTTTTTCTGCTTTTCCGAGCTGACCACCACTAGAACCTCATCAACTACTTTGGACACTCTGTCGATTACATGAAGGATTAGGGGCTTACCTGCCAAAGCAACCAATCCCTTGTCTCTGCCAAACCTTCTGGAGAAGCCGCCCGCAAGAATTACCGCCGATTTCCACATCATAATCGCGTCAAAGAGTAAGAGTCTAGCCTATTAGCCTTTTTCTTCATCTCTACAACAATAAACTTGTCTTTATGCCTGTTGCCGTATTTCGTTTGACTTCGTTTCCATCCTCACCGTTTTTGGGTTCAAGTTAACGAGGAATAGATGTCACATATCACAAAAATGCTAAATTAGCCATCCATCATGTGCAGAATTTGAGGCAATAAATTAAATATTGTCGGGTTTCGTCTCCTTTCGCGCTACTAAAAAGAGCAAATTTGTGTCCAAAGAGACATGAGTATGGACCCACAGCACTGAGAGGCATCAGTTTTTGGAAACATAACTTCGTCTCATCAATAGGGATAAAAGTTGTAGCAACTGAAACGGTCAAGAAAACACGGTTTCAGTCAGGTTGCTACATTATTGACTGGCAATTTGGACCCGTATATAATGTTCGAAAGCAATCGCAGAAATCTGACCGGATAACCGTTTCAAACAGAAGAAATAAAGAACCTGCGCTCTTTTTGGTTGGGTGGCTACGGGTTTTCAGAAAAAAGCTGTTTTTCAACAATCTTCTGTTATTAGGCTCCAAATATGAATGAAGTGGCGGGTCACCCTGGTTCGACGCCCAGTTTTCGCCAGTTTCCCCAATCTCTGAACTCATATCCGCGATCCCCTAAGCGCTGAACGTCCAAACTTAGGTTGCTCCCTCCCGGGCCTGGCCAGGTTCGCCTGGTAGACACGGTTGACAGCCTCCCTACGGCGGCTGCTCCATGACCGCCAGCCTAAAGGGACGGATATTCACTGCCAGAGGACTGGGGATGCCTAGCGATCTTTGGCGCCTCGCCAGGGCATTCAGCCCGTCGTGTAGAGGGTTTACGGTTCAGGGGACCCCTAGCCCCCCGCCTAGACCCGCCAACAAAAACAGGTACAATTGAAGGATTAAAACTTTATCACAAAACACAGTGACGTGTGAATATACTTTCGTATAACTTGGAAAACAAGGAGTCAACTTTGGTTAGTTCAATTATTTTGCTCGGGCGTATGCCTCCACTAGGTCGCGTGCTGAAAGTATGCCCGCCAATTTTTCTTCTTTGGTGATCGGCAATCTCTTAATACGCTTTGAGGTCATGATGGCAGCGGCATCGTGAATGCTGATTCCCAAGGGTGCCGTGATGAGGGGTGATGAGCAAACTTTGCCCACCTCTATCTTCAACGATCGGTCTTTTGCCAAGAATTTAGTGAGCAGGTCTCTTTCGGTGAATATGCCTATCGGCTCGCCGTGGCTGGTGACAATAACGCTGCCGATGCTTTTCTCACCCATGATCTTTGCTACGCCTTCCACGGACGTTTCCTCATCCGCAGTTATGATGCCTCTGCTCATGAAATAGTCAACCTCAAACCACATATGCATGGTCTCCGGGGTTTTAGGGAGACAGCGAATGAGGTCTGCGGCAGTTACAATTCCAACAAGCTTTCCGGATTCAGTGACTCCAAGTCGCCGAATTTTCTTCTCAATCATCATTTGAGCCGCCTCTTTTATGCTGGATTTTCGGGAAATCGTGATGAGGGGGTAGGACATGATTTGCTCAACTTTTTCTTCTTTTATGCTTGCTCCCCCAGCTAACCAATCTTTCTCCAGAGCAATTTCTTTATCCACAACTTCGCGTAGCAGGTCCCTCTCTGTGATTATGCCCACAGGCGTCTTATACTTCATCACTATCAAGCTTCCAATGCGTTTTTCGCCCATCATTCTGGCAGCCTCATACAACGTGTTTTCAGGAGTTATAGTCACAACCTCAGAAACCATAATCTTCCCTATTTCAGATTGCTGAGGAATACATTGTTTTTGTCCTGTTTGCATAAAGTCTTCTGTATCTGATTTACGCTTCTTCATGTAACTGCTCACTCTACCCATAATTGGCGATTGAACTATATACATTTATTCATGTATACGCGTTTGTCCATAAATGAATTCAATGTTATTACATGCATAACGGCTCTAATCGGAATACCACTCTCCAATGAAAAAGATTGCCGCGTCGTCGCTTGAAAAGATGGGGTCGTGGCAAAGAAAATCTGCTGGAAAATATTCTGGAGTAATGTTAAGGTTATCTGAACCATCAGAATTCATAATTACAATGTCATATTTTCCCTCATTTCCTATAGCGCTTAACAAGTACACGATTTGTTCTCCTGAGTGAGACCAGACTGGCAGACCCTGAGTGTATCCGTTGTCTGTGAGAGCTGTTTCTCCCGAACCATCCACGTTGACCACGTAAAGGTTGTAGTTGCCGTGAGAGGTCGCATCATCAACCAGCCGTTCAAAAACTATCCTGCTTCCGTCAGGACTCAGGTTAGGGTCATAGTCTCCGAAAGGCAAAACAGCGTTGCCCCATTCACCCGCTCGAGGAGAGTCAGTGACCTGAGTAGCCGCGGTTCCATCCTCATTTATCATCCATATCTGACTGTTTCTCGTGAAAACTATCTTACCGTTGGAGTAGTGCAAGTCGCTGTCATGAAATCCAGAATCATAGATCTCACGTATGTTGCCTCCGTCAGCATCCATCATGAATATGTCCAAGGTTTCGCGGAAAGAAAGGAAAGCTATTTGAGAATCATCATCTGACCAGCAGGGAACCAAATCACACTGATCGTTGTCAGTGAGCCTCCTATAATTCTCGCCGTCAACACCTATGCTGCAAATCTCCTCACAGATGTTTACAGGCGAATCCTCCACTACGCACTCGCTGCTGTTGCCAATCTGCTGGTAGAAGACCAGTTTATCTCCAGCGTTATTTAGTCGTATACGTGAAATCTTGTTTGCCGAAGAGTAAACCAGCTCTGTTTTTTCGGTTTCTAAATCATAAACGTAGATTCCCCATTTACCCTCATGAGGCACTTCCCTATCCCCCGAGAGAACCGGGACGTTTTTTATGATGATTATTGCAAAAACCAATGTAGCCACTAGACATACAACGGCTAAAATTACAATTTTCTCGTCAGCTGACAATTTTCCTTCATCAACACCTATATGCAAAGACAATCCAAACAGATGACGGGGTACATCTTTGAATCAAAAGAATATGAAGTTTGCCTCAAGAAATCCAGCAGGTAGTTAACCTGCTTCAGTATGCGGAGATAGATAAATAAAAAAGATGATAGTAAGCTTAGAGGGAGGATAACAATGTGTCTTTTTTCTTAGGCAGAGAACGGGGAACCGAAACTCCAGTTGAATTACCTGTAGAGGCATTTCATCGCCATCTGATGGCTCTCGGAGCCAGCGGCTCAGGCAAAACCGTGCTTTGTAAATGCGTGATGGAAGAGGCTGTACGCCATGGCATCCCCGTGGTTATAGTTGATCCCCAAGGCGACATCTCCTCTCTAGCCCTGAAAGGCAATCCGGAAGAGATTGAGAACCACGGAACACCTTTGGCAATGCAGGGAGAGTATTTCGACAAAGCGAGGATAACCGTATTCACTCCCGCCAGCAGCAAAGGCATCCCCATCAGCGTCAACCCTCTCTCGTTTCCGTCAGCAGACACACCACATGAGGAAACTATCTTAGCCCTTGACCTGACAGCCACTTCTCTCTCAACCTTTCTCGGCTACGACCTAACCTCAGACGCTGGAAAAGGAGCCAAAGCATATCTGTTCACGCTTCTGGAGCATCTGTGGCGTAAAGGGGAACCCATCAAGGACATGGCGCACATGGCTGAAATAGTGCTGAATCCCCCTTCAGAAATCATCGAAACGCTGCAGAGTTTTGTCACAAAAAGGGAGCCTCAAGAGATCGCACGTAAGCTACGGTTCCTAACTGTGGGAACTCCCTCTCTTATGTTTCAGAAGGGCGTCCAAATCGACATGGACATGTTCATGGACCAGAGCGACGGAAAGGTTCCCGTCAACATCGTCTACATGAACACGCTCAGCTCCACAAACGACAAACAGTTCTTCCTGGCCACCCTACTCAGGGAACTTTACTGCTGGATGCTAAAGAACCCCTCAGAAGACATCCAACTGCTATTCTACGTCGACGAAATTGCACCCTACATTCCGCCATATCCACGGAATCCTCCCCCAAAAGAAGCGTACGCCTTTCTCTTTAAGCAAGCGCGAAAATATGGAGTTGGACTCGTAGCCGCCACCCAGAACATAACCGACATCGACTACAAAGCTCTTGCGCAGGTTAATACTTGGTGCTTGGGTCGCATGATGACGCAGCAGGACATTGCGCGGGTAAAGCAGATTATCCAGTCAATCGATCCAACCCATGCTGAAGCGGTTCTGCAGAAGCTTCCGAGCCTCCGAACCGGAGAATTCCTCATGCTGTCCCCAGACGTCTACGATGATGTGGTGAATTTTCAGGTTCGATGGCTGGTAACAGAGCATCTAACATTGGATGAAAAAGACATCCCAGCGTCCTTATCTCCTGAATCGAAACAGTTCTTCGCTAAGTACGAGCTGAAACAGAAAGAGAAGGCACAAAAACCCGTTGCGCTATCTCCACGCCCATCCAAATCACTTGCCGAGCGAATTAAACTGTTCCTCAATTCTGTGAGGCAAAGTGTCTCCGCAGAGTATGTTGCCGAAAACTTAGGTGTGCTTGTTGAAGACGCTGAAAAGACGCTACGCTCACTCGTTAAATCAAAAGTTGTGAAGAAGAGCCGAGCTAGAGGCGGCGAAGAGTACCTGTATTGGCTGTCCAAATTTGGCTTCGAACCCTCCAAGAACGTTTTGGGAGAAGTTCTGGCGATTCCCACGCGGATAACTCAGGTGGAAGCATTTAATCGAGCTAAATCATGGCTTGAGGGCGGGCTCTTTTTTAAGAATGAAAAGTTTTATGATGCGACGTTTTCTCATATGCCCATCTGGAGGGTTTCAGCAACCCGTAAGGCGAAGCGCCTATTCTTTTTCAGATGGGAGGAAGTTGACACCTACTACTTGAGTGCAACTACCGGAGCCCTGATTTCTCTTGAGAGAGGGGCAATGCTGTTTCACACGGTGATGACAAAGAGTGCCGGAAAACTGAAAGACTTGGATGATGACGACGACATCACGTTCATTCCCAGACTTCCCAAAGAAGTGCCTAGACTACCTAAAATAAAGATGGGAAGAGACAAAATTTACTCAAAATTAAAGTTGACATTTGGTGTCACCCCAGTCTCTTCTGAAATTGTGTTGTTGCCCCTGTGGAAGATCAAAGTGAAACATAAAAAGAAGAAGAAAAGACGCACAATCTTTATGGACGCAGCCACAGGACGCAGGCTAGTTGGAAACTTTAGACCAAAACGCCGCTCTACCCGAAAACGCTAAGGTTTAATACCAAACTAACGTGATCAGGCAACTGCGGATAAGATTGACATGATTATAAGTGGCAATCCAGTAAGCATCAGCAGAAGCCCTGTTGAAATTTGTGCTTCACGAAATTCTGCGCGCTGTTTTGACAGTTTTTCTGTAACATACGGTGTAGAAGGCGCTTTAGATGCTTGAATTCTACCTTCGGCAAATCCGCCCGCAAGCAAGGCGCCTGTTCCAATTATCAAAGCCCCTTCCATGAACAATAGGGAACCTAAAGTTGTTTTATCGTCACTTCCAAAAAGCCATTCTGCTGTCAACCTAATTTGAGTGCCATAAAGAAATACTGCAATAAGGTCAATTGCTAATATTAAAACATTAAAAAACGCAATTATAGTTAAGACTTTTTTCCACCCTGATATACTCTTCAACTGCATAAACACAACTAAGCGCGTGCTCACAATCAAATAAAATGGGTTACGGATTTAACATTTATGATATGACTTTCTGACGGTGCACACAGTTTTGGGTTGGAGGTTTGGTGCCAAAACTTAGCAAACAACTTAAAATATTTTAGCTCAGCTAATTGGTGTGATGGAGATGAGAGACCTTGAATGCGGAAGACGAGTTAATTTCTAAACTTAAAGAGGAAATAGGCAAAACGGTGCCTTCCATGTTTGCAGGAATGGCGGAGAGCATGCTGGAAAACAACAAGGAAGTAATCATCAACTGGCTGAAAGAAAACAAAGATCTGGTGAAGCAAGTAATCGAAAGCTAGCACAACTGGTTTGAGTCTTTAATGTTTTTATGAGCGCTTTTTTCGTTTTTTCCAGAAAACTGCTACGGCTGCTGCTGTTATGGCTACTGTCGCACCTCCGACTATTAACCATGGCAAAAATTCTTCTGGCGTCGTCACCGTTACGGTTATCTGATGTGTATCTGCGTTGTCTGCAGCGTCTTTGACTGTCAATGTCACCGTGTATGTTCCCTTGTTGGTGTATGTGTAAGTTGATGTTTCACCTGTTCCTGTCACACCGTTGCCGAAGTCCCATTCATAGCTGACTATTTCTAGGTTGTCGTTGGATGCGTTGGCATTAAAGGTCACGGTTGTGTCCACTTTCACTGTTTGGTTTTGTCCAGCATCGGCTGTAGGCTTGATTGTGTCCAATATTATGCTGTCTTGATATGTTTCTGAAACCAAGTCAGCGTTGTCTTTGAACTGCACGTAAACTGTTTTTTCTCCATTATCCGCTGTTAGAGTCCACACTTTAGATGTTGCATAGGTTTCCCAGCTACTCCATTCTGTTCCATCGTTGCTGAAATGCATGTGAGCAACACCTGATGTTGTGTCGTTTGCAGAAAGGGCCAGAGTCACAGACGTTATGTTTGTGTAGACTACATTTTTGTTAATCTGGACAGAGCCGATGGGAGCGGTCTTATCAACCTTCACGGTTTCAGTTTTTGCTGTTTCTTCGTTTCCGGCTGGATCTACTGACATGTAGTGGATTGAGAAAACGCCTTCATCGGCCATGTTAAAGGGCGCAACATAAGTTTTCCAAACGCTATTGTCGATGTTATATTCTGTTCTACCCACCTCAGAAACACTGTCAGTTGCTGATATGGACACTGTAACATCTGATGTGAACCACCCGCCACTTCCCAGCGTGCCGTTTAGGTTAATCAAAGACGTAGGAGGCGACTTGTCCAACTTTATTCCAGTTACTAGTTTATGTGTCTCCTCGTTTACAGCGTTATCGAAACTCCAGTACTCCAAAGTGTTGTTTGCGCCTTCAATGGTGATTGGCGGCTGCCCATTGACGCTGACTGTTTTTGCTGCACCATTATTGATTCGGTAATATGTCTCTGCAACGCCTGATTCCGTGTCGGTTGCTGTCAGGGTAATGTTGAAGTTTTCATTGTGCCACAAGCCATTATAGTTGTCTCCGGTAACTGGAGGCACATCATCTAACAGCACATCGATAGTGGATGCTGTACTATTTGTGAATCCAAACTCGTCAGTGACCGTCAAAGTTACATCATAACTATTGGGGGTCGTATATCTATGCTTAATTGTCGAGGACGATGTCGTCGTGATGTTGCCGTCGCCAAAATCCCATGTATAATTAGCGATTTGGCTGTATTCAGCAAAGCTTGCCGTCGCATCAAAATTTACTTCTCCATAGGCATAGACACTAACTGGAGAATATTCGAAGCTGGCAGTGATTGGCAGTGTGGGCGTGTTTGGATGCGGCTCGGTTAGAATCGGCATATAATCGATGAAAGCGTGAATACCAATATCGTCATACCCGTCTTCTATCCATGAGTCGATTAAACTCGTGTCTGAAGTGCCCCAATAGTTTTCTGTAGCATCCATGTTGCCCTGAGCGCCCCATGAGGTAATCAGCAAAACGGTTTCACTCACGTTGATGAATGTATTGTATTTGACAACAGCTTGCGGTGAAGCGCCAGTGTTAACATGCTCTTTTACGAGAAGACCTCTGTTTCCTTTGAAAAGATTGTATCGTATGTATATGTTCTCATATGCGATGGAAAACTCGAAGCCGTTTGTGTCGATAAACGTGTTATTTTCAATATAGATGGCTTTTTCAGAAAAGTGAATGCGAGAATAGGTTGTGCTCCAACCAACCCGCCCCAGATTAATTAATTCTGAGTTTGTCAAGTTAAAATGTCCACGTGTACCTTCCCAAAAATTCAATGCATTTTTAACTGTGCAGTAGTCAAAACTCACAGAAGGTTCAGACAGTGCTCCTTCAGTTTTGAAGAGTAATGCGTTTTCACCTCCGCCAATGAAGGTTATTTTGTTGGATGGTGTTCCATGGGCTTCAATTCTGCCATGCAAAAAGAACATAACGTAGTCGGTTGAATTATCGGTGACTGTTACTCCGGGGTCAATCTTGAGTGTAACATTTTCGGGTATCTGAACTGTGCTTGTTATGGAGTATGGGCTGTTTTCTATTGTCCATGTTGTGTCTGAGTGGAGTATTCCCCCAACCTCTGTAGAATCCTGTGCATCCACAAAATCCACGTTACAAACGAAAACAAATCCGCCAACCAGCAACACAATTAAGAACATGCATGAGAGCGATTTCATCTGCTCACCAGTTAGAATAGAATCTCTTGCTTTTTTATGCCTTGCGTTTTTTTGAATGTGCAACAAACGAGTGGCTACAATTTACTTATAATTGATGCATATTCTTTAAGCGTACATGTACTGACGCCTGTTTTTCTTTGCTTTTTACTCTGACGTTTTCTGCTTGTAGGATCTTTTCCACATATACCAAATTATCAGAAGAATTGCTTCCAGGATGATAGTGTAGTAGATATGAATCCGTGTTGTCCATTCAATGCCGAAGAACCAATAATAGGGGTTCCACCACCAAACCGCATCTAAAGCCGGAAAGGGGTTTCCATATAATCTGTGTACAATGAACCATAGCCAGTCAAACGCTCCCGATAGCCACTGATGAAACATTGTGTAGCCGAGAAGAAACATTGTCACCTTCGATTTCACAGTCTCATCCGCAAGCAACCAATATCCAACAGCCGACGCAACCCCGATAGAAGCAACAACTAACAGCTCATCTATCCAGTATGGAATCGCCCATTCGAACGAGAAAGGTAATCCATAGTCCTCCCTAAACTTGTAGTGCACTAACCACCCAATATGTGTAATCGGCATTAACAGAACAACCATAATCAGGAACCAAAGAATCAATTTGAAATCCGGAATCTTCACTTCAAATCTACTTCACTTTGCGCTCTACATTATAGACGTAGAAAGTTGAATAAAAGATTAACAGGTTTTCTAAACCATGCGCTGCTTGCGAGCGAGGAAAGAGGCCAGTATTTGCTTTTGGGGGGTTAAATTTTAGTCCCAAACCCATATTGATTTTCAGATGGAAACCAAGTTTTATCTTTTTGAATGTCAGTTACTAAATAGGAGGCCTGAACAAAGTTAACACCATCGAAGTCAAAGAACTGACCAAAATCTTCGAAAAAACCGTTAAGGCAGTAGATGGCATAAGCTTCAACGTAGAAGAAGGCGAAATCCTAGGGTTTCTGGGTCCTAACGGAGCCGGCAAAACCACAACATTGAACATGCTATCAACATTGCTGAGACCGACCAGCGGCACCGCCACCGTGAACGGTCATGACATTCTCACAGAACCGGATGCTGTCCGCCGCAGCATAGGCTACGTGTTTCAGGACACCACACTGGACATAGAGTTAACTGGCAGAGAAAACCTGGACTTTCATGGGCGCCTATATGATCTTGACCGAAATGCGCGGCAGCAACGAATCAGAGAACTGCTGGAGCTAGTGCAATTAACTGACCGCGCCGACGACTTGGTAAAGACTTACAGTGGCGGCATGAAACGCAGGCTGGAAATCGCCCGAGGATTACTGCATCACCCAAAAGTCCTCTTCTTGGATGAGCCGACACTGGGTTTGGATCCGCAGACTCGGCGTTCCATTTGGGAGCATATTCAGCGCCTCAACCAAGAAAAGAACGTCACCATCATCTTAACCACTCACTACACGGAGGAAGCAGATTACCTGTCTAAACGCATACTCATTATAGATTTCGGCAAGATTGTGGCGCTGGATACACCCAACAATCTGAAAGCCCGTTTGGAAGGGGACGTTGTTAGTTTAGTTTTCAAAAATCCAGCGACGATAGAAACTTTTCGTCCTCTTCTGGAGAGCAAAAATTGGGTACATCGAATTAACGTTGTTACCTCCGGCAACAATTACGCCGCAATGAGCCGCATGATGCAGACTGTGCCAACAATGTCAGGTAATATGAATATAGGAGGAACCATGCCGCAGATGGACTCTAGAAACATCGGAGATCATAAGAAGGTTCAAAAAGCGTCTCAGCAGAAGTCGGAACAGCCTGCAGCTGACGAAGACCTTCAATTTGGGGGCGAGACATGCCCGAAATGCTTGAACCTGCTGGTTGATAGTGGTGGACACCGAATCCCGGAGATTGTTAAGTTAGCTGATGAAGCGGGAGTTATTCTGGAGTCTGTGGAACTGCGTAAACCCACCCTCGACGATGTCTTTCTGTCGGTGACTGGTCGCAATATACGGGAAGAAAAGGGAAGCTTCATTGATATGGTGCGGCGTCACCGCATCGTGCAGCAGGCTCGTGTGCGGCGAGTCAGAGGTTAAGATGATCGGATGGAAAGGTGAAACTTGAGATGGTAGAGCCGTTATCTGGACAAGCGATATATGTGGTTTTGTTGCGGGAATTGAAGCGCTACTGGCGAGCCAAGGCAAGAGTGATATCGTCGGTAGCCCAAAGCATCTTTTTCCTCGCCATCTTCGGTTTGGGGCTGGGAGGCTTTGTCGGCAGATTCGGTGGAGTCGACTACCTTTCATACATGGCGCCAGGCGTGATTGGCATGGGGCTTCTGTTTGGCTCCGTGTTTTCCGGCGTTTCAATCATATTCGATCGGCAATTCGGATTCATGAAGGAGATGCTAGTTGCGCCTGTCAGCCGAACCAGCATTATCCTTGGAAAAATTCTTGGCGGAGCAACCACGGCGACAATCCAAGGCATAATATTGATGTTAGTCGCGGGAATTATGGGCGCATTCACGCCGTCTCTCGCATTCTTGGCAGGTGCATTTACTGCGATAGGGGCGATGCTTCTCATCACCGCTGGTTTTGTTGGTCTTGGCGTGGCTATCGGGTCAACTCTGAACGATTTTCATGCGTTTCAGTTGCTGTCAACTTTTGTGATGTGGCCAATGTTCATGTTATCGGGCGTGTTCTTCCCCATCGATGTGTCTCCGTTGCCTCTTCAGGTTGCCATGTTATGTGATCCAATGTTCTATGGAGTCGAACTACTGCGTTGGTGCCTCCTAGGGGCTGGAACACCATTACTTGGTTCGCTTGGCTGGCTGATCAGCTTGACAGTGGTGGCCGGCTTCGATGTTTTAATGGTGGGTCTGGGCACCTATCTATTCTCCCGAACCCAAATCTAAAAACAGCATCTAACAACTTTTAAGAGTTAGTTCTGGTTTTGTTTGTGGTTGTGAGGTTAAGTTTACCATGTCAACTGTGGTGGTGGATGTTTCTGAGCTTCAGAGTTTTGATGATGAGTGCGTGAAGCTTTTGGCGGATTTTTTGGAAGGCAGATTAGATGCTAGTGTGGTTGCCTCAAAGAATGAGGTGAGCATGGAGTTTGAGGAAGGAAAGGAGGCTTCCAGATCGTGTCTGCGTTTGCTTCTTCGAAAGTTTTTGCATAAAGAAGCCTTGAAAGAGGATTTCAGGGTTATTTCTGGCGGAGAAAGCAGTTTCATAGTGAAAGAGAGAAAAAGCTATTCTGAGTAGTCGATAGGTTATTTTGAGTATTGATTTGTGCTTCATAACCCTTATCAGAAATTCTGGTCCATAGCATCAATCCGACAAGTTTAGGTTGGGGTGTGCAAAAATTTGGGAATAGTGAGGCGAAAGGCCTCTTCTAATCGGTGCATGAATTGTAAAGAAGCACTAATAATTTCATCAAGACTATATTGTACCCGGCTTGAAGAATACGTGGACGACGTAGTTTACTGTCCATACTTCGAGCCGAAACCCGTGGCTAAACTGCAGACAGTAGCATAGCCCGCAAGAAAGTTCCTCTAGCTTCTGTTTTTCTTCTCGAAAGTTTTAAGTGGATAAGGATGTTTAGCGTTTAGTTCGAGGCGTGAAATCGGTTGAGAGACAGGAGTTTGGGTGTTCTGATTTTTGTCGCAAGTATAGTTGCTATGATGGGGTATTTCTGTTGGCTTTTCCTGTCTCCAGAAGACGTGAGGTTCTTGGGAAAAACCCTCAGCGAATGGGCGATAATTGTCCCAGTAATAATCATAGTTTATGCTGTTCTTTTTGTTGTGGCATGGATCGGCTGGGCTTTGGCTTCTACAGCGCCGCCTCTACCCGTTAGCGGGGAACCCACTGAAGATTAAGAAAGAACTGATTATCTCCTCATTTTGCGTATCAGAAAGAGTGCTAACGTTAAGACAACTGCTATTACTACGACTAATAAAGCAATGAAGACTGTTTGGTCTAATCCGAATATTTGGGGTTGCCACATGTTTGTTTTTTCCGCTTTCGTAAACATGGTGTACTCGGAAGAGGATGAATTTGCTTCAACAAGGAAGCCTGTGGACCTGTCCCAGTAAAACACAGTTTCTGCGGTGGTTGCATATACCACACTTCGGGTTGCGCCTGCGCAGTTTTTCTCTTCAACGCCGCTGATAGTTATGGTGCCCTCATATGACGAGAATATGTCACCCTTATCCGAGTTTGCTGGGATAATAAAGGCTTCTCCGATCTGGCCGGTTTCAAGTTTCACGATTGAAGATACAGTTTCGTTGCTTCCATCAGAATATCCTGACGTGATATCAGCGTAGATGTGTTTTTCTTCAACAGCCGTGATCTCAATTTTACACCAAGTTACATCGTGTTGCAGGGGAACATCTCCAGTGAAAATTACATTGTATTCTACCCAGTCACCCTTTTTCACGCCGACCATAATCTCAGTTGAGGCACCCGCCGGAAAATTCATGCTAATGAGAACTGCAAAACAAATAAGGTATAACGCAAATTTTCTTGTCATAAAACCCATAATCAGATTGTGGCTCACTTTTTTATGATTTGCGGAAGAACTGAAGGAACAGTTTATTTCCAGTCCAGAAGTCTCTTTTCGCCCCTAATCCTTTTGATGTCGGTGATGTCTTGGCTGGCTTCCAAGGTGCCCAGATATTTTCCATCCTTGTCTCGAACAGGGAAATATCTGATGTAAATCTGTCTGCCCTTCAAATTAATCCAAAACTCAGCCACATCCTTCTCTCCCTTTTTGAAGGCTTCCAAAATCTGGAGTACCTTGTGCACGCTCTTTTTGGGATGGCATTGCTGAACCTTTTTGCCCACTATGCTTCTGGGTCGAGGAAAGATTCGGTCACCGTTCTTGTTGAAGTATCTGACTTCATCCTTCTCATCTACAAACGATATTTCCATAGGCATAGAGTCAAGCATGGCTTCAATAACTTCTGGTTTCAAATTTTCTATCATAAGTAACTCCTCTTGACTAAGAAGAGAGTTTAGAAAAAATAAACCTTTTTCACTCCCTCTTCCACATAATCGAAGGCTGAGAGGGATTATTTCTCCGTGAAAACCTGGCTTTCTCCAGCCTCTTTTTCGATTCGTATGACATGCTCCGCCTTTTCTGCGAAGGCTTCGTTGTGGGTTACAGCAATTATCTGTTCGATAGCCTTCAAGCGTCTGACCGCCTCAGCCAACCTGTCCACGGATCCGTCTTCTCTTCCCAGACTCTCTGTGGGCTCATCCAAGAGAAGCATGTAGAGTCCATGACCAGTTCTGGACTGCATAATCAGTTGCCCAAGACCTATGCGGTAGGCGAAGGCTAGCAGTGTGCGTTCTCCGCCTGAAAGATTCGAAACCTCCCGCTCATAGCCCTCTTCGCTGCATACAAAAGGCGAATATGTCTCATCGATCCTAAGGTTCAATGTGGGTCCCACATCCCCGACTAGGCTGTCTAGCACCTGCTGAACAGTTATCTGCAGGTATTTCACGAATTCGCCTCTGAGTTTAGGCTGGATGCTTCTGTAGACGCCTCGTATACGATCCAAGATTTCAAGGAGCTTCTCAATTTTTTCTTTACGCTCAAACTTCCTCTGAGCGTTATCCAACCTTTCCTTCAACTCATCGACCCGTAAACCGAGATCCGCCTTTCTTTGCTCCAAACCGTCCAATTCATGCTTGGCACTAAGATGCTCAGTGAAAGCGTTTCTCTGCAGTTTTCGCGCAGACTCCAGTTCAGTAACATCAAACTTTGCTATCTCCTCCCGGGTTTCATCAAGCTGTTTTTGAAGCTTCTTCTTTTGTTTCTGTGCTTCTTCAACTTCGGCAGCTAGCTTACTAATTGATTCCTGCTTTTCTGTAATCTGAAGTTTTATGTCTTCGATTCGAGGGAGGAGTTGCTGTAGATTCGAAAAGGCAAGATTGACGGTGCTGTGTAAGCCTTTTAGGTTGTCAAAGCTTTTCTGCAGTTCCGCCAGCTTTTTTGTGCGGTCAGCTTTTTCGTGTTGAAGGTCTTCGAGGAGGCTCTTTTTGTAGTCTCCGGTGAGGTCCTGTAGGCAGGTTGGGCATTTGTTTTCGGTTATTAGGCTTGAAATCCTGTTCTGAGACGCTTTCATCTCTCTTTTTGTGGCTTCCTGTTCACCGCCTATGGCTCTCAGTTGTTCCTCTACATCAACAAGGTAGTCTCTCAGCTCTTCCATTGTTTTGTCTGCTTCTAATCCATTTTTTTGGAGCGTGTTTCGATGGGACTTTTCTTTTGTCTCCATCTTTTTCAGTTGCTCTTCTAATTCGTTAAGTCGCCTCTTGCTGGTTTCAGCTTGTTCAGCCAGTTCTCTGCCCCTGCTGTCGATGTGGTTGATGTTTGTTTGAATCTGAATCTCCCTTCTCTGCAGCGCCTCGGTCTCTTTTTGCAGTTCTTCTAACCCCTCAAGATTGGCTGTCGCCTCTTTGAGAGCAAACTCTGCTTGGGCAAGTTTTTCCTTCGCGTCTTGAAGTTGACTGGTAACTGACGAAAATTCTTCAACTGCATTGGTGTAGTCGCCCTCCAGCTTGCTGATGCGGATTACGTCTGCGTCTCGTTCATGAACCTTCTTTTCAGTCTCATATTCTTTCTCATACTGGTGCAAGCCGCTCCAAGCCACTTCGTAGTTGGAGAGTTCGAATAGGTGGTCCAGTTTTGTCTGGCGTTGCCTCGGTGTGATGTCCAGCAGTTCTTTGAGGTGTTCTTGGCGCACCCAAACAATTTCTCGGAATAGGTTTTTGTCCAGTCCAGTCAGAGCCTTCAGCTCCTCGGCAACTGCCTCGTTTTTGGTGCCTGCAACCAACCTGCCGTCTCGGTAAAGCTTGAGTTGGTCAATGTCTTGGCTGATGCCGTCTCCGCGTCTGTAGAGTGCTCTTTGAAGCTTGTAGGTTCTGCCGTCCTGAACGAAAACCGCTGATACTTTGCCTTCTTCGGCGCCCTCTCTGAGGAGGTAGTCGTAGCTTCTGCCTAGGGGGTCTCCGAAGAGCACAAAATCGAAGGCGTAAAGAACCGTGGATTTTCCCTGTCCCAAACCGCCCACCAGACAGTTGAAGCCGTCACTGAAGTGAACCACTGTTTTGAGGTGCGACCTGATGTTCTCCAGCTGCATGGACTTCAGCTTCAAAGAAATTCCTCCAGCTTCTCCTTCACGTTTGTTTCTCGTTTATTCACCAACGGGTCTATGAGGTCGAAGGCTAGCCGCGCAATCTGTTTGCTCTCTTCCCGCGTGTAACTTTCCGAAAAAATCTGGAAGAAGTATTCGTAAGCCTTTGTGCTCAGGTCTTTCATCTCTCCCCCGAAGATGGAGCGGATTATCTCCTCTGAGATTTCGGTTTCTTTAAGCCGAAGAACGGGGTGAACAAGAAGAGCCTTCTCCGCAGCATTTCTTATTTGTGCGAGGTCTATTTCTCCGCGTGCAGCCTCGGCAGGTAACACTCCCTTGATAACAGGAACAACCACCGCTTCCGGTTCTTCGCTCTCTTTAACCAGCTGCACCACTGCCTCAGTTATCTTCGCGGGCGTCAAACCAGTGTAGGTTTGCTCCACAACAATGAATTTGCGCGGGGTCTCCAGCTTTATTCTGTCCAGTTTTGGTTTGCCGCTCTTGCTGACCTTAACATGATAGAAGCCCTTCTCAATTTTCGCCTCATCATAGCTTGCCGTTTCAGTGCCGCCGCTGTAAACCAAGAGACCACCCTTGAAACTTGACTTGTACGGCTTATGGATGTGCCCGCCCGCGTAATAGTTGAAGCCTTCAGGAAGAATTTCCGGTTCGGCTTCTGCCTCCATCTTGGGCGGCTTGATGGCGGGAATGTCCAGAGCCATGTGAAAAACAAAAATATTGAACAGCGACGGGTCAGGGGCGGGCTTGTTCTCTTCCAGAAATTGAGGCAGCTCTTCTTGGGTTTTTCTGGCGGTCCGAAAGTTGGGGATGCCGTAAACGTAGCAGTTTTCGTTTCTCCAGCAGGCTCCTTCATGGCGGGGCAGATACCAGATTAAACCTGCGCTGTCTAATGGGTTGAGGATTGTGCTTGTTATGACGTTGGGGGCTGAATCGTGGGAGCCGTCAACGGCGAGGACAGGTATTCCAGCATCTTTGAGTCTCCGAAAGTTGGTTATTGCCGCTTCGAGGGTGGAGTTTGAGGGGCGGGCGTGCTCAAAGATGTCTCCTGCGATTATCATGAAGTCTGGCTGCAACTCGATTGTTTTGTCCACCAGCTCCCCGAAGACGTTGTTGAAGTCTCGGCGGCGCACATCCAGATTATACTGAGCGTAACCCAGATGCAGGTCAGCAGCGTGAACAAAACTGAACGGCTTCATGGCATCCTTTCTCCAACCCATCAACTCATAAACAGTTAGTTGCTTCAGTGGCTTTTATAAGTTAAATCCCAATGTTTGAACAGTTTCTCTCTGTCTTTAGATGCAACTGCGAATTCAACATTCATATTAGGAGACTAATAACAGTGCTATGTTGAAAACAATATTTTTTCTGAAAAACCAAGCACACACTTCATCTGCTTTTTAGGCTTTGAATGCTGAGGGGCAGAGCTTGTTCAAGACGCAGGAGTCACATTTTGGTTTTCTTGCCGTGCAAACGTTTCTTCCATGAGATATCAGCAGGTTGGTGATTCTTTTCCAGTGGCTCTTCGGAACTACCTGCATAAGGTCCTTCTCGATCTTGTCCGGATTCGTGTTCTCTGTTAATCCAAGCCTCTTGGAGAGCCTGCGAACATGAGTGTCCACAGCTATCCCCTCGATGACCCCGTAGGCGTTCGACAACACTATGTTGGCGGTCTTTCGGGCAACACCGGGCAACTCAAGAATCTCCTCCATTGTATCGGGAACCTGCGAATCAAACCGTTCAACCATCATCAGACCAGCATTCTTTATGTTCTTGGCTTTGTTTCTGTAGAAGCCCGTGGACCTGATGTCCTGTTCCAGTTCAGCTAAATCCGCGTTGGCGTAATCTTCCGCGGTCCTGTATTTCTTGAAGAGAGATTTGGTGACGATGTTCACTCTTTTGTCTGTGCACTGGGCAGAAAGGATAGTGGCTATTAGAATCTCCAGAGGGCTACTGTAATGCAGGGCAGTCTTCGCCCTCGGATACTGCTTCTCCAGCAACTCGATAATCTTCAGCACCCTCGCCTTCTTGTCAGCGATTTCTTCAGATTCTTCCATTACAGCACCTCCAAACTTTGGTTATCCCACCCAACAGCCTCATCAGCCTTCCGCAACAAAGCTAACCTAACATAAAGCATCTTTGTGGCTAAATAGTTTAAGCAACACAACCCGTTTTTTCTGATGCTTGCCACAAATCATAGTTTAAAAAAGGGAGAATGAAATGTGTTTCTTGGCAGAGCTGTTAGATGAGGAGTGTTATGTCCGCGTCTGCGGCTATATCAAGGAAAGCTGCCGCCCCCGCGATCTGATCCACCTCAGGAATCAGGGTTTCTTTCGTTACTCCGAACATCTCCATGGTGGGGCTGCAGGCATAGATTCGCACGTTTCCCGACGCCTTCATCCGTTTAAGCATCTCGTAGGGCGTGGGATACTTCATCTCTTTCAGTTTTGTCTTCAGCATCTCCTCGTGTTGCCTGTAGGTTGCTGGGAGTCCCGCTTTCTCCATGGCCCCCTTCTTCAGCATGTTGAGCCCCCAGAAAGTGAAGTATAAATGCACTTCCATGTCCATTGCTGCTGCTGTGGAGCCCAGTGTGAAGGCGCAGAGGAGCTTGTCTATGGTTCCGCTGTGGATTATTAGGGCAAGTTTCTTTTTTTCGGGCATAAAAATTTCCAACTTTTTAGTTGCTAATGTAACAGTGTTATAACAGTGTTATAAATTTTTTGTTGTGTGAACCATAAAGCTTATAAAATACACATGAATATATATTCATATGAAATTTATCTCAAATAAATTGATGAACTAACTGGAAAGGAGGCAAAAAACAAAATGCCAAAAACAATTATGAAAAACAAGAAAAAAGAAGCCCCCTTTCAGCTGTTCTTCCTCAAAAACGACGAAAGCCAAAACGTTGAGGTGATAGAACTCAACGAAATCAACTTTGAAGAAGTGAAAAATCATCTAGAAAGAGGAGAATCCGTATTTATTACACGAAAAAGAGAGCAGACATCAGACATGAACTTCATCGCCTATAACAGGGTAAAAGAACCGTGGTATCTTCTTAGAAGCTGAAAAGGGGAGAAAAAAATATGGTGGTACGAAACATCGTCAAAATCGATGAAAAGAAATGCAACGGCTGCGGAGTGTGCATACCCGCCTGCGCCGAAGGAGCCCTCCAAATAATAGACGGAAAAGCTAGGCTAGTCAAGGACATATACTGCGACGGGCTAGGAGCCTGCCTAGGAAAATGCCCCCAAGACGCCATAACCATCATGCAGCGAGAAGCAGAAGAATTCGACGCAAAAGCAGCAGAAGAACACATGAAAACGAGTCGAACAGCCCCGGTAGATCACACATATTTTACGGGTTGCCCGTCGGCGCAGACTATGCAGTTAAAAACTGAAGAGAAACCAACCGTAGACATCCCAGAAAAAAGGCAGCCAAGGATTTCCAACTGGCCATACAAACTGAAACTGTTGCCGCCCAACGCGCCCTTCTTCAAAAACGCGGATTTGCTTATAGCCGCTGACTGCGTGCCCTTCGCGTACGCAGACTTTCACGAGGACATGCTAAAGAACCGAACTCTTGCTATCGGATGCCCCAAACTTGATGACGCAACCCTTTACAGGAACAAGTTAGCTGAAATCTTTCGGACAGCAAACATAAGAAGCGTCACAGTGGTCAACATGGAGGTCCCATGCTGCTTTGGCTTAAACCGCCTCGTTCAAGAAGCCTTAGAACTTTCGGGAAAAAGTGTTCCTTTGAGGCAAGAAACAATAAGCATAAAGGGAGAAAAATTATCTTGATAAAAAAGGGAGAGATGAATGGAAGTTGACAAGTTTTAATGTAGCAACTTGTCCGGGCATACGAAAGTTTCTTCGCCCAAAACCAGAATATTTTCCGTGCCCTCATTGCGGCGGAAGCGTGGAGATTTGGAGCGACGAGGACACGGGCATATGCGACACATGCGGCAAGGAAGTTGGCAGACCCGAAAAGGATCCCTCCTGTTTAGAGTGGTGCCAATACGCAGACAAATGCAGAGAAATCATCAACAGTAAAAAGCATTAACACCCAAAAGCGCTAAGTGCGACTGAAAAAAGAGGAAGACACCAAATTTTTTAATACTGTCAACGAATCTTTATTTAAACAGAAAGGGGGTGATTTTATGGCTTCTAAAAAGCTTATGGAAATGTTAAACAAGGCAATAGCAATGGAGCTGCAAGTTTCCATTCAGTATATGTGGCAACATGTCTCCGCTACAGGAGTTGACAGCGCTGCAGTTGCTGATGTCTTCAAAGAGTCAGCCATCACAGAGATGAAGCATGCTGAGGCACTCGCGGAAAGACTGGCTTATCTTGATGGAACTCCAACAACGAAACCTGCGCCTATCTTCGTTGGCGGAACCTTGAAAGAGATGCTTCAAACCGACGTGAAGGCAGAGGAGGATGCAATAGCTCTCTACAGGGAGATAATCAAAGTTGCTGATGCCGAAGGCGACGTGACAACAAGAAGACTTGTCGAAGACATTTTGGGCGACGAAGAAGGGCATCATGACACATTTACAAATCTTTTAGCATGACAGTTGCCGCAGAAACAAAAACTGGAAAGGCTTTGGAAAGTGTCCTGTCTGCAAGGCTCTGTAAGAGCGTTTCAAGCCGTCTTAAAGATTTAAAATAATGTGTAAAGGAGGTGAAATTTTAGAATGAGTAAATACTCAACGAATGTTGGAAGAGAAATGGTGGAAAAAGCTGGAGTTGACGTTGACTTGTTGATAGATAAGCTGAAAAAGGCTGCTGCGGCTGAATTTACCACTTACTATTATTATACGCTGCTGAGAATGCACTGCGCCGGGCTTGAGGGAGAGACTGTAAAGGAAATTGCGGAGGATGCAAGGCTTGAGGATAGATTGCATTTTGAAACAATTGCTCCGCGCATCTATGAATTAGGGGGAGAATTGTATAAGGATCTTAGAGAGCTTCACGATGACGCCGCCTGCTCTGCAGCTTATTTGCCAGAAGACCCAAGCGATTTGAAGGCTGTTCTCAAAGTTTTGCTGGAAGCGGAAAGGTGCGCTGTCCGGGTTTACACGGAAATCTGTAACATGACCTTTGGGAAAGATCCTAGAACATACGACTTGGCATTAGCCATACTGCATGAAGAAGTGGAGCATGAGGCTTGGTTCCAAGAGCTTCTTGAAGGAAGACCGTCAGGACACTTCAGGCGAAGGTCACCCGGAGAAGGCCCGTACACTCAGAAGTTCCATCATGTGGAATAAACAGTATTGGAACATCAACTTCTAATTTCCCCTTTTTTAAATCAGATGCAAAATTTTATGTACAATCTGCAGAAAAGATGAAGGGAAACCTATGAACGCGGAAATAATCTGGCTCGGAGCCATTGCTAGCCTAGCCGCTGGGTTGGCAACTGGTGCAGGAGCCTTGCCAGTCTTGTTTACAAGAAGAATTTCAGATCGGCTGCTAGATGTGATGCTCGGATTTTCAGCTGGTGTGATGCTGGCTGCCACATCTTTCAGTCTGATAGTTCCAGCATTAGATTTGGGTGGTCCATGGGTTGCTGTTTTTGGGCTCATTTTAGGCGCCCTTGTGTTACACCTCGTTGACAGGTTTATCCCACATTTTCATCCGATTATAGGCGCTGAAGGCCCGCCCTCGAAACTGTCAAAAGTCTGGCTTTTTGTCATTGCAATAACCATCCACAATTTCCCGGAAGGATTGGCAGTGGGTGTCAGTTTCGGTGGCGGAGACGCAGCAGCGGGTCTAGTGATAGCGTTGGCGATTGGATTACAGAATATGCCTGAAGGTTTAGCGGTTGCTTTGCCTTTACTGAGGGAACAATACAGCAGAAGCAAATCTCTTGGGTATGCAACGCTTACGGGCTTGGTTGAACCGGTTGGAGGTTTGTTGGGTGTTGCTTTGATTTCAGTTTTCCAGCCGATTCTGCCTTGGGGTCTGGCTTTTGCTGCTGGTGCCATGCTCTTTGTGGTGAGCGATGAGATGATTCCAGAAAGCCACAGGAAGGGTTTCGCTAGGGAGGCAACCTTTGGGCTGATAGCGGGATTTGTTGTCATGATGTTTCTAGACACTCTCTTTGCCTGAAAGGGTGCATGAAAAATGGGAAAATACGTTAAAGTGGGTGAAACACGGCAAATTCCCGAGAACACCATGCAGGTCTTCAATATAGAGGGGCTTGAAATTCTTGTAGTGAACGTTGAAGGAAACTTTTATGCTGTGTCAAACAGGTGTCCTCATCTGAATTACCCTCTTTACATGGGAACTTTAATGGGAAAAATAATCACCTGTGGATTTCACTACGCAAAATTTGATGTCACAACAGGAGAAGTCTTGAGTCCTCCTGCGCGTGAACCGTTAAAGACATTCAAAGTTAAGACAGAAGGCTCAGCGGTTCTAGTTGAACTTGACAAATAACATGCCCTTACAGAATGCCTAAATGCAGAGACTAACTCATTTTAAGAAAAAAGCTTACGTATTATCTCAAATTATAATGCTGTGGGGTGTAGACGTGCCTGATTTACAAGAAGAGCCGATTAAAGTTGTTTTAGACGCAAATTTCTTTTTTGTTGCCTCGCAGTTCAATGTTGATGTTTTCGAAGAACTGGCGAACCTGCTAAATCGACGTTTTGAACCCGTTCTTCTCTCCTCGACTCAAAAGGAGCTTCAAGGGCTCGCCGAATCCAGTTCCCCAAAACAGTGGAAACAGGCGCAGTTGGCTCTTAGATTGGCTGAAAAGTGTCGTGTTGTAGTCGTTGAAAAAAGTTTAAAGGAGACCTATGACGATGTGATTGTTAGAGTGGCAGCGGAGTGGAAGTGTCCTGTTGCCACAAACGACCGGGAACTCAGGAAAAGACTGAGAAAAGCTGGTGTAACAGTTATTTTCTTGAGGCAGAAGCGACGTTTAGAGGTGGAAGGCGCGGTATAGGCTTATAAATGGGCGCGTCTTTTAATTGGAGGCGAAAACCCACATGGTACATTCGCGTAAATGTCATCAATTTAAGAATGGGTGAGATAAGTGTTCAAACTTGTAACTCTCGAGGATGCAATTCGGATACCTCCGGAAAGGTTTGGAGAAGACATCGATAATGTAGGTTATGAACAGCTGAAAATGAAGTATGATGGCATGGTAGACGAAAAGCTTGGCTACGTCATAGGCGTCACAAAAATCAAAGTGAATCCGTTCGGAAAAATCATCCCCGGAGACGGTGCCACATTCCACAAAGTCGAATTCTCTCTCCTCACGTTCTATCCAAAGATTCAGGAAGTCATCGAGGGAGAAGTTGTGGAAATAGCGGAGTTCGGCGCCTTTGTTCGTATAGGACCCGTTGACGCCCTCCTCCACGTATCTCAGCTAATGGACGACTATATCTCCTATGACGAACGGCAAGGAGTTCTCATGGGCAAAGAAACCAAGCGGAAACTGCAGACCGGAGACCGGGTGCGGGTTCGCATAACAGCCGTTTCTTTAGGTCGCAGCGGAGGCTCCGGAAAGATTGGGGTAACTGCTAGGCAGCCGTTCCTTGGGAAGCTGGAGTGGATTCAGAAGGATGTGGAGAAGCAAGAAGAAACCGGTGCAGAAGATTCAGGGGATGCTGAGAAAGCAGAAGGAGAATCAAAGAAATGACAGAGAAAGCATGTCGGGAGTGCCATTTTATATCCTATGGTTCTATATGCCCTAACTGCAAGGCTACCAACCTAAGCGACGACTTCTCTGGTGTAGTGGTTATCATTGACCCTGAAGGCTCAGCTATAGCTCGCGCCATGAAAGTGAAAGAGAAAGGGCACTACGCACTTCGAGTAAGGTAGGTAACCAGAATTCGTCTCCTAACCACTGAGCTACGCAAGGAACTGAAGAAGCCTCAGGGACTGCTGATTGATGGTCCCTTCGAAGAAACAATGAAGAGGCTAAAAGAGCTTATCGAAAAAGAAAAGCCTTTATTGATCGTTTCTGTGGGCGACGTCGTGTCCCGCAACATGATTGAATATGGTGTCCCATTGAATGTTTTAATTGTCGATAACCTGGTTATGAGAAAACCCATTCAGCCGATAACTGTGGACGCGGACCAAACATTGCTTGCAAAGAATCCTCCAGGAGCCATAACCGACGAGGCTTGGGCTGCCATAAGAAGCGCTGTTGAGCAAAAGGGACAAACAAGGGTGATGGTTGACGGGGAAGAGGATTTGCTTACCCTTGCGGCGGTGCTGGCTGCGCCCCAAGACGCCATTGTGGTTTACGGGCAACCCCACCAGGGAATTGTTGTAGTCAAGGTTACAGAAGAAACAAAAGAGAGGATGCGCCGATTTGTTGATGCCATGGAAGAATCTTCGAAAAGCTAAAGTAAGAGGGATGTGTCAAATCAACCACAACCTGCGGAAGTGTAACAATGAAGCTTAAGATAGTCTCAAAAGAGCAGAATCCTCTAATGAAAAGAAAGGAAGTAACCTTCAGCGTTGAACATGCCCAGACCGGGGGCACTCCAACCCGCGTTGAGGTCAGAAAACAGCTTGCAACATTGCTGAAAACGGACCTCGATTTGGTTTACGTTAAACAGTTAGAAACAAAAACAGGCACGATGGTTGCCATCGGCGAAGCTAACGCTTACGACTCAGTTGAGCAGGCGAAAGTCGTGGAACCCGAGCATATAATCGCCAGAAACGCAATTACAGAAGAAAAGCTCGAGGAGCCGGAGGAGGCACAGGCTGCAGAAGAAAAGCCTGAAGAACCTGAAAAGGCTGAGGAACCTGAGAAATCTGAGGAAGAATCACAACCCAAAGAAAAAGCAACAAAGAAAGAGAAGAAGGAGAAAGAGTAGATGTCTGAACAAGAGGCTGGAGAGAAAAAAGCCAAAAAGAAACGGAGTGGAATCTCTTCATACTATAAGATTGAGGAAGGGGGACTCAAAAGATTGCGTCCCAGTTGTGAACGGTGCGGACCCGGATACTTCATGGCTGATCACGGTGACCGTTACACATGCGGACATTGCGGTTTAACTCGATACAAACAACAAGAAAGTTAAGCTAGCCAAGTTTTAATAGTGAAGCTTGGAATATAGAGGTTGGATGGGCGTTCTGAAGAATGGTTAATGTAAGAGTTTTTGTGAAAAACATTTCCGCTGAGAGTTTCTGGGAGATCGGGAAGCCTATTCCGCCTGTTCAGATAGCCACCAATCTTAACGTGATTGGAATCAGCAAAAAAGGCGAAGGAATGCTGGAGGTTCCTTTTGTTTTTACCATAAACTACAATCCAGGAGTAGCTCAAATCAGCTTGAAGGGAAAGAGTCATGTGACAGGGTCAAAGGATGAACTTGAGCAGATTCTTAAGGAACACAAGGAAAAGAAGCCTCCCCCACCTATTGTCCTCCAATCTATATCCAATGTTGTTTTCTTAGAGTCAGTGCTCATCTGTCGAAGCCTAAACATTCCCCCGCCTATTCCACTACCAAAAATTTCTCCAGCCCCAAAACAGAAACGATCTGAACCAACTTACAGAGCCTAAACTAGCCGACTTCGATTTTTGAAAAAACTTTCGGATCGTTGACCACTAGATGCTAAGGGTTAGGCTTCGGTAAAACATATTTAATTGGCTATGTTCTTTGCCACATTGTTCCTATTTCAGTGGCACATACATTGATGATCTTGATGCACCAATACCTGGAGACCCATGTCTCACGGGTTTGTTGGTGATGGCGAACTCTCCCAAGTAGCACCCAATCATTTCAGGCAATATCTCCACTGACGTGAACTCCTTTCCGTTGTGAACTAGAAGGGTGGCGCCCACCATCTCTGGGAGGATTACCATATCGCGGGCGTGAGTTTTGGTGACTGCCGTTTCTCCTTCGCTTTGGCCTTTTTTGGCTCTTCTGATGTTTTCTAAGAGTGTCCTCTGTCCTGTGTTGAGTCCCCGTTGTAGGCTTCGGCGTTGCCGCGACGGGAGCAGCTTGATGAACTCGTCCATGGACATACCTTGCAGTTCCTCTATGGTGTGTCCGCGATAGGTGAACTCTTTTTTGGGCATTTTCTGCTCACTCATCCCCCTTTTGCGTAACTGGATTTATTAAACATTTCTAAGCCGGGCTCATTTAGAACATAAGTGGATGTGGGGGTAGATTTTAGATTTTTTGTCACCGAATTGCTGTCATAAAAAGTTTATTTTTGCTTAAGAATGGAATTTGTGTGTTTTCTTGTTTCAGTTGGATTCTGATGTACACCTACACATTATAAGGCAAAAAAACATTCAATTTCAGATATAGATGCAGAACTTGGATGCTTTGGTGCATGTGCAAGTTCTTTAGCATCAATACCTCAAGTGGAAAACTGTAAAATAAAAAAAGGAGGTATATTGTTTGAAAAGTCTGAAAAGAAATAACACTGTGGAGAAACTACGGAAACAAACAATCAAATCAATGATGGATATAATAATGCTCAGTGAACTCAAAAACGGTTCTATGAGTGGATATGATGCGATAGGATACATTCACAATAAATTCGACGTCCTACTCAGCTCAGGAACAATCTACTCCCACCTATACGCGCTAGAGAGAGACGGCTTGATAAGAGGCACAATGGATAGAAAGAAGAGAATTTACGAATTAACCGAAAAAGGCGAACAAACGCTGGAAAACGTATCAGATGAAAACAGGGAAATCCTAAACATCTTAAAAACCGTGTTAAATCCTTAAAGTAAACCTCCTTCACTTTTTTCTGCTGCCAAGTTTATTCCAGCTTGTCTTCAACAAGCGTAACTCTGCTCAGAAGTCATTTTAGCTATCTATAGCGTGCGTTGCATTTTTGGCTTATGTATGCTTTCTGCACTTTAACGACGCCGGCACTATCCTTTGCTTGGGCGTAGCCTTCTAGAAGTTCTTCGTTTAAGGTAATGAATTGGGGTCCCCACTTAAATTTGGATAACAGTTCTGTTGCTTGTTCACGGAAATCGGCTATGTAGAGAGCTGCAGCCAGTGCCTCCACAGTGCTGAGTTTGGTTGGAACTCCATAATTTACTGGATTCGCCGCCACCAAGTAGGGCAGGCAACGGGGAGTCCAATGGGATGATACGTCAAAAACTTCTTTTGCGTGCACCCAGCTGCAGTCCAATGCGGCTAAGCCTCTCTGTTTTAATTGTTCTTGGTCTGCGGGAGAGAAAGCTTTCGGTGTGAAAGGGTTCAGAATAACTGCTCCTCGAGGCAACTCCCTAACTCTGTGAACCACCCGCACTAGATTGTGGCGTTTAAGCTTCAATGTGCTGCATTTTTTGGGGTCACACTGCTTAGCATGATAAACGGTGACTGAAACTGAGCTATGGCTGATTCTTCCGCACCTCCAGATGGCACATGGGATCATCCATAACTTTGGGAATATACTCAAGAAGGTCTGTGGGAATCATGTGGTAACCCCTCTCAGTAACCACAAAATCTCCTGCTGCACCGTTGATAAACGCCCCTGCTGCCGCGGCCCTGAACGAATCAGTTCCCATAGCCATCAAACCTCCAACTACTCCGGAGAGAACATCCCCTGTTCCCCCCACGGTCATTCCTGGGTTTCCGGTGAAATTAAATTTGGTTTGCTCTCCGTCAGAGATAACGTCAACAGGTCCCTTCAGCAGTATGGTTGCCCCAAGTTTTCGTGCACTCTTCTGAACCTTTTCTGCCCGTCCATCCACATCATCCGGCAGCTTGTTTCCAGTCAGAATCTCGTATTCTCTGGCGTGGGGAGTCAAGACCATGGGCAACTCAACCTTCCGTTTGAATTCTGCGAAGGCTTTAAGCCCATCAGCATCCAAAAGCAGCGGCGTCCCCCTTTCCTCTAGCTGTTTTATAATTTGTTTGGTAGCATCCTTGGTTTCGCTGTGTAGTCCCAATCCGGGACCCAAAACCACCGCCGTCGCCGACTTCAACTGCTCCTCGAGGGCGGATAGGTTGCCTACGTTCAGGTGTTTTTCCTTCAGTTTTATGGTGATCAGCGCTGGGGACATGGAAGAGATTGCTATTGCTGTTTTTTCTGGAGCAGTCACTGTGACAATGTCAACTCCGGTGCGAAGAGCAGCCATGGCAGCTAATGCAGGAGCACCCGAAAAAATACTGCTTCCTCCGATTACGAGGAGCCTGCCGAAGTCTCCCTTGTGCGCTTCTGGACGGCGAGGCTTAACAGCCAATTTCACGTCTCCTGGACCAGTAAACCGTTCAAACTCGGATGGTAAGCCAATATTCTTTATCGCAACTTCGCCAGCGTACTCTTTGGCTTTGGCCAGCCCCGGCTTTGCCTTGTAAAAGGTGACGGTTAGGTTCGCCTTTACAGCGGTGCCCAAAACTTCGCCTGAATCAGAGTCTATTCCCGTGGGAACATCCACGGCAACGCGGAATGCATCCGCCGAGTTGATTTTTTCCACTAACTGCAAGATTGGGGGGCGCAGTTTTCCCTTCAAGCCTATCCCCAGCAGGGCATCCACTATAACATCTGCCTTAACGTCTGGAATAAGCGCGGAATCTTTAACCTCTGTCAGGAGGATACTGTTTCTGAGGGGCTGCAGCGCAACCCAGTTTCTCTTGGCTGATTCGCTGGTAATGTCTGAGGCTCTTCCTGCAAGCATCACCTCAACCTTGAAGCCATGACAGGTGAGATAGCGTGCAGCAACGAAGCCATCGCCGCCATTGCCTCCTGAACCACAAAAAATCGCCACCCGCGTTTTCTTCGGTTGAAATCGTGCCGCAATCTCCTCTGCAACGTTTCTTCCAGCAGTTTCCATAAGCTGCAGCAGCGAGACTCCGTAGTATTCAGCGTTTGTCTCTAGGGCGCGCATCTCAGAAGTAGCTATTGTTTCAGTCTCCATTCTCATAGACCCCACATATACTAGAGGCTACAGTGTTTTGGGTTTTATGGCTCTTTCTCTCTTTTCAGAAAAAACATAAGTGATTATTGTTTGTGGGTTAGTGTGCTTTTAGCTGTTTTCTGTTTTGTTTTGGGTTTCGACCCAGCTGAATTTTTTGTGCAGCGCCTTCTGGTAGTATTTTTTCCAGTCGTACTCCACTTTTTTGCCCCACTCGTAGTAGATTCTGGGGTCAATGTAGCTCTTCAGGGAAGTTGAAAGATTGTAGTCTCGGGTCTCCTCCTGAATCGTTATGTTCAGTTTCTGCCTTTCCAGTGCTGCTTTGTCCCGCCGCTTTCTGTTCTCCAATCTCTGCTTCTGCTTATTCATCAGCTCTTTATGCTTAGCCTTCAACTCTTTGATTCGCTGTCTCGTACATTCTATAACTTTTCGTTTACTTCTAACCCGTTTCGTCAAGGCCTTAACTGATTTACCTTGCTTCTGCCGCTCCTCCAGCTGC
Organism: uncultured Candidatus Bathyarchaeia archaeon; assembly: GCA_964399485.1. Taxonomy (GTDB): domain Archaea; phylum Thermoproteota; class Bathyarchaeia; order Bathyarchaeales; family Bathyarchaeaceae; genus Bathyarchaeum. Next base: position 178,596 of record CAYNQS010000003.1, on the reverse strand, counting down.
CTCTTAATCTCCTCCAGCTTCTCCACAGCCGCGCTCAGATTTTCCTCCTGCTTCTTCAGCCGCATCCGATACCTTTCATCCTGATCCTGCGCTTTCCTCTTAATTTTAGCTTGAGCTACCCTCGCCCGCTCCTTAAGAACCTTGACTCGCTCCCTCTTCTTTTCTAGGGAAGCAGCCCACCTCTTCGGGATTGTGCGTTTATGGTTGCAAACTTTGGCGGCTTCAAGATTCGCCATTTTAGCCACATACTTCTTGAAGTACTCCGGGTCTTCGGATTCAACAGGGGTCTTGTCTAGCTTCGTTTGCACAGCATCAGAAGCGTAGAGAGTACGGAAAACCTTCGCTGAGAGCCCAGTCATCACCTCATCCAGAAACTCGCTTACATTGCTGGAGCCCACTCCGTTGAAGAGGGCTGATTCCGAGTTCGCAGAGAATTCTTTGAGGTTTTCGATAACTTTGTCAGGGGGTTTGGTGGTGAAAATGTGGGGCACACTATCTTTTCCCAAGAAGTTGAATGACACTGTTCCGTCGCCGTTGATTTTGATGTGCTCCTTTCTGAGGGTTGAGGCGCCCACCGTGTCTGCCTCGTCAGGGTCTTTTTCGTCGCCGACACGTATCTTCAGCTTGTCGATAAGGTAGCAGACGGTTGCAGTTTTTCTGCGTTTCATGTCCTCGGATTCAAGATTTCGTAGAATGTGTCTTTTGACGCGGGGAAGATTTTGTTGAAATTCTTTTGCCTTGTCAAATTTTTCGATTTCTTTCTGCTGTTTGAAACTGCTTGAATCAGAAAACCAGACGTACTTCATTTTGCCGCTGAGTTTGTCTTGCCAACGGGCAATCCATATGGCTTCGGGTTCCCAGACAATCTCCTTCCAGTTACCCTCTGGTTTCGGCGCGTCAGGCGAAAGATTCAGTATAATGTCTTCCTCGTCGGGTCCCTCTTTCCATCTTCCTCTCAGGGGATGTTTTCCGCGTCCCATGAAGATGGAGCTGGGTTCTGCAACATAGTTGGCTAACTCGGTTCGTTCGCCGTCAACAGAGGCATACCCGTATTTCTCTTTGTTGGCTTCTCTAGCCGCCTTTCTTTCAGCCGTCAACCGTTTCTTTTCTTCTCGTGGAAGATTATTTTTGTATTCCCGTTCCTTTTCAACAAGGGAGATTATTTCCGAGTAGTCAACGTCTCCGGGTTTAACTTCGGTGCCAAGCTTCTTTGAGAAGTCCTTGTGGAAGTTCTTGGCGAAGACTTTATCCTCAACGTAGGGCGTTCCAGCTTTTTTTGCCCACGCTACCGCCATCTCTTCCTGCTCAGCCGTTAGCCTAATCTCCTCTCCCTTTACCTTGACTGTGAGTCCCCTTCCTTCGTATCGGGGTGGAACTAGGACGCCGTTGTGGTGAAGCGTTTCCATTCTGGTTTCTCCGTCTACTTAGATTCTTTATACGGGAAAAGAGAAAACTTAAAGGTTCTTATTTTCAACTCTACGTTTACCTGCGCAGAGAACAAGATTTAATGCTTTAGCCTGATGCATATGTGAAACTTGTTGGTGAAACAGTGATATGACTGCTCTTCAGAAGATATGGAGTATAGCTGATTACCAGTTCGGAAGAGACGCGGGAAAAAAACTGTTCCCAGACGAAGTTAACATAGTGTACTCGAAAAACACGGGAAAAATACGTCACATACACCTGAAGAAAGAACTACTGGCTACCCTCAGACCCACCACTGGACTCTTTGTTTTGACCCTTGCCGGAGCCAAGCGTCTGGTACGTGAAGTGAAGCCTCTGCGGTGCTGGGTCAAAGTTCATGACGATGCCGAGCCCTTCGTGTCGAAAGGAAGAAGCGTCTTTGCCAAACATGTGATAGACGCTGACGAGGAGATAAGAGCCAACGAGGAGGTCATAGTCTTCAACAGAAAGGGTGAGGTTTTGGCTGTTGGGCGGGCGCTTCTTTCTGGAAAGGAAATGAAAGAGTTCAAGAGGGGAATGGCTGTGCGGGTTCGCCGAGGCGTGGCGGAAAAAAGTTAAGAAGACGATTGATGGAGTATAAGAAGGGAACGTAAATGCGGAGAAAAATGAGTCCGAGAAACGCGAAACGGATGATGCAGCGCATGGGCATGAACATGGGAGAGATGCCCGACGTAGAAGAAGTTATCTTCAAAACAGCCGACAAAGAAATCGTGGTTGAAAACGCTCAGGTTGCCGTCATTGAGATGCAGGGACAAAAAATCTTCCAGGTCACCGGACAAGTAAGCGAACGGGCTCTAGAGACCCAGACGGCTAAGGTAATTATTCCTGAAGAGGATGTGCAGCTTGTTGCAGACCAGACAGGAAAAAGCATGGAAGACGCTAAACGAGCCTTGGAGACGAGCGACGGAGACCTCGCTAAGGCGATACTTCTTCTTCAAACAGGCGGCTAATCTAGTAATGGATGCCCTCTGTGGTCACCATTTCCTTTGCGTGTTTCAGGCCGTTCACTTTGATGACGAAATCAGACCTGTCCAAGAGTTCTTTCGGCGCGTATCTTCCGGTTAAAACAACATCCATCTCCTCTGGGATACTGTCCAGAAACTCCAAAACTTCATCTATCTCTAGCATGCGGCAGTGGAGAGCCAAATTTATCTCGTCCAAAACCAGCAGATGAGGCTTCTTCTCTTCAACAACCTTCTTAGCGAATTCCAGCCCCTCTTTTGAGAGTTTCCTGTCTTCTTCTCCCAAGTTGTCCAATCCCATCCACCCCTCTCTGCCAAACAGATAAATTTCGTAGTACGGCTGAAGCTTCTCCCGTATCTTATATTCCCCCGTGTTCTTCCACCACTTCAAAAACTGGATTATAACCACTTTGCGTTCGTGACCCACAGACCTGAGGGCTAAACCCAAAGCGCTCACTGTTTTTCCTCCCCCAGTTCCAGTGTACAGATAAATGTAACCCAACTTTCTAACCCTCCACAAACCGATTTCCTATTCCAAAAGTTCTCCAAAATAACAAATAGGATGCCTCCAATTTAATTATTTCACCGGTTGCCTCAACAATATACAATGTTCCTACTCAAGAAAGCTTTTACAATAGTTCAGTTTGTATATCAGTCATAAACTCTTCTGGCGAAAAGGAATGAACATCAAAATAGAAGCATTCGCTGACGAGTGGGGTCCAGAAAAGATACTGCAAGTCTACGACCCAAAAACGGGAATGAGGGGCGTTCTGGTCATAGACAACACAACGTTAGGTCCAGGAAAGGGCGGAATCAGAATGCTGCCCACAGTAACAACCGAGGAAGTTTTCAGGTTAGCCAGAACAATGACTTGGAAGTGTGCCCTAGCAAAAATTCCGTTTGGAGGAGCCAAATCCGGCATAATTGCCGATCCGAAACAGATAGCTGAAGAGAAAAAGATGGAAATAATACGTGCATTCTCGAGAGCTCTGAAGAGGGTGTGTCCAAGCCTGTACGTGGCTGCGCCGGACATTAACACTGGAGAGAAGGAGATGGCTGCTTTTGCCCAAGAGAATGGTTCTATGAAATCTGCTACAGGAAAGCCGGCTCACCTGTGCGTTAAGCCAGGCGTAAAGTGTGGCATCCCCCATGAGTATGGCTCCACTGCCTTGGGGGTGGTTCAGGCTGCGTTCACGGCGGCAAATTATGTGGAAGACTTGGATATTGATAATGCAACGGCGGCGGTGGAGGGCTTCGGGAACGTCGGCTCTTTCGTTGTTGAGTATCTTACTCAGATTGACGTGAAAGTTGTGGCGGTTTCTGATTCTAAAGGCTGCATCTACAACCCTAAGGGAATAGATTACGAGAAACTGTTGGATGTTAAGACAGAAACGGGCTCGGTTATCAATTATCGTCCGGGCAAAATATTGGAGAACAGTGAACTTTTCGAGTTGCCTGTGGACATTATTGTTCCCGCCGCCCTCCCCAACGTTATCACAAAAGATAATGTGGGGCGCGTCAAAGCGAAACTGGTGGTTGAGGCAGCTAACCTTCCTGTACACCCGAGAATAGAGAAGGTTTTGACTGACAGGGGCGTTTTTGTTGTTCCCGACATTCTAGCAAACGCGGGGGGAGTGATTTCTTCTTACGCTGAGTACCGCGGCTACAACCCCAAGCGAATGCTCGAATTGGTTCAACGAAAAATCAGGCGAACCACAGTAAAGATTATAGAAACTGCCCTAAACAGAGATGTTGAACTACGAGACGCAGCAATGAACATAGCAAAAGAGCGGATACTCAAAGCAAGTCAGCATTAATTCTTTTGTTTACGTTTCTGTTGTTAGGATGATTCCTTTTGCGATGCATATGTTAATTGTCCACCATGGTAGAAGACCCTTCCTTCTCCATATTCGTAAGTAAAAGCATAAACCTCTCCAGAATCCCACCTAGCAATAACTTGGGCGTTACTGTTTAATTCCACTACTGCCTTCCCCCACATGTTATCCCGAGTACAAACTACATCGTTGGCTTGCAGTGAAGTGCCAAATGGGTTGTCAACAACGGCTCTGGCAACTCCACCCGTATTAGCAAAAACTTTACATCCAAACCACTCTTGTATAGATGTTAAATTTGTTCCACCAAACCTATATGGCCACCAATCCTTGCAGTAAACTGAAAAATAACATGGGACGCCTGCCAAAATTACTACTCCACCACCATTTGAAATGTACTCTTTGACAAGTGGCGCATGTTTAGGTTCAATGGCATAGCTTGCTTCGATAACCAAGAGGTCGTAATTGCTCAGGGTTTCTGGCATGTCGCCCGAAAAAGTTACTTCAAATCCCCATTGTTCAAGTGTTTGAGACACTGAATTTCGCCACTCATCTATAGTTGATTGGGGAATCCAAGTCCAGCTGTAGCCATCTGTTGAATAGTGATTGGCCCAATTGTCTTTCCAGTTAATATACAAAGCAGTTTTTCCTTCTCGTGCAGCCCATCTTGCTCCCCCTCCCAGAAGCTCATATCCAGGAGATTGTTCTGGTTCGGTTTCAGCAGATCGTGGTGAAGTTAGGCTGTGCTTGATTGTTAGTAGAAGGGATGCTGGGGATGCACTTGGTGAAACAGTTAACCATGCTGAAAGCGTTTGTTTTCCAGGAAGAACCGTATAGATTTCGCTGCTAAACTCGATGTATTTGTTTTGGTATGCTGTATCGTTCAGGATAAATTCTAAGATGCAAGAGTAGTTCATGGGGCCAATGTTTTGTAATGTGACATTGAATTCTTGTGTTTCGCCGGGGAAAAGACTGAAACCTGAAGGGTAATCTGTTATTTCGATTGGATCCTTAACTTCAATTGGTATGCTATTAGGCATCAAAGTTTGATTCGGCAAGCTTCTAACGCTAAATATGGAAACAGACGAAACAATTGCTAAAATTGCAAGTATTTTCCGCCACCATTTCTTGAAGGCGCTGGCTCTAAATAGGTTGTAAGATTTTTTCATCTTAATACACCTATGGCGATTCAATTTATTGTTAATGTTAAATTAAAGCATTTTTGTCAAGAATTTTTGACCTAGAATAATTTAAACAGACTTTTTTGTCAAAGTTTCTTGACTATACCAACATTTAATTGTGAAGATTTGGTCAATTTTTCTTGACAAAAGCGTTTTTCAGTAGTCGTTTTCAAAAAAAGGTTATATTGTCAGTTCAGAGTTTGTTACTGGCTTAATACTGAGGGCGTGTTGTTTGATGTCTTCATTTGGTAAAATTTGTTTGGAGCCTGTGGGTTTCGTCAAAACAGAGGCGGTTGACAAAGAAGTGAGGAACAAAAATGTGGTTTCAAAGATAGTTTTTCGTGAGGAGTATACTGAAGCTTTGGAGGGTGTTGAAGAGTTTTCGCATCTGTTTGTTCTTTTTTGGCTGCATGAAATGTCGGATGAAGATAAGAGAGTAATGAAGATTCGTCCTCGGGGAAGAAGAGACATGCCGCTGCTCGGAATCTTCGCAACCCGGACACCTCACCGCCCAAACCCAATCGGGCTTACTCGGGTTAAACTCCTGAAGGCAGAAGGCAACGTAATCACTGTTCAGGGCCTAGACGCCTTCAACGGCACACCAGTACTGGACATAAAGCCCTTCGACAGCTGGGACACAACAGAAGACTTTAGGGTTCCTGAATGGTGGAAAAAACTGGAAAAAGAAAGAAAAAACAAAAAAGAGTGAAAAAAGGGTTTTACTCTGTTGCTTTCACTTTTTTAGCAAACTCTCGTCCATACTCGTAGCATTTCTGCAGTTCAGTTTTGTCTGGAACCCACTTAACCGTCATTGCAGGCGCCATCAACTCCATACCTGCACTTTTCAGCGACTTTTCGATAGTTGCAGTTGCTCCTCCTCCCCAGCCATATGAACCAAAAGCGGCGGCAAGCTTGTTTCGTGGTCTCAAGCCCTCCATCTCCCTGAGAAACGGAGCCGCGGTCGGCAAAATGCCATTGTTGATTGTTGCAGAACCAACAAGCAGTCCTTTTGTTTCAAGTAATTCTCCGATGATGTCGCCGTTGTCAGAAAACGGAAGCCTATATATTGTCGCTTCGACGCCTTCGCTACTGATGCCCGCAAGCATAGCCTTAGCCATCTTTTCAGTGCTCTTCCACATTGTATCGTAGACAATTAGAACCTTCTTTTTCGCTTCTCCACTAGCCCACCTGAGATAAGCCTTAACTATCTTCATTGGGTCATTGCGCCAGATTATGCCGTGGCTGGGCGCAATCATATCAATCTTCAAGCCCAGCTTCTGCACCTCTTCAATCTTTCGTGTCACCAACGTACTGAAAGGCCACAAAATGTTGGCATAATACTTCGCCGCTTCCCACATCAGTATGTGCTGGTCCACCTCATCATCGAACCGCTTCGACGTTGCCAAATGCTGACCAAAAGCATCGTTAGGCAATAGAAGCGCGTCTTTCTCTATGTATGTGAACATGCTGTCTGGCCAGTGCAGCATGGGCGCTTCAAGAAAACTGAGAGTTCTATCGCCTAAACTTAATGTGTCACCGGTTTTTACTACCTGAAACTTCCAGTTGCCGAAGTAGTGCTTTTCTAGCCCTTTCTGGCAGTTGGCTGTTCCGATTACTGTTGCGTTGGGTGCGTGTTTCAGGATTTCTGCGATTGCTCCAGAGTGGTCGGATTCAACATGGTTTGCTATTATGTAGTCTATCTTCGAGGGGTCGATTATTTCTCTGATTCTCTCCATCATTTCCCCTGCAAAGGAATGCTGCACAGTGTCTACTAGGGCGACTTTCTTGTCTATGATTAGGTAGGCGTTGTATGTGGTTCCGCGGTGAGTTGAGTATGTGAAGCCGTGAAAGTGTCTGATGTTCCAGTCGACTGCTCCAACCCAGTAAATGTTCTCCAAAACTTTAATCGGAGGCAAAACAATCCTCACCTAAAAATAAATTGATCAGCAAGCCCTATTAACTTTCCCAATATTCACAGCAAGAGCCGGCAATGCACAAAAATAATTGTCCAAATTGAAATTTCATGTCAACTCAGACTGCGCTACTACGAAAGCCTAACCTTCCGAGTGTGAATATAGTTGTTAATATTATATACTGGTTTAGAACGTCTTATTACTGGTGAATAAAATGGCAATTCCCAGCCCAACTCTTATTGGAATCTTACTTTGGTTCATCCGATCTTTCTTGACCTGCATATTTTGTCTGCTGATTGGACTTGGAGGAATAGCCCTACTTGATAAAATAACAGTAAAAATACATGAATTTAAGGCCATACAGGGACATGCTGAGGCAACGGCTCTCTTCGTTGGCGGTTTTCTGATGTTTGCAGGGCTCGTGGTACATGGTTCTGTTCTGAATCCCATCTTCTTTGGGCAGCAAATACTAATCAGCTCTTTTATTAACATTCAAAGGTTTCTAGTTGTTTCCTTAAGCGTGTTGATTAGCCTCGTTTTTGGTTGGATCTTCTATCTGGTCTTTGCAAAAATTACGCCCTTCAATATAGACCTGGACGACATCAACAAGTCACCGACGGCTGTAGGCACTTTCATGTTCTGCTACGAAGTTTTCATGGGACTTATCATCCATGCAAGTTTGTCAATACCTCTATAATTGATCCATGTGATGGTTTCCCGCGATGAAGAAAATCTTCCTGATTCTGGCACTGTTTGTTCTGGTGCCTCTCATAACTAACTATACTTTTGCATATCCAAGTGGAAATGCATGGCCTCCCGTATTCGAGAAGAAGCATGGAGAGTGGTACGACGAGCCTTGGGGCTTAAACAGAAACTTTTACTCCGGTAGAAATGGATACTTGCCAGATTTAGCATATGAAAGCCTAGGCAACTTCGTTGACCTAGCCTACAGCTGGGGCGAAGACTTCAAGGCAAACTACCCCAACAAACTGGAACGTGCCCAAGCAGTACTTTCTTACGTTCAGAGTTGGGTTAAATACGGTAATGATGAAGATAACGTGGTCATGGAAAACGAGCCGCAGGCTGAGTGGGCTTGGAATGCTGATGAGCTGGCTCATATGACGGAGGAAGCCCGCGCTCAGGGCACTGTTGTTAGAGCAGACTGTGAAGATTTTGCGTTTCTGTGTTCAACTCTTTATTTGGCTGCCGGATTTGATGTTGCCATTGTTGATGCTCCTCAGCATGTGGCGTTGCTGATATGGCTTCCGGAATTTCCTGACGCAAATCTTTACTGGGACATTCTTGATGGCAGAGGTTACGGCTGGATATGGGTGGAAGCTACTGGAGATAGTAACCCGCTGGGATGGACTCCACCAGATTTTTCGGACGGCTCTTTTGACACCTACGTGATAGAAAATGTTATCTCTCCTGTTGCCTCCTTCACATATTCTCCACTTGATCCAGAGATGAACGAACCAATAACTTTTGATGCCTCAGACAGCTCTGACCCTGATGGCTCGATCATAACTTACGAGTGGGACTTTGGAGATGGAACAATAGGAGCAGGAGAGTACGAATTTCATTCTTATGTATCGGATGATTTCTATAATGTGTCCCTCACAGTCACGGATAACGACGGATTGACAGATATGACACAAATCAACATTGAAGTAATTCCCGAATTTTCAGCAGGAATTATGCTACTCTCATTCATAGTGGCAACTCTTGCAGTTATAATCTACAAAAAAAGAACATGCTAATCCAAAATAGCCCAAAATTGACTTCTTTCCATCCTTTCACACATACGATAATATATTGAAGGGGCAATTGAACAGAACCAAAAAAGAGAAATTTACTGCACAATTTTATTAAAATGAAAGATGACAATTACTTGAGCATGCTAATCTAAGGTGTTCATGTTGCCGAAGAAAATGTTTTGGATAGAACAGTTGTTCAGCTACTTTCCAATCAACAATGAGGAAAAATGGCAACAGATGTTAACCAGAATAGCCGTTCTCTTCGGAATCTGGATTTCAGGGCTCCTAATACATGCCTTAGATGGATTGACGACAAATTACATCGAGAGGTTGACCATTTATTTGCCCTATTTTTGCACTTTTTTCCTGATATTCCTTGGTTCATACTTTGTACAAACCAAGTTAAGCCAGATAATACAAGATTTTCGTCCCATGATAAAACTGGACGAGAAGCAATTCCAGAAGTTTTATGAGAGACTGAAACGCTTCATTTACAGTTTCTTTCCATGTTTCCTGATAGCTGTGGTTCTCGCAGTCTTTACTGGTGTACCCAGCCAATTTCAGCAGGCTTTAGCCGAAGGCTTGAGTCTGCACATAATCTGGAATCTTTTCTTCAACGCTTTTGCTTTGCTGCTCACAGCTACTGCAGTTTGGATGTTTGCTTCAATTTGGCTGGCAATCTTCGCTATATCACGGCAACCGTTAGGCGTAAAGTTGTCTTCAGAAACTCTTGCTGGATTTCGTGAGTTGAGTTTGCTGGCTCTTTGGTTTTCTTTATTCTATTTTATTGGAATTTCGATAGGGAACTTCAGCTATTTTGTTGGTGCTCAAAGTTCTTCTATTATTGAAATCTTTTTATCCCCATATCTTTTCTTCATCGCTCTTGGTGTAGCCGGAATTTTGCTGCCGTTCTACAATATTCACATGGTTCTTTGGAAGATGAAACAGCAAGAATTGGCAAGAATTTTTGAAGAAACAGAAACTTTGGTGCAGCAATTAGATGAAGCCTTGAAAAACCAGAAGGCAAACCAGCAAGTTGATGAAAGAATCGAAATTCTTCATTATCGTCTTTTTAATTTACAGATAAAAGAGAAGCATGCAAAGGCGGCGAAAGAGTGGCCAATTGACATCAGTTTTGTTTCGAAACTGCTAGTTCTTGTTCTTATTCCCATAGTCAGCAGAATTCTGGTAATGCTTCTTATCTCTTAAAACAGAACTGATCGTGATGAAGAACCATCCGGCTGTAATTTTCAATTCAGCAAATGTGGATGTTGCCTCTATTTTAGGCTAGAATCAGGTTAATTTTAGGAAATATCTTTTATACTCAACATGCCGAATAGGTTTCTGGGATATGACAGCCTTCCTGTTGGCAGGCTCACAAACAACCTGGTGAACAAAATGGTTTACTGCACAAAATGCGGCACCAAAAACGAGGATGACGCAGTGGTCTGTGTTAACTGCAAAGAACCCTTGGCCAGCCACCCACCTACTAGACGTGAACGGCGACGAAAAGAGGACGAATGCTTCGGGTTACCCCATGGCGGATCAATCGCGGCCTTAGTTATTGGGCTCATAATCATCCTGTGGGGTCTCACTGCTGTTCTCGATATAGACTTTGGAAGTTACCTCTGGGCTTTCATAATAATCATCTTCGGAACATTAATGGTTGCGGGAGCATTATACTCAATCAGTCGCAGGCGTTAACCCCCCTCCCTTTTTCTATTCTCTGATTCCACAGCCTTCAGTCGTACAATCAGAACAGATTCTCTCATGATCCCACTGGGAAAGCGATATTCTGGTGAAGAGCCAAAAAACAATCAAACTAACCACAAACAGATCAAAAAATAAACTGTGAACCAACTCATCGATTCCAACCAAGATAAAAAGAGCCCCCAGAACAAAAACGGTATTCACGGATAAGCGGACAAGACACCTAAATTTGAACTGGAACAACCCCAAACTTACTCCCACAATTCCCATCAAAACCATTAATGAACTGTGCTCAGCAATCCGCCAATCAGAAAAGAAGTAAACTGACGCCCCAGCCAAAGCTAACAATCCCCCAAGCAGCAGACCCGTACATGCTGCACAGAATATCTTGTCTTTTATGCGAAAAATGTGAGCATCGTAATTTCCGCAGGTGGGATGATGTCCCTGCAGAGCATATGCTGTTCCGTGAGACGCAAGCTTGGATGAATCTGAACCAACGGTTCTTTTTTTCTTGCTGATGTCTAAGATTCTCAGGCATTTGTTGGGCGAGAAGACTGCCAGAATTCCTATGACACAGATTGAGCTGAAGATTGAGCCGATCACTGGTTTCCGCCAAGAGAGGTTTCCGCCGACTGTAGGGGGAAAAACTGTCAGAACCGCAAGAAGGAGTAAACCTAGGAAGGATACTAGAAGTTGATACTTTATGTCCGGTCTGATGTGACGCTGCTGTGACATAACTCCTCTACTCAGAATAATGTTTTAAACTGTTTTACGATGCCTTGGGAAGCCATGTACCAGTAAAGTTTTCTTTTCAGTGCCTTCCTTGCGAAGAGCCCAGTGAATCTTCTGTGCCAAGAGCCAAAGAAACTTCTGTAGCAATGGTAGAGCTCCTCCTGCACTTCCTCTATGGACAGGGTCTCGGTGGGCATGACCGCGTGAACCATGTCATAGTTCGCCCAGTTCCAGTCCTCTATCCAGCCGTTCCGTTTAGCATCCTCATAGACAGCAGTTCCCGGAAAGGGAGTGAGAATCGCAAAGATCGCCAAGTCAGGGTCCAACTCGTTTGAAAACTCCCTTAAAGCCGCTATAGATTCAGCTGTGTCCTTCCGCTGACCGATAATGAACATGCCCTGAGAAAAGATGTCGTTTTCCTTCAGAAGCTTCACTGCCTTTCGTGCATCTTCTGGAGTGGTCTCCTTCCTGAAAGAGTCTAGCGTAGATGAACTGTGGCTCTCCACCCCCAAGAGAACCCAGCGCAGCCCAGCCTTCCGCATCTTAGGCAGAACAGCCGCGTGCTTCACAACATCATCGCATCTGGCCTGCATGAACCACATAATATCATCTGCGAAGCCTCGGCTTATGAGTTCGTCGCCCAACTCGGTTGCACGTTTGCCCAGACCATAATTGTCGTCGGTGAGCCACAGGAATCTGCTTCCAAAGTTTTGGTAGCAAAATTCGAATTCATCTGCAATCCGTTTCGGAGACTTTATTCTCCATTTGCTTCCCCAGTGTCTCCATTGAGTGCAGAAGGTGCATCTGTGAGGGCACCCTCTAGAGCCTTCGATCAGAGCGTATCTTGTTTTGTTGCCTGCCATGGCAGTGAAGTGGTATTTCTGGACCAGATTCTCCACAAACTTGTACCCAGGAAAAGGCAGACTGTCAAGATTCTCGATTAGAGGCTGCGGAGGATTATGTATTATCTGTCCATTGTTCCTGAAGGAGATTCCTTTCACGGACGAAAACGGCTGCCCATCCGCAACTGTTTGCGCCAAATCTACAATGGTTTCTTCTCCCTCTCCTCGCGCAATAACGTCAATTTCAGGGTATGTTTTCAGGCTCTCCTCAGCCAGAACCGTGAAATGTTGCCCCCCAGTAACCGTCAAAACGTTAGGGTTCACTTCTTTCGCGATCTCCAAGGTTCTGACGGCAACATAAGTATTGCATGTAGCAAGCGCGCTCGAAGCCACCATGTCGGGGTTGAAGGATTCTATCCGCTTTTTTAGTCCCTTCCAATCCAAGCCCTCGGCGTTGCAATCTAAAACTTTGATTTCTATGTCTTTGTTTTTGTGTTCTAGATAAGCTGCGAGTTGAAGAACTCCGTATGGAGGAGGCAAATATTCTCCCATCACAAACCAGTAATCCTTCGGAGGCTCCACAAACAGAATCTTCATCTGACAGGTCACCTAGGCAATATAGTTTCGGTTTTTGTGCTGATTACATTTTCGTTTCTGCCTACATATCACATAATTGATTGCACAGCGTCATCAGAAAGCATGAACTGCGTTTTTGACAGAAATCCATCTGTAACAAAATATAATGAAGAATACTAAATAGCAGAATAGGCTCCTTTTTGTTCACTAATTTTGTGACGCTTAGCCAGAGGTTAGTGTCGGCTGCTTAATAGGTCAAGTTGTACGCTCATTGAATTATATGAAAGTTTTCTTCCGCAAGAGGGGCATCTGCATTCGGTTTTTGCTCGAACGTAATACGGTTGAATGGCTTCTCGTCCCATGAATAGGGTTTTGCCGCATCCGTGGCATAATATGGATACTGCCATTTTAAGCCACCAGCACAAAATTCGTTTCCAGAAGAGTCTGGATTTCCTCGTATCTTTCTTGCTCAGCAAGGATCTGGATGTACGTCAGTCTTTTTATTACCTGTCCTTTGTAAGCCATTTTATTCATGATTTTTTTCTCCTAATGTTACCGCGTTTTGTTGAATTGCATAATAAGACTGATGTTGAAACGACTCACAGAATCGGGGAGAGAGAAGAGTGAAACTAAAACTGATTGCAGGTTTTGACCCTGGCCTCGGGAGTGGGTGGAAGTGTTTTTATGTTGGTCTTGTTGACAGCAAATCTTATATTTAGTGAATCTTAAGTATTGATTCGTAATACATATGGAGGTGGTTGGTGTGGAAAGATCCGCTATAAACGATATCGCAATAAAAATCCCCGTAGACCTGCTAAAGGAGTTCAAAAGAGATGTAAGAGTAGTAGTCCGCTGGCCATGGCTAATTGGAATTCCCATTCCAGAAGTTCTACTGAAGCCTGAAATTCTGCAACAATTTAAAGAAGAATATGACATTATGCTTGTTCCAAAAAACATGAAGCAATTCTAGATACATTATTACAAAGATCGTTAACCTTCCAGTTTCCCATTTTTTTAAAAAAAATAATGTTTGGAGAAGAAAGCAAAATGAGTGAAAACCTGCCTGAAATGCCTTATCTAAGAAATATTGGATTAGTTGTTACTTACAAATGTCAAGTGGCTTGCTCACACTGTATCATTGAAGCTGGACCAAATCGGAAAGAGGAGGTTCAATTAGATGACGCTTTTAAGTGGATAGAACAGATCGCAGATTACCGGAATGGATACATTAAGGTTCTTTCGTTAACTGGTGGAGAACCATTTTATGACCTAAATAAACTTGCGGCGTTATCATCTTTTGGAGAAGAAAAGGGTCTGTTTGTTTCGGCAGTAACGAATGCTTTCTGGGCTTCAACGCTAGAAAAGGCTGTTAATACCTTAGAGGATGTTCCCTCGATCAAGATGATGGCAATTAGCGCAGATGCTTATCATCAAAAAGAGATACCGTTTGAAAGGGTGAAAAACGCAATTAACGCTGCAAAAAAACTTGATATTCCATTTCAGATTGGCGTTTGCACTGAAAACCAAGATGATGAAGACTATAAAAGAATAGTTCAAAAATTAGAGGAAATAACTGAACCAGATAGGATAAAAACTGCGATTACATTTCCAGTTGGACGCGCTCTTAAAATCAATACCCCTAAATATATCATTTCCACTGACCCCCCAATTTCTGCATGTTCCGCTGGTAGTTCTCCGATAATCTTCCCAAACGGCAATATTATTGGCTGTATTGGCCCAGTGATTAACATAAAATCTGATCATCCGTTGCTACTAGGTAATTTAAAAAGGATGTCTCTGAAACAAATTCTGGACAATTCGGAAATAAACCCAATCTACCATGCAATCAGAATTTGGGGACCAAGAAAACTTGTTTCGTTAGCTAATGATGTGGGACTGGCCAGATATCTTCCTAAAGAGTATGTTAAAGACAGTGTTTGTCACGCTTGTTATAGTCTGATGTCCAATAATAAGGTCAGAACATTTCTTCAATCACTTGCTCGTGACCCTGAATTTAAAAGAAAAGTTGCTTATGCAAGACTCTATTACCTTAAAGAAAGCAGAATGTTCAAACTTATGAAAGGCGAGTTACTGAAACAGAAAGCATAAACTTTTAGTTTTCTTTTATGTTCAAAAACTTTTGAGACCGCGCTGTCTGGAGAGTCACAATTCCAACTGCAAATCTATTTTTTGTTTTGTTCACAAACCTTATGAAGGAAAATAGACTGCATTTGAGTTAAAAGAATGTTTTAGAGGTGAGTTAATGGTAGAAGACCTTATCTTAGCGACGATGCCCATGGTCCCCAAATATGAAGTTGAGGAAGTCCTCGGAGTCATATACGGCTCCAGCACAAGGACAAGAGGAGCAGGGTGTCGAATAATTTCGGGAATTCAAGCCAGATTAGAAAAAGGATAATTTATTGATGGTGAGCTTTTAGTTTTTCGACTTGTTTGAGTAAATCTTGTGTTTGCTTTTTTAACCCAGTCAATTCAGCCTCTTTTTTTGCTTGGGGGGTCATTGCTCTGATTGTTATCTTTACCTTTCTGGAGTAGTTGTAGATAGAAGCGAAGAGAATCGTTATCGCAAGAAGCCAGCTGACCCGAATTATTTCGTCAGTGTAACTCATTACTATCCAACCATATTCAATTGCAAACTCATGAAAAATCCTTACAGCTGACCCAAATACAAAAAAAATGCCAGAGACAAATATGGGAATCCAAAAAGATTTCCCAGCGTCTAGATGCTTGATTGATTTGAAAGTTCCTTGACCTAAAATTCCTAAAACGGCTGCAACCAATGCAAACATAATGTCTAAGGCAATTATTAACCAGTTCATGTTAACCAACTCAAACTTTAGTTAATACCTTAATTGAACCACAATCAACATATTATATCTTAATAGATAATAAGCATTTCCGTAGTTATGACTAACATAAATACACATTTGCGTACAGGGAACTAGTGAGAATGTATCCTATCAATATGCCGTAAACTCCTGTTTTTATAAGATTAAAGGTTAAATTTCATTCGCTAACCCCCAAAAATTCTGTTACCGTGTCGCAAAACTTTCAAAAACAAAAAATTGTTGAGATTCTACGTGTGTGCATGTGTTTTTGTTTTGACATATATCGATTTTTGGAATATGTTTGCTCTAGAAATAAAGCGTATATTAAGTATTAATATACGATATGTATCGGAGTAAAACAGAAGAACACTTGAACATAAAAACAAGAGGTGAAAAAATGGCGGTTTTTACCACAAACTGGTACCTATACAAGACACACTTCAAAAGAACTTCTGGAAACTCACAAACCCGAAACCCTAGAACAGCAAACGAAGAAAACGAGTCGAAAAAGCTAACGGCACTTCAAATATTGAGTTGCATAGACAATGAGTTTTGAAGAAGTTTTGCTTGAAGCGATAGATGAAAGCTTCTCTTGGCTAGGAGAATCAGAGAAACAGGCAATCTATTTCTTTCTAGAGAAAAGATACAAGATCAGCAAACAAGAAATCCCCTATAGAATCGAAGAATTCACAGAGGTCATAGAGGACATTTTTGGATTAGGAGCGAAATTACTTGAAATCAGAATAATGAAGAATTTGTTCAGTAAAATGGGGTACGGTTTTCCGTACCTCGATACTCAGAAAGGCTTAGAATTCACAAAGTATATAGAAGCAGCAAGAATTGGGGGCATACGCCCTTTTACGTTGGTTATATGTAAGCAAAAATAGAAAAAGATTGAAACTACACTGCTTTACATCCAACTTTCAGAAGTTATATTCAAAGACCTAGACGAAGAGTTTACGATTAGGGTAGCAAAAATAACTGAAGAAATTACTGAATTATTTGAAGTTGGCTTTGAGTATGTCTGCGAAAAAGACGGGCTAATCTATTTTAGAAAACGTAAATAAGCATCAACGACTTTACCAAAACGGTGAAAATCGGTTGAAGATTGCAGTTTCTGGTAAGGGTGGCGTGGGAAAAACCCTTGTTTCAGGGGTTCTTGCGGGCTATTTTGCAAAAAAAGGATTCAAGGTGATGGCTATTGACGCTGACCCATCCCCTAACCTAGCCTTGACACTGGGCATACCCGTTGAGGAGGCAAACAAGATAGTTCCAATCTCCGAGAACGCCGAACTGCTAGACTCGAAGACCCGCACCGACTATCCGGGAGTATACAAGCTCCACTTCACGGTGGATGACATAGTTGAAAAAAACGGCATGCAATCACCTTATGGCGTAAACTTGCTTGTCATGGGAACCGTCAAAACGGCTGGAGGAGGATGCGCCTGCCCAGCCAACGCGGTGATCCGGGAGCTTCTTCGCCATCTCATTGTTGAACGTGACGAGGTTGTGGTTGTGGACATGGAGGCGGGCGTGGAACATTTGGGACGTGGAACAGCCAGCCAAGTGGACATCATGTTGGTAGTTGTTGATTCCAGCCGAAAATCCTTGGAGATTGCCAAGAAAATTTATGGTTTAGCCAAAGACTTGGAGATCAAGGATGTTTTCATTGTTGGAAATAGAGTTAGAGATTCGGAGGAAAATAAATTGATCACCGATTTCACCGAAGAGAATGCGCTTCCCTTACTTGATTTGATTCCATACGATGGCATAGTGATAAAAGCAGACAGGGTAGGCGAGACGCCTCTCAAGTATGCAGAAACTTCAGAGAGCGTAAAGGCTATTCAGGGAATCGGCGAAAAACTTCTCCAAAATAAGACATATATTCTGGACAGCTGAACGGAAAACACCTTAAATAATGGTCACTGCGTTATACACTAGAATCAAGGGAAGGAAACAGCCCATGGAGCTGCCTGAACAAAGAATCATCGGTTCTCTACTCTTGCTCGCCGGCCTATCATTCCTAACCGTTGGACTCTACACAGACCAGCTAACAACTGTAATCGAAATTATCGGTCAAGTACTCACAACAGCAATCGCAGGATAATCCTTTACATACGCTCAGTTTTACGTGATTTCCAGAGGCTAACCAATTGGGAAGCTTCTTTGAGAGGATTCTGCAGCATCATTGACACTCCGGCAGTGCATTCCAGCCAGCATCCCCTACAAGCGGAGACTTTGCGCCATCCCTCACTGTCCCGCTTCTTCAAAACAGCATCAACTGAGTCGCTTAACGTGTCCCCCAGCACAATGTCTGACCGAGCTGGACAGGCCAAAAGTTTACCCGAGGGGTCGATGGCGACGTACAGTTCTCCAGCGTGACAGATTTTCGGCGCCTTACCCTTGAAAAACAACTCGAAACCCTTCACAAAATCTGTTGGCACCGCCAAGAAACCGGGGTCAGAGCGCTTGAGCCTCAGCAGATAGTCAATAAGCCTAGAAACCTGTTTGTCGGACGGGGTGTTTTCTGGCGTTGGTGGATAGGGGTGCATGGGCTGAACTTGGACGAAGTCAACTTGGCTGCGTAGTTCCTCAACAAATTGTGGCAAAATGTCAATGTTTGTTGGGGTAGCGACGCTGTTCACGCCCACCTTCACTCCGTGAGCCTTCAGCAAACGTATGGCTTCAACTGCCTTATCATAAGTTCCCGGCACCCCCCTTATTTTGTCATGAACCTCTTTGGGACCGTCAAGGGACACAACAACCACGTCAAAGACATCAGCCACCTCATCGACACGGCGCTCATTCAGTAGTGTTCCGTTGGTGTTCATACTCACCAAGCATCCATGTGATGCGGCTCGTTTGGCTAGAACATTCAAGTCTTTTCGCAGGAGGGGTTCGCCTCCGCTGAGGTCAAAAAAGGAGACGCCTAAACTGCAAACCGCGTCTATGGCTGCTAAGGCCTTTTTTGTTGCCAGTTCCGGGATGTCCGTTTTCCACCATTCGCAGAAGACGCATCTCATGTTGCATCTGCCGGTTACGTTGTAGGATGCAAACAGGGGGGCGGGTTTTTTTGCCTTGAACTTGAGGAATCCGGTGAGTATCTTGGCGGTTAACTGGTTAGGCTTCATGGTTTTCCTCTTCACTTTTAGTTCAGAGAAATAAATAACTTCTGAGATTAGCGGATTTCATTTACGTTATATCTGTTCAATCTACTTTTGTTTTATTTTTTCATACATTTTTTCTAGGGTCCAGCGGATGGATGATTTCAGTTCCCGGGACCTGTCGCGTCTGAGGTTTCTGATGGTTATCTCCCTGAGTGTGTTTCCGTCTTGTTTGATGTTGTAGGATAATATTTTTTCTGGGTCTATCTTGCCTTTGCCGGCGTCTTCTCTGTCTTTTTCCTGCATCTTCGCCAAAACCCGTTCCACAAAAAAGGATTTGAAGGGGGGAGTGTTGATGTCGAAGTTTTTGTCTTCTGCCAATATTATTTGTATCGAATCTTTTTCGATGTAAAATTGGGCTAAGAGGTCTCCAGTCACCGTCTTTAGGGGAACCCCCCTCTTCTGTGGTGTAACCAGGGGCGGTGGGGTCGTCTGTTTTGGTGGGGTCTGAACTGGCTTAGAGATTTCTGCTCTCTTGAAGCCCTCCTTAATCAGGGTTTCGTCTATTAAGCTAAGCAGCGTTTTTAGTCCATCCAGTTCTGTTTCCATTGTTTCTACACGTTTTTCCAGTATAGCACGGAGCTGAGCTATTTTCTTGATTTTCTCTTTTTCTTCATCTTCACTCATTGTTCATCCCCTTCAGGCAAACTAGTTCTACGCTTTCATCCAAGCTTAAATGAACAGATTATTCTCTATAAGAAGTATGAAAGAAGCCCTTTTAAGCTTGGTTTATCCCCGAAAACAAACTGCCTAACAAGTTTCGGAGAGTCTTCGAGATGGCACCGAATTATGCGCACCAGAGAGTGGTTTACGTCGTGAGGGCGGGCAGTTTATCTACAGGCTTAAATTTTAGGTTCCATTCTTCTTCCAAAAACTGCTCAAATTCCTTGAAAACGCAGCTTTCCGTTTCATTAAACTTTCGGCAGACCTTCTCTCCGGTGTAGGCGCAGCTTAGGTCAAATATGGCAGTTTTCTTTTTTAGCTCAGGATTTTCCTTCACTTTTGATATCAGCAATTCGGGGGGTCTTTCTGGAAACAGCCAACATGTGTATGCGACGTCTACCACCTCGTAGGAAATACCACGCCGGATGCCGCATTTGTGGTTTGACACGATTCTTTCAAACGTAGATGGATGGATGGTTTGTGTCCAAAGAAAATTGTGGTATTTTCCATCGTCTGTTCTAACCCAGTCTTCGGTTTCGCATGTTTCCCAGCCGCTCAATCGGCACCGCTCCTTAAAACTGTCGATGAGACTCCAAATGGTGGGAAAAGGTAAATTCATTGACATTTCCTAGTAGATATCTATAGAAGATTATTCTATCCTCGCAGATTTAAGGTTAATTGACAGCAACCCCGAAAAAATGTCGCCAAGAGTCACGAAAATTGAACAAATGTAGGAGCAGTTGCGTTTTAGGTTACATCTTTCTATAAACGAGGGATGAATCCGTAAACTTGAAGCTTGAAAAATTTACGGAAAAAACTTGATAAATCTACATTTTTCCGACAGCAAACAATAAATTAACAAAACTGAAACTTAATCACTATCTTTAAGGTTTGGACGATGAAGCTGAAAAACCAAGCGATTTCTCTTGATTCTTTAGACTGGGAAATCTTGAAAGCCCTACAAGAAAATTCGAAGCAAACCTACTCAGAGGTTGGTCGCCAATTAGGTGTAGCCCACTCTACGGTCTATGATAGAATAAGGAAGATGGAGAAAAGTGGAGTGATCAAAAGGTGGACGGTGGAGCTTGACCTCGAAAAAATTGGTGTGAATTACGTTACGGCTCGCATGACCGTTTACACTGATCCGAAGGAAAACGAAAATGTGGCAAAGGCGCTATCGGAGGCTAAGGAGGTTTTGGAGGTTTCGATGTCGCTTTCTGAGGAGTTGCTGATAATCGCGAAGGTGATTGCAAGAGATCAGGATGAACTGCACTCTTTTATAGCAAAAAAGGTTGCACCTCTTCAGGGAGTGCTGAGAATCCGAACTTCAATCGTCACAAAAAAAATCAAAGAAGAAAGAATCCTGATCGAGAAAAAATGAAAACTATAAAAGATTTGACATCTACAATTAAAATAGAGTAGAGACTGTTTCTCAACATAGAGGAGAGCTTCACTTTGACGCCTTCATCTTCAGCCCGAATACTCAGAACATTGTCGAGAGAGAACGCTTTCTACTTCTTCACCTCTGTCGGCAACTACACGGGTCAAAGGGCGATGTCCTTGGAAGAGTTTGCAACCAAAATCAGAGAAGTTCCAACTGCGTCTCTGGAGTTCCACTTCTATCGAGGAGACTTCGAAAAATGGATAAGCGAAGTTCTCGAGGACAGCGAACTGACAAAGAGAATAAGAGCGGTGAAACTTCTGGAGCCCGTGGGAAACAATCTGCGGGATCAATTGGATTTCACAGTTTCAAAACGTGTTGAGGAACTGAAAAGCGCTGAATAATCTGATGGTTAGCCGTCTATCTTTTTGAGTTGGCTTCTGTACATTTCAACTAATTCTTCTGTTGTTGTTGCGTCTTCGGCAGATTTGTCTACCCTATATTTTCCTGTGAAACGTGGAAACCTTATGGCCAGCCCGCTTTCTTCTCTTATGACATTCATGGCGCATGTATGGATAGGGCTGAGAGTTAATTCTGCGCCTCTGATTTCTATCACCACTGACGGCTCAAACCACACATCCATGTCAAGGGTTGAGTCTACTCGAGGGTGCCTATGGCTTATCTTGTGCTTGTTCAGCAGTTTGGGAAGCTTTTCAAGGTCTGCGTCGGTAAATCCGGTTCCAACCTTCGTTACTGTCTCGAAGATTTCCTTGTCTGGGTTGTATGCTGCTAGAAGGAAGGCTCCGTAGGTTCCTGCGCGTTTTCCTCTTCCATGGAAGGCTCCCACCACCACCAAGTCTACGGTGTCGGTCATTTCGCTCTTGTAGTCGCGTTTGTATTTTATCCACAGCCAGCCTCTTGCTCCTGCCTGATAAACAGAATCTGGATTCACGGATTTGCACATTATCCCCTCGCTTCCGCTTTCCACCGTCTTTTCGAAGAACAGTTCCAGTTGCTCTGGATTCTCTGCAATTATAGATTCTGCCACCTTAACATTGTTGCTTCGCTCAATAACCTTCTCGAGGTGCCGATGGCGAACAGGGTAGATTTGCTGGGTCAAGTCTTTTCCGTCAACGTAGAGAACGTCAAACATGAACAGAGTGATGGGATAAGCTTCCATAGCCTCTGCTATCCCATACTTTCTTCTGCGGTGCATCAGCTCCTGAAACGGCTTCATCTCGCCTGTTTCTGGGTCAACGGCAACGGCTTCCGCCTCCACAATCGCCTCCTCAGCCTTAACATGCCCCCGAACATACTTGACTCCATCCGGGTACTGGTCAGTGATGTTTTCGAGCCGTCGAGAAAAAAGAATAATCTCCTCCTTCATTTTGTGCGCCTGTATCCGCTCTCCGTCATACTTGTATTCGGCTATGCATCTTCCTCCAAGCTTCTCCAGAATCTCCTCCGATGAGCTCAGCCGCTCAGCAAGCATGGGACGAATCGGCTCCCCCGGAATCACCTTGAACTTTTCGATTCCTTCCATCCCCTCTTCGGCGACGACTCTTGCAACTCTGCCCAAGTCAGAGGAGATGTTGTATGCGCGCTCCAGCTGGTCACGGGTCTCTTTTCCCCCGCCGAAAGCTACTGCTAAGGCATCTAACACTGTCATGTCTGCGATTCCCAGTCGTAGGCTTCCTGTCACTGTTCGAACAATGTACTTTGCCTCGCTTGGAGAAGCATCAGACAGCAGACCCGCCAACAGAGCCAACTTCTGGTCCACTGATCCTGAGCCTGTAGATTTTGCTATTTTGTCTAGGGTTTCGTAGACTCTCTGTACGGTTAAGGGTTTTGAGAAGAATGTTGCTTGTGTTTTCTTTTCCATGAATTTTTGGGTTGTTTCTCCGAGGTCCCCGGTTTTCTGCATGTCCTTTTCTATGTCTTTTTCTCTGTGACCCGCTGCTCTTGCAACTGCGCGCACAGCCAGTTTCTCTGCGATACCGATTTCTATTCCAATAAAGTCTGGATACAGTTTTCCCTGTGTCAAATATACAACCTTGTCGATGAGGCTCGTTGGGGTCTCTTTCAGGATTTCGACCAGATAGTCGGTCATCTCCAGCCTTTTCGTTGTTGCCTCAATCTTCTCGTAAGCATCAGCGATACGGGAGTACTTCAACGGCAAACTTCCTTACACTAGAAAGAGGCTTATGGAGATATTAAAGGTTAAACTCCAAACCTGAATTTGCTCAATTGACAGAATAGTAACTATATTCGCGCGAAAGAGAGGCAACCAAAAATTACTTTAACAACTTGTGTATATTAGAAGTGAGAGGGGGAGCCTTAGCGACATGCGGCGGGAAATCGAATGGGCTGCTGCCTTTATATTCATAAGTGCATTTACCGGCTTGACTATATGGTATCTTTACCTCAACCCGCAGCATGTTCTTCGCTTTTTGATTGCACCTATTATTGGGCTGGCTCTTGTTGCAGTAATGCTTTTGTTCCCAAAATTCAGGCAACGGTTTGTCAAAAAAGTAGTTTCATTTCATGTTGAGACCCAGAAAAGAGGTGGATCACTTTATAGGTACAGCAGCATCTTCAACACCATTATGATCACGGTTCTGATTTTGTTCTGCGCAGTAGCTGTCAGGTATCCTGCAATTCTTGACATACCCTATGTCCCATATTTGGTGGCTGCATTGTTCATTGGATTCCTAATCTCGGCTGTTGCCTTCATTTCTAGCTTCCTTAGAGCAGCTGGAAAGTGGGCACTCATACTCATAGCCATAGCTGCAGCAATGGCGGTGCTAAACATTCTAGTACGAAACCTGTGACTAGATCACTTTTTTGCCAAGAGCAGCAGTCCGCAGAGGATGTTTAGGGCTCCTACGAAGCCTAAGACGCCCATGAATAGCGGATTCAGGAACATGTTGACGGCTGTGAGAATGCTGTAAGCTGATAGGACAACAACGAAGATGCCTGCAGCGAACATGACGAAAGACAGAACTCTGCCCACAGTCTCAGCCACCTTGAAAACATCCAAAGCCTCAGTTCCGGTGGTGTCCTTGAAAATCGGCTCTCTTTTCGGAATGTAATCTGGGGCGTGAACAGAAATCTCCCGTTTCCTCCGTTTTCTCGACACCTTCACCCACATCCATACTCTACGACATAGTCAGCTAATCAATTTTACGTGCAGACGTCAGAATGTTCAGGATGCCCGCAAAGACGGAGATCAAGCCGATAACAATCATGATGAGGAACAGGGAAGAGGGCACAATAACTGGAGCTAACACGATGAGGGTTACGCCTGCGCCGAAGCAGATTCCTCCCACTGCAACCCGTAAGCGATTAAAGTCGATTTCGCGCTTCACCATCCTAAGATAGTAGGTGACCAGCACTATCGCCACCATCCCCAAACTGGACAGCAGCGCACTTTCAGCGTTGACGTCCCTCAGAACCACGGGGATAGTAAGCAGCAAGATTGACATGACTATTCCGGCGAGTGGAGTAAGCGGATAGAACGGAGCCTTGAAGGGTCTATCTAACCGAGGCATCTTTCTTCTGAGTTGTATAAGCGACAGATTAACTAAAGCAAAAACCAAGAGAGAGCCGAAGCTCGCCGCGTAACCAAGAAACTCCACTGCTCCGCTGATGCCAAAAAACAGCACAAAAAACGAACTTGCAACAATTGCTATGTACCGCGTTCCAAACCGCTTATGAATTCTCTGTATCGCGGCGGGGAGATATCCGTCTCTGCTCATCCCTCCAAGAATGCTGGATTGGACAGTCATGGCTGTGCCCACAGACGAGACACTGGCGATTATTCCAGCCAACGCAAAGAGGACGGCGCCAATATTACCCATAATATTCCTTGCTGCAAGATTGAGAAGAGGCTCATTGACTGCTTCTGTTGTCTCCAAGGGAACTGCTCCGACAGCCATGTAGGCAACGGCAAAGTAGACAACGGTCAACACAACCGTTGTTATCATCAAAGCTCTGGGAACATTTTTTCCCGGATTCTTAATCTGCGGAGCCCCAGCCACGAGGGCTCTCATCCCAACAAACATGGGAAAAAGGTAGGCGGCAGTCGCAAAAAAGTACATTACACTGTTGGGTGATGCTTCGGGCACTATGTTTTGGGGCGTCAAAGTGTATCCCACGCTCATGGCAAGAAAGATGATGAATATTGCCAAGAACGCAACCACTATGAGAGTAGACGCCTCTTCTACTCCACGAATGGCTAAGATTATGAGGACAACCACTAACCCCACAATCAAAACAGAAACATTGGCTAAAATAAGGTCTTGAATTGACGGAGCAAACACCGAAAAGAGCACTCCAAGCTGGCTAACGAAAACCACGGCAGCAAGGGCTCCACCGAAGACGCTGGCGAGCCATCTGAGGCATCCAGCCATGAAGGATATGAAGCCGCCGAAGGCAACTTTGGTGTAGGTGTATTCGCCTCCAACCTCAGGTATGGCTGCGCTGAGTTCACTGTAACTCAACATGGTTATCAAGTTTATTATTCCACAAAAGGCTAGGGCGGATATCATGCTGGGTCCCGCTAAACCAAAGTAAGCATAATTCAGCAACGCAAAAATCTCGAACCCTATGGCACCGCTTAACCCCATGATTATCGCGCTAAGCAGACCATATTTCTTTTCGATAGCCAACCAACATCTTCCTCCTTTCGGTTACCCCCGCCATTCACGAATCAGAAATAACCCACTTAGCACCGAGAAAACGCTGAATAGCCCCAGAAACAGCAGATAGAGCGGCAGAAGTTCAGCGGGTACATTAAATACTGTTTGAACTTCGAGAATGTTAAAAAAGAGCAGAACAGCCAAGACTGCGGATAAAACTCCTATGGCACTCTGGGCTATACCGGTTACAGCGGACAGGATTCTTCTGATTTCCATATCTAATCACCTTCGCCACAGTATAATTCCGGCAACTAAATCAGCCAACCCGATTGCCAACAACAGCAACAAGGGGAGGTTTTGAAAATTTTCGGTTTCAAGGATGCTGAGGTCTACCATACCGAAGAAACCGATGAGGAAGACGCCTACAACTATGATTCCCACGAATATGAGGAAACCGCCTAAGGCAACTGCAAACCTGCTGAACCACTTTGTAACCCTCAACATCCTTTCATTGACCATTACATTTCCCTCAGAACGTCCCGTAGTGAACAATCTCATTAAAAGACCTTCTCTGCGGAGCCACCGGTGTTTCAGCAGCAGACCCCACAGCAACCATAGCTACCGGCCTCAGGTTCCTCGGCGCCTTCACAGCCTCTGCAACTTCGTTCTCACGAAACGCTCCCACCCAACAGGTTGCCAATCCCAGCTCCTGAGCAGCCAAAAGAATGTTTTCGGTGGCAGCCGCCGTATCTTGTATGCTGTAAAGATGTACTCCTCGGCTGCCGTAAACCCTGCTTGATAGAATTAAATCCGCACAAACAACAATAACAACCGGGGCTTCTTGGATGAAAGTTTGGTTTAGGGCAGCGTCGAATAACTTCTGTTTCGTCTCCACCTCTTTTACAACAACGAAAGCCCACGGCTGAATGTTACCTGCAGACGGAGCCCACCTAGCAGCCTCTATTAGCTGCTCAACATCTTCTTCTGAAACCTCTTCATCAGTATAGGCTCTAATGCTCCTTCTTTCTTTAATAGCCTCAAGGACACCCAAAATTGTCAACCCTCACGATTTTTTTAAACCGCTTCTTTTCCTCCTAACTGAGGCATTTTTAGCTTTGTATCTGTCTTTGCATTTAAATTTTCATAAAATCTCCTTCTAGCAACCCCAACCCTTCTATAGAGGAAGCAGTTTTTCCTTTTAGACTCCCAGTTATCAACGATTACTGCAACAAAATTTAAGAATCACAGTCCACGTTGAACATGCTGGAGCGAAATATATGCCCTGCACAGTACTAGTTTGCGGATTCTTCGGAGACACCGGAAAAGGAAAAATGATCTCCTATTTGGCAGTGAAAGACAAAACTGCAGTAACAGCAAGGGCTGGGGTGGGTCCCAACGCGGGTCACACAGTAGTTTTTGAGGGAAAAACCTACAAGCTGAGGATGCTACCCAGCGCCTTCACTTATCCAGATTGCCGCCTTCTGATAGGACCCGGAGTTCTGGTTAATCCAGAAATTTTTCTCAAAGAAATACAGGACACTGGAGCTCAAGGCAGAGTGGGCGTAGACCCACAATGCGCCATAATTGAACCCAAACATATGGAAGCAGACAAGAAGGGATACTTGGCGGAAAAAATCAAGTCCACCGGCTCAGGGTCAGGTCCCTGCAACGCTGACCGAGTAATGCGGGTCGCCAAGTTAGCGCGCGACTTTCCGAAACTTGAAGATTTTTTGGTTGATGTTCCTTTAGAAGTGAACACTGCCGTCAGCGAAGGAAAAAACGTTCTGATAGAAGGCACCCAAGGAACATACCTTTCTCTTTTCCATGGAACCTATCCATACTGCACCTCTAAGGACGTGTGCGCCGCAGCTGCCTGTTCAGACGTTGGAGTTGGTCCGACAAACGTTGACGACGTTATTGTTGTGTTTAAAGCTTACAATACGCGTGTTGGAAGCGGACCACTTCCGGGCGAGCTTTCGTGGGAGGAGGCTGAACGTAGAGGCTGGGCTGAAATCGCCACTGTGACGGGAAGAAGGAGAAGAGCAGCTCCCTTCGATTTTAATTTGGCGAAGAGGGCGGTTATGTTGAATGGTGCCACTCAGACTGCTGTAACCAAGATTGATATATTGTTTCCTGGATGCAAGAGCGCTACATCTTATGGTGAGCTGTCTATGGATGCCAAAGCTTTCATTGAGAACATCGAGAAGGAACTCAAGGTGCCAGTTACGTTGATTGGTACCGGTCCGGGTACGATGGAAGTAGTGGATAGAAGAGAAGAACTGAATAAGTAAAAAGCTTGTGCATATTGTTTTCTTTTTTGCGAGTAACGTATACGACATAAAGAGACTGTTGTGAAGACTACGGTTTGAAGGTTCAGGTTGCCTCAAGACTTATAATTGAGTGTAAAAAATTACACTCGGTTGAGATACACTGTGTCGATAAGCAAATCTACAACTTTAATTGTAGTTTTGGGTTCTGGATTTCTGGAATATATTGTTTGGAGTTGATTGCATGGCTAAGCTGTATGATCTGGGATTCCTTAAAGGCACAATCGGAGAGACAATAGTTTCCACTTACGATGCGGATGGGCAACCGACCGCTGCGCCTATGGGCATTGTAATGGAAAACAATGAACAGGTAATTATCAGACCCTTCATTTCATCTTTGACTTACAAAAACATTCAAACAAAGAAATGTGCAGTGGTAAACGTGACGTCTAACCCAGAATTGTTTTATCTTACAGCTTTCAAAGAGGCAAACCCTGACGGCAAACTACCTCCTGACTTGTTCCAAAAAGCTGAGACTGTTGACGCTCCCCGACTACGGGAGGCAGATGCAACTGTCGAAGTGTCAGTTGCTGAAACAGCTTCCTTTAGCACTGAAAGAGCCGAGTTTTTGTGTAATGTCAAACTTGTTGAAGCCTCAAAGAAGCCGCCTAAAGTATATTGCCGTGCCCAGTTCGCAACTATTGAGGCAATCATACATGCAACTCGCGTTAAACCGTTCCTGAGAGGAGATAAGCAAGAGCAAGAACACGCGTTTAGGCTGTTGGAGTTGATTGAAATCTGCCAAGATATTGTGAACCGTACAGCTCCTAACTCGCGTTACTCTGAGATCATGGCGGATTTAACTCAAAGAATCAATTTATGGAGGAAGGATAGTGAAAGTTTACGTTAAAACTCCGGCGCGGCTCCATTTTGGTCTAATAGACATGAACGGTGACATGGGACGTTTTTTCGGGGGCTTAGGGGTAGCTATAGATCGCCCAAACGTTGTTCTTGAGGCTCAAACTTCCGAGGGCTTTTCTGTCGCCGGAGAAAAAACCGAGCTAGTAAAATCGCTTGCTAAACGATTCTTTGAAACTTACCGCATAAACTCTAACGTCAGAATCCATGTAGAACAGTCGATTCCTGAACATGCAGGGTTAGGCTCCGGCACTCAGTTGGCTTTGGCTGTGGCTGCAGCTCTGGCAAAACTGTTTCATGCGAAGGCTTCAATTCAAGAGCTCTCCCTTGCCATGGGAAGAATGAAAAGAACGGGTGTTGGCACAGTAGTTTTTGATCAGGGTGGATTTGTTGTTGATGGCGGAAAAAAGATGAAAGGCGGCGTTATTGTCGCCGAAAGTTTTCCGCCATTGATTTTCCGTCAACCATTCCCTGAAGACTGGAAGTTCGTTGTGGCGGTTCCCAACATTAAAAAGGGGTTAGCGAAGACCAAAGAAAAGAATGTGTTCAGTCGATTGCCTCCGATGCCCGCGGAGGTTGTGGACAAAATATGCAGATTAACAATGATGAAACTGTTGCCTGCACTAGTAGATCATGACGTCGAAAGCTTTGGAGATGCCTTAACTCAGATTCAGGTAGTCATCGGCGGATACTTTGCTGGGGTTCAGGGCGGAACATTCTCCAGCTCAACTGCCGCAGAGGCGATAGATTTCATGAAAAAACGCGGAGCATATGGCGTAGGGCAGAGCTCTTGGGGACCCGCAGTCTACGGGTTAGTCCAAGGTGAAACTCAAGCAAAAGGACTACGAGCTGAGGTTGAAGCCTTTCTTCAAGACAGGGATGGCGGACAAGTTTTCATTGCCAACGCAAATAATAGAGGAGCCACCATAAAGTACGTTTGAGTTTGGAATGTTGCGGAGGAAACGGTGAACATGGCTGTGCATATCGCTTGGGTGATAACCGGTGCGGGTCACTTCTTGGAAGAAACCTTTGATGTCATGAGCCAGCTGTTCAGAAGCAAAAAGGTTGCAGTTACAACCTACCTGTCTTCAGCTGGGGAACAGGTGGTAAAGATGTACGGGTTTTGGAGTAAGCTTGAGCAGATATCCCCGGGAAGTTACCTTCAGGAGATTTTGACAGAAAGCGAAGAAAGTCCAGGTTTTTCTCATGCAGGACGATTCGTATTGGACTTGTATGAGGCACTTATTGTTTCGCCTGCGAGCGGAAACACCGTTGCCAAGATTGTGTGTGGTATAGCTGATAGTCTGGCGACGAATGCTGTGGCTCAGGCGCAGAAGGGAGAGGTTCCAGTTTATGTTGTGCCAACAGACCAGAAGGAAGGTTTCGTTGAAACTACGCTGCCTTACCGTGTTGACCGGAGAGATTGCAGGTTATGTGATCCTTGTCCTGCTGTGGAGGTTTGCTCTTATTCTGCCTTCCGAATTGTGGATGGGGTTCCAAAGATCGATTCGGTGCTGTGTCAAGGTTGCGGGTTATGCGTAACCGCTTGCCCGTTTGGCGCTGTTAAATATGGGGAGAAAAAGAAGTTAATGATTAGAAGTGTTGACGTTCAGAATGTTAAGAAGCTCCGGTTGATGAATAACGTGACCGTTTTGGAGAATCCGCAACAAATAGAAGACATAATCGAGAAGCTATAAACCAAAGGTCGGTGTCAAAGTTGAAGACATTATTAGTTACAGGGTTGCTCGCAGAAGACAGCGTGAAACAGTATGCCCAACAAAGCAGCGTCGAAACCGAGGTTCTTGCTTTACCTATTCAGGTTGCTGCGTTACTGAAAATGCCAAACATCGCAAAAGAGCTTCAAAAGCTGAACATTCACGGCTTTGACGTTATTTTGGTTCCGGGATTAATTCGGGGAGACGCCTCAGTTATTGCAGATGCTACGGAGATTTCAACCTTTAAGGGTCCAAGATACGCTGCTGACCTGCCCACAGTTTTGGATTCTCTAGGCAAAGTTAAGCTTTCAACAGTGACGCCTGCCTGCGACCTACTCAGAGAGGAGCTTCAGCGAAAGGCGCTGCAAGAGTTGGAGCTGGTGGAGAAGAACTGGGAAACTTTGCTACAGAATCCCGGCAACATGGCTATCAAAGATTTGGCTTTTGGCAAAGATTTTCCCATGAGGGTTATGGCTGAAATCGTTGACGCTGCGTGGATGCCATCTGATGAAATTCGGCTTTTGGCGAAGCGTTACGTGAAGCTGGGAGCCGCAATTATCGATGTGGGCATGATTGCAGGCGAATCTAGACCCGATGATGCGAGACGCGCTGTTGAAACCGTCAAAAGCGTCGTGAACGTGCCTGTCAGCATCGATACGCTTGATCCAGTTGAAGCCCAAGAAGCCGTTTCCGCTGGCGCAGATCTGATACTGAGTGTAGATGCGGGAAATATTGAAGAGATGGCGTCTTTTGCTTCTGACGTGGCTGTGGTGTGTATTCCAACGAATCAGCGGGAAGGATACTTCCCCAAAGAGGTTACCGAGCGAGTAGCGTTTCTGGAGGAGATTATCGGAAAAGCCAGAAAGTTGGGAATAACCAGGATTTTGGCTGATTTGATTGTTGAACCTGCAAATGTTCTAAGGTCTTTTATTGCGTTTCGCGAGTTCGCAGAAAGAAACCCTGATGTTCCCTTGTTTTTGGGTGCCAGCAACTTCACGGAGTTGATAGACGCTGATTCTGTGGGAGTAAACGCTTTGCTTGCCTGTTTATCATCTGAGGTGGGCGCGAGTATCTTGTTGGCGACAGAGAAAAGCCCCAAGGCGAAAGGAACCGTCCGAGAGTTAGTCACTGCGTCTAAGATGATGTTTTTGGCGAAAAAGAGGGGCTCTGTTCCTAAAGACCTTGGTTTAGACCTTCTTGTGCTGAAGGATAAGAGGCTGCGAGGAGAACCCTACAACAGAGAGATAGAAGCAGAGACACCTGTTATATTGGCAACCGACAATCTTGAACCCGAAGTTATGGATGAAAAGGGGCTCTTCAAAATCGCCGTAGACCACAACAACGCCACCATAGTTGCCATTCACATTCCCGCCAGTCAACAGGATAAACCAAGTGTGATAATTAAAGGCAAAACTGCCGAGAACATATTCTCCAAAATTGAGGAAATGAATCTGATAACAAGGCTTGACCACGCCGCCTATCTGGGGCGTGAACTAGCAAAGGCTGAAATCGCATTAAAAACAGGGAAAGAGTATATTCAGGACAGCCAACTGTTTAGAGGCTGAAAACATTTTTGCAGTTACGTTGCTGGGTTTTCGTTAGGTAAAAGAGTACTTTTGAGGATTCTTAGTAGTGGTGTGCCAACTATCGTCCCCAAGACAACTAAGGCTGCCCGCTCTATGGGGTATACGAAGAATATGCTTGGCCATATAACTAAGTGGTATGTTTCAGCCTCTATTCCACCGATAGGATAAGCCAGTATTGTCTCAAAAAGCAGGTTCCCAGTCAGATGCTGCATCATGGTTCCGATGAAAAACAGTAGTGCTATTCCAGTTGCTGCTTTTGTTGCTGTAAGCGTGCTGACCCATTCGACTGCTTTGCGCCCCAGAGGCGAAATAAGCACTATAAGTGCCACTATGTGCAGCCAAGCGAATGGAAGCGGAATTGTTATGTCGCTTAGGGGGACGTTAACGAAGACGCTTGTATTTGGGTGTAGAAGAAAGGCTACAAGCAAAAGAATGTTCAGTGCGATTATGGGTATCCATTTTCGTTTAATGAGCAGCCCCAAAGAAACAGCGGCTACTGTTGCTGGAAGGAAGTCCAGACCCATGAAGACTGGCGGTTTTCCGAAAAAGGCTATCAATGAGCCGATTATTACGCTTAAACCGCCGATGTATGGTCCCAGGATTAGTCCATAAAGGGGGGCGACGATGTCTGATAGCGAGAATGATGCTCCTGAGGCGCCTATCATCGGCATTGTGGGTATTATCCTGAGTACAGCATATAGGGCTGTGAATATTGACATTATTGCAATGATTTTGGTTTTGGGAGCATTCTTTGTTATGTTAACCATGTTTGGTCACCTTTGGTTCATTTTTGTGTCGCGGTGTAGTTTTTTACACAGCGTATAATTAAGCTTTTCCCTGTTAATCGTGCCTACAAATGACAGACGCGCCATACACTCATTTAATGAACATAAGTTGAATCTAGACGGAAAGCGGCAGATTGAGAGAAACAGTGCTTGAAGTTGTTGTCTCAAAACATTGCATAGTAAGGTTAATAGGTCAGCTTTTCTTCTAGCATGCTAGTTCACATTACCAAAATGTAGGAATCTTCCTTCATAATATGACAACAATATGTTGACAGAAAATCTAGGAGAGAAAAACAATGGGAAAGATAGTGATTGCTTACAAGATTCTTCCGTCAGAATCAACAGTTGACCTTGAAGTGTTGAAAGAAAAAATCAAGAAGCAACTGGCAGACATTGCTTCCATTCAACGCTTCGCTGAAGAGCCCATAGCTTTCGGTCTCTCTGCACTGAAAGTTAACATGGTTCTACCTGAAAAAGACGGAATTTTGGAAGAAACAGAAAAACGAATCACTGACATAGAAGAAGTCGGTCAAATACAGACATTAGGAGTAACCAGGCTCTAGCTTCGTCAAAGTTTATATATGAATAGCATCCTTCGAAAAACGTGGAACTTCACGATCACACATAAAGGAAGGAAAGCAAATGAGCGAAGTGCAGCTTAGAGTAGAAGACGCTAGACAGCGTGACGTTTACCGGGGAATCGCCCGAATCGACCAGCAGACCATGCAACAATTAGGCATCTCAGCGGGCGACGTAATCGAAATCGTTGGAAAAAGAAACACCGCTGCCATAGCTTGGCCAGCATACTCTGAAGACCAGAACAGAGAAATCATCCGAATCGACGGATTCACCCGCAAAAACGCGGGAGTGGCAATGCACGAACTAGTTTCAATTCGACCGGCACAGGTAACCAACGCCTCAACCGTGGTTCTGGCACCCATAGACATGAAACTGAACGTAGATGACGACTTCACAAACTTCGTGAAGAACCGGCTTATGGAAAGAACCTTCGTGGAGGGAGACACCACCCTCGTCATGATGCTAGGCCACGCTATACCATTCAGAGTAACCAAATCGCGCCCCCACGGAATCGTGAGAATCGGTCACGGCACAACCGTCCAAATCCTAGCTGAACCCGCCCCTGAAACCAAAGGCGTACCCCGCACCACCTACGAGGACATAGGAGGACTACACGAGGAAATCCAGCGGATAAGAGAAATGGTTGAACTGCCGCTACGGCACCCAGAACTCTTCCAAAGGCTTGGAATAGACCCCCCAAAAGGAGTACTGCTGCATGGTCCGCCTGGATGCGGGAAAACCCTTCTAGCCCGGGCAGTTGCAAATGAGTCAGAAGCTAACTTCTATTCAATAAACGGTCCAGAGATAATGAGCAAATTTTACGGCGAATCAGAGGCCAGACTCCGCGAGATGTTCCAGCAGGCTCAGAAGAACGCCCCCAGCATCGTCTTCATAGACGAGCTTGACGCCATTGCGCCTAAAAGAGAAGAGGTGACTGGAGAGGTGGAGAGACGGGTTGTGGCTCAGCTTCTCGCTTTGATGGATGGTCTTTCAGGAAGAGGATATCTGATAGTTATAGGTGCCACAAACAGACCTGAAGCCCTTGACCCAGCTTTGAGACGACCTGGACGTTTCGACCGGGAAATCGAAATCGGCGTACCAGACAAAAAAGGGCGATATGAAATAATGCAGATTCACACTAGGGGCATGCCCCTGAAAGCCGATGTTGACTTAGAGAAGCTCTCCAAAGTGACTCACGGTTACACAGGAGCAGACTTGTCCGCTCTGAGCAGGGAAACCGCAATGAAAGCATTGCGCAGATACCTCCCCGAAATAAACCTAGAGGAAGAACGTATTCCCCCCAGCGTTCTGGAAAAAATGGAGGTTCGAATGGAAGACTTCCTGAACGCCTACCGGGAGATCACGCCGACAGCCATGAGGGAAGTGTACATAGAAGTGCCTAATGTTAAATGGACGGACATAGGCGGATTAGCAGAGGTGAAAGAGGATCTCATAGAGGCTGTGGAGTGGCCGCTCAAAAACCCAGAGACTTTCACCCGAATGGGCATACGTCCCCCAAAGGGTATTCTGCTTTACGGACCTCCGGGGTGTGGAAAGACCCTGCTTGCTAGGGCAGTGGCTACAGAAAGCGAAGCAAACTTCATAACCATAAAGGGTCCGGAAGTCTTTTCTAAGTGGGTAGGCGAATCGGAGAAGGCCATTCGCGAGGTTTTCAGGAAGGCGAGGATGGCTTCGCCGTCTGTAATATTCTTTGACGAATTTGAGTCTTTGGTTCCGGGAAGAGGGATGGGTTATGCTGATAGTGGGGTTACAGAGCGGGTTATCAGTCAACTATTAACCGAGATGGATGGACTTGTCTCTTTGGAGGATGTTGTTATAATCGCTGCAACCAACAGACCGGACATAATTGACCCCGCGGTTCTTCGACCGGGAAGGTTTGACCGGCTGATTTACGTTCCGGAACCCGACACCGATAGTAGGATGGAAATCTTCAAAATCTACACCAAGAATATGCCGCTGGCAAATGATGTGGATTTGACCCAACTGGTTACCCTAACGAAGAAGTATTCTGGAGCGGACATCGAGGCGCTTTGTAGAGAGGCTGGATTGTATGCCCTGCGGAGTGACATAAAAGCTAAGGAAGTTACTGCCAGTGACTTCAGAAAAGCCATCGAAAAGATTGGACCCTCTATAATGCCGAACATGGAGAGTTGGTACAAGGGATTCATGAAGCATGTTCGCCAGTTGAAGAAGCCCACGACGCCGGTGGCGTAGCAACATATTTCGGGAGTGAAAAAAATGACAATGAAAAATTGGAAGTCTCATCCCCTCTATACGCAGATAAAGGAGTTTCTGGAAAGGAAGGGGCCAATGACTGATGTTGAATTGTACGATTTGGTGAAGGGAACTCATGAAGGCGTAGGATTCAGTGAACTGAACAAGACTCTGATGCGGATGGAGATTGAGGGAAAAATCTATGTGTCAGCCCACACCAAAGGGAAAAGAAGAGTTGAATTAACCGAGCAAAGCTGAGATCGCCCTCGCGCCTCTTCGGAGGTCAGTCCTTAGCCAGTATCTGGGGGTGCAGAACTTTGGGCGTAAATTTGAGAGTGCTGATACCTAAAACAAAGGTTGATTTCAAGAGCCTGAGCGGAAAGTCTGTAGCCATCGACGCATACAACACCCTTTACCAGTTTCTGGCAATCATCCGCCAGCCAGACGGAACACCATTAAAAGACCGGTCAGGCAGGATAACCAGTCATCTGAGTGGCTTACTCTACAGAACAGCTAACCTAGTGGAGATGGGAATCAAGGTTGCCTACGTTTTTGATGGAATTCCTCCAGCACTCAAAGAGGTGGAGATTAAACGCCGAGCCAAAATCAAAGCGGAAGCTCTTGTCAAGTATGAGCGCGCCTTGAAAGAGGGGAAAGTGGAGGAGGCTCGAAGTTATGCTCAGATGACTTCTAGGCTCAAGGATTACATGGCAGAGGATTCGAAGAGGCTTCTCACCGAATTGGGGGTGCCATGGATTCAGGCACCATCTGAAGGCGAAGCCCAAGCAGCCTACCTAACAAGAAAGAGAGCCACTGACTACTGCGGCAGCCAAGACTATGATAGTCTTCTCTTCGGCGCAACTGCGCTGGTGAGAAACGTGACTATAAGCGGCAGACGCAAGATTCCGCGAAAGCCAGTTTACGTCGAGGTGGTGCCGGAGATTATTAAACTAGATCAGGTTCTCAAAGAGTTAGGGATCACCCGTGAGCAGCTCATAGATGTTGCCATGCTGGTGGGAACAGACTTCAATCCTGATGGCGTGAAGGGCATAGGACCAAAAACCGCACTGAAACTGATAAAGAAGCATGGAAACGTCGAGGAGGCTGTGACTGAACTGGAAGACGCTGAGTTTCCTGCTGAGCCAAAGAGAATACGGGAAATTTTTCTTAACCCAAAAGTTACGGACAACTACAGGTTAGATTGGGGAGAACCGGATGTTGATGGTGTGGTAGAGTTTCTTTGTCGGGAGAGAGACTTTTCTGAGGATAGGGTACGTAAAGCCCTCGATAAGATGACTGCGGGAATAAAAGAGGCGAAAAGCAAAACAACTCTGGAAAGCTGGTTCGGCTAGAGCATGGTTACGGTTCGAAACCGTGCTTGCCGATTAGAGGCACGAAGGCGACTCCCCCCAAGTTTTCCTCAACTATTTTTCCGTTCTTTTTTCTGACGCGAACTAAGTTTTGGTAGAACTGTGCTCCGCCCACTGGAACAAGAAGGATTCCCCCGTTTTTTAGCTGTTCAACCAGTGGTTTGGGCACTTCTGGACCAGCCGCAGCAACTAGGATACGGTCGTATGGAGCCTCTTCGGGGTACCCCAAGGTTCCATCCTGGTGGATTACGGTGACCCTGTCTCCATACCCTGTCTTGGCGAGGTTTTCGTTGGCGAATGCAGCTAACTTGGCTATTCTTTCTATTGTATATACGTGTCCACACTCTTCCTCAGAGGCATCCGAGGGAGCCACTATCTCAGCTATGGTGGCGGCGTGCCAGCCTGAACCCGCACCCACCTCTAGCACTTTGTGCCCCACTTCCAGCTCAAGGGCCTCATCCATTATGGATACCATGTTTCGCCCAGCTGACCGCACTGTGTCAACTGAGAGGCGCGGAAACTGTTTGCCCTGAACCTATAGGAAGCGGACAGTCCATTGCTGCACTAGCTTTCACGTTTCCGGGAAGAAACGGTTCCCGAGGCACCTGACGCAACGCCCTGATAACATTAGGCGACCTGAGAATACTGCTTCTAACCAGTTTTTGGATCAGTCCTTCCCACTGCTGGGTCATCCTTCACCCCATTAAATATAGGAAAACATGTGCCTTAAAATTTAACCCCAAACCCAACCCAAACCAACGCAGATTTGTTATAACCCAAAAGTTAATATTTAGTTAAATCTAAAAAAATCTAATTGACAAGAAAACTTCTGAATGATGTGGTTCTGACAGAATTCAAGTATTGATGTACTTAGTATCCTGTGATCAGAGTGTTTAATGAAAAACAGTATATTATTGAGCTTAAATTAGCTGGTGCTCTTTTTAGATATGTAAGAGACGTCTACAATATCAAAAATGGATATGGGGATGTTCTTGGTTACGTCAAAAAACAGAGATTAAAACTTTGGCCTAAATTCTGGTTCGAAGGAACGGATGGGACTCGTATGGGGGAGATTCACACATCCAAAAAAGGATATGCTGTTTACGATACTCAAAATCAGCTTCGAGCCACCATAAGAGAAAAGCCAAGGTCTTCCAGTAATAAGAAAAAATCTTTGCTTGGAGTTATCCTGTTTGTTGCTGGCCTTCCAGTGGCAATATTTGGGTTCATATTATACTTAGTGACGGCCTCCCTAGGTTTCTTAGGGATAATTTTCGTTGGTGCAGCTCTCGCT
The DNA here is from genome assembly GCA_964399485.1 of uncultured Candidatus Bathyarchaeia archaeon. Taxonomy (GTDB): domain Archaea; phylum Thermoproteota; class Bathyarchaeia; order Bathyarchaeales; family Bathyarchaeaceae; genus Bathyarchaeum. The sequence continues at coordinate 140,184 of CAYNQS010000003.1, read as the reverse complement.
ACTCTTGGAATTTATTATCTGTTTTCTACGTATGAAGAACCAGAGTGGAGAGTAGAAGATTCGGCTGGTCAGCAATTGGCTGAGATAAAGGATGTAGGTAAGTTATTTAAAGAATAGCAAGTCCTGACTCCGGAGGGGGAAATCATTGCTCATATACAAAAAAAACGTGGGCTCTGCATTTAGATATTCTTACGGAATCGACATTACACGTCAAGTTCTAGACCCTCGCTTCATCATAAGCTTCACCATCTTAATGGCAGATATGGACAAAAGGATAGCTACCTCACCACCTACGGGTCCCATGATGGTTGTTTGAGAGAGGTTAAATTCTAACCTCAAACCCAAACTGTGGATTTTATAGTAAATCTTAATTAATCAGATATACTATAATAGTAGAGGGCATTCCTTGAACGAAGACCAGGTCAGCGAAGTACTTGTAACTTTTATTGCGATACCATTAATCATGATAATTGCGCTTTATCTAGTAGCCTGCGTCATTGCGCCATTGGTCGATCTGAACAATCAGACTTTCAGGATAATATTCACATTGGCAGGAGGAGTTCCCACCCTCTTTTTTTATCAAAAAAGCCAGATCAAAAGAACAGCAACTGCGCAAAAACATGGTTGAATTCTAGTGCTAAAATTTAACCCCAAACCCAATATCTAAAATATTTTATGCACAAACATTCTAAGTTTATCTGAGGGTCGAACATGGCTAAACATAGGGGAAGAATAACTCGTCTTTGGTTAACTATGATTAGAGTGTCAGATATAGAGCGATCTTTGAAATTTTATAATGAAATCCTTGGTCTGGAAATTGCTCTTGATGCCAGAGAGTTTAATCATGCAGAAGTTGGTCCAGCTGAACCCTTAGCTAAAATAGGTTTATCTGCAACAGGCAAGAAATCTAAGAGGAAAAAAAGAACAGGAATAGTCTTTGAGACAGACGACATACAAACACTATATGATAATCTCAAAGAAAAGGGTGTAATATTCACCCTGAAACCTACTAAGACGGAATGGGGAGGAATAGTGGCTGATTTCTTAGATCCCGATAATAATGTTTTAGAGGTAGTTCAAGATGCAAATCATTACAAAGCAAGAATTGTCACTAACTAGGTTAGTTTGTTTTATTCAATCAGGTTAAGACTAAAATTCTACCCCAAACCCAAAAGATCATTTTTGGACGCGCCCCCGTTATTTTGTCCACTGATTACTTGTTTTTGGTGATTTTTTGTTCAGTTCCTGTTTTTTCTGTTTTTTGATTTTGAACACGTTTCTGGAACTTGCTTGATTTGATGTTCATTTTTACAGCTAACTGAATGAATTTCAGGTGTTAAATGAATAACCGTTCAACTTTGGGGGAATGAATGAATATTCATTCAGTCTTTAGCAAAGACTTATATATAATTAAGTAATTATTCACTCTTTAATTGAATGACTTAACGGAGACAACAATAATCATGGAAACTAAACGCATCCAAAAAAACAGCACACCAAACAAAACCAACAAGAAGAGGCATGAACAATGGCAGTAGGAGACATAGCATGGGTATCAACAGCGACCGCATTAGTTATGCTAATGACCCCCGCACTTGGATTCTTCTACGCGGGCTTAGTTAGAAAGAAAAACCTTGTTTCAACACTTGTTCAATGTTTAATCATATTCGCAGTTTCCAGCTTAGTCTGGACATTTTGGGGTTACAGCATCACCTTTGGCCCCAGCATAAACGGCATAATTGGTGACCTATCCTTAGCAGGATTAAGCAGAATAGGCATAAACACTATAAGCCCATATGCAACCCAAATTCCTGAACTACTTTTCTTTGCTTTCCAGCTGAAATTCGCAGCAATTACTCCTGCTTTGATCATCGGAGCATTTGCCGAACGAATCAAATTCCGTTCGCTTCTAATATTCACAGTACTATGGTCAACATTCATTTACTCGCCAGTAGCACACTGGGTGTGGAACGCTAATGGGTGGTTAAACTTTTTGGGTGCAGTTGACTTCGCAGGTGGTATAGTAATTCATATTAACGCAGGATTTTCTGCACTCGCCGCCGCATTGGTTATTGGCAGACGCAAAATACTGAAAGGTCAGCCAAACAACAGCTGTAATGGAATCGAACACAAAGCATGCAATATACCATATGTAATGCTAGGTGCATCGTTGCTCTGGTTTGGTTGGTTTGGATTTAATGCAGGAAGCGCACTAGAAGCAAACGCCCTTTCCGTGTCTGCGCTTGTAGTCACTAACTTGGCTGCTGCAGCAGCCGCAATAAGTTGGATGATTGTTGATTGGTTAACAAAGGGAAAACCCTCAGCGGTTGGAATTTCTGTTGGTGCAGTGTGTGGATTGGTAGCGATAACACCCGCTTCTGGATTTGTCAATGTTACGTATGCGATTGTTATAGGTTTGGTAGCGGGAGTAGTATCAAACTTGGTGGCTAATTGGAGGTTGGCAAAAACAAGAATTGATGACTCATTGGATGTCTTTGCTTGCCATGGAATAAGTGGCGTGTGGGGTTCGATAGCTACTGGGTTGTTTGCAACAACTATGGTAAACGACGTAGATGGTTTGTTCTATGGCAATTCTTCTTTGTTGATTGCTCAAGTGTTGTCTGTTTTGTTCGTTGCCGCCTTCTCCTTTTTTGGTTCTTTCCTGCTATTAAAAGTAATCAATTTCTTCTCACCATTACGAGTAAGTCCAGAAGAAGAAGATACAGGTCTTGATCTAAGTCAACATGGAGAAGAAGCATACGACCTAGGGTTCTAGAGCCAAGCCACAAATCGGTTCTCCTTTTCCCTTTTTTGTTTGACCAAAAATTTAACCCCAAACCCAAACAAGTAACCCAATCCATAAAACGAAGAAAGGAACTGTTGGTTTAGGGCTAATGCGCTCACCCTCGTGTTTTTCCTTGAGAGAAAATCTTTCGTTCATTTTAAAGATTTATATAGAAAAATCCTGAATCATGATGATGTGCTGAATGACAGAGGATACATGATTATAGGTCAAACATAATGATCGGAATTGTTGGAGTTTGTAATAATGAAAGTTGCCGTTTCGTGGAGTGGCGGTAAAGACTCGTTCCTATCATGTTGCAAGGTGTTATCTCAAGGGCACGACGTCTCCTGCCTTGTTACTTTTGTTCTGGACGGTTGGCCTTCACTGCAACATCCACTTTTGATAATGGATCTCCAATCCAAAGCTATGGGGATACCTCACAAGATTGTTAGGTTGGAAGTGGGCAGGAGCTCTTATCGAGAACTTTACGAGGAAGCTATTCTGGATTTGATTGAAAATGAGGAGATTGAGGGGATTGTAACCGGGGACATTCATGTTATTGATGTTGCTCATGGACAGTGGATGGATACAGTTTGCCAAGGCATAGACATCGAAGTTATTACGCCCTTGTGGGGTCTAGATCCGTACGAGATTTTGAATCAGGAAATTTCATCGGGGTTAAAGGCAATCTTTACCCATGTGAAACGACCCTGGTTTGATGAAGAATGGTTAGGAAGAGAATTTGACAGTGACTCTCTTAAAGACCTGAAAAGGCTTGTGGACAATTTCGGGATTGATCCAAATGGCGAAAATGGAGAATATCATACAATGGTACTTGACGGACCATTTTTCCAGAGAAAAATTGAAGTCCACAGATTTAGCAAGGTAAGAGAAACGAGACATCTTTATCTCAGAATTGACGAAGCCGCCCTAACGACGAAGTAGAGAATTTCACAAACCATAATAGGCGCTCATTTCATATATTTGATTAGAGAGAGTACGTTAGCATTGAACAAAAAACTAACAACAACTCTAATCGTAACGATACTGGCAATATCAACAATACTAGCGGCTCTTCCAATGGCAAGCGCAGAAATTTCCTTCGCACCAACACTTGACCCAACTTTTGGACCTCCTGGCACAAAGGTAACGGTTTCGGCAGGTGCCGGAGGCGCCGCTAAGTTCGTTATTGTAACCGCATACTGGGACGCCCTATCTGGCAAGGTGCTGAATTCCACAGGTGCAGATAACACCGGTGCATATGAGATGGAGGTAACAATTCCTTCAGCAGTCAATGGAATTCACTGGATTGTTGTTAACGACGGTGAAAGTGAGTCTGCGGGCTCACAGTTTAACGTGACTGCAGGTCTAGTCGTTACGAACTACTACCTTGGTGTTATCCCGCCAATCGGAAACGGAGAAGTCTATGTGAACGGAACACTGCACACAGGAGACAATGTAGAATTCAAGACAGGAGAAGTAGCTAACATCACAGCGGTTCCAGCTTCAGGATGGACATTTGACCGTTGGGCTCTTGGACTTGGAGGAACAAGTAACCCGTGGTATCTCACAATGACTGAAAACATGGCAGCATGGGCAGTATTCGAAGAAATTCCTCCGGGAGGCAATGGTGAAGACACATCATTTGAAGTAACCACTCATAACGTGACTATAGAAATCAACACTTACGTCATTGAAACAGTGAGCAATTCAAGCGTGTCAGAGTTCGTTTTCAACGGCACAGCAATTAGATTCCATGTTGATGGCGCCCCTGGAACAGCCGGTTTCTGTAATGTTACCATTCCATCAGAATTGATGTCAGGCGACTTCTCAATTTATAAAGACAGTGCCCTGTTAATCAAAAATATGGACTACACTGGAACATATAATGGCACTCATTATCTATTCAGCATAACCTATGAACACAGCACTCACACAATAGAGATTACGGCTACAACAGTAATACCTGAATTTTCCTCATTCATTATGCTTTCACTACTAAGTTTAGCAACCCTAAACATCATAATATTCAAAAAGAAGTTTAAAGGCTCACACGATTATGGTTTTTATGGATAATGTGTACGGGCATTTAGCTATTTTGGGTTTGAGATTAAATTTTAACAACCCAAACTCATGCACGCGTGTGGTCACTCACTTAGTCACATTCAGTCACTCAGTCACACACACGTAGAAATAATAGTTTACTTGAAACGCTATGCGCACGCAAATAGTCAATTCGATCTGAATAATAGAAAAAGAACGATTTCGCTACTAAATTAGAAATCCATAAGCTTGTGCAATTAGGTTGGTCTTGGTAAGATGAGAAGCAATGAAAGATTAAGAATAGTAGCGAAGATATAAACGATAATGAGTAGGGTTTTGCTTCTGAGGAAATTTTTGTCTGGATACATCTCCTTGTATCTTGGCAGCACAACTTTGAAATTAATGAGTGGGATGAGGACTGAGATGATTAACATGTTTACTCCAGTCAAGGTGGCGCTCATGGAGATGTACCCTGCTCCTCCTAAGTATGAAAAAATGCTGCCATATACAAGCATTAGTATGAACATCCATGCTGTTAACTTGGCTGTAACTCGGATTCTGATGTCGGTGGCAAGTTTGCCTACTATCCAAATTAAAGCAGTTATGATTAAGGGAAGAACTACGGATTTGACGGCAACCTCAGATGCAGACATTCCATACTGTTCTCCCCGATAGAAGTACTCTGGATATGAGACTATTATGGCATTAACTATGCCGTATATCACTACTAACCACTCAAAAGCTTCGTCAACATCTTTTTTCGACATGATTACTTAATATATGTAGCAAATTTTTAAAGATTTAGCTATTCTGAAAGCACAAATATTTTTGGGATTTGTGGTTAAATTTTAACCTTTCTCTCTCCTTCGTGCTCATGTGTCCGTGCCCCCCCCCCGTGCCCGTGCGTGTGTGTCCTCTCTATCTCTCTCACGGTCTCTCTGTCCCTCTCTCACCCTATATAAATACAATGAGAATAGTAAGGAATAGAGATAATTAGAGATTGTAGTTTAGATGATTGTGTTGGTTATTGTTTAGACATAAATGAGATTATCTTTACGTTATTATATAGGTTAAAAATTAGATGTAAATAAATAGATAAATAGAAATTATTATTTAGAGTTATTAAACGATTAATTTTCAACAAAAAATTATATAAGCCCAATAAAGATCATAGAAGATTTTCCTGAGAAAAGAGTGAATGTAGTGTTGCCTAAAAAATATGCAATAAAAATCAGACCTTGCCGTAAAAGTAGCTAAGGAATACAGCAAAGATTTGAAAGATTATGCGGGTTTATAGTGAATTAACAAAACTAACTTCAATAAAGAAATACCCAATAGAAAATCTCACACTTTTGGGATAACCTTTAAACCACACTTCCCAAGAATGAAACAGCCACTCAAGTGAGGTGGCAAATTTGCGTTACAAGTGGGTTGTTTTATCTGTTACCACAATTGGCGTTTTGATGGCGGGATTGGATGCACGCATACTGATCGTAGGTTTACCAGATGTTATTCAAGCTATTGGAGCAGACACTGAACAAGGCATCTGGATAAATCAAGCATACCTCCTAGGCTGCATAGCAATTCTGCTTCTGGTCGGCCGTTTGGCGGATATGTTTGGCAGAAAACGTATCTACACAAGCGGTTTTGCTATATTTAGCATTGGCTCAGCAATGACCAGCCTCGCCGCAGATCCTTTACAGCTTATTTTGTTTAGGGTCATTCAGGGCATAGGCGCGGGTATCATCCTGACGAGCAGCGTTGCAATCATAGTTGACGCCAATCCCAAGAATGAATTGGGATTCTCATTGGGTATTAATAATCTTGGATTTCGCTTTGGTGCCATGGCGGGATTAACAGTAAGCGGCTTCATCCTTTCGGTTTTTGGAGATTGGCGAGCACTATTCTACATCAACGTGCCAATAGGCATATTCGGAACAGTTTGGTCACAACTTGAAATAAAAGAAAATATGCCTAAAGAAAAAGACATCGCCAACAACAATTCGTCCAGCATGGATTGGATTGGTTTGATGACATTCACCACCTTCATTACATCCCTACTACTGGCGTTGACCTTTGCAGCCTACGGTATGGGAAACCTCCTCCTCACAATTGAGTTTGTTGTACTCAGTATTGTCAGTCTCGCAGTATTCATAGGTCAAGAATTGCGATGCCAAAGTCCTCTGCTTGATCTTAATCTCTTAAAGATACGCGAGTACACAGGAGGCGTTGTTGCCAATTTGATAATTGCAATATCTTGGGGAGCAGTTTTGCTGTTGCTGAGCTTTTACTTCCAACTCGTGCTTGGTCTAGGTCCTTTGGATGCGGGAATAAGAATAATCCCTTTTGATATTGCCTTCCTGATCTTTGGTCCATTAGGTGGCAAACTCAGCGACAAGTACGGTCACCTGCCCTTCACAACATTGGGCATAGCTGTGTCTAGCATTTCATTGTTTTTATTCTCGACGGTGGAAGCTACAACTCCTTACTTGACCGTTGCAGCCTTTATGGGGCTATTTGGTGCAGCCATCGGGACATTCCTCAGCCCAAACATGAGCTCTATTATGAGCTCTGTTCCTATGGAAAGAACAGGAATAGCCTCAGCTCTGCGTTCGACTTTTTTCAATGTAGGCTTTGCTGTCAGTCTCAACTTGGCTATACTTTTTATTAGCTTCACTATTCCCTACGCCTTAGTAACGCAGATAGTTTCGGGATGTACCACAACATTGAACGCTGGTGCTGAGTTCCTTCAAGGATTGAAGATGACTTATCTCTGGCTTGCGGGTTTAAATATCGTGGCAATTATTCCATCTGTGCTGCGAGGAAAAGGGACAAAAATTGCAGCCAGACTGAATCAATAATCTAAATTCAGAGATGTAACCGATTCAGATTTTTTCTTTTTGTATTTTTTCTCTTTACAATTACGTCGAGTTTTCCTTGTCGTTTCTCCGCTTATAACTGATCAGGTTTGGGGTTAAAATTTAACCCTTAAAAAAGGAGGAGTTTTGCAAGAAAACAAGCTTTTCTAGGAAAGTGAGCTTCAAACTATTCAAAAATTATAGAATCTTTCAGGCTCACTTAATAGATGAAGGTTACAAAATCAACACAGCACGATCATTGACGAATGGAATTCGACAACTTTTCCGTTACTATCAGATGGACATCAAGTTAGAAGTGGTTCAAACCTTAATCGAGTAGTTAAAACACAAAGAAGTGTTGAAAGAACATAATCAAACATCATCAGGAGGAGGAAGAATAAGCCCTTTCTTCATTAATAGGTGTGTTGATTCCCTAGCATTGTTTATAACAGCAACTGCTCGATCGTATATTTCTTGTTTACTTAATTTAACTCTAGCTATACCTTCTTTAATGGACTCTAAAGCGCAAGCTACAGCTTCTCTGGGGAAGACTTCCCATTCATCCATTCTTGGGACTATGTCTCCTTCGTGAATGCCTCTTTCTTCAGCGAACTTGGCCAATTCTTTACCTGCTGCTATACACATATCATCAGTGATTATCTTGGCTTTTACGTCAAGAACTCCTCTGAAGATGGCTGGAAAGCCTAAGGAGTTATTTATTTGATTTTCGAAATCCGAGCGACCTGTTCCTACAATTTTTGCTCCCGCCTCTTTTGCGTCCCAAGGCCATATTTCAGGTATAGGATTTGCACAAGCAAAGACAATGGGATCTATGGCCATTTTGGTTATCCATTCTTTTTTAATTGTCCCTGGGCCCGGTCTAGAAGCGGCTATGCAGACATCTGCTCCCTTAAAGGCTTCGACTGCATTTCCTGTCTTCGCCTCACCATTGGTTTTTAAACAAAAATTCCATTTCCATGGATTATTCTTCTTTTCTGCCTCTATATCTTTCCGGTTTGAGTGAAGAATTCCTTTACTATCTACCATTACAATGTTTGCAAGGTTAACTCCAACTCTCTCAAGGACAATAGCTGTTCTCGTGTTTGCTGCGCCTACTCCAAGCATTGCAATTTTTGCTTCTTTTATTTTTTTACCTGTTAATTTAAGGGCGTTTATTAGACCCGCGAGTATAACTGTGGCTGTTCCCTGCTGGTCGTCATGCCAAACAGGAATGTTAAGTTCTTCTCGAGCTTTGTCAAGGATATAGAAGCATTTTGGTGTCGCCATATCTTCTAGGTTTATGCCGCCGAAAGTTGGTTCAATCCATTTGCAGGCGGTTACTAGCTCATCAGGATCTTTAGTGCCTAAACAGAGAGGAAATGCGTCGACACCTCCTAAATACTTGAAAAGTAAGGCTTTTCCTTCCATTACGGGTAATCCTGCTTCTGGACCAATGTCTCCTAAACCAAGCACACGGGTTCCATCGCTTACCACGGCAACATAATTCCATCGATTTGTATGAGTGAACACTAAATCTGAGTTTTTCTTTATGGCTTTGCAGGAGGCAGCTACGCCTGGAGTATACCACACAGCAAAGTCCCGTGTATCACGAATGGGACATTTCAACATAACCTGAATTTTTCCTTCATAAAAAGGGTGATAAGCCATAGCTAACTTAGCTGGTTTCTCAGCCGAAGCAAGTAATTCATCTACAGACGATTTTCCAGTCATAAACGAGATCCTCCTAAAACTCAAATTTAAACACAGTATATTATTTTGAAGTGCGATGTGTGCACGTAACCGTTAATAAGTCTTTGCCATGAACTTCGAAAATTCAGAGAGACAAAATGTATGTTCTTTTTAAGATATTGAATTCTGCCATATACGTGCAATGGGCATTGCAGATTGCTATCTTGGTTTTCTGAATTTCACATGCCCTAAAAATTGATATTGTTGTGATAGTGGTGAAAAAACTATTTTTGCTTTGTATTGATTGTGAATATTTTTACTACTAAAATAATAGTATATCTCTTAAAAATCTTTTTAATGCATACCTTCTCAACTTCCAAAATTATTTAGATAAGCCTAGCCTGTGAGATTGATTTTATGTCAAAATATTATTTTTCACTTCGTGTGTGCTCTCTAACTCGTTTATCAATATTTAAGTTGGAATTCGCGATATATCAACCATCTTTTTCCGCTTTAAATGAAATCTTATTCCTTGCTTGCATATATACTAGTTGTAACCTGATAAAAACACAAAAACTACACGGGAAATTCTGGTGCTGAGAATCTTCCTTGGAATTTTTCTCTAATCTTGGCTCGCTTTTCTTTTGAAATAGCACCTATTTTTGAAATTCTTGCTGAGAATTTTTCGAAGGTATCTTGGACCTTATTGTATTCTGGAAGGGTTGTAGAAAAAGACATTAACCGTAGCGAATTAATATCATATGCTTTCAGTTCCTTTTTCATTTTGATTGTATTCTCTCTTAAGGCTTCTTCCGTAAATACCCCTCCATGGTCTTCTAATAATAAGACGCCGTCAGCTCCAGAAGCAAATGCTAGTAATATGTGTTCCAAGCTTATACGTCCTGTTGAGGGAATGCTAATTATTTCGACGTTAGTAGGATAAGTAACTCTATTTTGCCCAGCTAAGTCAGCAGCGCCATAAGCTATTTCCTTTTCAAGGAATGCCACGATCTTTGGTGACTCCCCACGCTCACTTATCCCGCTAATCTGAGCCATCAGTTGCTCTTCTGTTGAGTTTTTCAGTTCAATGGCTCCTCTGGGACATTTTGGGGCACAAATTCCACAGCCGATGCATGAAATCTGGTTTATTGTCACGCCTTCATCCGAGTTTTTGATAGCATCAACAGGACATACACTTATGCATAATTCACAACCATCGCATTTTTCAGGGATAATGTAAGCAACTTCTGGTGAAAGAACTTTTTCACCTTTTCCAACAAACGTTGCAACTCTTGAAGAGGTAGCCATTGCTTCTAGAGTCGTTTCTCTTATGTCCTTAGGACCTAAGGCACATCCGCCAACAAACACCCCTTCGCGTTGGCTATCTACAGGTCTAAGCTTATAATGTCTTTCTAATAAGAACCCGTCTGAACCAACTTGAATACCCAATTTTTTTGCAAGTTGGTGGGTGTCTGAATTAGGAATGAGACCCAAAACGAGCACGACTAAGTCAAAGTTTCCTTCAACTTGGTTACCAAGAAGAGTGTCTTCCGCCCTCACAGTAACTCCATCATCAGTGGGAATGATTTCTCCAACTCGACCTCTAACATAATGAACATTATGATCTTGAGAAGTAACATAGAACTCCTCGTATCCTTTTCCATCCGCTCTTATATCTGTGTAAAAAATCCAGGGATCAGCACTTGGTACAACTTTTTGAAGTAACATAGCTTGTTTGATCGATGCCATACAACCAATTTTGCAACAATGTTCAACTCCTCTGTCTTCATTCATGTTTCGGCTGCCTGCACAAAGTATGAAAGCTACCCTTTTCGCTACTTCTCCATTAGATGGTCTAATTAATCCGTGTGGAATAAGTCTCTCAAATTGCAAATTGGTGATAATGTCAGGATGTAAACCATAACTGTATTCCTCCAAGATTTCCGGTTCTATTTGCTGAAACCCAGTGCATGTAACAATTGCACCTACATTTAACTCGAGGTTTTCTTCTTCTTGATGGAAATCGATAGCATTTCCTTTACAGAATTTTTCACAGATTCCACACACTCCCTTTGTGAAGTGTAAACAATGCTCGCTGTCTATTACGTAAGTTTTAGGAACTGCTTGCTGGAATGGTCTATAAATAGCCTTTCGTTGAAGCAAACCTGTTTCAAATTCGCTTAGAACTTTGATGGGACATCTTATTTCGCATTCTCCACATGCTGTGCATTTTTGTTCATCTACAAATCGGGGGCGTTTTTTAATTATGACCCTGTAGTTGCCGGGTGTTCCTTTGACTGCCGATAATTCCGTCATGCTAAAGATTTTGATGTTTGGATGTTGTGAAGCAGACACCATTTTGGGGGTAAGAATACACTGGGAGCAATCCAGAGTTGGAAAGGTTTTGCTAAGTTGAGCCATATGTCCACCTATACTGGGGCTTTTTTCGATCAAGTAAACTTGATAGCCTTTGTCAGCTAGTTCAAGTGAGGAGATTATTCCGGCTATTCCTCCACCGATTATGAGAACATTCTGGTTTATAGGAATCTTTTTCGTTTCAAGGGGCTCTAGGTATTGGGCTCGTGCTACTGCTCCGCGGATGAGATCGATTGCCTTGTTTGTTCCTTTTTCTTTATTGTCATGTACCCAGCTGCATTGTTCCCTTATATTCGCCATATCCAAGAGATACTTATTCAACCCAGCAGCTTCTAATGTTTTCCTAAAAGTTTCAAGATGCATCCGTGGTGAACATGAAGCCACCACTACTCTATTAAGGCCCTCTTTTTTTATGTCCTCCTTTATCAATTCTTGTCCAGGGTCACTGCATACATACTCATAAGTTCTCGCAATTGTCACTCCTTCAAATCTAGAAACAGTTTCTCTTACCCTCTCCACATCTACTGTATCACTAATGTTTCCCCCACAGTGACAAATGTAAACACCAATCGTCGAATCTTGATCTTTCACTATTCCATCCTTCTGCGCATGCACATCATAAAACACCAAAAAAGGTGTAAGGCTTAAAAAGTTATTTCTTTCTTTGAATAATCGAGAAAAGCAATATGACAATCGTTCAAGAAAAAGAATTTCCCGTTTTTAACAGAAGTTGGTGCAAAAGCTGCGGAATCTGTGTAGAATTCTGTCCAAGGAATGCTTTAGCGCAGGATGAGATGGGAAAGGCATATCTTGCTTTCCCAAAAAAATGCAACAGTTGTAGACTCTGTGAGCTACGTTGTCCGGAACTCGCTATTGAGCTTAGGTGGGGTTGAAGAGTGGATAACAAATGTTTATTTATTCAAGGAAGTGAGGCGTGTGTGGAGGCAGCACTTTATGCTGATCTAGATTTTTTTGCGGGTTATCCGATTACTCCTTCTACAGAAATTGCGGAGTTATTAGCTTATCGGCTCCCAAAAAAAGGCGGAACATTCATCCAGATGGAAGACGAGATCTCTTCGATGTGTGCAATTATCGGGGCCTCTCTTACCGGAAAAAAGGTTATGACCGCGACCAGCGGACCAGGGTTTTCGCTAATGCAGGAAGCAATCGGGTTTGCTATCATGACGGAGACCCCCTCAGTTATAGTGAACGTGCAGAGGGGCGGTCCATCCACTGGGCTTCCCACCCATGTGAGTCAGGGAGATGTCATGCAGGCGAGGTGGGGAACCCATGGAGATCACGCCATTGTAGCGCTAACAGCATCAAATAATCAAGATGTGTTTGCAGTGACGGTAGAGGCTTTTAATCTATCTGAAACGTTCAGAACACCAGTTGTTTTGCTCTTTGACGAAGTTGTAGCGCACACCCGAGAAAAGGTCGTCATGCCAACCCGGGGAGAGATCGATGTGGTGAAACGACTCAAAACCTCTGTACCTAAAGGAACGAATTACCACCCCTATCTGCCGAGAGAAGACGGGAGATTTCCGATGTCTGATTTTGGGGGTGTCCATCGATATAACGTTACGGGGTTGATGCACGATATGTGGGGGTTTCCATCTGACAATCCAAAGATCACCTACGATCTGTTGCAGCACCTCGTAGACAAAATCGAGGGCCACGCACGAGAGATGGCGAGGTTCAAGGAGTTCTTTATTGACGACGCGGAGTATCTCTTGATTTCTTACGGTTCTTCCGCTAGAACGGCGCTGCATTTGGTGAGAAATAGGCGGACACGAGGCGAGATGCTTGGTCTACTGGAACTTCAGACCCTCTGGCCCTTCCCTGTCGAGATTGTGAGAGAACGGTGTAAGACCGCTAAATGTGTCATAGTTGTTGAAATGAATATGGGTCAGATCTTTCAGGAAGTAAAAAAGGCCGTAGACGATCCCAATAAGGTGTTACTCGCTAATCAGATCAACGGCAATTACATCACCCCCTCCCACGTGTTCAATATCTTACGGATCATCCAAGGAAGGTGATCTAAGCAATGACCATGAGAGATTACATACGAGAGCGATTTTTCCCCCATCTCTGGTGCCCAGGTTGTGGTCATGGCATCGTTATGGGCGCCATTATTCGCGCAATCGACAACTTGGGAATAAAGAAAAACTCTATTGCCGCTGTCTCCGGCATCGGATGTTCCTCAAGGATCTGCGGATACCTCGATTTTCATACTTTGCATACCATACATGGTCGGGCGCTGGCTTTTGCCACTGGTGTGAAACTCAGTAGACCCGATTTGACTGTACTCGTTGCGATGGGTGACGGCGACGCGTTAGCCATCGGGGGAAACCATCTTATCCATGCCGCTCGGCGCAACATTGACATCACCGCGATCATCATGAACAACGTCGTGTATGGTATGACAGGCGGGCAGAGTTCACCAACCCTGAAATACGGCGAATTTGCGACCACGGCACCGTACGGCAACAGAGATCACCCCTTCGATGTCGCCAAGCTGGTTATAGGTGCCGGAGCCTCATTTGTAGCTAGGACCACAACATATCATGTGACCGAAATGATTTCAATTCTGGAGAAGGCGATCGCACACCATGGGTTTTCGGTGGTGGAAATTCTCTCGCAGTGCCCTACATATTATGGTAGGAAGAACAAAATTGCCGACGCAATTGACATGCTCAAGTATTACAAGACCCATACAACTCCGATAGGTAGCAAAAGGAAATTAAAGGACCCGGATTTAATCGAACGGGGGATATTTGTACAAAAAGAGAAACCGGAATATTGCGAGGAATATCTTAAAATTGTTGAGGAAGCAAAGGAAGGTAAACGATGAAACTATGCAGAATTATCTTCTCGGGTGCAGGAGGGCAAGGGCTCATTACGGCAGGGAGGGTCCTCGCGGAAGCCGCGATCATACACGAAGGATTAAACGCCATCCAGTCGCAATCCTACGGGTCGACGGTTAGAGGTGGACTCAGCCGGTCTGACGTCATCATCTCAGACGAGGATATAATCTTTCCTAAGGTCATCCAACCAAACGTCATAGTGTGCCTTACCCAAAAAACCTACAATAAATACTGTCATCTGATCAGGCCGGGAGGGCTTCTATTGACGGACTGCTCTTTCGTTAAACAGAAAAAAATGGTGGACGCCAGGCAGGTAGAGCTAGATATGTATAGAGCGGTTGTTGATAAAATTGGTAAGCCAATCGTATTTAACATGTGTGTGCTAGGCGCCCTGTGCAGTTTAACCGAGCTAATTAAACACGAATCGATCATGAAAGTTCTTGAGAGCTGCATATCACCGGAATATTTGACGTTAAACAAAGAGGCCCTGATCTTGGGCACGAGCCTCGCGGATGCCTTTAAGAAAAATAGAGGCATACAAAACATCACACTATGGTAGATGTAGTGGAGTAAACTTTGTTCAACGCAGAATTAATGAACGAGTAATCAATTCAAACAATCTTTAAAATATCTTCATTGATGATTATTACAACAATTATTGCTATATTAAAAATAAAAGAATGAATTATATGACGTATATATATCAAATCTTCTCGTGCTCAAGGCCACAATCCTAGTGTATTATATGCTTCTGCAACTCTTCCTACAGCGAGTGTGAAAGCAGCTTTTCTCATGTCTATCTCGTATTTTTTCTTGCTAGCAAAAACATCTTTGAATGCTTTCATCATTCTGCGCTCGAGATGATAATTTACTTCTTTCTTGGACCAATGTTCTCTATGGAGATTCTGAACCCACTCAAAATAGCTAACTGTTACCCCACCCGAATTGGCCAGAATATCAGGTATCATAAAGATTTCTTTCTCTGCAAGGACTTGACTTGCTTCAGGGGTGGTTGGTCCATTGGCGCCTTCTGCTAAAATACGTGTTTCAATATTTACTGCATTCTTAGCAGTAATCTGATTTTCAAGGGCTGCTGGGATTAGTATGTCACACTTGGTTTCCAATAATTCATTATTGGTTATGTTTTGGCAATTTTCAAAATTTTGAACTGAACCTTTTTTATTCTTATGCGTATGAACTTTCATTGGGTTGATGCCTTGTGGGCTGTAGATCCCTCCCATGGAATCGCTTACAGCAATAATTTTACATCCTTTATCATGTAGGAATCGAGCAGTGTTCCATCCAACCTTTCCAAACCCTTCAATTGCAACCGTTGTTCCTCTCAATCTCATTCCGAGAGACTTTACTGCTTCACATAAGCAACAAATCAATCCCTTTGCGGTTGCCGTTGATCTGCCTTCAATTCCCTGCAAGTTAAGAGGTTTTCCAGTTACGACTTCTGGAACACTGTATCCTTTGAATTGGCTATAGGTATCCATTATCCAAGCCATAATCTGTTCATCTGTATAAACATCAGGAGCTGGAACATCCTGATATGGACCGATGTCAGATAATATCATAGTCGTGTATCTTCGGGTTATATGTTCAATCTCGTTAATTGATAGTTCTTTGGGATTACATCTTATCCCCCCCTTTGCTCCACCGTAGGGGAGATCTGCAATGGCACATTTCCAAGTCATCCACATCGCCAATGCTGTGACTTCTTCTATTGTGACATCTGGATGATAACGGATTCCTCCTTTATATGGACCCCTAACTTTGCTATGTTGAACCCTTATTCCTGTGTGTGTTTTGATCTCTCCATTATCTCTTTTTATCGGGACAGATACAACAACCACTCTGTCTGGTACTTTAAGTAATTCACAGATTCCACTTTCTAAATTCAAAATTTCCGCCGCTAAATCTACTTGCTTTTTTGCAACGTCTAAAGGGTTTATGTTTTCGTTTGACAAGATTATCCCTCTAAAAAAATATATCTTTCATATATAAGCTATCAATGTACGCGCACAATATGTCTACTCAAAATGCATAAAAAGACTTAATTTGGTTTTATACGATCTTTAAACCTTCCTTATGTTGACACTCCAAGCATTCTGTAGATTTCTTTTCTCTTTTGTTCTACTTTCTTTTCAACGTTTTCGAAAAGATTGTTTCCATGCGAATCAATGGCAACGGTCAACGGACCGAAATTCTCAACTTCTAAGATCCACAACGCCTCTGGCATTCCAAGATCAACCCACGCCACGTCTTTAACTTTTTTCACCGCATTTGAGGCGAGAATAGCGGCTCCCCCAGTGAAAGCCCCGTAGACCCCTCCATACTTTTGCATCGCGTCAGTTGTTCTTTTACCCATGCCACCTTTTCCTATTATAACTCGGGGTTTAAAGTTCTTAATGAAATCATCCTCAAAAATTTCCATTCGCGTACTGGTAGTTGGACCTGCTGCAATGGTTATAAACTTACACCCTTCTTTCTTTACAATTGGTCCACAATGAAAAATTCCCAACCCCTCCAAATCAATTGGCATTTTTTCTCCTTTTTTGAAGAATTCTAATGCTCTCCGGTGTGCAGAATCCCGTGCGGTAACGATGATGCCAGTGATATATAGGGTGTCGTTAATTTTTAACTTTCTAATTGTTTCTTCTGAAATTGGAGTCTTGAGTTTATAAACAGACATTTATTTCACCTAAACGTTATGTGACAAGTATTTCACATTTCCTTTGGGATCTATCCTAGCAGTCGCTCTCCTTGCGGCCCAACATTGAAATGCAATTGCAACCGGATAAGATGCCGGGTGTCTATGAGCATATTCGATGTTCACACCTAAAACCGTGATTTTGCCTCCTAATCCCATTGGTCCGATACCTGTCATGTTAGCAGCTTCATATAATTCCTTTTCTAACTTGGCGATTTTCGGATCAGGATTTGGCTGATCCAAGGGCCGTAACAAAGCTTTCTTTGCTAATTGCATGGCAATATCGGCCCCACCTCCTACTGCGATTCCCAAAATGTTTGGAGGACATGGTTTTGCTCCAGAATTTATCAAAGTGTCTACAACAAATTTTTTTAGTCCTATAACACCTTCTCCTGCCGATAACATTCCTAGCGAACAAACGTTTTCTGAACCACCTCCCTTTGGAAAGGCAGTAATCTCAAGCGTTTTTCCTGGCACTATTTCCCAATGAATAAAAGGAATGTACCTTCCCGAATTGTCACCAGTGTTATTTTGTTTGAAGGGATCTACCGCGTTTGGACGTAGTGGCACTTCATTTGTGGCTCTCTTAGTAGCTTTTACCAATGCTTCCTCAATTTTGTCTAACCCTTCTATTTTCGAGCCAGCTTTCAAATAAAAGATAATTACACCTGTATCTTGACACATTGGTTTGTGTGTTTTTTCTGCTAACTCAACGTTATCGAGTATTGCTTGAAGTTGGATCTTTCCAGTTTCACTTTCCTCTTCGCTGTACGCTTTTTGTAGTGCCTGCTTTACATCTTGTGGCAATTCTGTGACAGCTAATCTCAGAAGGTTTATCGCAACTTCCTCAACAAGATCAACAATTTTCATAGTCTTTCCTCTTGAGAAAAAAATGTTACAACTCCTCCTCTTATACTTTTATCGAAGACATCAAATGCAAGCGTCAATTGATGATTAAAATTGAGTTTTAATACATGCGTAAAATAATTGGGGATTATTTCAAGATACATGATCCAGAATTTTTGTATGCACATACATTCACTATAGTCTACCTGTTTTTTGCAATTCTCATTACATTGTTGACATAGACCAGTGCATTATAAATTAGGGTATCTGGCTTGGCTCCTAGCTTTTCTGCTTTCTTCTCTAAGCGTTGGTAGAAATCCTTCCTAATTAAAACATTTATAAATTCCGTGTTTGCAAAAAACTTTACTTCAAGTATTCCCTCAGGAATAGGAGTCAACCATATTTTCTTGGATGCATAGTGTGCATCCGCTCTTCTTCTTGATTGAATTTGGTCTTTGTATTCATCCGGTAAATATTTCATTACCCACCTATAACTCATACCTGTTTCTTTAGCAACTTTATATGCGATATTTCCGGGTTTCCATCCCTCTTCTGTGAAGATTTGTGCCAATCTGTGTAGAATCTCTGTCTTTTCTTTCGCTGGTACGGATCTTCGTGCATTATTGCTTATAAGTCTGGCAATTAATCGATCCTTCTTGGTTTTTATATGATCCAATTTTACTTTTACCCATTTCGGATTAGCGGCAAATCGATGTTTTCCATCAATGATTTTCCCATGATAATCAACCAATATTGGATATAATTCACCTATCATATCAGCTGAATTCTTCAACTCGTCAATTTCACACAAATTCTGGGATGAAAATGTCATGGGCTTATTACCGTCTATGCTCCTTTTAACATCCAATATAGCTTTCGCCACTTTAACCTCTCCTTGGAAACCTTGAAATTCTTAAAAGAAGAAGCTTTCATAAATTTATCTCCAAAAAGAATGAAATTTTTTCGAAACAAAAAGATTTTAAAGGATAGGGTTCGTATTTTTTACATAATATGAAAAACAAATTAGCTAAAAAAGACCTTCAGATTCTCCGCATTTTAGAAGAAGATTGTAAAACAACTTATAGAGTGATTTCTCAAGAAATCAATTCTCCAATTACAACAGTGTTTTCAAAAATTAAAAAAATGGAGAAGTTGGGAATAATAAAATCTTATAAAGCAATTCTAGACGAAGAAAAATTGAGTAAAGGAACAACCGCATTTATTCTGGGGAAATTCTCTTTCCAACCAAAAGATGGAATTTCGAAACGCGAACATATATATAAACAGCTTTTTGAATTGAATGAAGTATACGATATGCATATAATATCAGGTAACTGGGATCTGCTACTCAAAATAAAAGTAAAGGATATGAAGGCAGTAGGAGATTTTGTTTTACATAAATTGAAGAAGGTGGAAGGCCTACAAAAAACCAATACCTTAATGGTTCTGGCTACAAAGAAAGAAAGACTAAACATATTATAGAACACTATCATGAAGACAACGAAAACAATAAATCAAAAGATCAGAGCACATACATCAATTTTCCAGTTGTTTTCTTAAGGGGAAAAACTTTAAAAGGTCGCACGTAATCTTCTGCAAAAATAAGATTTGATTACAGAGTGCTTATGCTCATATGATGGAGCGTGATTGAATGGAAAAATTGATTCATGACGTCGTTATTATTGGTGCAGGTATGGCTGGTCTAAGGGCAGCAATTGCTGCTGCCGAGTTTAGTAAAAAGGTGGATATAGCATTAGTTTCAAAGGTCTACCCAATACGTTCCCACTCTGTATGTGCTCAAGGTGGAACAGCAGCCGTATTGAGAGAGGGTGACACTTATGACTCACATTCATGGGATACAATAAAGGGATCGGACTTTTTAGCAGATCAGGATGTTGTTGAATTTTTTGTAAAACAAGCCCCAAAAGAAATAATCACTTTAGACCATTGGGGTTGCCCATGGAGCAGAACTGAGGACGGAAAAATAAATCAGCGACCCTTTGGCGGTCATAGTTTTCCACGAGCTACTTTTGCAGCTGATATGACCGGTTTTCACGAAATGCATACGCTCTATGGCAAAGCTTTAACATACGATAACATAACATTCTATAACGAGTGGTTTGTAACATCCCTATTAGTCGAGGACGATAAGATAGTTGGTTTTACAGCCATAGACATTAAAAATGGCGTAATGAATGTTTTCCAGACCAAAGCTGTCATAATAGCTACTGGGGGTTATGAACGTATATATGAATATACAACGTTTTCACACATTGCTACTGGCGACGGGATGGCAATAGCTTATCGAGCAGGGTTACCTCTAAAAGATATGGAATTCATCCAATTTCATCCCACAGGTCTTGTCCCCCCTGGAATATTGATAACCGAAGGGGCAAGAGGAGAAGGCGGATACTTGATTAACGCTAATGGCGAACGTTTCATGGAAAACTATGCTTCTGAAAAAATGGAATTAGCCCCTCGTGACGTTATCGCTAGAGCAGAGACCACTGAAATTATGGAAGGTCGCGGACTGGAGGGTCCCTATGGAATGTATATAGCACTTGATTTGAGGCATTTGAGTGAAGAAAAGATTAACGAAAGATTACCACTCATACGAGATGTTGCAATAAATTTTGGTGGGGTTGATCCGGTTGACGAACCGATCCCTATCAGACCAGCAGCTCATTACTCTATGGGAGGAATCCATACAAATATTAAAAATGAAACGCCTATATCAGGTATTTATGCTATTGGGGAATGCTCTTGTTTGAGTGTGCATGGTGCAAATAGACTCGGTTCAAATTCAACTGCTGATTGTTTAGTCTTCGGTTCAGTTGGTGGCAAAGAAGCTGTAAAATATGCTTTGTCAAGTAATTACAAAAATATATCCCACAAAACGATTATGGAAGAAGAAAAGAGAGTTTATGACTTGGTTTCCGGTGGCGAAGGTGATGAAAGGATTCCTGTTCTTCGAGACGAAATGAGGAAAATTATGAATGATAACGTATGGATATTTAGAAAAGGAAACGAACTTGAAATTGCTTTAAAATATATCAGAAATCTCAAAGATAGATTTAAACATATAAGAATTGAAGATAATGGCAAAATATTCAATACAACTCTTATATCTGCTCTGGAACTAGATTTTACTCTAGATTTGGCGGAAATTACAATAGCCAGCGCACTTGCAAGAAAAGAATCAAGAGGAGCACATTTTAGAGTTGATTATCCTAAGCGTGATGATGAAAACTGGCTGAAACATACCATGGTATACTATACAAAAAATGGATTGCGATTTGACTACATTCCAGTAAAAGTGACCCGTTGGCCTCCAATTGGAAGAGAATACTAAAAGGTGACTTTATTGACTTCGATTGAGAAAAATATTGAATTTATAATACATCGTTTTAATCCACAAGACAAGAGATCATATGTCTCAAAATACACAATTCCAATTAAAAAAGGAACAACAATCCTGCAAGCACTTATATACATAAAAGAAAATCTTGATGAAACTCTTGCATTCAGGCAGTCTTGCAGAATGGGCATATGCGGTAGCTGTGGAATCACAGTTAATGGAAAACCGAAATTAGCTTGCTATACACAAGTACTTCATCTAAATTCTAACTCATTAGTTATTAAACCATTATCTAATTTTCAAGTAATAAAAGATTTAGTTGTTGATATTAAACCATTTTTCGATACATCTAAAAGGATTCCATCTGTTTTAATAAAAAATGAAGAACAACTAAATTCACTCGACGAGTTCATTCAAAAACCTGCTGAGCTTAAAGAGTTCTGGGATTTAACACTATGTATAAAATGTTCTTTGTGTTATTCATCTTGTCCAGCTGTAATTGACAAAAAATTCTTAGGGCCTTCAACTTATGCAACCAATTACAGATTTATTTCAGATTCGCGAGATGATGGGTTAAAACAAAGAATTAACAGAATAGGTGACAACATTTGGTTATGTACTTCATGTGATTCGTGCACACTATGCTGTCCAAAAGAACTATCATTGTCGAACTCTATAATTGATAGTAGGAGCACCATAATTGAACACATGGGAGTCATTCCAAAATCAGGTGCCGACGTATTAGTTAACACTGCAAAATATCACAATCCTATGGGTGTGTCCTCTAACAAACGGACGGAATGGAGAAGAGATCTGAAAATCGACGACAATTCAATTGAAAAAGAAGGGGTGCTCCTATTCACATGCTGTTCGACAGCTTATGAGCCGAGAAACCAAGAGATTGCCCGGTCTGTAGCGTATGTACTTAGTAAAGCCGGTTTTAATTTTAAATTTTTAGAAGGAAACAAGGAATGGTGTTGCGGAGACCATCAACTCAGACTTGGGGAGAAAGGCTTATTTGAAATGCTCGCAGAACATAACATGTCTGTTTTCAAAGAAAATAAGATATCTAACATAGTAACTATGTCACCTCATTGCTATAACACCTTCAAAAATGATGAACCTTACACAAGTGGACAGTTCAACATCAAGCATTATACCGAACTTATTGCTGAAGAAATTACAAAACTTGAACTTGCAAAGAGTATTGATAAAAAAGTCACTTATCATGATCCATGCTTCTTGGGCAAACGTAACGGAATATATGATGCACCTAGAAAAATTCTAACATCTATACCTGATCTAGAGTTTATCGAGATGGAACGAACAAAAGAAGACAGTTACTGTTGTGGTGGGGGAGCTGGAAGAGTTTGGACAGATGATTCTATGCCTGAAAATCGACCAGCTGTGAGTAGAATACAAGAAGCACTCAAATTGGGAGTTGAAGTCATAACTACAGCATGTCCTTTCTGTGTCACAACTCTGGAGGATGCAGTAAAAGTACTTGATGTTGAAGATCAAATCATTGTTAGAGATGTTTCAGAAATTTTGAAAAAAGTTTTATGAAGCAAAAAAGAAACTACACATTTAACTTTTCTAAAAACATAAAAAACACGTACGCAGTAGACTTTTTTTATTGTTTTCAATAATGATTTCTTCCTCAGCTGTTTCAGGAACATGTTTAACACAAACAATCATCCTCTAATCTTCCACTCTCCTAAGCTCCTTGAGAATATAGAAATAAACTATACCTGTATACACCGATTATGTAGCCGACGCAAAAAGAAATAATACTTTGGTCCATTTTTTGTCTCTTCTTTATTAATTATACCTTAACCTTGTCAGCATTGTTATTTCCGTTTTTTGAACACCTAAAGTTTCGCAATTTTACTAATAACAAACTTCGATTTGCCTTGTACTTTATCTGGCAAAGCAACTTCCGTTTCCAAAACCATCAATAGATCTTTTGAACGGCAAGTTGATCAACCATCCAATAAATAATCTAATGGTGATTTTAGAGGCTTATGTTCTTGATCCAAAATTTACTGCACACAATAAGTCTAGGAACAATAATGTTGAGATATTTTCAACGTGTTAAAGTGCTTCAGCGACTAGTTCCATGATGTCTTTGACTTGGATTCTTCCTTCACTGTTTGTTGTTTTGATGGAGTCGTCGAACGTTAACAAGCAGAATGGACATGCAACAGCTAATATATCCGCTCCAATTTCCAGAGCTTCCCTGACACGATTTTCGGCTAGGCGTTCACCAGGAATATCATGCCACATTCTACCTCCTCCACCCTCACAACAGACACTTTGTTTTTTTGACCGGCTTAGTTCCACCAACTTTACACCTGGAATGCTTTCAATTATCTTTCTGGGTTCATCATATATACCATTATGTCTGCCCAAAAAGCAAGGATCATGATATGCTATCACCTTCTTGATCTTTCCTGAAAATTTTACTTTTCCCTCGTCAATTAAGTCTGCGAAAAATTGGGTATAATGTCTGACTGAGAGATTTCTTGCATATTTGTTTTTGAAGGCATTGAAGCAATGTGGAGAAGTTGTAACGATTTTCTGCACTCCATATCTATCAAAGAGATCTAGATTTTTCTCAGCTATTTCTTCAAAAAGTCCTCTTTCTCCGAGAGATTGTATTTCGTTTCCACAACAAGTCTCTTTATTTCCAAGTATAGAAAAGTCGATGTTCAACGCATTTAGGTTCTTCACCATTGCTCTGGCAATTTCTTGGGCTCGAGAATCATAGGATGCAGCGCATCCCACATAATAAAGTAACTCGATACTCTCTCCTTCAGAAGCAAAATTCAGTTGCAAATTCTGCGCCCAATCAGACCTTTTACTGCGACTTAAATTCCAAGGATTTCCATACTTGTAAACTCCTTCAAAGACATCTCCCAGTGTAGATGGGACATTTCCTTGCTCAACAAGAAGACCTCGTAGAGCAATAATGACGTCCATAGGCTTCACTTCTCTTGGGCATCGAATGGAACATGTGGAGCAAGTTGTGCAATCCCAAATTTCACTTTTCTTTTGGATATTCAATGGGGGATACATGGTCAATGGGGAGATTAGGTAAGCGGTTTCGAGTACATGTCTCCTTGGATTGAGGCTAGATTTTGGAGAAATTGGACAAGAACCGGTGCATTCACCACACTGCATACAAGTGTTAAAATCTAATTTCTTGATTGAATCTAACTCTTCCATGATGTTCCACTAAATATTGGCTGAATATATAATTTTCTTGACTCTTTTAATAAATATTTCATATTTAACAAACGGAATCATCCGTCTTGTAAATTCAAGTAATTATTAATTTAGCTCATGCACGAGCAGATACGCTTATTAATCTCCAAACATGCGTGCTTGAGCGTGTAAAGGATTAGGCTAGTAATACTTTACAAAAGCGTAAGTATGGGGGAAATTGGGATTGAAGCTTCCAGAGTTTAGAGCAAAAGAAATATTCAAACAGTTTGACATTCCAATTCCTAGAAGTAGTTTAGCTAGAAGTCCTTCCGATGCAAGCAGAATTGCGAGAGAATTAGGGAAACCAGTTGTTATAAAAGCACAAGTATTGTCTGGTAGCAGAGGCAAGACAGGCGGAATATTATTTGCACAAGATCCTGAGGAAGCAAAAAATCAGACTAGAAAATTGCTGAATTCCAAAATCTGTGGAATTAAGGTGAAATCTGTTCTTGTTGAAGAGAGACTACAAATCTGTAAAGAGCTTTATCTTGGTGTAACTATTGACAAACTACAGAGAAAGCCCGTAGTAATAGCAAGCTCATGTGGCGGTGTAGACATAGAAGAGGTTACAGAAAGATCTCCTGATAGAATATATATGCTGCATGTAGACCCTGTTTATGGGTTACAAGAGTATCAGGCAAGGTATATAATAGGAAAAATTGGGCTTAAAACCAAGCAATACTTGAGGGCTATCAAGATTCTAATACATCTGTATCAAATTTTTAAAACGTTTGACGCTGAACTCACTGAAATAAACCCTTTAGTAGTTACTGAAAAAAATGGTGTTATAGCTGCTGATGCTAGACTGAATGTAGATGATGCATCTTTATTCAGACATCCAAAGTTGAAAACAATATTGAATCTTTCAGAATTAAGTTCACTAGAACTTAAAGCCAGACAGGGTGGTTTTTCTTATGTAGAACTGGATGGAAACATTGGGATCGTTGGCAACGGTGCAGGTCTAGTTATGGCTACTTTGGATTTAATAGAATTCTACGGCGGCTTTTCAGCTAACTTTTGTGATGTTGGAGGAGGTGCAAACGCTAACACACTTGAAAAAGCCGCTAACCTCGTTCTGAGTAACCCAAAAATCAAAGTATTATTAATCAACATTTTGGCAGGAATCACGCGGTGTGATGAAATTGCATTAGGACTTATAAAAGTAAAAAAGGTTGTTCAAGTTCCCATCGTAGTTCGGTTAGTTGGAACAAACGAAGAAGAAGGAAAAAGAATCTGTGAAGATGCTGGAATAAATGTAATGAACGATATGGATGCTGCTGTTAAAATGGTCGTGAAACTATCTAAAGGATGTTGATTAAAATAGCGATTTTGGTAAATAAAAATACAAGAGTAATTGTTCAGGGAATTACTGGTCATCAGGGAGCGTTCCATACGAGGTTAATGCTTGATTATGGTACAAAAATTGTTGCTGGTGTAACTCCTAGCAAAGGAGGAACTACAGTTATGGGGATTCCAGTTTACGATACAATTAGAGAGGCGCTTGATGAAATAGAAGCAACAGCTTCTATTTGTTTTGTACCATCTCAATTTGCTAAAAACGCGATAATGGAAGCTATAGATGCAAATCTTAGTCCTATTGTAGTTGTAACTGAGTGGTTGCCGGTACATGACACAATGGTATTAATGAAGCACGCAAAAGATAAGGGTATTACCATAGTTGGTCCAAACACTCCAGGAATAATAAGCGTTGGGGAATGTAAGCTGGGGATTATGCCAACAAATGTTTTTAAGCGGGGAAAAGTTGGGGTCCTTTCAAGAAGTGGAACACTGACTTATGAAATCGCCTCTTCTATTACTAGAAAGGGCTATGGACAGACCACTTGTATTGGAATTGGTGGCGATCCTATAATAGGTCTAGACTTCGTTGAAACGTTGCAGCTTTTCAATAAGGACGATGAAACCGAGTTAATAACCATAATTGGTGAAATAGGTGGTAATTTAGAGGAGAAAGCAGCTGCTTACATAAAATCAAACATAGAAAAACCTATAGTTGCCTACATCGCTGGGCGCACAGTTCCTCTAGATAAGCGAATGGGTCACGCAGGAGCCATTATAACAGGGAAAACGGGAACTGCAGAATCAAAAATAAAAGCATTTGAAGCAGTTGATGTTCCAGTTGCAAAGAGACCTACTGAAGTTGCTGAATTGATTAAACACACACTTCAGTAAAATAAATGTACCCAATCATAGAATTCTTTCCGAATATTGTCTTAGTAAGAATGTCGGATGAGTTGAGCTGAGATATAAAAAAATATATCGCCTATGAATTGATCACAATTGATCAGTGGTTGGATCATTCACGCATGAGAGTAAAAGACAAAAATGGTAGGATTGTTTTAATTTCATGCTTTCTGCGTTTCCTACTGATGCGCGTGGCCCAAGTTATTCAGTTTCGCTTCAATTTGATACAGTATGAATTGTTTAAAAGTTAAAATGTGATAATTGTTTATATATTTCAATTTCTACAAGAGCCAGCAGGGAAATAGAGATGGACATAATTGTTTGTGTTAAACATGTTCCTGAAACAGCTGAGGAAGAAATCATTATTGAAAACAATAAAAAAATCCAAACGGCAGATCTCGTGTTCGACATTAACGAGTGGGATGATTACGCTATAGAAGAAGCTGTTTTGATGAAAGAAAAGTTTGGTGGCTCAGTCACTGTAATAACAGTAGGTTCTGAGAATGCGGATATGACCTTGAGAAAGTGTTTGGCTAAGGGAGCAGATTGCGCTATAAGGGTGACGGATGAGGCGTTTGAAGGCTCTGACGCTTACGTCACAGCCAAAATTCTGAGCAGAGTCATCAAAAATTTGCCTTTCGACCTGATCTTAACTGGTACTCAGGCTTCAGATGACGGTTATGCTCAAGTGGGGGTAATATTGGCAGAGTTGCTTGGAATTATTCATACTACCTTGGTGAAAAAAATTGATGTTGAACAAGGGTTGGTGAGAGTGAATCGCGAATTGGAAGGAGGCTTGGAACAGATATTAGAAGTGAAGCTTCCAGCAGTGATTGCCGTGCAAACAGGAATCAATGAACCTAGATACGTGTCTATAATGGCCATAAGAAGAGCCAAACAAAAAGAGATAAGGGTTATGGGTTTAGCCGATCTTGATTTAAAGGAAGAAGAGGTAGGGAAATCTGGGTCCTGGATACATGTTGAGGAGATGTTTTCACCTCCAGTGGAGAAAGAAGCAGAGTTTTTGACAGGGAGTCCCGACGAAATCGTTGCGAATATTGTGAAAATCTTCAAGGACAGAGGGTTGATATAAATGACAGAACTTTTTGTCTTGGCTGAACACAGGAAAGGTGAACTCAGAGATATAACTTTTGAAATGTTAAGTAAAGGACGAGAGATAAATCAAAAGATGTCTGCAACTATAACAGCTGTTCTCTTGGGTAATAATGTTGAAGAACTTGCAAAGAAGCTTGCAGAATATGCACATAAAGTTTTGATCATTAACGACAACAAGTTAAAGGAGTTTGATGCAGAAGCGTATCAGAAAGTTATGTCATATTTGATACTTGAATATAAGCCATTGCTTACTCTGATAGGACACACCTCTTTCGGTATAGAATTAGCTCCAAGCCTCGCTACTGAACTAAATATCCCCTTAGCGACAGATTGCATAAAAGCAGATTTCGAAGAAGAAAAACTGGTTGTGGTTCGTCAAGTATATGGCGGTAAAGTAGATGTCAAAGCTTCGCTTCGCAAGTCTGAAAACTACATTTTAACGCTCCGTCCATCTACCTTCGAAGTTCAAGAAATCGAGCCATTTAATGGTGAAATAATCGAAATACCCTCTCCACTTAAGAAAGAAACATCCGAAAAAAAGTTTATCGAATATTATGAACCTCCTATTAGTGAAGTAGATATAACTGCAGAGGACATTTTAGTAGCAGTCGGTCGTGGTATTAAGGACGCAGAGAATCTGCCTATTGTTGAAAAATTAGCAGAGGCATTTGGAGCCCCCATTGCTTGTTCACGCCCAATTGTGGATAAAGGGTGGCTTACCGCAGAGCGTCAAGTTGGAACTTCTGGAAAAACGGTGAAACCTAAGTTGTATATAGCCGTTGGCATTAGCGGTGCCTTTCAACACATCTCTGGAATGAAGAATTCGGATTTGATTATTGCAATAAACAAAGATCCCAAAGCGCCGATTTTTCGCGTTGCCGATTACGGCGTTGTGGAAGACCTAGAAATTTTTGTTCCCAGATTAACAAGTAAGATAATGGAAGAAAAAAGTAAATAGATTTTAGACTAAAAATTAGGAAGTGAACAAAATTGGATATACACGCAAAAGGTTTAAGAGAACTTTTAGAAGAGATTTTTTAATAAAAGGTGTGTTATATGAAGAAACTGATAAATAAGCCAGGTGACGAAGTAGGTGAAATGATTGAGGGAATGATACTAGCTTTTCCCACAATCATTAGAAAAATTCCGGGATGGAATACGGTTATCAGACGAAATGCACCAATAAGCGGACAGGTTTCTCTAGTGAGCGGCGGTGGAAGCGGTCACGAACCTGCACATGCAGGTTATGTTGGAAAGGGAATGCTAACCGCAGCATGTGCTGGTGAAACATTTACGTCACCAACTATACCTCAAATTTTGGCAGCCATCAAGGAAGTGGAGGCTGGCAGTGGAACATTGGTTATCGTTAAAAACTTCGAGGGTGACGTAATGAATTTTGGAGCCGCCATAGAAATGGCGCGAGTCGATGGCATTGAAATTGATCGTGTATTGGTAAATGATGATGTAGCAATAGAGAAAGCTGAAATGAGAAGAGGTATAGCAGGAACCGTATTTGTCCACAAGTGTGCTGGAGCCAAAGCTGAGGAAGGCGGCACATTAGAAGAAGTCAAAGTTGTTGCTGAAAAAGTGATTAAAAATATGGGATCCATGAGTTGCGCCCTAACTCCATGTATGGTGCCCAAAGCAGGGATACCTAGCTTCGAACTGGGGCCACACGAAATGGAGCTAGGAATTGGAATTCATGGAGAACGTGGAATGGAAAGAATGGAGTTGATGACAGCAAACGAAATAGCTGACAGACTGACCGACACCTGTGTAAAGGACCTGAACTTAACTAGTGGACAGGAGGTGTCTGTCATAGTTCAAGGAAACGGAGGGACACCAAATATGGAGAAGTTTATCGTCTACAGAAGGGTTCACAAAAATCTTGAGGAGAAGGGAATAAAGATATTCTCAAGTTGGATTGGCGAGTTTATGACATCATTGGAGATGGCAGGAGCATCAGTAACCCTTCTAAGAGTAGATGAAGAGCTGAAGAGACTCCTAACGGCACCATCAGAAACAATAGCAATCAAGCAACCAGGTCCGGTAGTATCTTGATTCTTGCATGCATTACTCTCTGATTTATATGGAAGCGGTTTACAGATCGAGATTATGGTTGTTGGAGGTATCCTGTATGACAAAAGATGTTATCACCGTGGCTGATCTCCTAAAAGTAATGAAAAATACACTCGAGGTAATGAAAGTGAATGAGATGTATTTAACACATCTTGACGCAGAGATAGGAGATACAGACCACGGGATCAACATGATTAGAGGATTTAATCTAGCTAATAGTAGACTTTCATCCTTAGCCAATCCTGATGTGGGGGCAATCATGAATACTGTTGGAAAGGCTTTGCTGGAGGGGGCTGGTGGAACAGCAGGGGCATTGTATGGCACGCTATATTTGGAAGCCAGCAAGCAAGCACTAGGAAAAATGCAGATTGACAAAACCGACCTTGCTGCTATGTTCGAAGCGGGATTGATGGGCGTTCAAAGAATGGGGGGTGGGACAGTCCCTGGAGAAAAAACAATGGTCGACGCGCTCGCTCCGGCTGTAAATGAGCTGAAAAAAATGGCAGATCACGAAGATGTCAGTTTGGGGGTTGTACTTGCTAGGGCAACAGAAGCTGCACGAGAAGGAATGAATAAAACTATACAATTGGTTGCCAAGAAGGGCAGGGCTAGATACTTTGGGCAAAGGAGTTTAGGGCATCAGGACATCGGAGCCACGACTACATACCTAATATTGCGAACCCTTCTCGATACATTAG
Organism: uncultured Candidatus Bathyarchaeia archaeon; assembly: GCA_964399485.1. Classification (GTDB taxonomy): domain Archaea; phylum Thermoproteota; class Bathyarchaeia; order Bathyarchaeales; family Bathyarchaeaceae; genus Bathyarchaeum. Next base: position 109,284 of record CAYNQS010000003.1, on the reverse strand, counting down.
AAGGAAAGATTGGGATAAGAATTACAAAATATGGATCAGACGGCGCAATTCTGGAGGAAGAGTATATCTAACTTGGTGGTGGCGTGAATAACCTCACGTAGATAGCTTATGTTTTTGTGTTTACGTGGGGTTAGGATTTCTTTACAGTGCCAGTGATTTCTTGATTTCGCTGTGAATACCTTTTTTGTAGATTCGAGACTTCTCCAAGATAGATATCCAAATTTGATCAATCTTCCGGCGAAAAAGCTACATGCTTGACAAATCGCTGACATGAAGAAGCCTAGTTGCATCAATAATACTTCTTCTTTACTACAGCGTTATAGACATATTGGACTAGCGTTGTGATATCAAAAACTGGCAACCTCGTTGCTTCTTGTATGGCGGCAGCGTAAATAGGCATTTCAGTACATTCAAGAACTATTGCGCCAATGTCACGATTCTCTGAAATCATTTTTTTGGCTACGGAGACTGATGCCGCTTCAACTTTCCTTGGATCGAATGCCTTTGCTTCTTTGTAAACGTAAGGATATTGTGTACGCCAGACATCTGCATGATCGGATTCAAGCATCCCATAGATTACGACTGGGATCGACTCATCAATGCCACAACTCCTCAACAGTCTATAATCTTGTTCCTTCACACGCTCTTCACTATGGGTTAATATTCCCACTTTTCTGTCCTTCCTCAGCATACGATGAACGAGGGGCACCTGCAACAAGCTTGACGAGAATACTGGGATATTCACTGCTTTTGTCAAATTTTCTTGCATAATTCCTGCTAACCCACAATTAGTGCATATGGCAGCAACACCTTCTTCTTCCAATTCCTGTGCGGCTCTAACATATTCGGGGATGTTCCAACCTGCCCAGTCCCTATTCATATCTTGTGGTGCCTTCCAATTTTTAATCAACTTTATGCGAACCGGGAAGTCGTAGGTAGTCGCGTAGTTATGATTACCTTGGATCAGAGCGGGAAACCAGACGCGCCAAGTAATGAGTCCTATAGTCTCACCGAAATCCAATTTTGACAACTCAATCCCTAATTCAAAGTTGCTATTCTGTCTAAAAATGTTTGTTCCTTGAACTTTTCGATTTTAAAAAGATATGCATCTGTTCAACCATCAACGTGTTATCGCTTGTCACCTGATCGCACAGCTAATTGGGCAGGTAGTTGAGCGTATGGTTTCTATTACATTTTATTTGTTTGTTCATGACTGTAACAACATTCTACATTTCAGTGAATTGTGTACACTGTGCTCACATCTATGGAAAAAGAGATGATTTCTAAGAGTCACTGAGCTCGTCCAAAGATGATTTAGCAGATCCTCTCCTTTTGAACACTGAAAACCGAACGAACGCCAAGTCTTGGAAAAAGCTTTAAATATAAACCGGTGGATGTAATTTAAAGATTTCAAATGAAAACCGAATCTATTTTCGTGAACGTACAGAATGTGGTGAAAACATACGTAACTGGAAAATCTCAAATATGTGCGTTGGACGACATTTCATTTTCTGTTAACAAGGAAGAATTCGTCGCTATCGTTGGTCCGAGCGGATGTGGAAAAACCACAGTCCTGAGGGTCATTTTGGGGCTAATACCAAAAACGAATGGTACTGTGATTATTGATGGCAAAGAAGTTGTAGACCCACAACCGAGTGTTGGAATGGTTTTTCAGAGTCCTGCTTTGCTACCGTGGAGAAGAGTCATTGACAATATTATGTTACCAATAGAAGTGTTAAGGTTGAATGTAGATGATTATGTCGAGAAAGCTCAGGACTTAATTAAATTAGTGGGATTGGCGGGTTTTGAAAACAAGTATCCATGGGAATTGTCTGGTGGAATGCGACAAAGGGTTTCTATTTGCAGAGCGTTGATTCATGATCCAGGGTTATTACTTATGGATGAGCCGTTTGGAGCACTAGATGCGTTTACTCGAGAAAAGATGAATGTGGAATTGCTGCGCATTTGGAGAGAAACAAAGAAGACGATTATATTTGTGACTCACAATATCATGGAATCTGCGTTCTTAGCTGATCGGGTTGTTGTCATGACACCACGGCCAGGTAGAGTAGCTAAAATAGTGAAGATTAACATTAATCGACCTAGGGAGCTAGCAATCCAGAATACTGATGAATTTGGTGCCTATGTCACGACCATTCGTGACTGTATAGATGAAAGTGTTAAGTGCCAGCCTTTTTCTTAGCTTGTTGTCTGGGTATTGTGTACCAAGGCAACATCACCCTTTCCATTCCTATTACAAACAGATAAAAAGCAACTCCAATTATCGCTAACACTGTCACAGCTGCAATAGCCAATGCACTGTTTCCCCAGTATGCTGCGTAATTAATTAAGAACCCCAGCCCTGAATCGGATGCTAGATATTCTGCGACGAGAGCACCGCTGACGGCTAAGGTCGCACAAATCTTCATTCCACTAAATACAAAAGGCAGAGAATTCGGGAGCCGTATTTTCGTATATATTTGCCAGCGACTTGCTCGAAGAGAATGTACTACTTCTAGTATTTCTGGCTGAATCGACTCCAACCCGTCTAACGTATTGATGAACATTGGGAAGAAGGTTATGAGAAAAGCTATTACTAACTTAGGCAACACTCCGTAGCCAAGCCACAACATAAAGATTGGGGCAATAGCGATTTTCGGTATCAATTGGGACAGAAGCATGTAGGGGTACACGATGTTGCGCAAAAGTCTTGACATCGAAATTACTATTGCCAGTGATGAACCTATAAGAACCCCGAATATAAAACCCAACACAATTTCATAGAATGTTACGTACATATGTTCTAGCCAAGGGATTCGAGATGTTTGAAATTCTACTATTATTTGAGATGGCGCTGGTAGTACAAATTTGGGAATACCCAGTATCCCCGTTTTTGCGACAATTTCCCAGAGGATCAACACAAAAACGAAAATTAATAGTGACAAGTATGCGTATTTATACTTAGCCAGTTTCGTGTAAAGCCCACTCAATTTAGACCTCGTTTTAATGGTGGTAATTTATCCAATATTTATGTGTTGCTGGTTTCTTGACTAAAACATCAAATACGACAGAACTGGTTGGATGTTTATCTCTTTTAGGAGCGTTTCTTAGCTTGTTGTCTGGGTATTGTGTACCAAGGCAACATCACCCTTTCCATTCCTATTACAAACAGATAAAAAGCAACTCCAATTATCGCTAACACTGTCACAGCTGCAATAGCCAATGCACTGTTTCCCCAGTATGCTGCGTAATTAATTAAGAACCCCAGCCCTGAATCGGATGCTAGATATTCTGCGACGAGAGCACCGCTGACGGCTAAGGTCGCACAAATCTTCATTCCACTAAATACAAAAGGCAGAGAATTCGGGAGCCGTATTTTCGTATATATTTGCCAGCGACTTGCCCGAAAAGAATGTACTACTTCTAGTATTTCTGGCTCAATTGACTCCAACCCGTCTAACGTATTGACTACCATTGGGAAGAAGGTTATGAGAAAAGTTATTATTATCTTAGGCAACACTCCGTAGCCAAGCCACAAGATCAAGATTGGGGCAATAGCGATTTTCGGTATCAATTGGGACAGAAGCAGGTAGGGGTACAGGATTTTGCGCAAGAGTGTGGACATCGAAATTAGTATCGCCAGTGATGAACCTATAAGAACCCCGAGTATAAAACCCAACACACTTTCATAGAATGTTACGTACATATGTTCTAGCCAAGAGACTTTAGCTGTTTGAAATTCTACTATTACTCGAGATGGCGCTGGTAGTATGAAGTCGGGAATACCCAGTATCTTTGTTTTTATGACGATTTCCCAGAGGATCAACACAAAAACGAAAGTTAATAGTGACAAGTATGCGTATTTATACTTAGCCAGTTTCGTGTAAAGCCCACTCAATTTAGACCTCGTTTTAATGGTGGTAATTTATCCAATATTTATGTGTTGCTGGTTTCTTGACTAAAACATCAAATGTTTGATTCTGTCTCCTCTGCTGCCAATTAACAGTTAGTTATTAATGTTGGGCGAATAGAATTTACATCTTATTTCTAGCCAAAATTCTATGTTTTCCTCGATCTCGCACACTCATTCTTTGTGACCAATAGACATAAATACCCATATACGGCAGATTATCGGTTCGTGATAAAAAATGAAACAAATTTTCAAATATATCGCGATAATCCTGATTGTTGCTGTAGTCTCTAGTGGAGTAACATGGTATGCAAAGCCGACCGAAGAAGAAGTTCCACTTGACGTTGTGGTATATGCTCTTGAATGGAGTGCTGCAGGGTATCCATGGCACGTTGGAGCCTACGTAGCTTATGAAAAAGGATGGTTTGAAGAGAATGGTATAGCCATTACTATACAGAGAGGATACGGTTCATCTGACACAGTAAAAAGAATTGCCTCAGGTACGGCCACATTCGGAGTTGCTGACATGTCAACTATGATAAGTTTGAAGTCAAACGAAGGCCTCGAAGTGAAGGCCATAGGAGCGATGTTCCACAGTTGGCCACTTTCAACATTGACCCTTGCGGGTTCAGGAATAAATGAACCCAAGGACCTTGAAGGCAGAACTCTGGGCGAAGACGCAGGATCCGAAGTGCATGTTCTATTCCCTGCATACTGTAAGGTTGTGGGTATAGATATAGAAAAGGTAAACATTGTTACCATTGCCCCATCAGCTATATATTCGTCGCTCGCAGTAGGGGATGTTGACGCAATAAATGGCTGGAACACTGTAACTGTTTACTTGGAACCTGAATTTGATATTGACATAAATGCGCTAAAATGGTCAGACTACGGTTTCTCTTTGTATTCCCACTGTTTGCATACAAGCGAAGCACTCATTGAAGAAAATCCAGACTTGGTACAGCGGTTTGTGGACGCTCTTTATCGAGGAATTCAATGGTCAATTGAGAACAAAGAGGAAGCTATGGACATATTCCAGTCATATCATCCTGAATCGGTCAGAGAGTACGACATGGGACGGTTTGACTTATCTGTTGAACTAATGGACGACGTGATCTCAACTGGCGCGACTGGAAAAGGGCTTGGTTTAATAAACCGTGAAAAGCTGCAGATGACACGTGACACATTGGTCGAATACTTGGAACTTCCGACGGTACCTGCTTTGGACGATATTTACACGGATCAGTTCTGCGAAGATTAGTAGATAGCAGCTAAGAATATTTGACCTCACATAAGAAATGCCCGTCGACTCCATGGGAGTAGCTGGTCATTCCTGTGTGAATGATCATCCCCCTTTTTTCATTTACCTTTTGCTGGTATGTAAGTGCCATTACTTAACTTATGTAGCCATACGTACGACGATACTGTTAAGTTATTTGCCATGACTGCAAAAACTTTCTTTTTTGGATCTCGACGAAGAACGCATAATTATACAAAAGTTATATATATCACAATAGAATATTTTCCGCAAAAAGGTTGGTGAAAAAAATCAAGAAGATAGAAATCAATTGGCCCGACGTAGACATAACAGTGAGTGCAAGTCTGCAGGAAGAAGAGGAGCCAGAGCTATGCAAATTGCTATGGGATGATCTAAAGCAGCCTTTAAAGACAGTCTCGCATCATGTTTTGTCAACTGGAGATGTAATCTTAGGCATGGGGAGACCTCCTAAACACCCTACGGATAGCGGAACGCAACGTGCACCAGTAGGTAGAAAAAAATGGCTTTTCACTCAAATTGAGCCTGGAATGATTGTATATTCTGGCGCAAATCATATCTGGTTTAACTATGGTCATCTTACGGAGGCACTGCCAATTCATGGCTCGGTTGTCGCGAAGGTTGACGAAGAAGATTTTGATGATTATGTTAAGGCTTGTAATGTTTGCTGGAACGCTCAGTATATAACACACAACCCGGTGATAATTATGGTTAGAAGGAAGGAGGAATGAGTCATGGTTAAGAACTGGCGCGAGGTTAAAGAAGAGATTGAAGCGGATATAGACAGAATCATGTGGGAAGAGCCTGAAGAGATCACGAAATCTATGCGAGGAATTTACCCAAGCGGAGCCGGTGCACATGGTCAAGTCTTTGGAAATATGCTATTCGTTTGCAGTGATCTTGAGGCGTTGGGAGCCCTTTGGCCATGTTGGTTTAATTCAGTTATGGATGATCCAGATTTCACTTTGAACCACTGGAAAAAACTGTTTACATATGTCAATGACTACATGGCCCAACTGCTCGGTGGAGTAGATACGACTACGCCGAATTGCCCTGCTCCTTGGCTTAATCTACCAAAAGTATTACAATTCTGCCAAGACATAATGGAATCGTTTGATACGATAAAAACGAAAGAGGAATTCAGGGACCTTATATGGAGCTGGAACAAGTATATGTATCGTCTTTACACCTGGAGTCTGCTAAAGTTTCCTTGGCACCTAGGGCTTGAGTTTCCGCGGATTGAGCAGAAAGACATCGAAGAACTGGCAAAATTAGCAGGTATAGAAATCAAAAAATAAGAAATCTTGATGCAGAATTTTTTGCTCTCTATCTGCGCATTGCAGAGCTTGAACAAGAGCGCGCGCAATTTGCGTGCGCGACTTTTTTTCCAAATTTTGAAGTGACTTATAACTAAAGTGTTTTTATCATATTTTTTATCTTAAATGAACAACTAGCAGAGAATCGGATTGTTTCAGGAAGTCAATGTTAGAATTGACTTTGTTTTTGTAACGAGGGATGCGTACGATGGACTGTTCACCTTTTAGTTTGACGAATATATGTTCTTGCACTCAGCTGACACTGTTAAGTTATTTGCCATGACTTTTTGAGCAGTGCAACCGTAAATTATAAGCCAATAGTAAGCATCTTGTAATTGGTAAACCTGAAATATGTTTTAGCAAAATCAAAGCAGGAACTAGAACAATTTCATCTGAATAAAATTTCTGACGAACAAAAACTAACTCAATAGGTATGCCGTAACGTATACAATAACATAATTGCAAAATAGTAAAAGTATAATAGTTCCTATCTTGTTTCGATTTGATGTCGTTTATCGGTCGCCTACGACTAACAGTACATTATTTTTTTAGTTATTATCTTTAGCCTACTTAAGAAATTAGTCGTGAGTGTAAGTTCAACGGAAATCTTTATTTAACACTAATATTCTGTCCACTACTCCACTTATGCGAGAGGAGCTTTGAGGAGTAACAAAAAGGTGATTTAATGAAGGAAATACATATTGATGGAGAAAGCGTGACTATTGAAGATGTGGTTGCAGTAGCACGCAATAACGCTGAGGTTATTATACCAAAGACTGTGGAGAAAAAGGTACTACAATGTAGGAATGTTCTGGAAAAATGTGTACAAAATAAAAAAATAATTTATGGTGTAACTACAGGATTTGGAGCGTTAAGCAATTTATACTTGCCTGTTGACAAGAACAAACAACTGCAGATTAACTTAGTGAGGAGCCATGCTGCTTCTGTCGGAAAACCGTTGGATACAGATATCGTACGTGCAATGATGCTATTGCGGGCAAACTCTTTGGCTAAAGGTTATTCAGGTATAACAACGGCCACACTACACCAATTAGTTGAATTCCTAAATAGACGAGTACATCCATTAATTCCTGAAAAAGGCTCCGTGGGGGCCAGTGGTGATCTCTCGCCTAGTGCACACTTGGCAATGGGCCTGATTGGTGAGGGTGACGTTGAATATAATGGAAAGATAATGCCTGCATCAACTGCCCTAGAAAAGGCAGGGATTGACAAAGTTGAACTTGAGGCGAAGGAAGGATTAGCCTTAATAAATGGCACACAGATGATGACAGCTATTTCTACATTAACATATTTTGACGCGGAAAATGTCGTTAGAGTTGCTGAAATTGCTTCTGCACTAACATTGGAAGCATTGATGGGTAGACCTGATGCCTTTGATCCTAGAATTCAGCAAGTGAAACCTCATGAAGGTCAGATACAATGTGCACACAACATACGCAGGCTAATTTCAGGAAGCCAGTTTATCAAAACAAATTCAGGACAACAGGTGGAAGAGGATCGGGCGAGAGAAATGGATCGACCGGTTCAAGACTCTTACTGCCTCAGATGTATCCCACAAGTTATGGGGGCTGTGAGAGACGCAATCACTTTCATTAGAGACATTATACAAAAGGAAATTAACTCGGCTTCCGATAATCCGTTGGTATTTCAAAGAGAAGGTGAAATACTTTTCGGTGGAAATTTTCATGGTCAATCGATTGGTCTTGCAATGGATTTACTCGGAATAGCGTTAACTACGATCGGAAACATGTCGGAAAGAAGAATTGCGAAACTTCTCATTGGTGATAAGAGAATCGGATTACCACGAGCTTTGGTTCACGAAGAAATGGAAGGAATACAAAAAGGATTGAACATGGGAATGGCTCTCGCATCTCGCACAGCGGCCTCCCTAGCCTCTGAGAATAAAGTCTTGGCACATCCCGCAAGTGTTGATTCGATCCCAGATCCAGACAATTATGAAGATTTTGTTAGTATGGCCCCAAATGCTGCGACAAAAGCGGCGAAGATACTTAAGAACGTGCAGTATATTATTGCTATTGAATTGGTATGTGCAGCTCAAGCCATCGATTTCCATGATCCCCAGAAGCTCGGAAAGGGAACAAAGGTTGTATATGAACTGCTGAGGAAAGAAATCTCCCCCATCATCAAAGATGAACCGATTTACAAGAGAATAGAAAAAGGGTTTTCTATGGTTCGCGAAGGAAAATTACTAGAGCAGGCGTATACGGAGCATCTGTAGAGAAAGATGAACATCCTAAAGGTTGGCACAATAAAACGCGCACGTATGATGTGCTTACTTCGAACAGAAAACTTATAAATTAATTATTTGCGTGTGTTATGCCATAAATATAGCCAGATAGATGAAATGTAAAAGTTGAACTAAATAAATATGTGCTGTAAAACAAACTGTTTGAATTAGAGGTAGTATAAGAGGAGATGATTATATGAATGAAATATCACCCGACATTTCTACATGGAAAGATATAGATTGGATGAAACTGACCAAGTTGAATATCGAGAGAGTTAGGCGTCTAATGCAGGTTGAAGGAACTGAAGCTTTATTTGTGCACGACGCTAGCAATTTTCAATACTTAACAGGTTATATGAATCCTGCACATTTCCATAGCAAGGGTACACCGCTTAGACAAGGTGCCATAATGTTGGCAGGAGAAGACCAACCTATCATGTTGGCAGGTGCTGCAGACTTCTTTGATGCGAAAAATTTCTGGTGGATTGAAGATGTCAGGTCAATGCCAGCACGACTTGAGAAATGGCCATTGATCATTAAAGATGTTCTTCATGATCATGGTCTCAAACAAGGTAAAATTGCAGTAGATCCCCATTCGCCATACACTCTTGTGGATGATCTCAAACAAAAACTGGGTGGGAGCTTTGTGTTTGCGAATGCAAAATCGATTCTAGATACGGCCAGGAGTGTTAAAAACGTTGAAGAGATAAAGGTAATACGAAGAGCAGCAGCTCTAGCCACGGCTATGGTCGTTGCCGCAAAGGACGCTATCAAAGAAGGGGTTAGGGAGATCACTGTTGCCAAAGAGGCTGAATACACGCTAGCAAAACTTGAGCCACTTGCACTCCCAGCATACCAAACAGTTGTTATGTCTGGAGATCGAGCTGCATATCTTGATAGAATACCCTCCAACAAAATCATAAGGCGAAGCGAGATTGTGAATGTTGACGCGGGGTGCTACTATATGGGTTATCTTTCCGAATTCTCTCGGCATAAGATGGTAGGGAAACCGCGGGAAGAACAGAAGAAATTATATAGGGCAGCGTTCGAAGCAGAGCAACAGGCAATCAAAGCCATAAAGCCAAGAGTTAAAGGTTCAGAGATAGATCGCATTGCTAGGGATGTTATTGAAAAAGCAGGTTACAGAGAATATCAACATCCTCATTATACAGGCCATGGGCATGGTCTCGGGCCACACGACCGACCAATTATCGGTGATCCAGGGCAGGCAGAAGATTGTATTCTAGAAGCAGGTATGGTCGTTGCAATAGAACCAGGAATATTCAAGCCTGGAGTGGGAGGCGTTAGAGTAGAGGACGTAGTTCTGGTTACGGAGACGGGTCATGAAATTCTTTCCAATGTTGAATACGAGTATAAGCTCTTGGGCTATACCGCAGAAAAGGAGGAAAATTAAAATGAGTTTAGAAGACATACAAAAAATTATTAAAGATCAACAAATTGCATACATAGCTCTGCACTTCACTGATGTTTTTGGAAAATTCTATACATTATGGATACGTTCGTCAGAACTGGAAGTTGAACTGAACCGTTGTACAAGTGTCTCTGGATATCCATATTTTACTGGTCACGAAAAAAGCGATATACTATTGAAACCAGATTTGAACACATTTAGGGTTTTCCCGTGGTCAAACGAGGGGAGAACTGCAGGATCTGTCATATGTGATATGTATCATCCAGATAAACCGGAGGAGTTTGAGGAAGCTCCGAGATCTCTTTTGAAACATGCTGTCAGAAAATTGAAAAAGGAAATCGGTGATGATGTAAACCTCTTCGTTGCTCCCGAGTGGGAGTTCTTTCTTATCAGAAGGAGTGAGGATGGTAAGCTGTTTTTCCATGATCAGGGTTCTTACTTCGCTTCACCACCTAGTGATAAGGCCGATAAGCTAAGAGAGAATATCTGTTGCGCGCTTGAACAAATGGGGATTCAAGTTGTTAAACAGCATCATGAATCACTTAAGGGAAAGAATGAGATAAATATTAGATTTGATAGGGCTTTAAACACGGCAGATAATGTTCAACTTGGCAAACTCTTGATAAGGAAGTTTGCTAGTGACAATGATTTGATTGCCAGTTTTATGCCGAAACCATTTAACACACCAGGCGGTGCGGGTTGGCATACACATGTAAGTCTTATGAATGAAAAGAAAGGAGATAACCTTTTTTATTCTGCCGAGGGCAAATATGGTCTTTCTGATCTTGGGTTGTATTTCATTGCAGGAGTTCTCAAACATGCCAAAGCTTTGACCGCAATTAGTAACTCATCGGTGAATTCATACAAAAGGCTCGTTCCAGGCTATCAAGCTCCGATTTATGTATGTTGGGCGAAATATAATCGCTCTACATTGCTCAGGTTCCCTGCCTCTCCAGCGAAGGGGACACGTTTTGAGTATCGGGCAAGCGACGGACTATGCAATTATTATCTATTTTTTGCCGCTCTGATACATGCAGGATTGGATGGTATCGCTGAAGGAAAGTATCCTCCGCCACCCATTGAGGAGAATGTGTATGCGCTTACACAAGAAGAGAAAACCAAGAGAGGAATTGAAAGCCTGCCTGGAAGTTTGAAAGAGGCTCTAGATGAATTGAGAAAAGATGAGGTCATAAAGAAGGCTCTTGAGCCTCTCACGCAAAAGTTCTTGCAGCTAAAAGCCGAGGAGTGGAAGGATTATTCTTATAGAGTGCATGAGTGGGAAAGACAGAGATATCTAGAGGAGCAATTTACCAGATACCCAGAATTCCGCGAAACAGGGGAAAGAGTCGTTAGCTAATGCAAACAAAAACAGCTAAGGAATTTGACTTTTGGGACGATCTTGTTAGGTTTTGCCAAAAGTTGATACAAACACCAAGTATATCCGGAGAGGAGAGTGAAGTAGCTAGACTAGTGCAACATGAAATGGAAAGACTTAGTTATGATGAGATATCGGTAGATCGGGTTGGGAATGTAATCGGATTAATAGAAGGAGACAAAAACAAACCTTCAATTTGCTTTACTGCTCATATGGACACAGTTCCTTCTCATGACGAGAGCAAATGGGAATACCCTCCTTACTCTGGCGTGATTGCAGACGGGTATATCCACGGGAGAGGAGCGGGTGACGTAAAAGGCCCCCTTGCTACTCAGGTTTACGTTCCGCGAGTCCTTAGAAAGTCTGGAGTGAAACACGGCGACATCTATGTAATTGAAGTTGTCCATGAGGAAACTGGTGGGCTCGGCACTAAGTATCTTGATGAAGATGTTAAGAAGAAGATAGACTATGTAATCAACGGGGAACCTACATCTAATATGATACATATTGGGCAAAGAGGGCGGACCGAGATGGCGGTTACGTTCCAAGGGAAATCTGCCCATGCCTCACGACCTTGGCAGGGTAAAAACCCATTTTATGATGTAGCTGAGTTCATTCTGCGATTAAAAAATTTGGAAATGTCGAGCTATGGTGATGTGAAATCAACTGTGGTGCCTACAATGTGTAAAACAGATACAGAAACCTCTAATGTAATACCTGGCGAATGTATGTTGATTTTGGATTGGCGTGATGTACCTAGTGAATCAGAATTCCAGATCATGAACAAGGTAAAAAGCATACTCCAAAAAGGCGGAGATGTGTATATAAGGGAATACAAATTGAAGACGTATACACATCTCACTTTTCCTATGAAGCGTAGGAAGTTACCATTTTCGATGGATGAAAGCCATCCATTAGTTAGAGCAGTAACAGATGCTGTAAGGTCAACTCTCAAAAAAGAAGTGGAGATTCGCTGGTGGGAAGGTGCAACAGATTGTGGATATTTCGCTGAAGAACAAATACCTATTATTGGATTCTCTCCAAGCGAGTCGAAATACTCACATACTAGTAGGGAACGAATAAGCCTGCAAATGATGAGAGAAGCTATGGAGTGCTATCCTGCAATAATATCCAATATATCAAACCTGAAAAAGAGAAGACAGTGACATTAACCGCGCGCACAGAGAGGCTGAATCAAAAGATGAGAAGAGCTGCAGAATTTGTCAAGAATCTGAAATTAGACGAATTAGATGAAAGTACTATAAAGATGGCAAAGAACTGTTTTTTGGATTTCGTTGGGGCTGTACTTGGAGGGGCGAAAACTAGAGCTGGCGAAATCTCTCTGACTGTGGCAAGAAGTTTGGGAGGACCTGAGCAGGCGACTGTATGGCCTACGAATGATAAGTTTCCATGTCAAAGTGCTAGTTTTGTGCACGGCACCATGGGTACCGCTTTGGATATCGATGATGGTCATAGACTAGCGGTCGGCCATCCGGGAGGAGTAGTGATTCCAGCGGCCTTCTCAATAGCAGAAAATAACAAGAACTCAGGTAGGGAGTTCCTTGAAGCTATCGTTTGTGGCTATGAGGTTGCAATTCGTGCTGGGCACATTCTCAGAATTAAAACCAATCAGCCTGTAAGCATAGGTAGTGGGCGCTGGGGAAGTTTGGGCGCAGCTGCCGCGGTTGCAAAGCTACTACACTTAGATCTAAAAGAAATCGAACAGGCACTGGCGATTAGTGCAACTTTTTCTCCAGTCGCTCCAGTCACAAATGATCTAAGTACAAAAGGGTTAATCCCGATGTCCAAGTTCAGTAGCGGATGGGGGAGCATGGTAGGAATCTATTCAGCTCTCTTGGCTAAATGGGGATTTACAGGAATTACCTCAGCTATTGATTTTTCGTCAAGCTTACTCCCAGATTTTGGTCAGTTTTTTGAGATCAACAATGTCTACTTCAAACCCTATACATCCTGTCGGTGGACTCATTCTGCTATAGAAGGAACTATTTTACTGATAAACAGACATAACGACCTCGGAAAAACCAGTATCAAACGCATTTCGGTAAAAACCTTCTTTGAGGCATCTCACTTAAGGGAACCCCATCCGCAGACAATGGAATCAGCTCAATATAGCATTCCGTTCTTGGTCGGTGCTGCTGTGATAGATGGAGACGTCGGGCCAGATCAAATTTCCGAGGAAAGGCTGTCAGATCCTGATATCTTGAGTATTGCAGATAGAGTTGAAGTATTACATGATCCTGAATTCGATAGATATTTTCCAAAGATGACGGCTTCTGAGGTAGAGATAAAGACGGTTTCAGGTGGATGTTACAGAAGTAAAATCACCAATCCGAGAGGTGACCCTCGTAATCCCTTGAGTGATAAGGAACTTCTTGACAAATTCAGGAGACTAGCGAAGAGGAGCATCAGTTTGGAAGCAGCAGAAAGAGTGATAGAAGCAGTCAAAATGCTGGAGAAGTACTCCAATCTAGTTGAGCTAAACAACTTCTTTTCAAAAAAGTAAAATAGATCAAAAATTCTCCGAAAACGTTCAGAACAAAAATTTTCGCCAGAAAGAACAGGGAAGATGAGATACTGTTTTCCCTCTCATTCCAACCCTTTGAAAATTCTATTTCCCATTCATCCATGATGACGAAGGGAGTTCTGTAATGGATTGAGAATCCTGAGAGAACACCTTTCGCCAACTTATGGATGCACGCAAAAACCCGCGAATTGAGAGGTCACTTCCCCATCCATCTTATTCCGGTGTCTTTCACCACTTTCTTGGCTTCATTATAACCAGCCTCCGCATGCCTCACCACGCCTATACCTGGATCAACAGTTAGTGTTCTTTCGAGTCTTTGTTCAGTTTCTCTTTCTCCGTCAGCTATTATGATCATACCTGTTGCTAAAAACGGGAAATCACCAAATTGATGGATGGCAACTAGATCTGCTCCTGCAGATGTGTTCAAAAGAGCGTTCAAAAGAGGCCAATCGGCTACTGCATCACTTCCATCTTTCATATCCTCAGTTTCTATACCTGGATTTGAAATTGATCCTGTATCCATACAATCTCTTGAGATGCCTATTGCCCCATTCAATTTTCCTTCGGCCACCATCTCATTAACAATTTTGCCGAATTTTGCTCTTTGCTTGTAACTTAGCCAACTCGTTCTAGCTGGAAGACCCTCAAATGGAATACTTGAGGCATGCTTAATCCATTTTGTCATAACCGCGTCTTCAGAAAATTCCTTTAGCAATATGCTGTCAATCTTAAGTATGTCATCTTTGTCACCTGAAAGGGCAACCCAGCGAAATGAACCTCTACCCTCACAAAACAATTTTCGGAGAAGCTCTGAAACGAAATTCTTGATCTTGAATATTTCCTTAAATCCTCCTCGATAAGCCAGCTCTCTCAAATAGTTCCCATATTCAAAGACCACTGCTCCTCGCTCTTTAAATTGCACCATGGCTCTCATCGTTCTTGCTGCTGATTGAGTTGATCTTTTAATGTACTCTTTGGGATTGGTTTCTCTCAGTTCATCAGCCTCCTCCATCGATAAACCTGCAGGAAGGTATCCAAGAGGACTGTGAGCAAAAGTCATATCTGTAACAACGTCTGGCGTTATTTCCCTCTGTATTAATTCAGGATACACCTCAGCTGTATTGCCAAGAATCCCAATTGACACAGATTCCTTTTTCTCAAGTGCTTCATTCACGATCTTCAAAGCATCATCCAAATTGCTCGCGATTCTATCCACCCAACCACCTTTATATCTCCGTTCCAAAATCTTCCGGTTGGCTTCTACTATCAATCCAACTCCATCATTCATCGTTATCGCTAAGGGCTGAGCTCCACTCATATGTCCCAAACCACTTGTCAAGATCAATTTTCCCCTTAATGTTCCGCCAAAGTGCTGACTTGCAACTGCCGCGAGCGTTTCATAGGTACCCTGACTCACCCCTTGCGTGCCAATGTAAGCCCAACATCCAGCAGTGTATGAAGGATTTATTGTTAATCCTCTATTTTCGAGTTCATTGAATGTCTCAAAATTATATATTTTTTCAACCAATTTTTGATTTTCAAACGCAAGCCATCTTGCCATTAGATTTCCGTTTGCCATCAAAACCCGCGGTGACAGGGAATGTGTCTTGAAAACTGCTACTGGTTTGCCAGACTGTATTACAAGAGTCTCGTCATTTCCGAGTTTTTTCAGCGTCTCCACGATCTGCTCGTAGCTTTCCCAATTCCTTGCTGCTTTTCCGTTGCAGTATACGATCAGTTCGTCAGGTTTGATTGCGTGCTCCAGATTGTTCTCTAGCATCCTCAAAAGTCCCTCCTGTCGCCAGCTTTTACATCTTAACTTTGTTCCTCTTTGGGCTTTGATTTTCTTTCCTCCATAAATCGTCAGTGACATGTAAATCCCAACTCAACTTCCTTGAGTGATTATTTAAATTTATCTTGTAATTTTGTTAACTCTTAAGCATGTTAACCTGCTCTCTTAGGTGTTAACCATTGACACATTTCCATGAAGAGTTTCTATGTCGGTTTCATAAATTGCCGACGTAGTCATACCCAAGCTTTTTAATTTGTTCTTTGTCGCCAGCAAACTTTGGAATACCATCTCTCGTAATTTCAGATATATTTTCTTCGCACTAGCGAATCTGCTTAGGCTTACAGAAGCAGGTGTGGTGGATCAAGAAAGTCTTCTTCAAAATCAATTTCCTCTTCTAATTGAGGAATAATTTTTGCAATAAGGAATAATTCTTTTTGGTACCAAAGTTTACCTCTAAGAGGTTCAAAAAGGTTTGAACCAAGAAGTAAAATTGATAGCTTTTGAGTGTCAGAAAGATATTCTTGAATTTCGTCTAAATCCATGTTTTGCAGTTACTCCATTTCAAAGTCTCTTTCAGATTGTACATTAACATGTTCTTTAAATCTAGCTCTAGGTCTAGTCATCATTTTACGCTTAAAATTTGTGGAAAACATAACGGGTTCTCCATGACAAATAACCTAACAATATCTTTCAATATTTTCACTTTTTAACATATTAAAACTGCACGTGCATGCATCATAGACCTATTTCAGAAGAGACAGCTTTCAATCCATCTAAAGCAAGTTTAAAGAACACCTTTCTAGGAATCCCGAATTCCTCGCAGAAAACTATTCTTTCTCTTTCGACTCCTCTGGCAAAACTTTTATCCTTGAATTTCTTTGCTACTGTATCGACTTTTACTTCTGCCAATTTCTTTGAAGGCATTACTAGAGCACAAGCAACTAGGAGCCCCGATATGGCGTCACAAGCTATCAAGGCTTTTTCCATGGTGCTCTGTGGTTTTACATGAGTGTGATTAAAATTGTGGGTTTTTATGGCTCTGATAATCTCTTCGGGGACATCAAAATTGCTTAAAATTTCTTCAGATAAAAGAGCGTGTTTCTCTGGGTTGCCTTCGGTCCACTCATAGTCTATGTCGTGGAGTAGCCCTGTTAATCCCCACAGCTTTTCATTTTCGCCTAGAGATCCAGCTAACCTCTTCATGATAGCTTCAACGGCAATCATGTGATAGAGGATATTTCTTTTAGTGACATTTTTCTTAACTAAAGTCAAAGCTTCTTCCCGCGTCAACATATTCAATCAAACTCATTTTCCCTTAATGCGTAAACATTAAAGTTCATCCTTAATGTGTTGTTGTAATTTTTTAATTTCTTCTGGATTCGCAGAATCAATAAACTCTAAAATCTTTTTTTTGTTTCTAATTTCTTGAAGTCTCTTTTTTCTGCTTTTTGGTACAGTATAAATCGGGTATACTCGCCAATACATTTTAAACATTAATGCGCGTGAATCAATGGTCTTTTTGACAAGCCCCTCACCAACTAATTCTTTCAGATAATCAGATAACCTTTGTCTTGAGATGTGTTTCTCTGATCCGTTTTCAACAAATTCTCTAAGGAGATGAGACCATCGTGTTTTTCCTTTTTCATCAATAAAGAGGGCAACATCATATTTAGTAAAATGAATCAATCTCATTTCTAGACCTAATCTCCAATTAGACCTTATCTAAAATCAGACTGATTAATCTTTTGGTGGCTTGGATTTGAGCTTAAAATTTTAGGCCTAAACCCACACAATTGGAAACTCACATTCTTATGACGTTAATCTTCTTTTCACTCTTCGTATTAGCTAGTCTTCTTTATTCAATAACTGTCATATTGAATCGTGATTACCCCAACTATTCGGGAATCGTAGGCTTAGTTTTGTTTGGTGTCTCAGCTTTGATCCTTGTAGATCCTCTCGCCACATACGTAGCCTTTCTGCAGACAATAGTTCTTTATGGATATTTTGCCTAGGTTTTGATACAAACATTTCTTGTTCGGCGTCGAATAAAAGATTAGACAATTAATCGGCACGCGCGCGCAATGCTGATTTCTTTGGATTGAGGATTAGAATCTAATCTTCATTCTTTGAAAATGTTATTTAGTACTTCTAAAGCGAATCTTGCAGAAACGGTAGCTGCTCCTCCACCGAACTCGATTCCCACCTCAATCGCTTCAAGAACTTCCCGAAAGGTTGCACCTGATTTTACAGCCTCACTAATATGCCACTCCATGCAAGATTCGCAGTTAACTACTACTGCTATACCGATGGCAATCAATTCCTTATCTTTCTTCTTCAAAGCACCATCTGAATATGTGATTTTTTCCAATTGGAGAAATTTTTCATAGACCTTTGATTTTAAAGACAGGAGCTTGGTATGAGCTAGTTTTCGTCTTTTTCTGATATCTTCAATTTTATTCAAGGTTTCCATCTCCTAACTTATTGCTTCCGCTATTACAGTATATTAGCAATCCCATATGAATGTGAGAAGGATCTTCTGGTTTAGGTTTGGGGTTAAAATTTAACCAAAAAACCCAAACATATGTACCTGCTTGCACGGACGCGTGAACGGGCGGACGTGTGAATGTAGGTACGCGTGTGTGTGCCCGTGTGTCCCCTCTCTCTGTCCCCCTCTGTCTCTCTCACCCTATATAAAGACGAAAAAACAGAAAAGCTCTCTCAAATCTTTGAAGTTTGATTGAAAAGTTTCCTTTTGTAGATTACAATAACCAGAGTTGCAGTCAACAATAATAATGGAATAATCCATGTAATACCCTCGGGAATATCACCGCTTTCGTCTGTTTTTATCAACCAAAAATCGTAACTCCAAGAATCGTTACTGCCGGCACCATAGGAGTTTGTGCCGCCTGCTACTGCATATCCTCCATCAGACGTCGCTACAAGTGCGTGAGCCTGTTCATCGCCCATTCCTCCATATGTTTGGTTCCACTCTATGATCCCAGATCCATCAGTCTTAATCAACAAAAATTCGGTGCTTACATTACTGTAATATATACCTCCAGCTAGTTGATATCCTCCATCAGACGTCTCAACTAAGGCAAAAGCATAAGTAGTATCTTCTTTTCCGTATGTGTGGTTCCACTGTATGTTCCCAGCCGCATCAGTTTTAACCAACCAGCAATGGGCTTGTCCTGTACCAAAGGACTGCGTGAAGCCTGTTAGAGCGTATCCTCCATCAGACGTTTCAATTAACGAGCGAGCAATATCGTGACTTCCTCCTCCGTATGTCTGGTTCCACTCCATGTTTCCATACTTGTCAGTCTTAATCAACCAAAAATCTTCGTTTCCGGAACCAAATGAATATGTGTAACCTGCCAGAGCGTATCCTTCATCAGATGTCTTAACCAAAGAACGAACAACATCATCTCCAATTCCTCCATATGTCTTGTTCCATTCCACGTCCCCAACAACATCAGTTTTAATCAGCCAAAAATCCATGCCTCCAGCACCAAAGGAGCTTGTGGAACCCCCTATTGCGTATCCCCCATCAGAAGTCTCAACCAAAGAACGAGCAACATCATCTCCTGTTCCTCCGTATGTTTGGTTCCACTCTACGTTACCAGACCCATCAGTCTTAACTAACCAGCAATCGTCTTCTTGAGCACCAAAAGAACGTGTTTCGCCTGCTATGGCGTATCCTCCATCAGACGATCCAACCAACGAGTATGCAATGTCGTTATCTGTTCCTCCGTATGTCTGGTTCCACTCCATATACCCAAACGCATCGGTCTTAACCAACCAAAAATCTTGCCTACCAGCACCAAAAGAACGTGCATATCCACCTATTGCGTATCCCCCATCAGATGTCTCAAGCAAAGAGTAAGCCTGATCATCATTTGTTCCTCCATAAGTTTGAGTCCACATTGTCAAATCTGCTTCAACCGAAACAACTAAACTTAAACTCAGCAAAACAAAAAGAACCGGGCTTGAGAGAAACAGCTTTTTTCGCAACAACATCTCCATCATAATAAATCGTACTCACTATTTCAATGCTAGTATAAAACCGATGCTCACGATAGGTGAGCACAGTCTTGCAGAAAAAAACAAACAACAAAAAAGAACATGTACCAAATCTTGGTTGGTTGGGTTAAAATTTAACCCCAAACCCAAACAGTCTTTCTAACTCCCTCTCCTACCCTCTAACTAACCCTCTCTCCACAAAAAACACACAAAAAAAACAAAAACAAAAAACACACACGACAAGAACTAAATAATACTATAAAAAATAGTGTAACCGTTTTAGAGGGGAGAAAGTTTGTCAAGCAAATTTAGTTATGCTATTATTGGCTTTCTGGTTGGCGTAATTTCAACATCTTTATTCTTCATTTATGGCTTTCCCATAATTCAAAACAATGAACCAGACATTAATCTACAAGAGGAAGTTACTAAACTGAGAGACAACCACGGTGATTCGTACAGCATTAATCAATATGATTGGAGTGTATGGTCACAACAATGGGTAGAATCTGGAGGCAACCAAATTAAGATGAATAGTTGGAGTGACTTCACAGAAAGCCTAAGGCAGAACTCAATCGTATTTTTGCTAATGGTAGACTATGAAGAGCAGGTTGTATGGTTTAAACCAACCTCACACGACATAGTATATTATGCTGTGTAATAAGTCAACTTGTGTACATCTTATTTGATTCTGAAACGGTAAATCTGTTTGATAAGTTCTCTATACTCTAAGAAGTCCTTGATTGCATGGTCTTGGCTTCCGTATCGATAAACTATTCTCGGTGAAGGCTTATCTCCCTTCGGAGCTACCCTTAGGGTAGAACTCATCTTGATACACTGCATAGCAAGATACCTGAGCAATGGAACACTTTTAGAGAGAATAGCAACCCAAGCGATAACACTCAGGTTTTCTTCTCGACTAACATAACGGTCAAAAACAACATGATAATGGTTCTTGCTTGACTTCAAGATAATATATCCATTCTGCCCAAACTTTTCCATAACCAAGTTAGCCCAATACCTAGTAGATTTGAAACTAAAATTATCAAAGTCAAACATAACCGTCTCACGGTCAGACAAACCGAGAATAGGGTCAGCTTTCGATATTTGGTCTGTCAACCCATTCACCATCCTCACCATACCTGTAAGGGTTTCTCAAAAATGCTCTAGCGGAACACTCAACAAAAGGGCGTTCAAATCGGGGAACAATTCCATTCAAAGCAAGACGGACAGCCTTAGCCAAATCTTTTCCGTTACCGCAGAACTCGTATCTTGCACTGTAAGATAATGACATCCCTGCTTTCTTAGCTATTTTCCTGTATCTCTGAGTTGTTGCATAACGATAGACTGCAATGTGTTTTCCTCTGAAGAAGGGTTTTCTTGCTTTTGGCGTAACCCTTCGATATTTCTTAGGAGTATATTTCTGTGGATGAGCTTTAGGTTTTGTTCCCTTAAGTTTTCTGACTTCAGCGAGAAGAGTAGTCCTTCTGATTCCCAAACTCTGACTTTTAAGCTTCTTCTGAATCATGTTAGCTGAGTAGCCCTGTTTGACGTATGCTTTGATTGCCCATCTAGTCTTAGAGGAGATTTTAGGCGTAGGTTTACGTTTCGGCAACTCTAAACCTCCTCTGCAAGCGTGATTATGCTTTTTGCGTAAGCGATAACCTCAAGCTTCCATCTAGGATTTTTGAGGTCATGATTCTTGACTATCCAGCTTATAGATTCCACATGTGAGAGAATAAGACGGTCGTTCCGTAGCTCATGTTCAATTGATTTAGACATTACTGAACATCTCCTTTAGCTGTCTGAACGTCGTTTCTGGGTTTCAGTTCTCCACTTTTGACCTTATCCATGAAGGGAGTCTCTGACTCTTCATAGTCCTCTAAATGCAGTGTATCACCAGTTCTTTTTATGACGCCAATTTCAATCAAAATTTTCAGGTATTCATCAGTTATTTTTCTCAGAGATAAGCCAGTTCTGTAAGAGATTATGCATGAGAATTTGTTGTATTCCATCGGCAGTAATTCTTTGGCTATTCTCTTCACTGTCTCCATAGCTCTTTTTCGGCGTTCTTGACCTAGCCAAACGTCACTTTCGTTTTTTAGGTTGTTTTCTTTTCTGTTCATTTTTGAGACCTCTTCGGTTTGAATTGTCCCGTTTGATACTGTTTAAGTATCTCAACTATTGCGAAACGGTAGAATCCGCTTTTGCTTAAACCCAGAGCTTTTCTGACTTCCTCAACTTTTTTCTCGAGTTTGGTTGGAAGCCAGACAGTTCTTCTTTTTCCACATTCTTTAATTTTTGACATAAATGTCCATATTTCCGAATAATTTATTAAGTATTGGCGTGTATACTCATAATTTAGATGTGTAAACTCATTGGTGAAGAAGTTATGACCAGAAACGAAAACATGGAAAAAAGATTGACGGCAAGAGCCAAAATTCTGGAAGTATTACGCGATGGACAATGGCACTATACTAAAGACCTCAAGGTGTATACTAAGGTAAGCCCAAGAACACTTTATAAAAACTTGAATGAACTTGGAGCATACATCGAAAGAAAAGAAGATAAAACAACATATCCGAATCGGGTCTACTACAGAGCAAGCCCAACATTGTTAGCACTCATGATTAAGTCTAAAGAAATAGAAGCAGCCATGAAAACTATCATGACAAAACTCTCGAACACTGAAGATTTAGTAACTGCTCTAGAGTTCATCAACGTACTAAATAATAGCAATATTTTGGCTGTTTTAGAAATTATCAAAAAAAGCAACCTGAAATTTTCAGATATTAAACAAATATCGTTTTTGATGAGGTCGTTCGTGCTGACCCCTTTTGAGCACTTTATGGCTGGACTTGTGAAAGCAACATCAAAAATTATTGACGAAATCGATTTTGAGCAATTTAGAAAAGACATCAAGAAGGAATGATTATGACTAAAGGTTCGAAAACTGAGAAAATAATTCTTGACGGCAACGGTTCTTATCTGGGAATGGAGAAGGGATGTTTTGTTGTGAAAGATGAGAAAGGTAACGTTGAACGATATCCGCTTTTTGAGAAGGAAATAAGTGAGGTAGTTCTGAGAAGCGGTAATTCTGTTTCTACTGGAGCTTTAGCTAGCTTAGGCTTCTGGGATATTGACGTTCTGATATTGACTTCTAGGGGCAGACCTGTAGCCATGCTTAAGGCTTTTGACGATGATTCTCATGTTCAAACTCGATTAGCTCAATATGAAGCCTTCAAAGACGAAAGAGGTTCTAAGATTGCTAAGAGGTTTGTTCTGGGAAAACTTGAAGGACAGAATCAGGTTCTAAAAAAGTATGGCTTAAGACAGTTTGATTTCAAGAAGATTGAGAGAGTTAAGAATCTGGAAATTGACGATTTAGGGCAACTCAGAAAAAAGCTTTCAGCTTATGAAGCTCATGCATCAAGAGCTTACTTCAAAAGAATATTCTCTCTCTTCCCTGAACCTGTTAGACCTGAGGGGAGAAGAACCTTCAAGGCTTACGATGGTATGAACAACCTCTTTAATCTGGGTTATGAGCTTCTTTCGTGGAAGGTTCACAAGGCTTTGGTTAACGCTAAACTTGAGCCTTTTCTTGGATTCCTTCACTCTGTGCAACATGGAAAGCCTAGCCTAGTGTGTGACATGATGGAGCTTTACCGATTCCTGATAGACGATTTCTTGATTCAGAATTACAGGGGAATAAGCAAGAACCGTTTTGTAACCAAAAAGGAGTCAATGACTAGAAAGAAGGTAGGCAAAAGAGAATACCTCAACGATGTAGATTCAAAGAAGTTAATGCACAGCTTGGAACAACTTTTTGAGGCTGAGGTTGAGATTCCAAGAATAAGGCACGGTAAAAAGCAAACAATTGAAACTCTAATTAATGAAGAGGCTTTGCTGTTAGCTAAGTTTCTGAGGAATGAACGGAAAGAATGGAAACCAAGAATTTCTTCGGTTTGATGCAATCGCACTCGGATACTTAAACGTTAGAATATTACTCGGAATTTAGTATTTTGCAAACCAAATTCAGGTTATGGTCTTTTACAGCTTTGGTAAATTCTTCATTTTTTGTCAATGGTTCTTTCAACTCTGGAAAATAGGATAGAAATAAGAATATGAAGAAATCGTATACTGTTTTCATCGAGTCGTAAATTCTTGATACTTCAGAACAATCCATCTCAGTAGAATGAACACTACTTTCTATAATATTTTTTTCTGTAACCAATAAGTGCCTATAAGTGAAATGCACATTTCTGGATAATTTCTTATATTCTTTGTTTATCTTGTCATACTCTCGCATAATGTCATCTTTGTTGCTAATTTCAAGGTCTTTGACTAACTTAACACCATGATAAGCTGGCAGGTTCTCCACCTCATCTAATATTTCTATTTTTGTTTTGAAGTCAGAATCAGGATGCCTCAAATCTATATACGTTGAATGTACTATTGACTCAAGTGCATATCTCAGGTTGTGATACGCATTTTTGTATAATCCACTTGCCGTCAAAAATGTGGTGCAGTTTGAATTGTGCATAAACTCGATAAAGCAAGTAAAAGTAAGGCTCTGCCTATACTTTTCTGACACCTTACCCTCAACAAAAAACTTTGGGATTTTAAGAAACGTAGCAAAAATCCATCCGACAATAAAAAGAAGCTCGTTTATCTTCGGTAACTCGGTACATTCTTTCACTGATTTTTCTAAAGTTTTATGAAAATCTTTGAAATTAAAATGCCAGTTTTCTCTACGTAACCATTCTGAGGGGTCTTTTCGCTTCATTTAAATCAGTAATATTGATTATCGTTATCTTCTTTAGCTTTTTCATAAAACTGACCCTCTTTCCTATTCTTTAGTTCTTTGCGTGTGTGTTTTGTTTTTGTTTTTTGTGTGTTTTTTGTGGAGAGAGGGTTAGTTAGAGGGTAGGAGAGGGAGTTAGAAAGACTGTTTGGGTTTGGGGTTAAAATTTAACCCAACGGTTAGTACCTCCCCTAAGAGCCATAAACAGAGTGAAACCGCAAAAAACTCAACACCAATTTGTTCACATGAACTTTACGCATATTAGGAGGCTAATAGAGGTTCATTGTTGAAAGCAGTGTTTTTTCAGGAATTCCATGCACCACAAAAAGTTGGCACCCAAAGTTCACACGCACATGAGTATATTGAAGAATTTTGGATAGTTTTTATAATGCGGTTTTCTTTTGGATAGACATTGTCACAAGTTTCAGATGAGGTGTGTTGATGATCGTAAAATGTTTCGCGGTTGGGTGGCTTTCCACGAACTGCTATGTTGTAGGCTGCGAAGAAACCAGAGAAGCGGCTGTTATTGACCCGGGGATGGAAAGCGAAAGAGAGGCTGAACCGATTCTGGAGTTCATAAAGCAAAACAGTTTACAAATCAAATACATCATCAATACCCACGGTCACCCCGACCACATAGTCGGAAACACCCTCATAAAAAAGGCAACGGGCGCCCCCATCCTCATCCACGAAAGCAACCCGGAACATGTGCAGGCAGACAGAAAACTCCGCGACGGAGACATCATTCAGGTGGGCACCCTCAAACTGGTGGTTCTCCACACCCCAGGACACACAAAAGACGGCATATCCCTCTTAGGAGACAAAATTGTTTTCACGGGAGACGCTCTCTTCGCAGGTTCAGTAGGCAGAACAGACTTTATTGGCGGATCCTACGAGGAGCTGATGCAGTCGATCAAAACAAAACTTTTGTGTTTACCCGACAGCTTCAAGGTGTATTCTGGGCACGGACCGCCTACCACTATAGGCGACGAAAAACGACATAACCCTTTCCTGCAGACGTAACCAACATGCCGAGGAAGAGCCATGGAGACTAAGTTGGACAAGTCAACGGTTCCCTTCAGTTTGGAGCACACCTTAGATTGTGGTCAGCTTTTCAGATGGGAGAAACTGGGTGATTGGTGGTATGGCGTCGTTGCAGACCATGTTGTTAAGATAAAACAGAGCGGCGAACGGCTGATTTTTCAGGTTTTTCCAGAAACCACAAATCAAAAGTTTATCGAGAATTATCTAAGATTAGACGATGACGTGCCCTCTATTTTGTCCCAAATAAAAAAAGACGAGCACATAAGAAAGGCAATCAACCTTTTCTATGGACTAAGACTAAGCAGACAAGAACCATGGGAGTGCCTCATCTCCTACATCTGTGCAACATACAAAAACATACCAGCCATCAAAAAAATGGTCAACAGCATCTCTAGAAAATTCGGAGAAAAGTTGACCTTTGACGGCTATGACTTCTACACGTTCCCAAAGCCAAGCGACCTGGCCCAAGCCTGCCCCAAAGATCTGCGAAGCTGCGGGTTAGGCTTCAGGGCGGAACGAGCTTTAGAGACCGCAAGACTGGTTGACAGCGGAGAATTCTTCTTAGAATCTTTACGGAACATGGATTATGGAGCGGCTAGGCGGGAAGTTTTGGGCTTGCCTGGAGTGGGACCGAAGGTTGCTGACTGTGTCCTTCTCTTCTCCTTAGAGAAACTGGAGGCGTTTCCTATAGATGTGTGGATGAAACGGGCAGCCACAACAATCTATGCAAGCCACTTCGACTCCTCGTTCATTAAACGGGTTGCCAGCAAAAGCTCACTCACACCAAAAGAATATGAGACAATCGGCTCGTTTGGAAGAGAGTATTTCGGAAGATATGCTGGTTACGCACAGGAATACCTCTTTCATTTCCTGAGAACACGACAGCAACACTGACAATTTTTCGCTGCGGTTAGCCCTTTACGACTCCCAACGGAACCAGTCGAACAACGCGGGTTGCAATCCCAGCTTTGTTGCTTACTTCCACAACATTGTCCACATTCTTGTATGCAGGGTCAGCCTCTTCAGCCAAGACAACGGAACTGGCTGCTCTGACAACGATTCCTCGATCCTCCAAACCTCTTTTCACGTCTCCGCCCCAAAACCTACGTTTAGCGGCCGATCTGCTCAGCATGCGTCCAGCTCCGTGAGCGGTGGAACCGAAAGAAAGCTCCATAGCCTTATGCGTCCCCACCAGCAGCCACGAAGCCGTGCCCATGCTTCCCGGAATGATAACCGGCTGCCCCACGGATCGGTAGTCAGCTGGAACATCCTTGTGTCCAGGCGGAAAACAGCGTGTTGCACCTTTTCTATGCGTAAAAACTTTGGTTCGTTTCCCATCTACGATGTGTTCCTCGATTTTTGCGATGTTATGGGCAACGTCGTAGACCAGATCTAAGTCAAAATCTTCTGCTGGCCTCTTGAGAACCTCTTCGAAGCTTTGGCGAACCCAATGGGTGATGACTTGCCGATTAACGAAGGCATAGTTGACGGCGCATGCCATAGCTTGATAGTAGTCCTGTGCTTCATCGCTTGTGGCTGGTGCGCAGGCAAGCTCTCTGTCTGGGATGGAGATATTGTATTTTTGGACTGCTCGCTCCATGACGCGGAGATAGTCTGAGCAGGTTTGGTGTCCAAATCCGCGGGAACCGCAGTGAATCAGAACTGTGACCTGTCCCTCATGGGTGACGCCGAAGGTTTTGGCTATGTTTTTGTCGTAGATTTTGTCAACCTTTCCGATTTCTAGGAAGTGGTTTCCTGAGCCTAGGGTGCCGCTTTGAGGAAGCCCTCTCTGTTTGGCTCTGGACGAAACCTTGTCAGGGTTGGCGCCTTCCATATGCCCCCCTTCCTCGCAGTGCTTGACGTCCTCGGGTCGAGCCATCCCTTTCTTCACTGCCCAAGGTACGCCCTCAGTGATTAACTGTTCAAGTTCATGCATTTTCAGTCGGAAGTCTTTGCGGCTGCTGCCGAGTCCGCTGGGAACGTTTCTGAATATAGCAGTGGTGAGGGCGGCAAGGTATGGTCTAACATCACTTTCAGAAAGGTTTGTGGTTAAAAGACGAACTCCACAGTTGATGTCGTAGCCCACTCCCCCTGGACTTAACACTCCCTCCTCATAGTCTGTGGCGGCGACGCCTCCGATGGGAAAACCGTAGCCCTCATGACCGTCAGGCAAAGTGATAGCATACTTGTAAATGCCTGGCAGATGGGCGACATTGACGCACTGATCGAGTGTTCGATCCGTTTTAATTTTTTCTACGAGTTGCTCGTCGGCAAAGACCATGCCAGGAACGCGCATACCTGACTTGTAGCTTGTGGGTATGCGCCAGCTATAATCATCAATCTTCTCTAGGGGAACGGCTGATGCCCGCTCTCGGAAGTTTCTTTGCCTGCCCATAAAACCACCGTTCAGTAAAGACTTGCAGCGGGGAACTTATAAATCATGAGTGGAATGCCGTATACTCTGCATAATTTTTTATTTTCAGCTTGATGCAGAGACTTCTTTTTTAGCACATTACGGTCTACGTATCAAACCGCAATGTTTAAGAACCGCTTCCATTCAATGAGCATGTAAATCGGATGTAGATTAAATGTCAAGTGAAGAACCTTCCGAAAGTGAAGAGCTGGTAAAGGTAGAAACGCTTACTCCCAATTCGAGAGGCGTCAACACCATCGTAAAAGTAGTTTCCAAGGGTGAAGTCAGGAGCGTCACAGGAAGAGATTATTCTGTGCGCAGAGTCACAGATGCCTTGGTTGGAGACGAGACTGCTTGTCTGTACATGACCCTTTGGGATGAAAAAATAGACGCAATAAACGAAGGAACCACTTTGCAGATCACCAACGGTTACATAAACCTCTTCAGAGGAAACATGCGCCTAAATGTAGGCAAATACGGCAGTTACGAAGTTCTAGAAGATTCCCCAATCGCAGAAGTCAACACAGAGAACAATCTTTCAGACAAACGATACGAACAAGAGAGACGATACCGGAGACCCTACCGTCAATCCGGCGGATACGGCGGTAGAGGCGGCGGAAGAAGCGGCGGATACCAGCGAAGAAGATACTAAAATACCTTCTTCTTTTCATTTCTTTTTTCAGTTACCCATTTTGGTATGTACAATAGGATTTCTGTTCAAAACAAAACAGCTTTGCGGAACCCGATTTTATTCTTGGTTAACTAGTGGTTAAGGCGCTCTTTTTATCCAAATTAGCGCATTTTACGCGACTCTGCTCATTGGCTAATTTGTTGATTGGGCATTTTCTGCAGTCATCTTCACAGTTTTTACAAAAGATTTCGGCGAGTTCGCTAAAGTGAGAATCCATCCCTCTTACACCAAAACAAATTATGCTCTCACAATTACTGCAGCGCATGGTTGTGGACTGCATGCCCTTGGATTTCGGTCTGAAAGGGTTTAAACGACCACATTTCGGACATTTGGCGAACTGGAGTTTCTCGCGTTTCTTCCCATGCACAACACCAACTACGGTTTCGAACATGCTGTAGACATACTCATCGCCAGACGCGAAATCCAAATTAGGCTTCCTCTCCTTGAACGATGGAAAAAGGGCTGCAACTAATTTAAGAAAAATTGCGATATCAGATATGTTAAAGAATCCGAAATACTTTTTTCACCGACTAAAGTGCCGATGTTTTTGGCTACATTCTGGCGTTTATGTTGTTTGTTTTCGAGTTTTTTTGAAGAGTTGAAAAAGTTGCCCAAAGCAGAAGGAGAGAACTCGGAAGAGATCAATAAAGGGGTATACAACAATTCTGGCGAACTTTTTGTTGTGCAGTGCCCTATATGCATATACTGACGCCAATATAATTAAGGGCAAGCCAGTGAATCCGAACAGTAGCCAAGGGAAAAGGCTGGAAGTGGAAGTGAAAGTTAGGAAAGTCAACCACCCAACTATCACCAGCCAACTTATGAACCCCATTATACTCACAAAAGACCACTTAGAAACCGAATCCTTCAGCCGGTTCATTTTAAACACCAGTCCGCTTCCTTTGCCGTACTGAAAGTTCTGTTTCAAAAATTCTTTAAGAGTTGATCTGTGCTTGTGCCAGACCACAACGTCGGGGTCTAGAACCATCTTGTAGCCCGCCTTGCATATTCTATCCGCAAACTCAACTTCGTCGAAGCCGTACTGGATGGTTTCGTCAAAGTATCCGACTTCTTCTGCGACTTTTCTTCTGAAAGCCATGTTGCATCCTGCGGGATGACGGAAGAACGGTTTCACCTTTTCGAGTTCTTCCCGTTTCGTGAAAAAGGGCATCAGTCGTACTATGCTGTTGTCGGCGTATTGGGATATGAAATCGCTGTCAAGAGCTTTTGCACTTCCGCCCACGCAGCTGACTATTGGGTTTTTGAAGTTTTCGACGATTTTGGTTATCCAGTTGGGAGGCACTATGCAGTCTGAATCGGTGAAGGCAATGATTTCGCCGTTGCTGCATTTTATTCCTATATTTCTTGCCAGGTTTAGTCCTTTCTTTTTCTCAACAACTAGGTTGACGGGGTATTTTTTGACTATTTCCTGAGTTTTGTCTGTGGAGTTTCCGTCAACTACAATCACCTCTACTTTGTCTCTGTCGTAGTCCAGCTTTTGGAGAGACTCTAGCAGCAGCTGGATAGTCTGTTCTCCGTTCCGCACAGGAACCACAACAGTGACTGAGGGCGAGGTTTTGTAGTCTTCCATTAGAATCGCTTCTTTTACCTGTCGTATTTTTGACTCAAAATCATTTATTGTTTACGCCAAAAAAGGCTTAAGTTAGCCGAAAACAATCTTTATGAGCCGAGAAAAACTGCTGGAACCGATTAAGCTTTGGTTATGTGGTGTGGGTATTTGTCTGGAAAGAGTGCGAACTGCCCTTCTGTCTCCATTGTAATCGTAAACTTTAATGGACAAGAGTTTTTGAGGCAATGTCTGCGCACTCTTTTGAATACAAACTATCCAAACTGTGACATTGTTGTTGTCGATAACGCTTCGACAGACGGAAGCGTAGATGCGATAGAATCTTCTTTCGGCTCAGATTCCCGCATAAAAATTGTTAAAAACCGTGAAAATGTGGGACATTCTGAGGGCTGCAACATCGGCGCGAGAATGACTGAGGGACGATACATTGTTTTTTTGGATAGTGACATAGAATTCGAGGCTGAAGATTGGCTCTGGGAACTGGTCAAAGTCATGGAGAACGATGGCTCTGTCGGGTTGGCGCAGGCTAAAATTGTGTTAGGGGAAGACAAACGCTGCTTAGACTGTGTTTGCGTGGCTGTTGACGCTTTAGGAACGTGGGCTGCAAACTACGGCTCAAAAGAAGAGAAACTAAAAGAGAATTTTGAGATTTTGGCAGCGTCTGCGGGTTGTTGCATTGTTCGACGCGAGGTTTTCAACCAAGCTGGAGGCTTTGACGCCGATTACTTCATATACGATGATGACACCGATCTTTCTCTCCGAGTGAGGTTGCTAGGATACCGGATACTCTTTGTTCCATCTGCTGTGGTGATTCATCGCGGCGGCGTTCTAAGGGGGGTAAGCGGGCGGATGCTTTATTATTCTTCCAAAAATCGGTTGTATACGGTGCTCAAAAATTATGAGCTCAGGAACGTCTGGTGGAGATTTGCGGTTTTGACTTTTTTCACTTTCATGGTTTCTCTTGGTTTTTTTGCTGTGAAGAAGCATGAGGAAGCTAAGGCAACTCTGAGGGGGCTGATAACTCCGATTAAAGATTTGCCTGAAACATGGAAGAAGCGGCTCACGTTTCAGTCCAAGAGGCGCGTAAGAGATTTCGAACTTGTTAACAGGGGCTTCATAAGAAACGACTTTCGGTCAACACTGCAGGATTTCAAACTCAAACTGAAATACATGCGGTAGAGCAGTTAATTCGAAATAATGTGCACCCGATAATTTCTTTCTCTAACCTACGGAATGGGGGTTCGCCGTTATTCTTTCAGACTAGACCACAGCTTTAGTTTATTGGTATGTAAATTTCTGTGAGGGTGTTCTCTAAGCCAACTTCGTTTGGGTCGTTCAAGTAGGCTTCTCTGGTAGGTCCAACTATTTTCTTTCCGTTCTTTTCGACCCAAGCAAATATTTTGTTATATGTTGGCTCGCATTTGTCGTAGGGACCTTTATGGATTATTTTTGCCATTTTTCCGCCGGGAAGAGTGTAACATTTTATTTCTTCTGTTTCCTCAATTTTTTCTGCGATTGGCGCTGCAACTTCTATGTATGCGGTTCCTGTTTTGTCTGCTTCCATGGCTTCTTCTGGGGTCTCGTGGCAAACAAAGATTGGGGGTTCTGTGAATTTTGCGCCTTTTGTTGCTGCGTATCCGTAGAGTTTAGGAAGCAATTCAGCTATTTCTCTGTAATGTCCCCTTTTTCTGATTCCTGCAACCAACTGTGGCTTAACATCAACAACAGTTACTTCTCCCATTACAGCAACTCCAAATACTCAGTGTTAGAATAATGATCCCTTTCAGGAATTAACGTTTGCGTCTATTGCCTCTTTAACTGCTGGCTAAGGGATGTGCCCGCCGTAAACTCCGATTCTATTGTCTGATGTGCCCTCTGCCTATTTAAAAAAATCTTTCCAATGTATTATCTCGAGTTATTTCCCGAGCACCACGAAGTTGAATCACTTTGGTTTGGCCTTCTTTCTCAACCATTGTATCTTTTTGTGTTCCACCTCCACTGACCCGAATATCAATGAGATTTTCAACTTCGGTTTCTAGTTCTTTTGTCCTTGCTTCAATACCAAGTGTAGCCATAATTGATGCGTTTAGTTCATGATACAGCTCATTTAACTCTTCAGTGGTTGCTTGGCGACATTGTTGTAAGAGCTTTTTGAACGTCTTTACTATCAATTGTTTTTCCGCTTCTGACAATTGTCTAACATCAATGGTTGGCATTTGATTGGCTTCCCATACCATTACTTGATTGCGGTTTAGCCCTTCACCACCTACCGTTCTACCATGCATCTCCCGCATCAAAGCATGAATATCGGAATTAAGAATCCCCCCAAGAACAAACCCATCAATGTCTTCATCGGGTATTAACGCGTAGAGTTGTTTATCTATAGCTATACGATCTGAATTGAAAGGAACCGATGTGCGTTTCCAATAGACATCTGGAAATATGAATTGAGGTCGCAGTAACTCTCCAATATCAAACCAAATCTTACGTGCTTTGCATGTTGGTGCTTTATTATATCCCATAATTTCTCCATGTTCTATGTATTGAAAAAGCCCAGGACTATGCTTCTTAATTTTCAACTTTACCATTTCTGAGAGCGACTGATCTGACCTTAGGTTTTTTCGAGATTTCAATTCTACTAGCGTGCTTTCAACGAGTTCATGTAAATCTAAGCACAACCATTCTGTATCCTCTTTTTTGAAATTAACAAATTCAGCTTGTGCTATCGCTTTCATTATTGGTTTAAGATATTTGCTCTCTATCCCCCTTGCTTCAGCCTCTGCTTTTGTCATATAGAAGAAATTATTTGCACCAGTAACTCTACCTCGAGTAATTGTGGCGAGATCAGAGAGTGATGCTGTTTTTCCAGACTCCAAAATCGTGAAATATATTTCAGGGGCGTAGATATACCTCAACCACTTCCACTCTTTTCGGAGGGATTGCTGAGATTTTAGAGCGAGCCTATACTCTGTTGTGTCATAAACCATTTCACTGAATTTTGCTTCTTTTAGGAGATTCAATATTTTTCCTAATTCCATAGATTTCTTGAGACGCAATAAACGTACAGTATTATTTTTCCTTTTTTTCTCGTTTTTTTCCGCCTGTAAAATTGTAATTACAGTTCCGATTAGAGGGTCAGAAAAAACTTGTTTATCAAATTTAATAATTGCATAAATCTTGAAATTGTCTAAAAAGAAAGATGCAAGTTGCATCCCATATTTAGTGTCAAGCCATTTATCTGATGTTATAAAACCTAGCCTTCCATTAAGATTTAGGAATTGGTAAGCATGAGTAAAGAAATATGCGTATATATCAGCTCGAACTTGGAGATCAAGTTTCAATTTTTTTAAATGTTTTCTTACTCTTTCTTTATCCTCAATCTTTTCCTGTCTGATGTATGGGGGGTTTGCTACAATAACATCTACTTTGTTAGGAATTGGAATGATTTCATCTTTAGAGTCGCCATCTAATCTTACTATTTTTCGAGCAAAACGTTTCTGTCCCGGATTTATGTCAAAAAAATCTGCAACCTCAATTCTTACATTATCTGTTTTTTCTGAAATATTTCGAATGGCTAGGTTAATCGCACTAAGATGAGCGGGAAATCGGTTGATATCAATTCCATAAATTTGTGATAAAATCTCTTCATGAGTAGGTTTTCCTTTCATTAATTTCAATTTTCTCAAATGATCATACGCCTTAACCAAAAAACCTCCGCTACCACATGCAGGGTCAAGAATCGTTTCATTCGAATCTTCTAAACACAAATTTATGATGAGTTCCACTATGGAGGGTGGTGTGTAATATTGTCCTAAATCATGTCTTTCTTTGGTAGGTATTAGTTGCTCGTAAATCCTACCAATAACATCACTATCAAAGACCGTAAGATCATATTCGCTCATTTCTTCGATAAATTCGCTGATGTTTTCGGACATTGATTCAGTTATTGGGACCAAACCAAAGATTGGGTCAGTTTCAAAAACAGCTTTAAAATCTATATTTTCTACTACCTCCGTGAATGCTGAACTAAGATGTGATGGCAGTTCAGCAAGGTTAGCTGTAGGCGTGAGTTTAGTAACGAGTCCAGAATATACTTTCTCACTTTCAAGAATTTTGTAAAATAGGATTTGATTCATTAGTATATAGGCGCCTTGTTGGGAAAAAATATCATGTAATTTTTCCTTTTCTTTATCGTAATCCCGACCCTGTTCTTTTGTCCATTTTGAAAATGCACTCTCGAATTCTTTATTCTTTGAAAGGGATGTATGAAGAGATTGAGCATACTCCTCTGCAAGAATGTCATGAAAATGTTTAGCACGTTTTACGAAAGCTTCATCCAAATTATCCCATTTCGTTTGGTTTAGATGAAGTTTTACAATATCAATAAGAAGTTCTTTTGAGAAAATGGAAAGGTCTTTGATCTCATATGCTTTGGTTTTTCTTTGGAGAAGAGGCTTGAACTCCTCATAAGTTCTAAATAGAACCAGAATTCGACCATTATATGTAGCAAAAAATGGGGCGCCCAGTCGTTCCGCATATGAGTGTGCCTGTTTTATTACAATAGGGGAATAAGGGTCGAATTTTCTTGTGTAACCACCACGGGGTACCTTCCTCTTCGCCTCAATCACAAGCCACGGATTTTTTTTATCATCAAAGATGACGATGTCCGCTCTTCCACCCATGAGATTTTTTGAATATTCTGGTTCACTCTGTGTAAAACAGATTCCATTAATAGCAAGTCCTTCAGCTATTGCGTTCTGCATGTGTCTATGTAGTTCAAAATGGAGAGAGGCTTCGCGTATAATCGAGTTTCCACGTTTTTCTCTCATAACTAATCTACTCGCCTTTTATCTCCATGTAACTCCAGATTGTTGAAGATTTCTTGGGAAATATTTTCACAATATGTCTTTTTAAATAATAAAACTTGTGTGTAAAAATCAGAAGAATATTGATGCAAATAGATGGTAATTCTTTTTCATCGAATCCTATAGACATTACCCGAGAATGCCCGATACAACGGAATGAATCATTCTACTAATCTACCCATTGTTTTTACTTATTGGGAGCGATACACAGTTGAGTTTATTGTCTGATGTGTCCTCTGCCTAGTATGAAGAATTTTGTTGTTGTCAGCTGCTGGATGCTCATTGGTCCTCTTGCGTGCAGTTTCTGGGTGCTGATTCCGATTTCTGCTCCTAACCCGAACTGGTTTCCGTCTGTGAAGCGGGTGGAGGCATTCCAGTAGACGGCTGCTGCGTCTATTTCGCGGATAAACTTTAGTGCCTTGTTGAAGTCTGCGGTTAAGATTGACTCAGAGTGTTTGGTGCCGTATTTGTTTATGTGCGCTATGGCTTCATCCAAATCTTCCACTACCTTTATGCCTATAATCAGGTCCAAGTATTCTGTTCCCCAGTCCTCTTCAACTGCTGGCTTAACCTTCGGAACTATCTCGACTGTTTGTTTGCATCCTCTGACCTCAACTCCATGTTTGACGAGGGCGTCGACCATGGTGGGCAGAAACTGTTTCGCAACCTGCTTGTGAACCAGAAGCTTCTCTTCAGCGTTACAGGTTCCCGGTCTCTGGCATTTAGCGTTTATCACTATGTCCACGGCTCTTTCGAGGTCGGCATCTTCTTCAACGTAGATGTGGCAGTTTCCTGTTCCTGTTTCTATAACCGGAACTGTTGCTTTCTCGACCACCGTTTTGATGAGGTTGGCTCCGCCTCGTGGAATCAGAACATCTATGTATTCTCTCATTTTCATGAGTTGCTCAGCGTACTTTCGTTCGGTCACCGGAACAACCTGGATAATGTCCTTGGTTAATCCTGTCTCTTCCAGTGCGGCTCGCAGCGCGTTTCCTATTGCCAAGTTAGAGTTTATGGCGTCTGAGCCGCCTCTGAGGATTATGGCGTTTCCAGATTTCACGCACAATCCAGATGCTTCTGAGGTGACATCGGGTCTGGATTCGTAGATGATTCCGATTACGCCTAGGGGCACTCGGAGCTGACCGATTATTAATCCGTTTGGTCTGGTCCATGTTTTCACGATTTCGTTCACGGGGTCAGAAAGCTTGGTTAATCCTCTCAGGTTGTTTGCCATGCTTTCTACTCGGCTTTTGTCCAAAACAAGCCGGTCAATTAATGCTTCTTTTACGCCTTTGGCTCTGGCAGCCTCCACGTCCTTTTTGTTTGCCTGCAGGATTTCTGTGCAGTTTTTTTCGAGCTGGTCTGCCATGTTGCAGAGTGCCTTGTTTTTCTGTTCAGCGGAGGCTTTTGCCAGTTGGGTTGAGGCGATTTTTGCTTTTTTGCAGATTTCTTCTATCATTTTTTTCACTTTATGATGTGTATGTTTTTTCGGGCAATAATTTCTTTGCGTCTTATGTATCCGAGGGCTTTTTTGATTTGGTTTGTTTTCAGCCCCTTAATGATGCTTATTTCGCCGCTATTATAGTTTGGATTGCCCTTTGCGAACTCGACGTTGTTTTGGTCCACTAGGCTGATCACGTCGCCCTCGTTGAAGGTTCCGGTGATTTTTTCTACGCCTACGGGGAGAAGGCTGGCGCCTTTCAGTATCGCCTTTTTTGCGCCCTCGTTTACGAAGATCTGCCCTTTTGTTGAGGCGCCGTAGGCTATCCATCTTTTTATTTGGGGCAGCCGTTTTTGGGGTTTGAAGAGGGTTCCTATATGTTTTCCCGCCAGTATGTTGAGTATCACGTTTTCTTGTTGGCTGTTGGCTATTACTAGGGGTATGCCGCTGGCTGTGGCGATTTCTGCGGCTCTGATTTTTGTTCTCATGCCTCCTCTGCCCAGTCGGCTTTTTCCCTCTATTTCGTATTTGAGTTCTGGTGTGATTGTTTCGACTGTTTTGATCAGTTTTGCTTCGCGTCTTTTTGGGTGCATGGTGTATAGTCCGTCTACGTTGGAGAGGATGATGATGAGGTCTGCTTCTAGGGCGTTGGCTACGAGGACGGATAGGATGTCGTTGTCGCTGAAGTTTACTTTGCAGCCTTTTGTTATGGGTATCAGCTCTTCCGTGGATGTTACGTCGTTCTCGTTGATGATGGGGACGATGCCCAGCTGCAGGGTCATCTCTAGGACGTCGCAGATGTGCAGGTAGGCGGCTCTGTTGGAGAGGTCTTCCGCGGTTAACAGGATTTGGGCAACCTTCAGCCCGTGTTTCTTGAAGAGTTCGCGGTATGTGGACATGATTATGCTCTGTCCTGTTGCGGCTGAGACCTGCTGGAAAACTATGTCGTTCGGTTTTGGGGATATTCCAAGTTCGGCTATGCCCGCGGCTACGGCTCCGGAGGTCACAAAAACGATTCTGTTGCCCTGTTTTATGGCTGCTGCTATTTGATTAACCAGTTTTTCCATTAGTTCTTTGTCGAGGATTCCGCCGTTTTTGGTTAGGCTTCCGGTTCCAACCTTTACCACGATTAGTTTCGAGGACATAGCCACTCTTCTTTCCTTTAAAGAATCAATCTCCTATAAGGCTTATCAAAGAATAAAATGGTTCTTTTTGGTTTTTCTGAAAAAAGACTGTTTTCAACAATGTACCTTTATTAGGCTACTAATATGAATTCAGTTTGGAGAGGATTATGGTTAAAAAGAGGAAGAGTTGGGTTGAGAAGCTACATGAAAGCAGGGGCTTGCCTAAGGTTGAGAAGATCACTGAGAAAATGAGCAAACGGTGGGGCACCGGAACCGTGGTTATTCCGGCACCGTTGGAGGTGGATGCGCTGATGAGGAGGGTGCCTGAGGGAAAACTTGTCACCGTCAATGTGCTCCGTGAAGCTTTAGCCAAGAAACATAACGCGACGATCGGCTGTCCCATGACGACTGGCATCTTCGCTTGGGTGGCTGCCCATGCTGCTGAGGAGCAGAGACAGAATGGAGTCGAGGATGTTACGCCTTATTGGCGTACCCTGAAGGCAGGCGGAGAATTAAATCCGAAATATCCGGGTGGAGTAGAAGGATTAAAGAAGCTTCTGGAAGCAGAAGGACACAAGGTCGTCCAAAAAGGGAAGAAGCACGTAGTTGCTGACTACGAAGAGTCACTCATAGAACTGTGAACGCAAGCTCGGTTTTTTGGGTTAATTTTTCGCCTCAAACCCAAACGCTAGTATTCTTACAGCATTTATTTTGAGCTCTTATCGGTTGCCATCGACATGTGCTGTTGGCATATCTTCCAGCTCCCGCCGCGTTTCTCCAGAACTCCCGTCCATCGTATGTCCTTCGCACTCCAAGGCTTTCCATCAAATTCTCCTTTGTCGTCTACTATCGCTGAAAACCAGGCTGCCTCTCTATTCTTTGAGATCACAATTCTTAGGTTTCTGATATCGAATCCTGTGGCTTTGTTCCGTGGGTCAATCCACATATCTAGGAATTTTTCAAACTGGTTCCATCCTACGACGGTGCTCTTAGAGTCTGGGTAATATGTGAAAAAGTCATCATCTTTTGTGAAGATGCTTTCAAAGAGTGCTCGATCTTTAGTTAGAGCCCATCCGAAGGAGTCATGGATTACTCTGGTAATTTTGTCCTCATCGTTCGGTTTATCTGAACTGGGCATATCTAATCAAAACGGTAGTATCTTTTTCTACTATAAATATCTGTGCGCGCATTTTTGGAGAAATTATATATGGTGGACGGGATGGGACTTGAACACTTCCGAGCGAGCCGTGACAAGGCGACACTCTCCCCGAGCGAGCGGTATCTTCTTACTTGCTATTAGGGCTCGACTTCTTCAACCCTTTGAGGATGTGTGCTCAGTCACCCTTTTCAAATAGCAAGTAGTGCTTTACATCTGTACCATACCCAGTGGCTTGATAGGTATGAAGACTCCAACCCAAGTTCTGCATATCAGCAATTGACCTAGGGACTTCTTTGTGGTGATTAACTTGTATGCAAGTATATTCTTTCAATTTCACCTCTCACCTCCTCGTCCAATGTGGTTAGTAATATGAGCGCGATAGTATCATTGCCGTTGAGAGTTATAAGCGCGCAAATCTTTTGTGCGGGCGGTTGGTTCATTCTGGTTGCTAACTCGCTATGGGGGGCAAGGCGGAGGGAGGAACGAGCGAAGCCGAAGCCCAGAGTTTTGCGTCTGAATGGAGGAAAAAACAGTTTCCAAACTGATTTTAATGCATATTCATGTTTTACAGATAAAATTGAGTGGACACACATTGAAAAAATGAAAAACGTCCTTTGCATCCAAACATAAGGTTTATTTTGTATTACGACTTAATATGTTTGGTAGTAGATGAAAGACAAACTACTTAAAACCATTTTGTATCGCATTACTGCATCAGCTTTAGCCCAAACAGCATCTTGGATTCTATTTCATAAGATAGAGGTAAACGCAGTGGTTTTAACTGTTGATTTAGTGCAGATGGTATATTATTTCATTTTTGAGTCAGTTTGGGGCATCAACAAAAATCAACTTAGATCAATAGAAAAAAGATTTGATTTCACCATTAAGACTTTTTTGGCGTGTCAGAAATACTCTAAGAAAGCTATAAAAGAGATTTACAAATGGTATGATGGCTAAAAATTCAAAAATCCAGTTGGTAAATGTTTTCACTAAAATATTTTTAGATGTGCGATTTTTTTGCTTGTAGGTTATGGTTTAAATTTTTTTAGTAGCCGTTTCACGTTTAGTTTAGAACTTTTCTCAATAGCTTGCTGAGTTAAGACCGCCAATTTCTCTAAGTCGAGATCATCGACATTTTTGCCTTTAATTGTCTCTTCTGCGTAGCCGTCTTTCTTCAGTTGCCATAATACGTTGAAAATCTTCTCAGAAATGTTCCGGGGTTCGGTTGTGGTGGACGGGACGCGATTTGAACCCGAAGACCGTTGGGATTGCTACAAGCCTGAAGTTGGCGAGGCGACTTTGATAATTATATTGATAGGATGTTTCCAAGAGAAAGGGATTAGTTGTGGTTGTTTTATTGGTAAAGATTTGGCGGGGTCATGAGTGATTGCGAACTTTAAGCCATGATTTTTTCATCGCTTCTATATGCATGTTCAAAAACAGGTGTGCTAGCAATAAAGTTAAATGTTGACCAGTTCTTCGGAATTCCCATCTTTGATTTTTTCATGATGTCTTCAATTTCTGAATTCGTGATACTCTTCATAAAATCACATTTTATTACATTTTGGTGTTTAATGAGATATGATCTACTTGATGTGTTCAGAACGTTAAGAATAAAGAGTCCTGCAAGAGCACTAACCACGTTTTCAAGGGTTGCTTCTTCAATGCAGTCAAACCATGTGTGTTTAACATGGTTGTAAGCTGTCCACCATTCAGGAATTCCGTTGCGACTAAACTCTTCAAAAGGACGGAAATTCTTCTCATAAAATGTTAATCCGTAAGCTATGCTAACTTCAGCACCCGAAAAAAAATACATTGGTTCAAATAAATCCCTGAAAAAGTGGATGTCTCTTTTTTTTCTAGAAGTTAGTAAAGGTTGTATGTGTTGGTAGTCACAAGAACACGTTGAAGCGTCTTTCAGCATGTTTCTGAAGAAACTGTCGATTGAATTGCCCGCTTTCGTGAGTAAGTCACTGAAAAACTCTGACCAAATCTTCTTGTGTGTTTTTTCAAAAGGAAAGTATCTTGTTGCAGACAGAAACTCATCTTCCAAACTCTTGTACCTATACCAAGCTAACCCTCTACTGAAAGGAGCGTCCAAGATTATCCCCAACCGATTATTATCATCTTAAATATTTAAAATTGCTTTGAGCAAAGTCTCAATACTAAAAGGATAGTTATTTGCGTTTTATTGGTAATAGTTCGGCACACGCTTATAGGTAGTTCTCACAAATTTGATTTATA
Organism: uncultured Candidatus Bathyarchaeia archaeon; assembly: GCA_964399485.1. Lineage (GTDB taxonomy): Archaea > Thermoproteota > Bathyarchaeia > Bathyarchaeales > Bathyarchaeaceae > Bathyarchaeum. Next base: position 67,979 of record CAYNQS010000003.1, on the reverse strand, counting down.
GAAGCCGTCCTCTTTTTGCCCAATGACCACAAATTCTAATGTTTACGACGATGTTCTATTCTTGTTGGATTCGCAACCAATCTTTTATCAATAGTTTAAATCTTACAATTTCATCATCATTTAATTCGCAACTATGAGCCACAACATTTCTGACCTTGCTGAACTGAGAGAGAGTGTCTTGTACCGCTTTTCGACTTCTAAGAATATCTGCAAAATCATTCCAATTGGAGTTGAATATATCAATTAACTCTCCAAAATTGGCATATGATAAATTGTCTTCTGACCTAATTGACATAGCAGTATCTCTCTCCTTTTCTTGCAGTTGCTGGACATTTTGTCTAATTCCAGAAGGTACTCTTTTTTCCCACCAGTCAACGCTATATTTCTCGCTTAAAACATCTGTAATTAGCTTGCGCACACTATTTTCTAAGCTGTAATAAAGCACGTAGAAATCAGCCATTTTTCGGGCTTTATTCAATATTTCATGTTCAAAAAGGTCAGTGTCAACAAGTTCATCTTTTCTTTCCACACCTTGCATGTGGTTGAGTTCAATTCCTGACCGTTCTAATCGAGCTAACTCACCTTCAAGCATTAGGTTTCTCATATTAAAAATAAGAATTTGGTTTTCTATTGAACTTCTTTTGCTCACTTAAGTAGGTTCTCCTTTAAGGCTTTAAAAATAGCATTAAACACTTCAACGTCTGTTGTTGGGGGAAGATTGAGATTTATTGTATATGTTATCCCTAACTTTGGAGCCTCTCCACCCAAATCATCACCTTTACTTTCCTCTTCAGCTTCATTCTCATCTTTGACGATAACCTTCCCTTCAAAATCCGCTAATTTACTTAACGCTAAAAAAGTTGCCGCGACTTTTGGAGTGTATTTGTCATCCATCGATGTTCCAAGAAGTGTGTTTAGTTTGGAAATTATTTCTTCCTTTTTTAGTTTGTAGGCGTATTCGTTTGTGGAAAAAAGATCTGTGTATGTAGCTCTAATTCTTTCAGCCATAATAATTTTCGAGTGTTTTTTATCTCGATAATTTCTATAATTAGTAGTCGGTATATTTGATTGATCAATAAATCCCAATCTTCTTAGAAGGGGAATCATTGCCCTATAGCTGGTTGATTTCAAACCAAGTTTTGTGTAAAGAAAATCATTGGTTACTTTAGGTGGGACTTGCGCCTCTATTATTTTTTTAAATAAAGTTTCTATCTTGCCGTAAGCATCAACATAAGGTGGATAATTAACCAATTAACCGCCCCCAGCTAACGTTGAGATTTTTCAGATAAATAATTTGCGGTCTTTGTATTTTTGAAGGAAAATTTTTAATCTAAAGTTATAATGTGTGTTTTTTTGAGGGACGATTGGATATTTTAATCTCAGCCATTGTTTTTTGGAAACTAATTCTGTCCGATTAATGTTTATAAGACAAAAAGGGGAGAGGGCTATTTGCGTTTTCGGAAGATTCTTTCTGAAAAACTATACGGGTTTCGGATGTGGTGGACGGGACGGGATTTGAACCCGCGGCCTCAGCGATGCCAACGCTGCGATCATTCCAGGCTGATCTACCCGCCCATGACATTCTAAACCCTGCAGGAAAGCTATTAAGCGTTATGGGCGAGAAAAGAATCAGCCATTTCTGCATATTAACCTTACATTTCAGGCAGAGGGGCAAACTGAAACTTAAATAAGAGAAAACCATCCTAGAATGGCTGTAAGGGCCGGTCGTCTAGTCTGGTTAGGACATCTGCTTGACGTGCAGAAGGTCGCCGGTTCGAATCCGGTCCGGCCCACCACCCAAGCTTCTTTGGAAAAAGTTTAATCAAAAAACTGATTTTGGCAAGGGTGTTTGGGTTCCATCCGTGGAGGAGCTACGTAGGTTCGCTGATTTGATGAACCAATCGGACAGTAAGACTTTTGAGTTGGTTAGTCATGTTGGGAAGGGGAACGCCTTTATCATAAGCTGGAAGAGTTTGTTCAAAGGATGTGAATCAAGTGAAAATAATCGATATTAAAGAGGGAGATAATGAAATCAACGTTGAAGCAGAAGTTACCGAAAAAACTTACGCCCGCGAGGTACGCAGTAAATATGGTCACCGACCTTTAATGGTTGCAGATGCTACAATTAAAGATGAAACAGGAAAAATAACCTTAACGCTCTGGAATGAACAGATTAGCCAAGTTAAGGTTGGCGATAAAGTGAAAATCGAGAATGGTTACGCCAAATCTTTCAGAAATATCTTGCAGCTTTCCACCGGGAAATACGGAAAAATAACTGTCATATAGACCCTCTTTGTAAACTTCTGGTCAAAGCTCTTTTCCATCAGAAAACAGCAAAACAATGTTACCTTTCTTTGGGTTAGCCTCTTCACAGATTCTCCTTAACCGTTCAATAGCATAATCTTGATGGAAAACCATTTTACTCTATAGCCGAGAAATGTATGGTTTGTGGAGTAAGCAATGTCTGGCGTCGAAGCTTCAAAAGAGCCGAAGGAACCTCAGGTGCATGTGTGCGCGTCATGCATGAACACGGTTGTGCAAACATTTAACCATTTTCAGGAGCAGATTACCCAACTGAACCGTGAGAAGGCAGGTCTCCAGAGGGAACTACAGAATCTTAACGAAGAATACGAAAAAAAGAAACAGGCTATGAGCGAAGAAATCAGGGCGTTGGAAGAGAAGTTGGCTGAGCTGAAGAAAAGCTCAGAAACTCATATTTAGCTGCTTCACAGTATATTATTTGGGGGAGTTGATATGCTGTTTGAATGCCCAGATTGTCACGGAAAAATTTCCAGATACTACGCTGAATTGAGGGTTTGTCAGGAATGCAAAAGAATCGTTAACCTTGACGAACTGCTGAGGCTCCTCAGAAACTTGGGAGCAACCGAGCAAACCATCAGAAGAGTGCATAATGACCTAGCTTATCCTAGACTGTTTGCAGCCTAACCGCCCAGAACACACTGTTGAGACACAACCACTCAATCTTTCAGTGAAAGCTAGAGCATTAGCCTTTGGCAACTAACCTGAATTCGTTGACTGGAGTCCCATCATTCGGACACACCGCCTTCCCAAGACTTCTGTCCCAAGTAACCTCGGTTCCACTACATTCTGGACAACAATACAGCTTCAACACCAAGCCCCCACCTCTGTACATACTCGCTTGACGCTGATAGATTTTACGCAAAAACAGCTCATAACCCTGCCAACTTTTCATCCCGCAATGAATCGTGCCATGCACCAAACCAAAAACAAAAAGGCTCCAGAATATGCACCATAACCATTAACATTGATTGTATGGCGAAAGTCATATTTTCTGTTCTATTAGATATTAGGTTCGGTTAGCTTTGTCGGATATTGAAGGCTCGCTCAAGTCTCTCAACGAGAAACTGGACTGGATAATCAACCGGCTCAACTATCTGGAAGCCGTCCTCACGGAGAGCCAGCAGTATCCTGAGGTTGTAGATTTTCTTCAAAAGCTAAAGCTGGGAACAGCCCTCTACGGCGAACCGCTGAAAACCCTCAACCGCATCGTATCCGCACGCCATCTCATAGAGTCCACAGCCCAAAAAGACGAAGTAAGCAAAATCATACTCAACTACATCGCCTTGAAGGGACCCAAAAACATAAGCGAACTCACAAGAGAAGTTGGGCGGCAACGAGGAAAAGCGTCGCGCATAACAATCAGGAAAAGAGTTAAACAGCTAGTAGACTCGAAAGCTCTGGTGAAAGAGGGACCCCGCTACCGCCTGCCTTAACCAGCTAACTGGACAGAATTATCCACCAAACCTAAACATGCTATCCACACTATAATACATTTGAGGTGAAGAGTAATGAGTGAACGTAAACATGACATGCCGAAACCAGAAGAAATCTCAGGCATCCTAGCAGCAGTATCCAAGGAACTCCCCGGACTCGTGAAAGGAATCTTAGATGCCTTCTTCAGTCCCGAAGCCGCAGCAGACATGGGCAAATCCGTTGCAACATTCTACAAAACCCTGAAAGAAGGCGGTATTCCAGAAGACCAAGCATTAGCTATGACTAGAGAGTATCTTGGAACCCTGACAAGATGGAGTGAAAGCCTGAAAGGAATGAAGATTGGGCAACACGAGGGCTGAGCCATGGGTGTAAAAGCCCTCTTCGTTGATGTTCTCTACTGTTCCAGGCTGGCAGTCCAATCGTTAGGCTTGTTTACGCAGACCGTAGTGAAGAGGCGAAGAGCAAAATTGACCTTCAAAAAAACCTTGGTTCTTCAAGGAATACCCCCAGAAATTGCAAAAGAAATTGCTGAAGAATACCCTGACCCAGTAACTGTAATTTTTTCTCTCATAAAAAATAATGCTTAGTTTCAATTAACAAACTTTATCTCTTGACCTTCGATAGCAGGTGTGACCTAAAATGGGCAAAGAAGCAGTAATACAAGTTGATTCCCTAGTGAAAAAATACAAGGACGTAACAGCAGTTGACGGCGTCTCCTTCACTGTTAACCGAGGAGAAGTCTTCTCCTTTGTAGGTCCAAACGGCGCAGGAAAAACCACAACCGTTGAGATACTTGTCTGTTTACGGGGTTTGACAGCGGGTAATGCAAAAGTCTTAGGTTTCAATGTTTCTGACAGAAAGGGGCAACAGCAAATCAGAAAACGGGTCGGCGTTCTGCCTCAAGATTTTAACACCTTTGATCTGCTAACTGTGAAAGAGAACATCAGTTACTACAAGAAAATGTATGATGGCGGAATGGACGTTAACGAGCTGATCAGACTTGTTGATTTGGAGGATAAAGCCAAAACTCTGTACAAGAACCTGTCTGGCGGCTTAAAGAAACGGTTGGCTATTGCAATAGCTTTAGTTAACGACCCAGAAGTTGTTTTCCTCGACGAGCCGACCACAGGGTTAGACCCAAAAGCAAGAAGAGACGTTTGGGACCTTATCGAAGGGCTGCGGGATCAACAGAAAACCATCTTCTTGACGACCCATTACATGGATGAAGCTGAGGGGCTGTCTGACAGGGTGGTTATAATCAGTTACGGAAAAATAATCGCTGACGGAACCCCAAACGAGCTTATCCTGAAGCATGGCGGAAAAACCACCTTAATCGTCGAAGAGGGTGGAACAGAGGCATATAAAGCTCTCAGAAAAAGGTTTCCGAAAGCAAGAGTAAATAACGGTGACGTTTTGGTGCCAATCAACGATAAATCTGACCTACCCGATGCCGTAATGACCCTGAATGGCAACAAAACCAAGTTTGGAGAATTGGTAGTGCGAAGACCCAGTTTGGAGGACGTTTTCCTTAACCTCACAGGCAAAAAGATTGTGGACGGTGAATTGGATTGAAGCGAATCTTAGCGATTATGAGCGGCGCGCTTAGAGTCTGGTTCAGGAGCAAACACACCCTGTTTTGGACTTTCGCCTTCCCAATTCTTCTTATGCTGCTCTTCGGCGCAATCTTCAGCGTGAGCGAAGACCCAAGATTTGATTTTTACGTACAAAATCAGGACATCATTGATGGTGAGCCCTCGCTCGCGTCTGCAGGGTTTGTTGCTATGCTGAACGAAACGGGTATTCTGAAGCTTAAGATGGTTGACCCCGCCGTGGACATAGAAGAATATATTGATGAGGAAGGCGTTGAGATGATGCTTCTAATTCCCGAGGGATTCCAGCAGTCTTGCATCACCCAGAACGCAAGCGTTATTCTGAAGACGGTTCCGCCCGAGGTTGACACTTCAGCGGCGACAGTGAGAGGAGTGGTTGAACAGATAGTGGAAGTGTTCAATACATTTGCAACTGGACAGACCCCGCTACAGGTAGTTACACTTCAACAAGAGAGTTTGGTTTCCGAAAATTACAGGTTCATTGACTATTTTGTTCCGGGCTTAATCGGTATGACCCTGATGACCACGGGCATATTTGGGGCTATTGGATGGAACACCCGAAACAGAGAACTAGGAATACTGAAAAAGCTGGCGACAACTCCCCTCTCAAAGTTAGAGTGGATTATCGGAGTGGTCCTCTTTGAACTAGTCATGTGTTCAATCTCAACAGTAGTTATTCTAACCGTTGGGGTGCTGGTTTTCGATTTGAGGGTTCTACCGAGCATTTACTCGATAATACTGATTGTCGCAGGCGCAATAACCTTCCCGGGAATTGGCATGGTAATCGCAAGATTCGTGAAAGAAACCGATTCCGCTGACGCTGCCGCAAACGCAGTAACGTTTCCGATGATGTTTCTGTCAGGCAGCTTCTTCCCCTTAGAGATGATGCCCGAGTTCCTTAGAGAAATCGCGAAGATTCTGCCCCTCACCTATCTTAACAATGGATTAAGAGACTCGATGGTCTACGGCAACGCCTCAAGCGCGCTATACAACACAGTGATAGTGCTGGTGGTGGGCATAGTCTTCATAATCATAGGCTCCCTGATAACAAGCTGGAGAGAAGAATAAGACAGCCATGAACACACCTCAACGAAGCCAAGGCACATAACATACAGATGAAAGTCACCGGATTCACTTCAGTCCAGCACACTTTCCAATGCATTTTAAAAGGGGAAACCACAAAACTCAGCATCATATTAGGAGACTAATAACAGAAGATTGTTGAAAAACAGCTTTTCCTGAAACTTTTCCATAACCCCCCAGTTTTTCTAAATGGAAAGCAGAGGAAATCCGAAGGCTTGACCAGAAATTTGTTAGTCAAATTTTCTTGACTAAAATTTTTTGTGCACCATTTGATAGGTCAAGAAATCTTGACAAAACGCATCATTTATAGGTCAAGAATCCTTGACAAAAACTCTTTTATGTTAATTTTCACAGCAAATGTATTGTTGGAGAATCCAACATGAACAAATATGCATTAACGCTGCCGTTAGTGATGTTGTCAGTTTTGTTGGGTTACTTTGGGTCAAATCTGAAAATGGAGCATGTTTATGCGTTTTTTGCGTTCACTACAGCCGGAGTTACAGCAGCTGGATGCTTCTTGTCAAGTAAACAACAAAAGGGAGGTGACAGAAAACGAGTAAGAAAATGCAGGTAGCAGCAGTATTCGTTTCGGCGCTTTTGTTTTCAATAATAACTGCAGTTCACTTAGGTGATTTGGTAGGGGCGAATGGTATACCGATGTATCAAGGAGTGAAGGCTCCAGATGACGATACGAAACCGCCCATAATCTCAGTGACTTCTCCAGAGAATTACACGGTCTATGACACAGATAATGTTCAACTGACATTTAATGTGAGTGTCGGAGAGTCAGCCACTGCTTCTTCCAAGTGGATATTTGAGCTTTACTATAAGGGAGATTGGCAGGAAAACAAAACTTACATTGAGCTTGAAGAGTTTTACGGAGAAAGTCCTGCTTCTAAGCGTTCTTCTTTGCTTCCTTCCGAGTTCTCTTTTACTCTGATAGACATACCTGAAGGAAACCGCAGCATAACAGTCTACGCCAACGAGACAGGTTATTACTACGCTAACATATTTGAATATTGGAAGTTTTTCATTAACTGCTCCGCATCAATCAACTTTACCATTGACACTGTTCCCCCAAAAGTAGCGGTTTTGTCACTGGAAAACAAAACATATGACACAACTGATATCCCATTGAATTTCACAGTGAATGAGCCCGTTTCAGAAATCGCATACGTCCTTGATGGACAAGCAAACATGTCCATTACTGGAAACATGACTCTAACTAGATTGACTGCGGGTTCACATAACTTGACAGTCTACGCAAAAGACACTGCTGGGAACATTGGCTGTTCTGAAACAGTTTACTTTAGCATATATGAAAAAACAGAGGAAGAAACAGAGCCGATTACCTTGGGTTCAAGCTTCCCAACGAAATATGGTTACGCCCTTGCAGCCGTAATAGTGGTGATCATAGTTGCGATGGCTGGCTACCTGTTCGTGAAACGCAGAAAGCTTGGTGAAGGCAGGTGAACAAAAAACAAGTATCGGCAACAGCATTCATTGCAGCGTTCTTATCCTCAGCACTGATTGGAGTGCAGTTCGTAAAATTAGCGGAAGCAAACGCCATTCCACCCCCTCCTACAAGAAGTATGCAAATTAAAAGCGATGGAACAGTTGAGCCTTCAACGGTTCCTATTCAACACGAGGGGAACGTCTACACTTTCATGAGCAACATTACTAATTATACTATTTCAGTTAACTTGGATAACATTGTGATTGATGGGGGAGGCTTCCATCTTATAGGAGTTGGCGGGTATGTTGGAATTACTCTAGCCAACAGAAGTAATGTTACAATCAAAAATGTCATCATCTATAATTTCGGTTGCGGTATCAATCTGGGCAATTCAGTGAACAACGTTGTAACTGGAAATAAGATAACTGCTTCTTCTGCCATATCTCTCGGTTCTTCTAATAGCAACCAAATTTATGGAAACCACATTTCAGGGAATTATGGCGTTACAGGAGGGGGGCTATTCAACAATATTACTGGCAACGACTTTAGAGGTACCAGCTATAGCGTTGAAATTAGTGGGAACAACAACACCGTCTCTGGAAACTATTTCGCGTATGATGGCAGCGTCGTGATAGGTGTGCGAGCACATTACAATATAGTCGCAAACAATACGATGAGGGGTGGACGTTATGGAGTATTCATCTATGGTGGGTCTTCACATAATGTGGTCTTCGGAAACAATATTACCATCAAAAACGAAAACGCAATCAAAATTCAAGACTCTTTTAACAATACCATAACTGAGAATTCTTTAGTGAACAACGAAATTGGGATTTACGTCGCCAATCCAGCATTCCCAGACTCAAGATTCGCATACTCCACCAACAATATAATCTATAACAACAACTTTGTGGGCAACACTAAACATGTCCATGTTGAAAGCGGGGTCGTGGGAGGGTCACGCCCTAACCTCTGGGATAACGGCACCATAGGCAACTACTGGAGCAACTACACAGGCGCAGACAATAACGGAGACGGCATAGGCGACACAAATTACGTAATCGACAATAACAACACAGACCACCATCCGCTAATGAGTCCCCTTGAAATCCCAGAGCCTAAAATACCAGACGTAATACCTGAGCTTACATCATGGACCCAAATGTTACCAGTTCTCGCAGTGCTCACAGTTGCCGCAACAATCTACAAACAAAGACTGATAAAACTAAGAAACAAGAAATGTATATCTTCAAACAAACATCTGCTAGACAGGAAATAAATGAAATTCGAGGAAAACGGGTATGCAAGCAAACTGGTTTTCCACAGTTTATATGTGCCTTCTGTTAGCTGTTGCAGGATTACAGTTTCTCCCATTTGCAGCGGCGAACCCCACTTCAGCTTATTCGCTTGAAATGCCCGAAGAATACATTGACTACACGATTTCGTGGGTTAATGGAAGCTTGTGGGCAAAAGTGGACGGAACATACCCCCTAACTAAATCCACCATCGAATGTCAAAACCAATCAGGTGGGGTTGATAACACATGGTTCACGTTTACTGGAGACACCCTGCCGATGCTTTATCCTACGCCTCCGGGCACAACCAACATCTCCATGAAAATGGATGAAACAGAACTTGAGTGGAGCAACTACACCCAAATCTTTCCTGAAGAAACACATCACACTGCCATCGGCGACTGGCCCATGATAATCTGCACGATCCATCCTGTTCTGGATCAGTTCACACTGAGGATTCATTATGAGCACCCCATCCTGCTGATTAATGGAAGCTACACGTTCCTGTACGACCTGAACATAAGCCCATACCTGTCGCAGGGAAGCAACAGATCCACAGCCCACTTCACCATAACATTCGAAACAGACATCACAGACCTTCAAGCACGCACCGTAGCAACTGATGGAACATTGAATCCGGTGGATTACACAGTCACAGGAGAGGCAGAGACGCTGTCGCTTCAAGTTGTATCCGAGTACTCACAACCACTTCCCGGAGACCTGCTGATATCCTTCCATGAATACAACGAGCCGGGGCAACCTGACTCCGGTTTCTTAGATTCAACTGAACAGGGTTATGTCCTCGTAGCTGTGATAGCCGTAGCAGCGGTTGCGATTGTTGGTTTTCTGTTGCTGAAACACAAAAAACGGGGAGACAACAAATGGGCAGGAAACGTTTCTTTCCTGGACACCGATAATTGTGGTTTCTTTAGTTTTTATAGACGAATTGTGTGAAAAAAGATAAAAGCGTAACTCATCCAACAACATGAATATCGGTGAGTCTTATGAAAGAGTGGCAGATCACACTTGGCGGAGCGCTTGTTATGTTTATAGCTGCATTGGGCATGTTTCTGTGGGCAAACAGCCTAGAGCAGCCAGCAACGGTACTTGAATACTCTCTAATAACCAACCAATACCTTGTAACATTCCTGGCAGGCGTACTCTTCACAGGAGTAGGCGGCGGATTTCTAATTTGTACACTACCGGTTTACCAACTAGAGAAGAAGCTAGAATCTAAGTTACCAAACACACAGACAGCAAACCAACAGAAAGATTAAGCATCTTGAGCATAACATTCCCTTGAAGTGGGCAGTTTGGAAGCTTGGGAAGCAGCAGAAAACGCGCTGGAAAACGTTCTTGAGGCTGTTGGCGACGAAAGAATCCTCATAGTCTGCGATGAAGAAAAAGCTGAGGTCGGAGAAGCATTCGCAAACGGCGCTTTAGCCCTCGGCTTAGAGACAAGACTCATAATTCTTGAAAAACCCAAAGAACCGCGAACAGAAATCCCAGCAAAGCTTCAGGAAATCTTGACCCAGAAACCAGACATTTACATCAACCTGCTGCGGGGTAGCCGCGAAGAGACGCCGTTCCGAATAAAACTCATAAAAACGGAAACTCAAGACCATAAAGCACGTCTGGGGCACTGCCCGGGAGTAACAGCGGACATGCTCACTGAAGGTGCCTTAGCCCTTACCTCAGAAGAGCACAGAAGCATTCAAGGTCACGCAGAGACGCTCATCCGCGCCCTAGAAGACACAGCAACAGTGGAGATTTGCAATCCAGCGGGAACCAATCTGACGTTAAGCGCAAAGAACCGGAAGTTCATCACTGACACAAAGCTGGACAGGAAGATAATGAAGTGGATAAATCTTCCCACGGGCGAAGTGTACGTTGCGCCTATCGAAGATTCGTTGAATGGAAAACTTGTGTGCGACATGGCGATCGGCGGAATCGGAAAACTAGGAAAACCCGTAGTAGTCACAGCCAAGAATGGCAGAGTGGAAAGCGTGCTTTCGGAGGACAAGGATCACCTGCGCAGAGTCAAAGAAACATTTGCTACTGACGACTGGTCTGACGTTGTGGGGGAATTCGCCTTCGGAATCAACCCTAAAGCACGGTTTATACAGGAGTTTCTTGAGGCAGAAAAAATCTTGGGCACAGTTCATGTGGCTTTTGGGGATAACACGGACATGCCGGGAGGCAAAAACCCATCAAAGAATCACATGGACCTGCTCATGTCGGATCCCACTGTAACTGTGACCAAAGAGAGCGGAGAAAAAGTTACGATACTGCATAAAGGCTTTTTTCAGGTCTGAGTTACATAAAAAATGGGTTCTATTAGAGGGGGAACAGGTTTCCTCGGCTTCATTAAAGGGACTTCTCAAGCAGTTTTCTCAACCGTTCACAGGAGTCTTTGTCGATTACCTTCTTGCTAACCAAGTCTTGAAGCGCCATGGAGAAGTTATCCTTGTCGATTTCTCCTGTGCGCATTAGCTCGTGCAGCGTTTCCATCTCTTTATGTTGTACAGTATCCTCTTTTCTTGCCAAGTAAAGCACCACAGCTATAAGAATAGCCACCAGAGCGGCTAGAGGCAGAATTAAGAGAAAGAATTCGCTGGGATCCATGGTCAATACACAAGCAACAACTGATAAACCATTTATGAATTCCAACTAATAATCACGTGACTGTATTCTCTATATTTCTCACTCTTATACACAGTCGTTTGTTCACCAGCAAAGAGAAATCGGAGCCTAAAAACGAAAAAGAAATACAGGAAGACGCCACAAAACAGGTATAACCGAACTGAACCATGAAGCGGCACAAGAAGGACTGTGAACTGAAATGAAGTACTTACTCATTGTTGGAGACGGAATGGCCGATTACCCAGTTCCAGAGTTGGGTAACAAAACTCCTCTCCAAGCGGCAAACAAACCAAACATGGACATGATCGCAGCCAAGGGACGAAATGGGCTGCTCAGAACCGTGCCAGAGGGGTTAACCCCCGGTTCGGGAACCGCAATCATCTCAGTTCTCGGTTACGACCCCGCAAGAGATTACAGCGGAAGAGGTCCATTCGAGGCTGCTGCCAGAAACATTCTGTTAGGCGCAAATGACGTAGCGTACAGATGTAACCTCATCACAGAAAAGGACGGAATCCTGATCGATTATTCTGCCGATCATATAACAAGCAGCGAAGCAAAAGAACTGATAGATGCGCTGAAAAGGGAAATGGAAAAACCAGACCAAGTAGAATTTTTTGCGGGTTTAGGCTACAGGCACTTTTTGATCCTAAGAAACTACGTGCACAAAGAAATTATAGAGTGTACACTACCCCACGATGCTATCGGCGTTGAAATCTCAAAGATTTTGCCAAGAGCCAACTCTGAAGAAGCAAAAAACACTGTTGACCTGTTGAATAGGCTGATTCTTGATTCCAAGAAGGTTCTGGAAGATCATCCCGTCAATGTTGCTAGAAGAAAAGCTGGAAAAAGACCCGGAAACATGATTTGGCCTTGGGGCGGCGGCAGAACACCGGTCATGCCCACATTCAAGGAAAAGTATGGCGTGGATGCAGCGGTTATTTCCGCGGTTGACTTGGTTAAAGGAATCGGAGTCTACGCTGGAATGAAAGTTGTTGATGTTCCCGGCGCCACTGGCTTGTATGATACTAACTATGAGGGAAAGGCAGAGTTTGCGCTTGAAGCGCTTGAAGAGTGTGACATGGTGTTTGTTCATGTTGAGGCGCCGGATGAGGCTGGGCACTCCCGAGATTATGAGCTGAAGGTGAAGACGATAGAGGACTTGGACAAACGGTTACTCGGACATATAATGGATGGGCTGAAGGAAGAGTGTGCTATCGCCGTTTTGCCTGATCATCCCACACCAATCAAGGTTGGCACGCACACAAGAGACCCTGTGCCCTTCGCGATTTGCTCTCCAGCCGTTGAAGCTGATGGGGTGAAAAGGTTTGATGAATCGTCTGCCAAGAAGGGCGGCTTTGGCTTGATAGAGGGCGAAGAGTTTATGCTGCGTTTTCTGGGAAAAGCATCCTCCAAGTAATCTGCTTGTTTATTGGATGTACTTTGACAGCACCTTAGAGATTGATTTCACGGTTGCCTGCAAGCCCTTAAGAACGATGATCATCTCGTTTTTTGTTTTCGCAGACACCTCCTTCTTCTTCAGCAAATCCACAATTTTGGCTGTTTCCACAAATATCTGATACTGATGACAGTCCATCTGCTCAGCCCAGCGCTTGAAGGCATCCCTGAACTCTAGGTCCTCTGAACCACTCATTGTTTTGGCACCGTTCTGGACTTATAGCTTACACAACTTTTTAACATTTCAGGACACCGTAGACAAAGAAATCTCGACAAGAGCACCAATTTTTACCTTTCTTGGTTTTCCTGAAAAAAGACTGTTTTCAACAATGCACTGTTATTAGTCTCCTAATATGAAAAACAAGAAACGGGAACTGTGTTTCCTAAGCCAGCTATTGAGTTTAGCAGTGATGTAACGAGTTTTTGGCTGATGGTGGACGGAGCGCTTTTTATTATTGTGCGACATAATACGCCGCGTATTTCCAGTAATCGTCTACAAATGCTGTGGCTGTTCTGCCTCCATAGCTTCCTCCGCTTATATCATAGTAGCCGTTAACAGAGGGGTCAGGAACACCGTTTCCATCCAAGTCTTCTAAAATGAAGACAACGAATACTTCAGCGTTGTGAAAGGCGGTTTGAAGAGCGATTTTTCCTTGATTGAATTGCTGTTCATGCGTTTCTGTGAATTGAAAATTTTTAACGTGTTCGTCTGTCAGCATAACGACTAGTGCACAATCTTCCGTATCATAAGTAAGAGTTTTGTTGCTGCCGAAATAGACGAATGTCACATCAAATCCGAAATTTCCTTCAAGATAGTTAACGACAATCTGTTCGGGTCCCCTCAGCACATCAATTTCGTATTCAAGCCACTTTGTTTCATTTTGGAGAGCGGTAATTTGACTGTTCAAAGAGCTGATTTCACTGTTTAAAGAGGCAATTTGAGTGTTCAGGCTCTCAATTTGGGCATTCAAAGAATCAACTTGAGATTGCAGATTACTCTTGTCTGTTTCAAGAGTGTTCACCTGATTCTGTAGGCTTTTATTCTCAAGAAAGAACCATACATTCGAAAATGCGAACGCAACCACCAGAACAGCACACACTATTAAACCAACCTTTATTTTTCCAAATCCCCGTTTCTTAGAATCCGCCATTTCTGAATCACCCACAAACAATTACATATTTTTATGTTTTAAAATTTTTTGAGATTCAAATTTTCTGTTGAAGAAAAGGGAGTGACGCTTGTTCAAAATTTGACGAGGCATTTTTGAGCGGAGCTTATTATTTATAAAAGGTAACGGTAATAGAGGAGATTCAACGTACAACTGTAAACATACCTGAAGAGTGAACGAAAGATGAGGATAATCTTGGTGGGATGGGGAGTAGTCGGGCAAAGCTTCGCCCAAATCATCACGCAGAGAAAGAGGGAGCTTGCCAGAAAATACGGCTTCCGCCCCAGAATCGTAGCCATAGTCGACAAGAAAGGCGCAGCCATAAACCCGAAGGGACTAGACCTAGAAGAGATTCTGGCTCTCAAAAAAGAGAAAGGAACAGTGTCGGCAAGCAGTCAATATGGACGCCCCGGAATGTCAGCGCTAGAAACCATCGAGTCTGTTGAGGCTGAAGCTATGGTTGAGGTGACGCCCACCAACATCGAAACTGCAGAACCCGGATTATCCTACATCAAAGCAGCGTTCAGAACAGGGAAAAATGTGGTCACAACAAACAAGGGACCCCTAGCCTTGGCGCTGCCCGCCCTAACCGAGTTGGCGGACTACAACAACGTTTACCTGCGATTCAGCGGAACCGTGGGCGCAGGAACCCCGATTCTGGAGTTCGCCAAGAATTGCCTCCAAGGCGACAGGATAGTTTCCATCAGGGGAATATTGAACGGAACCACAAACTACATTCTCTCACAGATGGATGAGAAGCACATCACATTCGATGAAGCCCTGAAAGCGGCTCAGAAACTTGGTTACGCCGAAGCTGACCCCACCATGGACGTTGACGGCTACGACGCAGCCGCCAAACTGGTCATCATGGCAAACTGGATAATGGACAAGAAAGTCACCATCAAAGACGTGAAAATCAGGGGCATCCGCGACGTATCATCCCAAAACATAGCAGATGCGTCAGCGAAAGGCTGCACAATAAAGCTCATAGGCTCCATCGAAGAAAACCTAAAAGTGGAGCCGACCCAAATATCCAAACATGATCCCCTAGCAGTTGACGGCGCACTCAACGCCGTAACCTTCGTCTCAGAATCCGCGGGCGAACAAACCATCATCGGACTTGGGGCAGGAGGAATAGAAACCGCCAGCGCAGTGTTAAGAGATCTGCTGGACATAAAACAGAACATAGCAAACAAGATGATAACATAAAGGTGAGGAAAAGGACTTGAAGAAGATAGTGATGAAATTCGGAGGCACCTCCGTAGCCACCGGCAAAAACATCCGCCACGTAGCCAAACTCATAGCAGACAATAGCAGTGAAGACTGCGAAGTTGTTGCCGTAGTTTCAGCTTTGGAAGGCGTCACAGACCAGCTTATCCAAGCGGCAGAGGAAGCAAAAAAAGGAAACCGCGACTACATCAGAAAATTCAAGCAGGAAATTCTTGAAAGACATTTAGTTACAGCCAAAAAGACCATCAAAAACGGTCAGGTAAGAGAAGAGGCGGAGCAGACTCTCAGGGCAAGGATAGACGAGCTTGAGCAGGTTCTAACAGGAATCGTTTACGTCGGCGAACTCACCCCCAAATCAAGAGACACAGTCATCTCTTACGGAGAAAAATTGTCTGCGCCCATAGTCAGCGGAGCCCTCAAAGACCTAGGACTAAAGTCGGAGCACCTCACAGGAGGAGAAGCGGGGATAGTGACCGACAACCACTTCGGGGAAGCAAGTCTACTCATGAACGTCACCAAATATCAGGTCACAAAGAACCTTGAGCCTCTGCTGAAGAAGGGAGCCGTTCCGGTGTTAACGGGCTTTATAGCCGCAACTCAGAACGGAGAAACCACAACCTTGGGCAGGGGAGGATCAGACTACACCGCCACAATCATCGGAGCCGCCTTAGAAGCTGACGAGATTTGGATATGGACGGATGTGGACGGACTGATGACTTCTGACCCCAAAATTGTTACTTCAGCAAAAACGATCAATGAACTGTCATTCCAAGAAGCCACCGAACTGACGATTTTCGGAGCCAAGGCTATGCATCCCCGAGCGTTGGAGCCAGCCAGAAAAGAGGGAATACCTGTTAGAATCAGAAACGTTTTCAACCCAGAGAATCCGGGAACCCTGATAAAGAAAGAACAGAAAATCAGAACGAAAGATGGAGTGAAAGCGGTAACCTTGGTCAGGAACGTTGCGGTGATAACTGTCAGCGGAGCAGGCATGGTGGGCGCGCCGGGAACAGCAGCAAAAGTTTTCGAGGTGCTCGGAAAAGAAAACATTAACATACTGATGATCTCGCAGAGCGTCTCAGAGTCAAATATTTCACTGGTTATTCAACGAAACGTGCTGGAACGAGCAGTCAACACCCTGGAGATAGCACTGCTGGGCAGAGACTTTATTCGCGAAATCATGTCCGAAGAGGATGTGTGCGTAGTCGCGGTTTTGGGTGCAGGAATGAAAGGGATGCCGGGAGTGGCTTCAAGGATATTTTCAGCCGTTGCACGGGAAGGAATAAACGTCCGCATGATCGCTCAAGGCTCCTCTGAAATTAACGTCTCATTCGTAGTCAAAGAAAAGGATGGAGAAGAGACAGTTCGGGCAATCCACAAGGAATTCAAGTTGAGCACAAAATAATCGGGAAAACAGTTTTAGTTTCTGCAGGTTGTTGCGTATCGGGACCAAAAGGATAAGGTTTTAAGCTTTCATGTTAGACGTTGTATGATGTGATGAGGGACACCATTCTGAGCTCATGTGATGATGAGATGGAGCGACTCTGAAACAGTTTACGGTCCTACACAGCGATTATTGGGGACCAGTAGACGCTTAGCCTGCAGTAAACAGTGAAACAGCAGAAAAGCGGATGACAACAAAAGCAAAACAAAAACACATTATCGCATCAGACTGAAAGACCATCAACATTACTACTCAGAAAACATGAAGGCTTAGACGGCAAAACACCTGCCGAAGCATGTGGAATAACAATCGAAGGCAAGAACAAGTGGAAAACACTAATCCAAAATGCAAGTTTAGACAGTTGACTTTTGCATTTGGGGAAGTTCATCAACTTTCTGTTTGTAATAGGCTAATATTTGGTCAATATGGTTTATGACCTCTTCCTTAGAATATTCTTCAAGCACCTTTCGTATAGCTTGTAAAACGCCTATTTGATTTTGAAGAAAACCCTTACAACATTGATTAGTCTGTGAAAGCAATGGATTTGAAGTTTGCTTCTGGTCGTTCATAATATTTTCAAATGCAGTAAAACTCTCTTTAATCTTATGAACCGGTAATACATACTAAAAAATAGCAAGTTGAACAACCAAAACAATGTAGAGGCTCTTCGTGGATGCCTTATAGCCTCTTCGTGAACGGTCTATCACCCGATACTTAACAGCCTTTCATGTCACCCTAAGACTTGATAGAATCTGTAAAAATAATGTTTAATAGTGGCTTGTTGGTTGGTTAACATAAAACTTTAAGAATCACACTTTCGACTAACATGGAAGGAAACGCGATCATCATGGCTAGACATCACGGCATGACAAAGAAAACCAAAAAGAAGAAACAGAAGAGAACCAAAAAGAAGAGACAGCGGCGAAGGAAAAAATCAAAGTAAGTCTGAAAAAACGGTTAATCAGACAATGGCTTGATTTAAGCTAGTTTTACATTCTTCAGAATTAAAGGAGATTCTAGAGGGAAACTAATGCAGTTAATGATGGAATGGAAACATACAGCCAAACGTAAACTGCGACAGCCAGCATCAGAACAGAAACTACAACCAGAATGTAGTCTGCCCTCTTTAGTTTGAGGGCATAAAGGTTTGTGCGTTTTTCGCTGGCCCCCCAAGCCCTTGACTCCATTGCCTCCGCTAACTCTAGGCTTCTTCGGATGGCATTGACGATTAGCGGGATGAGAATGGGGATGTAGTTTCGCACTCGCTTAAGGAAGTTGCCGCGCTCCAGCTCTAACCCTCTTGCCTTCTGGGCATCCATGATGGTCTGCGCCTCGTCAGCCAACACTGGAACAAAGCGCACTGCGGTGGTGAAGGCGAAACAGAACTCGTAGGGGATGT
This sequence comes from uncultured Candidatus Bathyarchaeia archaeon, assembly GCA_964399485.1. Taxonomy (GTDB): domain Archaea; phylum Thermoproteota; class Bathyarchaeia; order Bathyarchaeales; family Bathyarchaeaceae; genus Bathyarchaeum. Next base: position 49,439 of record CAYNQS010000003.1, on the reverse strand, counting down.
GACTCTGCTGCAGTGCCAATCCCAGATGGTCAGGCGACGTTGTCAGAAAGAACACTGAGAAAGACGCGATTAGAACAACGAAACGTAAAGTCATGGCTGCAGCCCGCTCCAAAAGCATCAAGTATTCCATGGTTGTATCAATCGGCGGGGTTATTTCCTGAAATGATGTGGGATAAAAGTAGCCGAAAATAAAGTTTGTTGCAAAGATGAAGACTGCAAAGAATGCTGCCCCTCTCAGGGAACGTAACCATTGCCGGTTAACTCGTGCCATAAAAACAAAGGGTAGGGGTATGAAAAACAGGACAACCAGAGCCAGCAGGTTGGTGAACAGAATAGCCATCACAAACAAGATGATAACGTAGAAAAATTTGATTCTGGGATCCAGATTATGAACCACGGAAGAAACTTTCCTGAACTTGAAGCCTTCAAAGACGCTCATTGTCTCTCCCTCAGGCGACCCAACAGAATCTTAGTGGCTTTATGAACGTCAATAACATCAGTTGGCAACCCCAAATCAGCCAACTCCAAAAAAATCTGCGTTATCTGAGGAGGCACAATCGAAGCCTGCGCCACCAACTTCGGGTTCGTCAAAACCTTTTCCGCTATGCCCTCAGCCAAAATTTTTCCTTGGCTCATCAGTATGACCCGAGGATTGCATTCAGCCACAAACTCTACATCATGGGTGACGACAACCACGGTCTTTTTCTGGGCGTTCAGTTGCAATATGAATTGCTGCAGCTTCTCCTTCTGCTGATGATCTTGACCTATGGTCGGCTCGTCTAGAATAATTACCTGAGGGTCCCAAGCAAGAATGGAAGCTAAAGCAACCCGTTTTCTTTCTCCTCCACTGAGCATAAAAGGGGACGTCTTCCGATACTGAGTTATATCAAGAAGGTTTAGAGCCCAGTCAACCTGCTTTTCTCTAACTGCTTCTTCAAAATCGAAATTCTTTAGGGCAAAGGCAATCTCCTCCTCCACGGTTTCGCTGAACAGTTGGTGATCTGGATTCTGAAAAACGAAACCAACGCTTCGAGCCAGTTTGGCTACGCTCACATCTCTGGTGCTCACGCCGTCCACTAGGACTTCGCCCTTGGTTGGCTTCAAAAGCCCGTTGAAGTGTTTCACGAGGGTGGTTTTTCCTGCTCCGTTCTGTCCCATGACAGCCAAGAATTCTCCGTCATCAATGGTGAGGTTGATTCCCTTCAGGGCTTCGAGTCCAGTGGGGTAGGTGAAATGTAAGTCTTTGACTTCAATCATGTTTCAGTGCCTCCCTCAGGATATTTGCTGTCTCTTCAGTGGTCACTGGGGCAGTTTTCAGGTGTATTCCATTCTTTTTGAGATGCTGATACAGTTTTGTTGCTTTAGGAATGCCCACACCAATCAGCCGGGCTTCTTCGGAGGTGAAGATTTCTCTGGGAGTGCCATTTAAGACGACCCTGCCTTCATCCATGACGATAACGTTATTGGCATATTTCGCGGCAAGGTCCAGCCGATGCTCAACCAGAATAAGGGTGATTCCCAATTTTTTGTTTAATTCGTTGATTACCTCGAAGATTTTTTGGGCTCCTACAGGATCAAGGAAGGATGTAGGCTCATCCAGTATCATGATGTCAGGTTGCATTACCAGCACAGAGGCTATGGCAACCCGCTGCTGTTGCCCACCTGAAAGCTCATGGGGAGGTCTTTCGCTGAGCTCAGTTATTCCAGCCATTTGGAGCGCCCAATCAACCCGTTTTCTCATCTCGTCTCGGGGCATGGCAAAGTTTTCTAGACCGAATGCCACATCCTTTTCAACTGACAGGGCGAAGAGCTGGTTCTCAGGGTTCTGGAAAACAAGTCCTACGTGGCGGGCGAGCTCGTGGATTTTGTGGTCTGCCACATTGAGACCTGCGACCATGATTTTTCCATCTAGGTTTCCGTTATAGAAGTGGGGTATGAGACCGTTGAAGCATCGGCAGAGAGTTGTTTTTCCGCAGCCGCTGGGACCGGTTAAGATGACAAAGTCTCCCTTGTTTATGGCTATGGATACCTCTTTGATGGATGGTTTTGTTGCCCCCGGATAAGTGTATGTCAGGTTTCTGGTCTCGATTATAGACAAGGTTTTGTTCGCCAACATATCGCAACTTTTTCAAGTCATTTAAGAGTAGCTACCCAAAAAAGGGTTATTTCAACTTCTGGTTTAGCAGTTTCTCACAAAAGTCGAGACAAGCCTCCACATCCCCAACACCATTCGCCCCAGCCGAAACCGAGTGCCCCCCACCCATGCCGCCCAGAAACTCGCCCAAAGGCTTCGCCAAATCGCGACCCACATGGATCCCAGTTTCCGCGTAGAATTCGCGGGAGGCTCTAAAGCTGACCTGAACTTTATCATGTTTTTGTCCAGCCACCACGGCAAGGTGGGCCCCCAACGCGATGAGCGATCGGCATGCTGAGGCTTGGTAGGCGCTGACACAAGAAAGAGCGATCAGCCAATCACCTATACTTAAGAGGTTCATTCGGTTAGCTGCTTTCAGTCGTGCTATACGCTCAGAATGTTCCAACGGTAAGGAGAGAACGGGAAGGGTTGCTTGTGCATTTACGCCGGCGGCTACAAGATCAGCCACAACTTTGAGGGTGTCAGAGGTGGCTATGATGAAGTGTCTTGTGTCAAAGGCTATTCCCAGAAAGAGGGCTTTCGCCTCGTCTGTGGTGGGTTTAAGTTCCGCCTCCTTGAAGAGACGATAAATGATCTCGCAGGTGGACGATGCTGTCTCGTCGGTCACAGAAAGGGCTGTTATGCGCTCGGTTTCAGGGTGGCTTGCGTGATGGTCAACTACAACTAGTGGGCGGTCAGGCTTGATTCGTTTGCTCCATTCGTCCAACTGTTGAATGGTGTTTGTGTCTAGCAAAACAATGAGGTCGGCCGTTTCTATGCGTGGGTTGTCCGCAAGTTCTATGGGCAGAACATTCATCATCGCTTTGGAGAGTCTGCTGATTCCCGAAGCCGCTGCAATCTCGATTTCTAAGCTGGGTCTCAGACGTTTCAGTAGTCCCTTGAAGGCGAAGGCGGCGCCGATTGCATCTGGGTCTGCGTTGTGGTGACATAACAGAACAGCCAGTTTGGCGTCCAGCTTGTCTATTAGGGCTACTATTTCTTGGATTTGCACGTGAGTTCCCTCAGGTATTCTTCAATGCTGTTGAAGGCTCGTTTTGTTGCTTCTTTTGTAAGTGCTTCCACATCGAAGTCTTTCATGAGGGGGGATAGAACAACTGTCACGTCAACGTTTGCGGTTACCGGTTTTGTTCCTTCAGCGTCCACTGACACGTCGAGGGTGACTATTCTGCTGCTGGAGACTTTGGATAGGACGTAGTCTCTGGCAGCCTGCTCCGCCCTTTCACATAGCTCCGCAACTTGTTCAAGATTAAGTTCAGGAATTCCTATTTCTTCCAAGCGGGTTTCATCCTCAGGAGGAGCCTGATACTGGACGCAGGTCCTGTTGCAGCTTTTCCTGTAGGTTCTTCGCTTGGGTTTGGAGACGCTCTTCCTGTTTGCCTAGAACGTCAACCCTCATCTTCAAGAGTTCTTTACGTTCAGTTAACTCTGCTGTAACCTTGTCTTTTTTTGACTTGACAAGAAGTGCGCCGATGGACTTGTAGATCACCGCGGTTTCTTTCATCTTCTCTAACTCGCTTTCCGCATGTTCAACCTCGCTGAGTTGCAGTTCAAGTTGCTGTTTCTGTGCCATCACTCCTTGTAGAGTTTGTTGTAATTGTTGAAGCCGGAGCAGCCGTTGCTGAATCTGGGGTGGAAGTTGGGAAATATCTGTGCTCATCTTATACTCCTCAAACCTTTCTCTGAATTCTTCAGCTTAAATAACTTGGCGTATATTAAGTATTTTCACTGTAACTAGAGCTGTATTCAAGAGGCGACCGGAATTATTCAGTGAATTTTTGCAGGTTCATTGCCACGCCGATCAATCGTAGATAGGAGTTCATCGCAGCTCTCAGTGCTGAGGTGTCTTTTGCCCTGAACTCTAAAATCAAACTTTGATCTTCAGTCTTCAGGTGAACTTTTGAGCGGCTAGTGGATGAAGTCTCAGTTTCGGGCTTCAGCGCCTGCAGAACTACCTGCAACTGTTTTTCTGAAAAGAAATTCAGTCGGACAACAACTTGAGCTTTCATGATGGGACTTCCCAAAGCAGCTTTGATAGGGTGACCCTGGGTCCTATTTCAACCATTCGACCCAGAAGCATAAAGGCGATTCGAATGTACATTGAAGAGTCAAACGAAAAATGCATCGAAGCACGATGATTCTCAGATGCCTCATCCAGAGACAGCACAGGCAAACCAAAATACTTTGACAGATGTCCCGCTACTCTTGTTAGTTCAACTGAATCTTCAGGCTCCAATGTAATTACAGAGGATCGAACGCCTCTCCTTCCTTCATTAATCTCTCTTCGGAGACGAATTTTCCCAATTAGCATTAGCGGGGGAACAGGCTTTAGTCCACTTGAAGATACTTGAAAAAGACTGATTTTTCCAGGTCCCCCATGCCACCGATCAACCACAACCACACGGTCTGCCTCAGACTCAATCGCCTTTTCAGCCACGCCATCCAGACTCATTTTCCCACGGTTAACTCGCGTAACATCAGGGATAGAATTAGCTAAATCCCGACAGAATGCTCGCATCCTCCCAGTTGGTCTCCGAGAGGTAGTCAACAATATCAAAGCAACCTACCTCACCGAAGAACGGTGACCAGAAAGCCTTCGCCCTACTGTTTTCACTCAGGCTTCTGAAGAGGTGTAACTCTTCACTTGACGCTTCGCCACAACCCCAAGTTTCGTGACTGGCGTGTAGGCGCCTCCAGAGAAGGTGAGACCACATTTTCTGCATTTCCAAACGCCCACGCTTTCTCTTCGAACCGCCTCAGAACCGCATTGTGGACACTTGTACGTTTGCTTGGCTTCTGTGACTACTTTCACGTAACGCTTTCTAACTGTTGCGCCGTAGCGGGTTCCAAGCCCTCTGGTCATACCAACTTTCTTTGTTTTTCTTCCCATTAGCTTTTAACCACTATTTTTCTCAGTTGCTCAGTCTTTTCTAGGGCAATCTTGGTGGCTTCCACTATCTCCTCTTTGGTGAAGTAGCCGGAACCGCCGCCCTTCTGTATGGCGCAGATTTTTCCGTCTTTGTCCAGAGTCATCGTTAATCTTGCATCCATAACCTCTTCCTCATCCAGCCCAGCGTCCAATACGATTTTATCACCGATCTTAGCAAAAGTAACGGATATGGGATAGTTAACTATGGGAAGAGGATCATACCCCGGCTTCTTCACGATCTCACCGTCTTCCACCTCATACTTGAACATCTTAGTGTTTACCAGAGCTGCCAACGCTGCCATGGTCGAAGCATCTATAAGATTTCCACCATAGTTTAGAACGTAAACGTCAACGAAAACCACGAAGACCAGCTTACCAGACTCGACACAAAGCTTCTCTAAATCTATAGCCTTGGACTCCCGTATGCCTCTATCCACCACCCGAGCCAACTCCACCGCTTCCTCGCCTGGTGGTCCAGGTTCAAAAGCTGGAGCCGCAAAGGGCACAAGTTCAGCGTTAACTGTGAGAACACCCTTGTCGGGCACATCCGAGAATGGAGCCCCAGTTTCGATTTTAACACCCACCATGACGTCAGTTTTGCCCAGTTTCACCCTAGCAGAGCCTTCGGCGCGTTCTATCACTCCTGAATCTAATTCGATTTTTCGGTAGTCTGTTAATTCTCGTTCGTCCACTCTTGTTCCATTGGCCAAAAGTTCAAGGATTCGTTTTCTCTTGACGCGCACAACAATCGGTGAGGTCATTCTTCTTCAGCCTCCTCAACAGCGACGTATTTCGATTTTAACGCCTCCTTTTGAAGGTTATAAAGCTGTTTGCAGCCGTCAATAGCCATGTTAACGGCGTTCTCGAACTCGTCAACCGACAAGTTGCCATCCATCTGCAGCAAAGTTATGGCGTTCAAGTTAGGCATAAAAGCCACGGGCACATCAGCCTCGCCAACCTTATCTTCGGTGTCCATAAGATCAACTATCAGCTTTCCATCCGCTTTGCCAGCCGCGCAAGCCACAACCAAGTCCCGCATAGGAATTCCAGCGTCAGCCAATGCAAGAGAAGCCGCGGTGATTCCCGCGCATCTTGTTCCCCCATCTGCTTGTAAGATTTCAATGTACACTTGGATGGCTGTTTTGGGGTAGTATTCGAGGAAAATTGCGGGTTCTAAAGCCTCTCGAATCACTTTGGAGAGTTCAACGTCTCGTCTTGAAGGCGCCGGAGACTTCCTTTCGTCAACCGAGAATGGTGCCATATGATAGCGGCACTGAATGACAGCGCGGTCCTGTTGCGCTATGTGCCTTGGATGCGCCTCTTTAGGACCGTAAACGCCCACCAGAATCTTGTTTTTTCCCTGCTCCAGATATGCAGAGCCGTCTGCGTTTGGAAGGACTCCAACATCCATTTTCACTGATCGTAACTCGTCCAGTTTTCTTCCATCTAATCTGATACCCTTTTTATCAATCAATTTTTCAGGTTTTTTGTTCACCATATTTTCTTTCTCTTTTTTAGTTTTCTTTTTACTTGCTTTCAACTGCTTTCCTTTCCTTTTTAATCATCTCATTCACTTGATCAGTTAACCCACTCGTGTGGGATTCCGCTTCAATTTTGCGAAGAGCCATAACAGCAAGCCGCTCCTCCTTAGGAGATCTGCCACTGATAAGAATCAAACCGTTTTGACCAATAGTCAACTGACAACCTGTCTCCCTCTTTATCATACTCACCATTGAACCCTGTCTGCCGATAACTCTCGGAATCTTAGTGGGAGTAACCTCAAAGAGTTGCCCCCGCATAATCTTTCCCAGACCAGGTTCACGGATAGTCAACAGAGGATCACGGGTTCGGTCATAAGCAACCACCTTCGCGATTATCAGATCGCCTACATCAAAGATGGAAGGCAAATCTGTTGTTTCAGGCTTGAATGAACGTTCAACAACGTCAGATGCTCTAAGCCTAGCAAGTGCCGGAGCTTTGATGTCTATAACCCAACCTCCCGGCGTGGTTTCAACAACTTTTCCGATAACCATGTCTCCGGGAGCGGGAATATAGAAGGCTTTGAGGGCAACGACATAAACTCGTCTGCCATCATAATCAACAAGTCCAAGGCGGCTTGCATAGACTTTTCCATTTTCTTTATAGGTACTTTCTCCGGGCACGTAATCGCCTTCGGCAAGAAGGTCGCCAGGAGCCACAAGCTGTTTTTTCTCATAAAAGACGGGCATATTCAACATCTCAAGAAAGTTTTAAATTATTTCACCATTTTTGCTTCCATATTTCCTCGGGTCATCTTCCCCAACTTATCCAAGAAAGGCCCATAAAGGCCAGCTGACATCTCCACAATGGCAGACCATGATCCGTCAGCCCGCCACTGTTCCCTGGTTATTGTGCCGAAGCCTTTAACGGTTCCGTAAACTTTGCTGGCGTGCTCGGGGGGTATGTGAACTGCCACTGAAATTTTCTCCATTTTTAGGGGGATAACGGGGCGTAGGAGCTTTATTATTTCTTTTGCTTGCTCTTCGACGCCCTTGGTGGGGTCGATGGAAAAGCGAATTTGTTTCATTGCCTGTTCAATCCGTAGGGGGGGATGGGGAAGATTTGTCTTGGGGTCAATGCACTCACGTGATATGAAGGAAATGATTTGTCTCCGTTTTTCTTCAACAATTTGTTTCCTTTGTTCCGTAGTTAGCTGTAAGGTGCCCTTCTTAAGGATTACTCCAGCTATTTTAAGGGGATCTGTGGTTCCGAAAACTTTCTGCAGCGTTTCTTCTGATGCCTTTGTGCCTTTTCCAGCGTCGGTGTAGATTGTTTCGGTGGCAAGAACTTGGGAAACAGGGATACTTTTGCCTAGTCGGTAGGAGAGGGCGGGTTCAGGTTTGGTTAGAATTTCGAAGTGTTCGCCATCATGAGTGATGCGCGCGATGGTGTAGCGTTCGCTCATTAACTTCCACTGCCCTCAAGCCCTCTTTGAATGGTTTCAATTTGTTCTTCACTTAACGCTTGAAGCTTTTTTGTCTCAGACGGAACAATGTTTATTTTGATTCTTTTTGGTTCTCCCCTAGCTACAAGGGCTTGGGTTAGACATTTGACAGCAAGTTTGACGGCTTCATCCAAGCTGAGGTCTTCACGATACTCTTCCTTCAGGATACCCTCAACTGTTTCCCGACCGATCCCCACAGCCACAGCCTTGTAGCCCCTGTAGGAGCCACTTGGATCGGTTGAGAATACTCTGCTTCCAGTTTTGTCGACTCCACCAAAAATGATTGACACTCCGAAGGGTCTTACTCCTGCGTGCTGGGTGTAAAGTTGTTTTATGTCTCCGACGCGTTTGGTCATCATTTCAACATCGATGGGCTCATCATACATCAGTCGGTTGCTTTGAGCGTATATTCTGGCTTGGTCAATGAGTATGCGAGCGTCAGAACCCAACCCAACAACCGCTGCTCCAAGATGTTCGTCTACAGCGTAGAGTTTCCACGTGAAATCGGTGTCTTGAAGTTTGGTTTCAATTTTTTCCTCTGCTCCTAAAACAACTCCCTCAGAGCAGGCAATGCCGATTATTGTTGCCCCACGGTTTACTGTTTCTAGGGCGTACTCAACCTGAAATAGGCGACCGTCTGGAGAAAAGACGGTGATGGCGCGGTCATAAGCTCCGGGTGCGGCAAATACAGACAAACCATTCACCTCATACATTAACTACGTTTTGTCTCTGATGTAATAAGACGGAACTAAAAACCTTTTCGTATTTACCACGATTTCTGGTTATCACTTCTTGTGTTTCCTGCTGTTAAAGTTACAAAAGCGTCAGGAAACAAGAACCCAATCATATTAGGAGACTAATAGAGGTACATTGTTGAAAACAGTGTTTTTTCAGAAAAACCAAGCAACAAAAGATTGCAGTTACTTCTGAGGATTCACTTTTATCAGTTCCGGAACCTGCCCAGTTTTTCCCACAACCCACGATACAATACGAAAACACCCTTAAACCATCTACACTCAAGGCTCGGTCTATTCCCCCGCCCGATTACGCCCCGCGCACATCAACGGTCACTCTACAGTAATGCAGCAAAGAAGTGGATGGTTTTTCAGAGTCTCCTTTACTTGGATATCGCAATTTGCTTACCGCTATAGAAAGATGCGGGGAGCATCAAATTAATTGGGGGGAGCGGCTTTTTTCCCTTTATTGTTGAGAGGGCCTGCTTAGGTATACCCAGATCACTACAAAGAATGTAGTTATCAGAGCGCCTGCAATACCTGATATGACGATTTCTGATGCGAACAGCAGAGGGAAGTTAGCCACCAACCAAGGCCACACTGTGTGGAAGCCGATGTTAGCGAGTATTCCGCCCATGAAACCCAGCAGGGCAAATGCTCCTAGTATTTTTATTCTGTCACCCATTCGTTTCACCTTAGTTTTAACAGTTAAATCTTCGTGCTTTTGAGTGTAACTTACACGAAACTGTTTATTTTCGCCTATGCGCCCCATCTCTCTTTCAATATTAAATTTAAAGCTCAAAACGGCGGCGGAATGGGTATAATATGTCTGGTATATATGTAAATGTTCGTTGCATATTAACAATGTAATAATACGCTTTAAACACACCTCCTTGCGTGAGGAAATTAGAATGTCAGAAAAATTTGCAAAAAAATGGGGAGAAGGAGTTGACGACACACCTCTCAGCAGCAAAATTAAAGACGCCGTTCGCCCTCCAGGTCCTCTGAAACCACGACTAGATTTCGCCGTAAAAAGAATGGAAATGCAGATACAGAAACTCGACAAAGCCGCAGACCGCTTCTCAGACCGCGATAAGTCAATATTCGCAAAAATTGTTAATGCCTACACAAAGCATGACATGGCACGAGCCAACGTCTTCGCCAACGAACTAGCTGAAATACGAAAAATGGAAAAAATGATTATGCACTCTAGGTTAGCCCTAGAACAGATAGTTCTTAGACTAAGCACAGTTTCAGAACTAGGCGACGTAGTCAGTACCTTGGCTCCAGCAGTTAATGTGCTACGCAGCGTCAAAGCTGGTATGTCTTCAGTCTTTCCAGAAGCAGAACGTGAGATCGGAAGCATCGGAAACTTGCTCAGCGGAATCATCATGGACGCAGGTTACAACTCGGGCATGGGCATTGACTTCCAGACAGCAGGAGAAGACGCTCAGAAGATACTGAACGAGGCAGCCACTGTTGCAGAACAGAAGGTCAAAGAGAAGTTCCCAGACTTGCCCACGGGCATCCCATCGTTTGGCGAATCCCTACAGAGCGAAACATAACTCTACAATAAACAGGGTTGTTCACGGAAATTAAGGAGGTGACATTGTGTCAAAATCCATTTCCAACCCCTTTCTTTTTGTTGGCAAACAAATAAAGGATGAATATGGAAGGCAAATTGGTCGAGTAGCATCATTCAAGGTAACACCCACCGGTCGCATAGAAGGAATCTTTGTTGAGCACGGAGACGGAGAATTCCTTAGCTACGCCAGCGATCAAATAAAACTTGACAACGGGGACCTAGTGATCTCGCCGCCGCTAAAATTGAAAGCTAAGGCTCTCTGCAACGAGATTCCGTTGATATGGAGAAAAGACAGGGCTTTAAACGAGCTTGTGGAAAAGAAGAAGATTCCGCCTGAAATGTATGATGATCTACACAGCACTTTTGAAGGGGCTTTAAATCAGCTAAAGGATAACGCCAAAGTACTCACAGAGAGTATAGACAATGAGGTTGACCGCTGCAACAAACAGATTCACTCGCTTCACTCAGCTTTGATAAACCTAGAGATTGAACGTGAAATCGGCAGATTAAACGGTGATTCATACGAGAAGGCCTTGGGAATAATCCAGTGGGGACTGAAGGGAGTCAATGCTGAAAAAAGCGACCTAGAAGCTTTGAAGAGCAAACTATCCAATCTCCTTCTCGGAGAGCAAACTGTAAAGGCACCTGAAACAACAGCACCTGAAGCACCCCAAACAGAAAGTCCAGAACAAACGGAGATCCCAGAAGCACCTGCTCCTGTTTCTACGAACCTTCCAGAACCACCAGTAGTTATCCATGTGCGGAACCCCAGCAAAGAAAGTTCGTAATCTCTTAGTTCTGTGAGGGAATCTCCATCAAAAACCCTTTCCGTGCTTCTCCAAACTTTGAACAAATAGTTGTTTCGGCAGTGCCGAAGCTTAAGTCTCAACAGTTTAAACTGGGTCAGGTCATCATTAAACTTACTACTAGAGACAAAATTCTCTTCAAAACTTGTGCGACAGCTCTGAAAGAAAAAAATAAGGAACGAGCAGCAATCTTTGCCAACGAGCTTGCTGAAATCAGAAAACTCAACAAAGTCATCTATCACACTCAGATTCTTGTGGAACGCATCATCTTACGGCTAGAAACACTCAAAGAATTCAACGCAGCCTTTGCGGATTTGAAACCAGTTCTCACAAACCTTCAATCAGTGACAAAAAGCCTCAGTACCTTCATGCCCCAGATGGCCTTTGAAATGGAAAGGGTAAATGAGAGCATATTCGAGGTCATATCCATGTCCAAAATCGATGCTTCAAAACTTGAAGTGCCAACGGACATTAAGACTCCAGGCGGCGAAGAAGTTCTCGCAGAGGTCGCCGAGTTTCTGGAGGAACAAATAACCGAGAAACTGCCTGAGCCTCCAACTTCTGCTCCGGTCATGGAAAAGCCTCAGCCCCAACGGATGCAAAAAGTAAGAAAGATGGTTGCCCTCACCGCTTCCTGTTCAGAAATTTCTGAACCAAGGGAGCCCCAAGACTACGTGTCCTATAAAGACACGGAAATGAAACGGATTACATGGACGGTTAATGAGGAATTAGAGGAGTCAGTCTTGCAATATGCGAAAAAGCGTGAAGGACAACTCGACATCAGTCAATGTGCTAATGACTTAAAGGTTGCATGTGGAGAAATCGAAAAGGCGTTAGAGACTCTGGGTGTAAAAGGAAAAATTAAGATTGCGTCGTGATTCAGATGAGCGCTTCTCAAGAACTTGAACAAGCTGCAACAAAATACGCTTTGGAGGCTGTCCGCCTTGACAAACAAGGTTCAAGGGGGATGGCCATCACAATGTACCAGAAAGGCATCTCCACCCTCCTGAAACTCGTCAGATTATACCCTGACTATGGGCTAAACTCGGTTTACATTCAACGTGCACAGGCATATCAAGAACGAATAAAAGCTCTGCAAGGAGAAGGCCCTGTCCAATCTTTCCAGCCGCAACAGGAGAGGTCAGGAGAGATGATTGAACCCCCAGCAGAAACAGGAACTGATGGAAAGGCAAGCTATGATGAACTTGTGCTCGACGAGAAACCTAATGTACGCTGGAGTCAAGTTGTGGGATTAGACCCGGCTAAAAAAGCCATCAAAGAAGCTATAGTGTACCCAGTTGAGAGACCAGACCTATTTCCGTTAGGTTGGCCTCGGGGAATACTTCTGTTCGGTCCCCCAGGATGCGGAAAGACCTTGGTAGCAGCTGCTGTGGCAACAGAAATAGACGCGGCCTTCATATCAGTGGACGCAGCCTCTATCATGTCCAAATGGCTAGGCGAGGCTGAAAAGAATGTAGCAAAGCTTTTCACGTCAGTCAGAAAGACTGCTAGTAATGGTCGTCCCGCCATAATATTTATTGACGAGTTAGATTCGCTGATTGGTATGCACTCGAATGAGGTTGGCGGAGAAACGAGAGTTCGCAACCAGTTTCTCAAGGAGATGGACGGAGTTGTGGACAAGGGCAAGAACATCCATGCGTACGTTATCGGAGCCACCAACAAGCCTTGGGCTCTAGACTGGCCTTTCATACGTAGATTTCAGAAACGGATTATGGTTCCTCTGCCCGACCATGCGGCTCGACTAAATATGCTTAAACTTTACACGGAGCATCTGAATTTGTCGTCGAAAGTGGATTTGGACGAGTTTGCTAGATTGGCTGCTGGTTTCTCTGGAAGCGATATACGGGACATCTGCCAGTCAGCGCACCTGCGGGTTATCGGAGAACTCTTTGACTCGGGTAAAGCAAGTGACAAGCACGCTAAGCCTAGACCTATAACTACGGATGACTTCAAAGGCATCTTAGAGGATAGAAAGCCCAGCGTATCTCCACGCGTTGTATCATCGTATAATGAATGGTCTGAAGCCTTCAAAGCTCTCTAACATGAAACTGGGAGGTTAACAAGCTCTTAACTAGGTGGTCTTGGAAAGGTTCAGAGAGGAACGATTCCTTCGACAGTCCTGAAAATCTCCTTTCTCTCTTGTTTCAGTGCTTTCTTTCTGAACCCCAAAAACGCCACTTGAATTTGCTAGCCTCTTGACAACCGCTTGACGACTATCGAAACCTTCTCTTCCCCCTTTATTTTTACATCTTTTAAACTTGCGACCATGGCAAGAACAGCGTTTCTTATTATGTCTTGAACAAAGTCGCCTAATGGCAAATATTTTTCGTCTACCTGTATCGTGATTTTTTCTTCTCGCTTTCGTTTTCTTTCCACCAAAACTGCAACTTTATTGTCTACCAAATCCACAAGTCTTTGCGGCTCTTTCAGTGCGTTTATGAATGGGACTTCTGTATCCACTTCTTTGTCTGGAATGTGACCGATGAATGCTAGGATGTTTTTGTAACGCTCAAGAGCCTCTGAAATTTCCGCATCCGTTTTTGTTGCCGCTATTTTTGGTATAGTTGTGTTTTGTTCGATTAAGTCTTTGAATCCTTCAAGGATGATGATGTCAACTTCGTCAGGGGTTTCTGCAACAATCTGTTCTAGACTATATTCTGTGGCGTCAACTTTTTTGATTACAGTTAGTTCCTTGGGGGCTACGCTTAGGACAGTAGTTGCTCCAGCCTTGGCATATCTCCATGTATCTTTTCCCTTCGTGTCAATGGTGAATTCGGGGTCAGGAATATGCTTTGCAGATGAAACCGTGTAGCCTCTCTTCGTCAATCCCTTAATCAGGACTTCTACAGCCGTGGTTTTTCCGGAATTACTACTTCCAACAACAGCAACTATAACTCGGTTGAACATTTCTCTAAAGTCTCCTCTCAGCTAACTAATCGGCTTCAAAGATTTAAATTAACAGCACAGATTGTTGTTCAACCAATAATTTTTTATCCCAAAAACAGAGAATCATAACTCTTAGAATAAGTTCAGGCGTCTGTTATCAGGAAAAGGAGTTATAAATCGATTCAAATCCCAAACTAATTCTTCAATTCTTTTTCTATAGCTAAAAGCTTGATTATATCTCTTTCTAAGAAATTTAACCACCCTTTTTCATAATGAAAATCAGCATTGTCACTAATTAGTCTCACATCACAAGTGTAATGATCATCAACAAATCCCTTGCAATCAGAATCCTTTAAGGGAGCTTTGCCGCATTTTGCCTTACACAATTTCTCCACATAATTTCCTATCGTTGAGTAAAGCTGTTTCACCTTGAAATTAGGCGAAATTGCCTCCGAAACCACTTCAATATCAGCGTTCTTCATCTCTCTTTTAGCCGCGCTAGTGAATTTTTTTCCAATGAGGATGCCCTTGTCATAATTCCTTTTTTCCAGAAAGTCACTCATCTCACGAACAGTATCCATACCAATATAGCCTGATTTTGATTTAGGTTCAGTTATCGCCCGTATCAAGATTTTCTCGTCCTCCTCAGAAGGTGAAACCGTAAAATCTACCTTTCTCTCTTTACTTCTAATTCTCTTCCTTTTGTAGTCTCTCATAACCGAAATTAGCTCAGCTTTCTTGACCGGTTTTTCTTCACTCATGTTGATATTCACTTCAAAACTTATGTTAGAGTCAATAAAAACGCGAATTAACAATCCATTACCTCTATATTCTCTCGGTGCTTCATAAATGCTCAGGTATGCGCATTAGAAAGGCGTGAAAGGGCTAAATTGGAGGTTTTATGATTGTGCTCTTGCAGTTTTCAGTATTTTAATATCCTCTTGGTTAATGTATCCTGTATAGTAGAGTAGTAGAACATAGGCTGCAATACTTGCAATCAGTCCAGAAATCAGTATAAGTGAATTGGATTTGGGTATAAGGAAGAGGATTCCGGCCAAAATGGCGCCGGAGAACAAAATTTTGTGAAGTCCTGAAAATATGTCGACTTTCAGGTGACGCTTAATAAAAATTGGGATTAAAACAAGAGACGTAATGCCTGTAAGTGTAAGAGAAAACGCAGCTCCATCTAGACCAAAGATGGGCACAAGAATAAATAGTGAGATGATATATTGTGTAGCGGCACCCGCCAGTAACATTCCGGATAGTTTAGCTTTTCCAATTCCGATTAATATTGAGGAAAGAGTGCGTCCTAACATAAGAAGGAATGTTCCTACGATGAGGATTTGAAGGGGTATTACCGCTCCTTGGAAAGCAGTTCCATATATCCCTACAACTATTGGTTCTGCTAAAGCAAAGATTATTATCGTCAAGGGTAAACCTAAAAGGAGAGGATATTTCATAGAAATTTTGACATATTTTTCCATCAGAGTATCGTCTTTTTTAGTCCATGCTTCAGACATAGATGAGAGAATTGGAAGAGAGAAGGCAGTCATAGAAAACAGTACACTGGATACTGTATCTGCAACGCTGTAAACTCCCACATTGGCGTAATCAAAGAACAAATTAAGTATAGGTATGTCCAGACTCTTCATTATCATGAACGAGATTTTTCCGACTGATATAGAAAAACCAAAAATTAGTATGTGCTTAAACTGCTTCAAATCCTCTAATATGGAATATTTCCTGTTTCTATCTGTAAAAAGATCTATGTTATATGAAACCAGATCTTTAAGATATGGCCTTAAAAAATACATGCATAGTAGTAATTGGCAGACAGGAGCGACTACTATCAAGACTGGCAACAGATTAATGGGTAAATTGAATATTATAATTATGATGCCGAATATCGAAACTGCATAAAATCCGCTGGATTGTATTATTGAAAGTTGTTTGCTTTTATGTAGTGACCCTATTATTGAGGACAGAGAGTCTTTTGTTCCTGAAAACAGGAATGCAAATGCCAGAGAAAGAAGCATTATCCTGAATATAATGTCGGATGTTTGAAAAGATAGAATGGTTAAGAAAATGAACATTATTAAACTTATCACCGTGAGATACCTCACGTAGTTTGAGAAATAGCGAGCGAGATTTGCGTCTTTTTTGGTTAAGTATCCTGCACCAAAATGGATTAAGCCCTCAAATAGTCCCCCAAAAATGAGCGCCCACAAGAAATCGAACACTGAATATTCCATGCTGAATAAGCCAAAACCAGAAGGCCCATATGTCCTGCTCACCTGAATTCCCAATGCAAGCCAGAAAACACCGCTTAGAATCATGAGTCCCAAGAACCAAACCCCGCCTGAAACTAGCCTTCCCGGCCCCACGTTGCTGAGTTCTTCTTCCATTACTATACATCCTGTTTTTGCTCAAGTTGTTGTGGTGTTATCCTTTTCAGTAAAGCTTCATTTCTTTAGGTGTTACTCTGATATAAAGTTCTGGCAAAAACGAGTAGTTGAGAGCAAACCGAAAATAGAAAAGGATAACGAGTAACGACTAACTGTACACAATTTTTGGATATGTGCAGCCCTAGGAGTAACCTGCTTCTGAAAGTGTGTTTGAGATTGTTTCAAAATCGCGCATCTGAAGCTTGTGTGCCTCTTTGATTAGGGGGTTAACGACATTCAGCACTTTTAAGCCCCTTTCAGTAACAATGTAAACGATTTCGTTTTCACTCCAATTCTGCTGTTCAACGAGACCACGATCGATCAGCAGCCTCAGATGCGGTATCAGACGGATTGTGTCAAGTTCAACTTTGTGCGATAGTTGGGTGAACATCATGGGACCGTTAGAAACCAAAGTACAAAGAATGTCAATGCAGATCATCAACTTTGATCTGTATGGCTTTTCATTACTTTGCTTTCGGCTAATAAGTGATTTAGCTTTGCTGACTGCCTGTGCCATTTGCTTTCCAGTTTTTCCTTCCTTTCCGAGAATGAGTGACTTAGCTTTGTTTATTGTGTGTGACATTTTCTTTCCAATCATTAGTTTTTTGGATTTCTTTTATATGGATTGTGAATTCTAAATTTAAATCCAAAATCACAAAATTATTACGCATGTAGATAGTTAAGAGCAAAACCAAAATCGAATCTCTAATTTATAGTTTAAGCCCAGACATGAAAGCTGAGAGAGTTCATGTTTTCCATCTGGTGTGTGGAGCCAAAAAAAACTTAAACTGCTAGCCTTTTCCTGTTAGCTATGTGAAGAGGTAGACGGAAATGATGAAGCTTTCGGTGGCAAAATTCGGCGGGAGTCTCTTAAGTGATGAGGGCGAAAAGATACCTGCGATTTTGGATTGCATAAAATCACTAAGAGATCAGGATGATTTGGGTCCGGTGGTTGTTTTCTCTGCGCCAAACGGATTCACAGATGAACTCATCAGAATAGGTGAGTCTTACACCCATTCTAGACCTCTCCCAATAGACTCTATCTTCAACACATATGAGAGAATAGCAGAGACTTATGTCAAGGGCAAGTATCTGAAACAGGTTATTGATGAGTTACAGGGATATCGGCAGCAGATGGATGAAGCTGTC
Source organism: uncultured Candidatus Bathyarchaeia archaeon (assembly GCA_964399485.1). Classification (GTDB taxonomy): domain Archaea; phylum Thermoproteota; class Bathyarchaeia; order Bathyarchaeales; family Bathyarchaeaceae; genus Bathyarchaeum. The sequence goes on along the minus strand of CAYNQS010000003.1, from coordinate 31,750 downwards.
TCTTTAATCAATAAGCGTTTTCGGGGAACCGTTAAAGCAAAAGTTCTAACCAATGGTGGAGAATTGCCAACATCTGTTCTCATGGAATATATCATTAAAAGCAGCGGTTTAGATTCCTGTCACATTCCCAAAGAGCAATGGCCTATTGTAACAGATGACAACTTCGAGAATGCCACCCCCGATTACGAGCTGAGCAGGACTAAGATTAACCACCTCATTCAGTCACTGGAAGCTGGAAACGTAGTTGTGCAAGCAGGCTTCCTCGGCATCACCAGTGACGGGCTGGAAACAATGCTTGGAAGAGGTGGCTCCGATCTTACAGCAGTTTTTGTTTCATGCCTATTGAAGGAAAGATATAATGTTGAAACGGTTTTGCTCAAAGAAGTGTCTGTTCAAAGCGCTGATCCATCTATAGTTAAAGACCAGACAACCGAGCATCTGGCATCTCTTAGCTACAATGAAGCCCACAAAGCATCCAAGATGGGAATGAAGATTGTTCAAGGCGAAGCCATCTCAATGGCAAAACAATTCAAGCAACCCATAAAGGTGACACCAATCTCTAGACCCGAAGAATATACGATAATTCAGTCTGAAAGCGATGGTGACCAAACCGTGAAGTGTGTAACTGGAAAAACAGGATGCGCAATTCTTACAATGGATGACCAGAACAGCCGATCATTGGAGGATTCACTGAGGATTTGGGAAAACCGCAACGACTTCCTTGATTTGGGAACTGAGACACTTGAGACTGGGAAGAGGATTCGAGATTTTCTGTTTCTTGATTCAGAGTTTCTGAGAAAAAATGAGGAACGGCTCAGAGGCTTTGATGAAGCTTTAACAATCGAAGACGGCGTTGGCGTGGTTACCCTCATCGGAGACAGAATGAAATATTCGTCTGGAGTTGCCTCAATCGCCATAGGAGCCATACCTGAAATTAACATAAAACGGGGCATCTTTGCGCCGCATACATCACAAATAATTTTGGTGGTCGATGAAAGCAATGTTGGCGCCACTGTTGCGGCAATCCACGCTAAGAGACCTGAAATGAACAAGCAGCACTAGGCGTTATTTCTGCGAAGTTAATCGAAAGGTAGATGAGAGGCATCTTCTATTTTTTGGTCTGCAGATTCGGCAAGAGTGTTGAGAGGAACAATCTATGAAGATTTTAGCCATGGATATAGGTGCTGGAACTGAAGATGTCCTGCTTTATGATGACCAAAAACGGAGTGTCGAGAACTGCATAAAGATGGTTCTGCCCTCCCCATCCCAAGTTTTTGCAGCGAAAGTAAAAACCGCAACTCGCCAAGGTAAGGACCTCTTTGTTAAGGGAGACACCATAGGTGGAGGCGCCTTTTCGCATGCCCTGAAAAAACATGTTGAAGCTGGACTTCGCGTGTTTATGACAGAAAACACGGCGTATACTGTAAGAAACAATCTGGGTCAAGTCAGAGAACTGGGGATAGAAATTGTCCACGATTCTGGACCAGAAAACTTCGAAGGAGAAACAATAGTTCTCGAAGAAGTAAACATCGGGAAACTACGTGGCTTACTGAAGTTTTTTGGAGAACCCTTTTCGGACATAAATTTTGTTGCCGTTGCAGTTCAGGACCACGGAGTTTTCCCAGAGGAAATGAGCAATAGACGGTTCCGCATCAACAAAATTAGGGAACTGCTGGAAAAAAATCCCAAGCCTGAAGCATTCGCCTTCAAGGAAAACGAAATACCCCCGTACTATCCGCGAATGAAGTCCGCAGTGCACGCCTCGAAAAGACAGCTGCCGAATGCTCAGGTGTTGGTTATGGATACGTCTCCGGATGCAATACTTGGATGCCTAATGGACCCGGTTGTGGAGAAGGCTGATCCGATTCTGGCGGTTAATGTGGGCAATGGGCACACTATGGCTGCAATAATATCAAGGGGCGAAGTCACCGCAGTGCTGGAGCATCATACGCGACTGTTGAATCCGCAGAAGATGGAGAGGCTTCTAAGGGATTTCGCAGATGGGAAGCTCTGCGATGAAGAAGTTTTCGAAGACGATGGACATGGCATGTTCTATCTGAGCAAACCACCGGCCTTCTCTGAAATCGAAAAAGTGGTGGTGACGGGGCCAAACAGGAATATTCTAGCCAAAACAAATCTCCAAGTTCATTTTGCAACTCCGGCAGGCGACGTGATGATGACTGGACCCATCGGTTTGGTTGAGGCAACCAAAAGAAGATTTTTGCACGGTTGAAGCTGGGGTTAACCCCGCTCCTTTTTGGTGTTGTGCTGAACTTTAGCTGATTTGTATTATCTTTTTTTCTAGGGCAAAATAGAATACGAGTCCACCGATGAATCCGATTGCCATGTTGAAGACTGTTGCCAGCAGAGCCGTTACAACCGTTACATAGATTTCGTTTTTGCCTTGAATTTTAAGTGAGATTTTGCCTAGTTCAAAGGATGTCATAAGAAGCATTACTCCAACAACAAAAAGTGGAAACGATGTGAAAATGTTCACCAGACTTTGTGAGAAAAACAGTCCTAAACTGATTTCTAGGATGCCTTCCATGAGGATGGCGCCTCCGGTTCTAGCGCCAAAAAGGTATTGTGCTGATAACCCTCCTGCTCCGTGACATAGGGGCATTCCTCCTATGAAGGGTGTTGTAATATTCATGGCTCCCATGTTTTTGATCAGATTTTTTGCGGTAACGTCTTTTCGGTCGGGAAACAGGTCATGAACTAAAGCCACGGTGGCTACAACCGCGTTTGTTAAGGTGAGAAAAAGTTGTGCAAAGCCCGCGTATAGAAAGCCGTAGAACATGTCGTTGAGGGAGAATAGGGTAAGCTCGGGAAGCGAAAAACCCACGCTTATTTGGCTGAGGATCAAGTTTTCTGTGGCTATTGCGTAGATGAAACCGAAAAGAATGAGAAATATGGCTGCGGGCAAAAATTTGTTTCTGAGAAGCAGAAAAGCCACAACTATCAGCGGAATGGCTATTAAAAAATCGGGCTGAATCATCTCGGCTCCCGCAAGCGCCAACGTGAAAGCTAACCCAAGCTGGATGCCTCTTGTCACGCCCTTAGGAACCTTTTCCAGAAAAGCACTGAGCCTCTTTGAGAATGAGAGAATCACCCACACTAAGCCAACAGAAAAGCCTGCTCCGAGCACCATATTTCTTGTCCACCGTTCAGCAAGGGCAACGGAGCCAATGGCTTTTTGTGGTTGCACAGGCAACGGCAGCCTGTAAATAAGCGCCAGAATGATGTTTGTGAAACCAATCCCTAAAACAAGACCAGTTGGGTTAAACCCGCAGATTACTATGTAACCAACAGTGAAAGGAAGCAGTGTGCCAAAGTCGCCTAAGCTTCCTGCAAACTCTCTGACGGAAAACTCGAAGCCCTTTACCTTCATGTTTCGTCATATATATCGGGGTTAATATTAAATTATTTTGCAGATACATGCGTAGTTTATGGTCGGTATCCGTTTAGGTTGTTGAGGGCTAACACTGCCTCGGTTATGTCCGCTGTTGTTCCTGGGCTTAGGCTGTGAGCTGGATCTCGTAGTTTGCTGTCCAGTTTTTGGAGCAGGTTTCTTCCCAAAGGTGTTGCTAAACCCCCATTCTTTAGCACCTGTTCAGCCTCGGCTGAGATGCTTTCCGCCTTAGCTTGACCCGCTTTTCTGGAGATGAAGGTGTCCGGGACTTCGGCGAGAATCTTCAGGAAAGCGTGGACGGTAGCCGCGTTGATGTCTCCTGTCTCTTTAAGCTGCTTAACGAAATAGGGGTAACCAAGATCAAAGGTGATTGGATAATTGTGAACCCACTCAGAGGCAATGGAGTCATACGCAGAAGCAATCTTAAACGTGTCAAACAGAGTCACTCCTTCATCCAGAATCTTTCTCTTTGATTCGGGGTCTGTCACATCCAGTTTCTTAACCTTGTTCAATCCCCCCGGATTAAGGAGGGCTATCGCATCGTAAACAGCCACCGCATCCTCCGGAGTTGTCGACCCAACAACCACCTTAATGTTCCCTCTAAGCTTGGATAAAGAAAAACTGTTTCTGATCATACCTGCCGCAGCCGCTATGGGCGCAAGCAAAATTATCGCTCCCAACAGAGTGTTGCCGCCGCTCTGGCTCCGCCTCATTCTGTCAACAGCGTCTCTGATTATGTTTCCGATGCCCACCTCTGAGGGAACGATTTTTTCCTCAGCAATTTTGATTCCCTGCTCAGCTGCCTTCCTGAAGGAGGGCGTTACTGCAACTGCCGACGCCAGAAAATGTTCGTATCTGGTTTCTGGAAAGTCTGCTGTTCTGTGGACGTTTCCGGGCTTCGGGTAGCCGCTGACCTCGAGGAGAATGGCGAGTTCTAGGCATCTGGAGATATAATCAGCCTTCTCTGCGACTGGAATATGATCCATAATAGCATACCTTTGATTGCTGTTTGCTGTCACTGTATCAGCGTGATTTAATTAGTTTGCGTAAAAACCTGCACACACGAAAAAGGGCACAACATATTAGGAGCCTAATAATACTTCATTGTTGAAAATCAGCTTTTTTCAGGAAAAAGTGGGCTAAGAATTAATAGCGTATATCAGCTGGGAAAAAGGAGGACACAAAAGATGGAGGGCAGATTTAGGGAAGGCGACCTCATAGAATCGAGGGGCAACATCGTTTTTGACGTTAAGGGATTAGTTCATCCTCCAGACCGAGTGGTAGCTTTCATCCGCTACGTTCCAGACCCAAACGGCAACAGAGAAAGAGACGGAACAAGATACAGCAAATTCTACAGCCTCTCCAAACGCTACGACCTGCTGAAACAGAAATTTCCACAGTATCTAGTGAACGACCCTGTCTTTAACACGCTGCTCTGCGAAGTCCCCGTAGAGGATGTGAAACAGCATTACCAGCCCGCTCAGGGTTTACAGAACCTCAAGAACAGGAACAACTTGGACGATGCAGAGAAAACGGCTCTACAGTTTATGGAAATTCTCAAAGAGAACTCTGGGGTTCCATGGAGCAAGCTGGGCGTTTCAGGGTCCGTCCTAGTCAGGCTTCATGAACCATCCTCCGACATTGACCTCATCATCTACGGAACAGAAACAGGCTACAGGGTACAGGCGACAATGAAAGAAATGTTGGAAGATAAAAATAGTCCATTCGAAGCGTATGATCTGGATGGTCTGAGAGAGCTGTTCGATTTCCGTTCGAAGGACACCAACATATCTTTCGAAGATTTTGTTCGAACCGACTCCCGAAAGGTTTCCCACGGCAAATTCATGGGAAAACACTTTTTCATCCGCTTCGTGAAAGACCTGAACGAGATCAGTGAACAATACGGCAGCATCATCTACAAGCCGGAGGGCAACGCAAGAATCAAAGCCACAGTGGTTGATGATTCAGAGGCACTCTTCACGCCATGCAGCTACAAGCTTGCCAACGTGGAAATCCTTGAAGGCACGAAAGCTGAGCCTATTGAGGAGATTGTGTCCTTTCGAGGAAGATTCTGTGAACAGGCAAGAAGTGGCGAAGCTGTGATTGCAGAAGGCAAAGTTGAAAGAGTGCAGCAAGAAGGAAAACATGACCACTTCAGGTTGCTGCTGGGGAGCAAGCCCTCGCATCACATGATTTTGGTCAAGTAACTGTTTCTTTTTGTTCTTATCTTACTGATTTGCGAAAACCCGAAGTCTCTTCACAGCATTAAGTTTCTCTTTGCCGCCAACCTTGGCTTGCTTCACCGCGTTTTCTAGTATCTCAATGGTCTTATCGTAGGTCGCCCTGTCCACGGGGTAGGGAACCCCATCCTTTCCTCCCACACAGAAGCTGTATTTCACAGGGTCCTCCCAGCATGGTTTCTCGCCGTAGACCAAGTCAGAAACTAAAGCTAGGGCTCTGACTGTTGCCGGACCTATTCCCCTGATGCCTATCAGCTCCTCATAATTTTTGGGCTGAAAATCATATGCTCGTTTAACTGCATTCCAGTTGAGGCTTCGAGGCATAGAGAAAGCATCGAGCGTGTACTCTTTCCCTGGAGGCGCAGGAATCCACTCCTGCAGAGACTTCTGATGGGCAGGACGAATGGACAGAAGCAGGTTCCTCAACTTTTTTGGTTCCTCCTTGGCGATGTCAGTTGAGGTTTTTCGGCAACCTTCGCTGGCTTTTGCGGTCATGTCTAGCACAGTCTCTTTTTTTGTGTCTCCGACCACGGCGTCGTGGGGCTCAACCACAAAATCCTTTACGTTTTCGGATAGCCAATGGTACCTCCGCGCCGACCTGTCCTCCGTGTTTATTCCCTGCTGAACCACAGCCCATTCCCCGTTTTCGGTAACGAAGAAGGCATGATGGTATAGAGGGTAGCCTGCTTGAACTGCGGTGGTGTCAATCTTGGCGCTCATTCGACTGGCATACAGCAGACTGTCGAGTTTATTTGACGAAAAACCATACTTTTCTCCCAACTGATCGATTTCCGCAGGCGTTTTACGTGAAGTTTTGCCCTTGCCGCCACAGATAGTCAATCCAAGCTCCGTCTGGTTTACTGCACTTTTCAGGACACCCGTTAAGACGGTGGTCACGCCGGATGAGTGCCAGTCATACCCCAAGACGCAACCTAAAGCCTGAAACCAGAATGGGTCAGAGACTCGTCTCAGGAACATGTCCACGCCGTACTCGTCAACGATTATCGTAACCATTTCTTTGGCGAGTTTCTGCATTCGGAAAGCAAGCCATCTCGGAGCCTTACCGTAATGAAGCGGAAGACTCGTAACACCTGTTCTTTTCAAGGCATCAACCACGTACCTAACTAGAATACATGTAAAAGAGGCTTAAAACAGTCTCTCATTTTTGCAGAGCCGAACTTAGAGCAGATGCCCTTCTCTGTCTATTTCTTCGAACCAAATGCGGGTGGATGAGATGGGATAATGGTCTTCAGAGAGAACCATACTCACGGTTACGATCGGTAAGGGCGCCATTCCCAAGCTCTTCCGTTTTTCGTTAATTTTGTGAGCCCGCGGCTCTGTTTCCTCACTCACAACTATGGCGTCAATCCGTTTATCTGACAAGGTGATTCCGTAAGCATCATCCAAGGGCATGATTTCTGCCCTATCCAAAAACCCCTTTTTTTTCAACAAGCTTTTCAACTCCTCAAGGCGCTTAGCGTAGGATTCGATTCCATGAGGCTTCCTCATCTTCTTCACGAAATCTTCTGAGCAGAGACCAATAAGAACACGGTTTCCAACCTCGAAAGCCTTCATCAGTAATTCTCGGTGACCGCTGTGAAACAGGTCAAAGGTCCCGCCCACAGCCACGGTCTCAAACATTCTCTCCATGATTACCTCATCACCCAATCCGCGCGCCTTGAAGGTCGATGTTGGCTATAATAATCTTTTCCGCAGGTAAAAGTTTCTTGAAAGCCTGATGAACACTTCCCATCTTGTCAACTGTAACCAAGGCATGAACCGCCTCACCCAACATATTCTGTGCAGCACCAATAGCTCCCGCTTTTTCAGACAGTTCAATCAACTTTTTGACCCGCTCCGTAGCAAAACCTGTCCTCACAGCAAATTCTTTACAGGCTCCCATAAAGTTCTCAAGGGAGGGTTCGGCAAGGATTTTCTGGAGGGTTATCCGTCCCCACTCATTAATTGTTTCTCTTTTTTCTTGGGAAGCAAGCATTTCTTTGGTTGGGTATGGTCTGAAGGTGCCTGCAATCATTCTGTGATTGGGAGAAACAGGGATGCGATCTAAACGAGCGTATCCGGGTGCTCCGGGTTCAAGGGTTAATCCGCATCCTCCAAACAATAATGGACCAACTGTTCCTAAACCTGTCCGGCACCTCACCTCAGCCACGTGAGCTACTCTGCCCAACTGATTGTGTGTCAAATGGAGACCCAAAACTTTGCTGAGAGCCAAAGCAGCTCCTAGAGCACCAGCGGCGCTAGACCCAAACCCCGCTCCAATGGGCACCTCTACGCTGTGTATGACTTTTATGTCATAGTTTGCAGAAACCTTCGCGGTCAACATTTCAACAACAGATTTCGTTGTTTCAGCCTCTGGACAAAATTCTCCGTTGATGAACACTTGAACCCGCTTTTCTTCAGCCTCAGCCACGATAACTTCAGTTGAAACCCCCTTGTTTAATGCGAATCCGCCACCCCGGGCGCCAATCCGCTCAGAATCAGCAACCATTTTCCCGTCAGGAGTTCGGTCACAGATTTCAAAAAAGCTGGAAACTCCCGCAGGACAGAAGGCTCTAGCGCGTTTGAGCAACTCTATCGCCTCTTATTTTTCAGGTTTGGGAGACAAAGATGGAAAGGCTTTGTAGCATGCCTTCAATATTGGTGGACCTAGTGTTATTAGGAACGGTATTTCTGTTGCGAATGTCCATATGAACCATATTACAGTTGTATATAGAGGCAAGTTGATTCCTCCGCCCACTGCATCAGGCAACACAAAGATGTGGCTGTATGCCCAGACGCCTGCACCTATGATTGCGCTTCCGACGCCGAGACCTACCAAAGAGCCTATTCCGTAGCTTCTCCATTCTGGCCATTGGAATCCGATGGCTACTGTAATCAGATAAGTTGCGATAACGAGACTGATGAACAGAATAGCGGCGTTAATGGAGCTGTAAATGTATAACGCATAACCCATGCCTATTGAGATGAACCCCACTATTATACCAAAAATTGCCAGAGTCTTTCTCCATTCTATGCTTTTTCTGGAGATTAAACCAATCAGAAAGAACCCTGCGAAATTGGATGTAACGCCGACAGTTAAGCTTAGTAATGGGTCATTGTGAATCAACGTATCGCTGATGAAAATACCGATGGCTGCTCCGAAGCCGCCGACCTTTGGTCCAAAGAGCACCGCAAAGGTTGCGGGAATAACTACTGATGGCCAAAACCTGACAATGCCGATTCCAGGAGCGGTAATTGGGAGAAAGAGGTAGATTAGGTATCCTACTACGGCATAGAGGGCTCCACAAATTCCGGTTGCTACGATGTCCCTTGTTTCCATAAGTGTTTCACCCAATTCGTGTTTTCACTTAAGAACATCCAAGAGTCATATAATGATTCTGTATGGTTTATCTAAACAAGTATAGATAACTAGAACAGTCTAAACAACTAATTACTTTAGGAATTAGTCAGCCAGCGACTTTTCTTTTAGCTCTCTTGGATTTTCCGGAAAAAAGACTGGTTTCAACATAGCACTGTTATTAGTCTCCTAATATGCGGGAGACGTTCTAACTGCATCTTTTCTGTGTCTCCCAAGTTTTGCGTTTGTGTATCTATTTCCTTCACCAAAACAGTGAAGTCGGATAACAAATTTTAATTGTTTAATTGTCAAACTTTACTAACATTGGGTGATGATTCTAGGTGAAGTATAAGATTGAGATCGAACGAGAGGGATGCATCGCCTGCGGTACGTGCTACAGCTTAAATCCATCTCATTTCGAACCTGACGACGAAGGAAAGTCAACCGTGATAGAAGGAGAAACCGACGCCAACGCATCCTCGGGGGTCTTTGATGACGAGGAGATTGAAAACGCCAGAGAAGCAGAAGACTCCTGCCCCGCATCAATAATCACCGTAACCGAGATGTAAACATCTTAATACAAGCTAAAATAGCGTAAAGTTTAAGGGTTTGCAGACGGTTTTCCCTCTAAATACTTGTCCAGCTTGAGGAATGAGTAGTTGAGTTCCAAAGAAACATTGGTAGAGAAAAAAACCAAGATTCTCATAAAACTTCGCGGTTACAAGATAATAAAAAAGGAAGACATAAAGAACGCCATCAGCTACAAACTCAAAATGAAAAATGGCAAAAAAGCGATTCTATGGGCTATTACCACCGACGGAACAGTGGGAGTCGCATACGTTACACAACTCAAGAAAGCCATGGATGATGCAAAAGTTGAAAAGGGAATCATCACCACAATCGGAAAGTACACCCACACCGCCAAGACCCGCTCCAGAAAACACGGAATAGAACTGATTCCCCAAAACTTCCCGTCATTCCAAATTTTCGACCACGACTTCGTGTCGAAACATGAACTTCTCACACCCGAAGAAAAAGAGAAATTTCTGGAAGACCACAAAGTGCAACCTTACCAGTTGCCTCGAATCAACGCGTTCGACCCAGCCATCATAGCTGTGGGCGGCAAACCAGGAGACATAGTTAGGGTTATTAGAAAAAGTCAGACTGCGGGAAAATACGTCGCCTACCGATACATCGTTTAGAATAAAAAGTTTTGACTTAGAAAAAAGAATCAATGCCATTCATAAACCACAATGGTGGTTATTCGACCTGACATTAGCGGTAATAATATGCAAGGGCATGCTGCACATCTAACGTTTTGGCTCAAAAATCTTTTTAGATTAATGGATAATAGAGTCCAATAAGCCCGTGTTTAGTCAAGGAAGGATCAACATAAACTTAAAAAAGGTTGTAGTATACATTGGCGTTCTGCTAGTAACTCTAAGCATATTAGCAATAATTCTTGAAAACACGGTATATAACAACAGCAGCGTCAACTTAATCCGCGTTGCATGCATTGGCGACAGCATAACAGAGTTACCTGATTACCCCTATCCAGATGAGTTGCAGACTCTTCTCGGAACCAATTACACGGTGGGAAACTTCGGCGTCGGCGGTGCAACGATTTTGCTTGATACAGACAAACCATACATGGACCAGGTTAAATTGGTCGAAGCAAAAAACTTTCTGCCCGACATAGTTATCATCATGCTTGGGACCAATGATGCGCGCACAGACCACTTCAAATCAATTGAAAATTTTGTTCCTGACTACATGAAACTGATCAACGAAATACAAGAGATAGAAAGTAATCCGAAAATTTTTCTCGTGAAACCGCCGCCAATTTTCGACAATGAATTTGAACTGAAAAACGTAAATTTGTTGGAGGGAATAATCCCTCGGATTGAGCAGATAGCAAACGAGGAAGGGTTGCCCATTATTGATGTTTACGCCGCATTACAAAATCACCCAGAATATTTCTGGAACGACGGTGTACATCCCAACAGCGAAGGCGCAAATGTTATAGCCAACGAAGTTTACGAGGCAATCATTCTTTCCACGGAAAGCTCTTGACTTCTACAATGCTTTTTTGGTTATGCTTAGCCAATAAGTGTCCTCAAAACAGGTATTTCTTTCATGAGCGTGATTAATCCAAACGTAATGAAGAGGGTAGCTACTGTCATAATAGGAATTCCAATAATCGGATTCATGACTGTGAGGCTTAACTTAAACCCTAAGTAGCCTCTCTGAAGTGTTTCTAGAACAATTAAATGGAACATGTAGATCGGCAAAGTGTTTTTACCAATTGCATGCACAACACGATTTACAAGAGGATGAATGTTCCTTGACCAATTGACTGGCAACTTGCTCAAAAGCATGAACATTGTAACTGATGCCAGTATCACATTCACAGACAGATAACCAAAAAAGAAGTAATTTTGGCCTATAGAATCAAAATGAAAATGCATAAACCAAGTGCTAACTATTGTAAATAGGAAACTCAAGAAAAAGAGCACACGCAAAATTGAAGAACGTACCTTTACTCTCTGCAAGTATACGCCCAAAACAAAATAACCTATGAATCCCCCAACTATAAAAACAGTATCGTTCAGAGAATATCCTGTAATCAATTGGATAAGGGGTACAACGGCTACATCTATAAACCACAGAAGTATTAGATACTTGAGAATTTTAGGGTCCTTAACTGATACTATTTTACGCAAAATAGGGGTAAGTAAGTATAGACCAGCTATTAGATAAAGAAACCAGAAATGATAGTAAGAGCCAGAAAATAAGCTGTAGAGTGCCCCTTCGATAACGTTGTCGAAAGTGACTGGCGTCTGCGTAACTAGGAATGCCCACACTAGATAGACTGCACTCCAGAACATGAAAGCTAAACCGATACGGTTAAACCGTTTTTTTAAAAAAACTCGGATAGGCTCGTTAGTTTTGGAGGGCTGAAGCAGCAGGGTGCCACTCAGAATAACGAACAGTGGAACGCAGGGCAGAGCGAAGGACTTGTAGATGGTAGATGACCACCAATACACCGGCGATTCAAGAGAGGTTTGCTGTATGGTAGTGTAGTATTCGTTGGATGCATGAAGTAACACTACCAAGATAATGCCGAAGGTGCGAATTAGGTCTACGGGAATGGAAAGACCGTTTCCAGTTTTATTGTCGACGGGTTCAGAGATTACGACAGTCACACCTTACCCAAACGTGAATATCGACCTCGACTCACTTTTCACTTATTAATATTGCTCTCAGTTAGCAAGACTTCAAAGTTTTTACGTATGATTCTAGTTCAGAAATGTTTTTAGGTGTACGTTTATTCACAAACTACAACTCCAAAAGTGAAGACGAATGGACATAACAATACTGTTGATTGCTTTAGGATTGGCAATGGACTCGTTTTCGGTAGCTATAGCAAATGGATTGGCAAATAAAACATTCAAAACCTCTAACGCTCTCAAAATAGCCGCATTCTTTGGGTTCTTTCAGGCAATCATGCTCATCATCGGATGGTATGCTGGCGTACATATCCTAGATTTGATTTCAGATTATGATCATTGGGTAGCTTTTTTTCTTCTAACATTTATTGGCTCCAGAATGATTTACGAGTCAATCAGAAAGGAATCCGCTAAACTCGTCAGCTCGCTCAGCATCAAAGTATTGCTAGTATTATCGGTCGCCACCAGCATTGACGCTTTAGCCGTTGGTCTCAGCCTTTCTCTTCTCAATGTTTCAGCCACAATTCCTGCAATCACAACTGGAGTTGTTACCTTTTCCCTGTCTTTTTCCGGTGTCTATATTGGCGGCAGATTTGGATGCATTCTAAAAAACAGAGTGGAATCATTAGGCGGTCTAATTTTAATAGCTATAGGACTGAAAATACTCCTTGAACATCTGGCAATCATTTAGCAGATTTTGCACAAAAAGAGCAAACTTCTGCTGCGTCGAAGAAACCTGAATTAGATGATTTTTGGTATATTCGTTTTTTCGTAATATGACTCCTAAGGAAATACAGTATTTTAACCATGATAAGTATAGAAGAAAATTACTGAACTGAATTAGCGAGGAATTGTATTGATAAATAATGCTGTGCAAAAAGTTTGGGACCGTAGAGACCGCCTACATATAATGGCGGAGATAATAGAAGCAACGAAGGAAAGCCAGCTGAAGACTCGGATCATGTATAATGCAAATTTGAGTTTCAGCCAAGTAAACGAGTATCTTTCCTTCCTAACTGAAAAGGGGTTCCTTAGAGTCCATGTAGAGAATGGAAGGAAGCTTTACGAAGCAACTGCAAAAGGCAACCAATACATCGAAAATTACAGGGAAATGTCAAACCTTCTGAGTCAAAGCGAACCTGTTGAAGAAGAAGCTTTATTGAGGTGAGTCATCATGGAAATCCCAAACCCAGAAGATTATAACATCTTTACGGCACTGCTTGAAACCATCCATAAAAAAGACCAGGGAAGACTCCGGTTTGCCAAATGCCGAAGATGTGGGCGGTTGACACCCTTCAGGCTAATTTCCATGAACAGTGTTACGGTTAAATGTAAAGAATGCGGAAATACCGTTCCAATAAAAACAGAAACTAAATCTGAAAAAAAGAGAAATCCTAAGATCCTATCTACTTGAAGGAAACCCACCTTAACAATAGACCAAAACCTAAATCGGCAATCACGGGAACCAGTTAATTGCATACAAAAAAAGCCAGCGCTCCTACTCAAGTGTATTAAATCGGCAAGAATTTCTGGATGATTGTGCACAACTTTATAAGTAAGTTTAAGGTAAACATTTTCGAATTAGTGTTCTGACAAACTAATTCTCTTAACGAATAGGAGGTGCGATCCGAATGTCTTATGGTAGACCAAGAGAAATGCACGATGCAGTCTGCGCTGAGTGTGGACAAAAATGCCAAGTTCCTTTCAAACCTGACCCTAACAGACCTGTATACTGCCGAGAATGTTACGCTAAACGAAGACCCCCGAGAAGAAATAGATATTAAGCTAATCGGCTAGAATCTATTTACACTATTCAATCTTCTTTTTTACATCCTTTTTTTGTAACACATCTCTCATATCGAGTGTGAAAAGTATCTCTTAAACAAACATTCAACAATAGGCGAATGCATGTGCGGCTGGTTACCAGCATCAAAAAAGAAGAGAATAGATTGGTTTCGGGTATCTTTTTGTTTTTACTCTTCTTCTCCATCTTTTGGAGGCCACTTCTCTTTCAGAAGCTTCGCTATTCCAGAAGAATCCCTTGGACCCACCATAACACGCCAACCAGGCAAACCAACATTCTTCAGTTCGTCTTCCGTCTCTCCGCTTAGCCTAGCAGCCATGCCGGGTAAAATGAGGTACTTATGCTTAACCTTCTCTGCCACTCCTGAGCTCTTAACAGCCTCTGCGATTGTTTCTGCTGTGAGGTACCTCCCGGCTACGGCGCTTTCGACGCTGATCCCTTCAGTGTCAACTACAATCAGGTAATAGTTGCCGCCAAAACTCTTAAGGTCAGACTCAACCGTGAAGTATGTTAGAGCATAATTTGTGGTCAGCATCACCGGCGACATCTCATCAGGCTTCCCAAATTCATACAATTGTGCATCAACCGAAACTGGCTTCCTAGGGTCTGTGTAAATGTTGAATCTCCATATGACGGTTGGTAATTGAACCCATCCATCGAGGCTACGCATTATTAGCACGTCAGCATATCTGGAGATCAGCATAGAAGCAACGTATGCTTCCTTCCAAGCCAGCATCTCCTTTGAATCTTTCTCGCCGAACCATGCTGTGATGGGTGTCCCTATGAGCGGGAAGCCTAACAGCTCATCCCCGCCTTTGCACGCATTTCTCCTCACCATAGTGAAGTTGTTGATTGTGTCCGATATTCCTTCATTGGGAAATGTTCCTGGGTCGAGCATCAAGTCCTTAACTCCATACTCGATCAGAGTCTTCGCTAGAGATCTCAGAAGATCAAGGTCGTTCGGGGCAAAGATGGCTAATGGACAGTTATACATCAACGCCAAATCAGCCATTTCTTTCCAATTGTCCTTTGTTGCAGCGTAAATTAGTGGCTTCCTTCCTGAAGCCGCGATTAGTCCAGACTCCATAACGCTAGGGTCGAACGCGCATAGAATCAGTGGCAGGTTCGTGGTTTTGACAACTTCCTCTACAGCTTTCTTGAAGGTTGATGGATCATTTGATGTTGATCTGATGTTTATCATATCGAGCTTAAGGTCTCTTCCAATGTAATTGTACAGGAAATTTTCAACTTTTTTCACTCGGTCTACGATTGCTTCCTCTCCAGAGAATCTAGCGTGTAGTGGCATCTCATCGGTTACATCCAAAGCTATGGGTACTGGATTGTGGTAGGTGAACTCGTGGCGGTACATGACAAGTTTGCCGCCTATTTTAACCGCATTCTCTCCTGTGCCGATGGTGACTTCCTTAATAACCGGCGCCAGCATCTCTTGAAGTTGATTGTAAGCTTTTTCATTTTCCTTTTTAAGGAGTGGGGGGCACTGCTCCAACGAGACTTCTCTATTGACAAGCTTGGCTGCGAATGCCATGCAATTTGCTTCTCCGCATTCCTTACAGTTTGTTCTCGGAAGCAGCATATATACGTCGATGGGGCTGAGTTCCTTTATTCCTCTCTTGACTTGCCTCTCCGTCATGTTCATTCTCTCCTATATTTTTGCGTTGACCCAGTTAGCTATCTGCTCGGGTTTAGCCTTGCCTCTGGTCATCAACTGCTGTGTGACCTTCTTCATTGTTTTGATGGCATCCGGGTGCATCATCATGAACAAGTCGATTCCAGCCAGGAGTAGACTCAGCGCGGTTACTGTCTCCCATAAAGGTCCCCTGAGGCTTCTCGGCTCCCATTCTGGACCCAAATTCAACCAAGCCTCTCTTGCAGCCCACGCGTTTGTTGTTCCGGATAGCACTGGGTGCTGAAGCTCTGTGTCTCCCATTAACGCTGCCATCCTAGCTCGCTCATGAATAGTGAATGAGTACTCAAGTCCGTAACCTAGCGCGGCTGTTGTCAAGTCCATCAGTATGTCACCCTCGGGCAAGTAATCGGCAATTTTCCTGTTTAGTTCCTTAGCCCGATTCAAGTCCAAAGCCGTGAATCCCAAAACTAAATGTCCACGTTTTGCGGCTGCTTTCGTTACGCCTTCGAGGACGCCAGCTTCGTCCATGTCCAAGGTAACGGAGCTGAGTAGAACCCTCTCGCCCTCAGCCATTTCGGCAACCTTCGTGAAAACTGCGGCATCCTTCTTTGGATCGCCACAGCCTCCAATGATAAGTGGGACATCTACTGCTTGCAGTACCTCCTCTACAGTTTTCACAGCCTTGGCTGGTGATGTATCCTTGATAAGCGGGTCTGTACTCAGCAGATGCAGAGTGACCACTTTTGCTCCCCATTTGTCAACTGCTCGCTTAGCCCATGCAGCCGTGTCTTCCCAAACATCCTCGACGTGCGTTCGTATTGCCTTTGGGAGCGTCACCTGCATGTCGAATACGTCAACGGAGATTACAGGCGGGTTTGGAGGAGCCTTCTCAAATAAATAGAACGCTGGTGTGGTTGCGCCTCCGATTGTTACTGGCTTGCCGCGGCTGCCTCCCTTGCTTTTGGTGGCTCCAAGCGTTACTTCCCTAATCTTCCCAGGATATTCTTGGATAAAGGGTGTGAAGGGGGCTTCCAGAATTGTTGTAGGTTTCAAAGTTGGCGGTACAACAGCTTTCATCCTTGAAGGCGTCATAGCTTTCAGTGCAGCTGAGGACAAAATTGATGGGTCTAAAACAATTTCTCCTATATCTAGCTCTACATCTTCGAGTTCAATGTCTCTGCCAGAGTCTAACCCTAGGAGCTTCAGCAGTTCATCAAGTTCGGAGGCAGACTTTTTTTCTTCCTTGCCCAACGTTTTCACTTCTCTACTCGTCGAATGATGATTTTCTTGGCGTGAATCTTTGCATCTTTTAGAATGATTTTGAATCCTCCAGCGGTGATGGGTAGCCCAGAAACGGGAATTTCTAGAGGAGCCCCTGCAACCTCTACCTCCTCCGCTTCAGGTGCAGCTTCAGCAGGCACAGCTTTCCATCGTTCGACAACTGGATGCGCACTTTTTTCGAGAAAGACCTTCAATTCATCGATTGATTGCACGTCTTTTTCTGTGGCTACTTTATCAACCACATCTTTTGGTATGAAATCTTTAACTCGTTCCTTGACGCTGGATGGCATCCAAACTATGCGGTTCCAGCCTCCATCAACTTGGAGAAACTTCGGGGACCTCATATACTCAATGGATAAGCCATGGAAGCCGTCTACCTGCCTCCCTCCAGCGGTTGCGTCCGCCATGGTTGAGAATGGAAGCCCATTCACTGTTCTTTCTTTGAAGCCTCTGTCAACGATTCCTAGACCATCAACTTCGGGGATGTAGAAAGCTATAGCCTCGAAGCAGCCGCAGGATGTGTGGGGGTATAACTCCTGAACAGGTTTGTGTTGGCCTGTATAAAGTTGGATTCGTTTTATTTCTCCCATCGTCTTCTCTTTTACAGCCTGATTGGCTCCTGACCATTCGCCCTTGAAAGCATCGATGCATTCGCCTCTGTCGATCTTGAAAATTGGACCCTTCGGATCCACTCGCGCTGCAGCTCTGCCGTCGAACCAGCTGATTGCTCCGCAGTTAGCATACCTTTGGGGTGTGATGACGCAGCAGTGGGTTGGAGCAAATGATTGGCATAAACTGCAGCCGTAGAATTCCTCTACATCTTCATCCTTTAAACCTCTAGCCCTAGCATCTCTAGTCTCATAGATTTTCATAGCCTTGTTCATCAGTTCCTTCGCTTTTTCGGGGTTCGTGACAAAAGTTATTTGTATCTTCTCGAGGAAGGACAGATCGTTTTTGAACAGCCTATACAGGACATTGCCTATAATTGTGAAGCTGTTCAATCCTTTTTCGAAGGATTTTTTGCTTATCCTCAGCCATATGTCGTATCTCTGATTTAGGTGCATGAAACCTTCAATGAAGTTGCAGAATTCGTGGATTCTTCTTTCTATAACGCCTTCAAGTTCCTCTTCAACTTCCTTCCCTGCGACATCAATCCAGATTCCAAAGGGGTAACTTTTTCCAGGCTCTAAGTCTTTGAGGTCGGGGCCGATCACTGTTATTTTTCCATCTTCAATTTCGTCTAGTGGCCTGCTTTTCACAACCTCAAACTTTGCTTCTACCTTTGGACCTCCAAGCTCAACGTGCATTTGGTTTCTTCGAATCCTTTCTCCTTCATAGATCACGCCGACGTCGACTGGTATGTCCTCAAACATTGACATTTTTTAGTTTCCTCCTAGCTTGTTTATTATAGTTTCAAAACTTTGATTCCAAGCCTCAACCTTGAGGTTCGGAAAAGACCAGCTTGCATGCGGATTGTAATATCGATCCAAACTTATGGTCTTTAAATTTTTGGAGAAATGTTTCAGTCCTGCCAAAATCACGAACTCCATGTAATAGGGTAGTCCCATGAACAAAGCAAGATCATAGGAACCTTTCCCGTCTAAGCCATTCCAGCTTGAGTCCTTGAGTCTGTTGCCGATGTCCATGGCGGACATTGAAGCAGCGGGTTGAAAGCCTCGTTTCACAAATTCGTGTGCTGTATTTGCCGTGGCGACGACGGGTATTCCAGTGGCTTTGTTTAGGCGGATGACGTAGCCGATAGAGTTTTTGTTTTCTGTGTCATTTTTGGTGGATAGATGTCCGACAACGAGGATGGGTCGTTTTGCCCGTTTTATCATTGCAACAACCACTTCAGGTTTCGTTATGAGCAGAGCCTTTTGTGGCCCTGCAATCTCTGCTGTTTGCCAAGGTTCTGCTTTTGCGCTCATGTTAATCAACCTTCTTTCTAATCATTCTCTTTAGAAGAGTTGGGTCTGGAATTTTTGTCTCTTTCCATCCTTTCTCTTCGAGGATTTTGAGGATTTCAGGTCTCATTGTGAGGGGAATGTCCATTTTGTTTCGGATAAGCAAGTGAATGTCATCTGGCATAACCCCATAGTAGCGTTTGTGCAGGTCAATGTAATGGGTCAATTTTATGCTACGACCTTTTGTGGTGTCATTGGGTCTCATACAGAGCTTCGCAATCATTACCATA
Source organism: uncultured Candidatus Bathyarchaeia archaeon (assembly GCA_964399485.1). Taxonomy (GTDB): domain Archaea; phylum Thermoproteota; class Bathyarchaeia; order Bathyarchaeales; family Bathyarchaeaceae; genus Bathyarchaeum. The sequence continues at coordinate 12,583 of CAYNQS010000003.1, read as the reverse complement.
GCCTCTTCCTTGGTTTCAGCCGCAGTGAACAGATGTTCAGGAGCTGGACCCACGTAAACTTTGTCGCCGGTTCGGGCATCGTAGACGTACCAATCTTCCTCTTTGTCTTTTCTTCCAAGAAGCATACGTCTATACTTGGATCCGTGCGGACCAACGATTACGGGCACTCCAAGCCTCCAGAAACCAGAAGCTATTGACGCTGCCTTCTGGGACATGGCGCCCCAAGCGAGTCCTACGGCTCCAACTCGGTTGTGGATGTAATCGGCGATTTCCTCGTAATTTGCTCGTAGGTTCCTTTTTGCGAATATGCTTGCGATTTTGATTGCTGCTCCTGCAATGTGGGGGTTGGATACACATGAGCCCACGTTTAGGATGCCGCCAGCTTCAAATCCGCCTGGATATTTTTCGTAGAGGGTTTTTCCATCTTCATCCTTCACCATGGCTGCGGACATGGCTGCGCATCCTGAGGTGACAACTATGAATCTGCGTTTGGCGAATTCTTCAGCGATTTCTGCAACGTCTTTGTTGCCTTCAGGGTAGTTAGCACAGCCCACTAGAGCTACGACTCCAGGAATTTCGCCGAGAACTATGGGACCACCGACTTCTCTTATCTCAACGTCTTGGATGGCGCCTCGTCCTGCGCGCATCTTGAATTTCTCGTCCCAACAACTGTCTTCGCCCGCCTTCACCATGAAGCTGTGGAGGGGGAAGTCGTTGGGGCATGCACTGTCACAGCGGGCGCATCCTACACATTCTTCAAGGATTGCAGCGAAGGGGTTAAGGTCGCCTTTTGCTGCGGCTTTCATGGCTTCAGGAATAGGTTGGTTGTTGGGGCAGGCTCGAATGCACTCGTTACATCCTGTGCACGCTTTACCTGCCTCGATTATCTCCTCTATCTCGGGAATTATCTTGAACTTGTTTCTTTTCGGGGCGACTTTCATGACAGTTTCAACTGCAACTTCTCCAACCTTGTCAGGGTCAAGAATAAGCACGCCAGGAACTTTGCCTTCAACCAAACTGGATATGAGTTCGTTTGCGGGTTTATCTGTGCTGTTTTCAAGCCCTAGACAGTTTTTGGGGCTTGACGCAATTACTGGGGTGTTGACTTTTTGTGCTTCTTCCAGGGTGTCTGCCCTGATGCACTGCTCATCCACTACAATAAGGTCGGCTAATCCGCTGCGTATGTAACGCAGTTGCCAAGAAATTGGACCAACTATCTTAGCTGAGGTGCTGTACCGGGTGATGTCGATGGCTGTACAGCATATTCCGACGACTTCTACTTGGTTCAAGAGACGCTTTTTTGTCATGTAATCGATTATTCCAATGCTGGAGGGAACGTTATGACCTATAACGAGGATTGTGGGTTTTTTGATATCTGCTATTCCGTAGCCTAATTCGATGAGTGGAGCCTCGGGATCAGCTTTTGGAAAATTGTAAACTGAAATCTGGGCAATATCCGCGATTTCCATTCCAACCTGGTCTGCCATTCCAGCGTGGAAAGCTTTTGATTCGAAGTCAATGTTGTTTCCTTCTTGCCCAGTGTGGGTAGCGGAAAGGCAGTGTGTAACCTGTTCTTCAGCCCAATCTATGGCGTCCTCCAAATCTCCGAGGGTTTTGGGTCTGATGCCGCAGACCAGACGTGTTACCGGCGCTTCTATGTCTATGTTTAAGCCTCCTTGGTCGAGGGGGGCGTCTTCTCCAAATTTCTCTATCAGGTGATGAACTAAGTGTCGGGCGTGGGCTGTGTGGGTGGCGGCTCCGATGCTGCAGGCGAGGAGAACAATCCGCGACTGCTGAGCAGCCATGTTCAATCCACATGCTCCTCGTTTGTCTCCTGATAGGTCACACTTTCCGAAGGTGCATAGACAGCAGACATCACAGAAGGGCAGATAAAATGGCTTGTAGCGGTTGAGAAGCTTAAAGTCCCAATCTCTCAAATCAGTAATTGACGGAAAAGGGGTTGGACCTTCAGGCTCTTCCCATGTTTCATCGACGATCTTGCCTATGGAAATCTCCAGATCCTTTACAACCGCAACATTTGTCTTCAATTCCTTTGCTTTCACATGCAAACCTTTTTTGGTCAATGTTTAATCACCTTTAAACTGGTTAAGAATGAAGTGAATTACGAAGAGTCTTATTTAACTTTTCGGAAAATAATCATTTATAAGTCTTTAACCCAAAAAACGTGTTATCTTAGGCGAAAAAGACTTAATCGGACTAGGATTCTTCTACCTCTTCCCACCATTTTTTGGAATCGGCTTTTCTCTTCACAAGTTTTTCAGCAAACTGGAGTTGCCTCTCGTATAGGTGCAGATTTTTTGAGTAAGCAACTGTTTTACCGGGTTTCACACCTATTTCTTTAGCCATGTGCTCCTTAAGGATTTGTATCCCAGCTAGGTTGGCGGGTAAACCTGCGTAGCAGTCCCAAGATCGGAAGTATGGGAAGAAGTGGAGACAATCATCGTATATTTCTGTGTCGATTATGGTTAGACAGGGCGGGTCGGGTATGTGTAAGTCTTGGGGTAGCCGAAGCACTATGATGTTTTGTCTATCACCCTTGAATTGTTTGTATTTGTTTACAACTTCTCCGATCTGGTCAATGGGTTTCCTCATTCTTTCTCCGTAGGTGTAGCTTTCTTCTGGGCTTTTTTCTGGGAGGAAAAGGTAGGATAGATAGACCTCTTCAACGTATTTTAGGTCGCATGGAGCCTTCTCGTCAATCAAGGGTCGATGCTCTGGGTGTTCTATTTCAAGGCTAACTGACAGTTTCTTTGTCAGAGTAGTTTCAGAGCCCTTTTCAACCCTAAATACGTCTCCTTCTCTATAGATCCGATTCACTGCCTGATACCAAGCGCTGGGCAGGTCAAACGCTCTTATTTGGACGTGCTTCATAATTTTAGAATGGATGTTTTGGGTTAAAATCGTTTTGCACTCATCAAAGAAGAGGTTAGATAAGGTGTGCACATGATTTTGAGAGTTAAGCATATTCACGTAAAGGTAAGACTGAAAGCTTTTATGAGTAAGTAAGTGGTGTATGTTGAAGATATATAGGTGACTGGCTTTTGCTTATGGAGATCTAGGAAATGGTTGACCGGGTGAAAGTCATCTTTAATCCCATGGATAAAATGGTTGAGGTAGAGCGGGGGACGATACTGCTGGATGCAATCAGAGAGGCGGGCATAAACATTAGAAGTATATGCGGCGGAGACGGCGATTGTGGAACATGTAAAGTGATTCTCGACAAAGGCGAAGTCTCCCATGTGTCAACCAAGTATAAAGACTGGCTTTTGCCTCAGGAAATATCTGATGGCTATTATCTTGCTTGTCAAATCCGTATCTTAAGCGACGGCGAGTTTACAATTCCTGTTGAAAGCCGAATCGCCAGCCCTAAAATACTTCTCAGTTCGGAAATGATCATAGATAAAATCGATCCCGAGTCCAAAAAATATCTCGCGATCTTGCTGCCCGCCCAAGGCGGTGAGCGTCGCCAGATTAGACTTCATGATTACTCAGGTCCAAGCCCAAAGGTTAGCGACGACATCTATGATAAGGTTGTTCAGATGAAGGAACCAATAACCGTGACCTTAAGCAGAGGGAACACGCCTCCTGAAATCATCGACGTTGAATCAGGTGACAGAACAGGCTCAAATTATGGTCTTGCCATCGACGTTGGAACCACCACAATCGTGGCGCTTCTTATCGATTTGACGAATGGGAAGATATTGGGCAAAGCTTCGGCGTTGAACAGCCAGATTACCTACGGCGAAACGTTAGTTACCAGGATCGCTTTTTCACGTAAAGCCGAAAATGGATTACAGAAGCTCAAGCAGGCAGCGGTCCAAACCATAAACGATCTCGTGAACAGCCTTACATCCAGCGCTGGAATCAAAAACGAGGAAATCACAAGCGTTTCAGCAGGTGGAAACACTGTTATGAACCACCTGTTAGCGGGGGTAGACGTAGATTACCTTTGGTTTGTGGATGCAAACGACAAGGTTCCCAGAAGCCCAATCCTCAAAAAAGCTAAGGAATTGGGGCTCCACACAAACCCGGAGGCTCATGTTTACTGTCTCCCCAACGTGAGCCGATTCTTGGGAGGAGACGCTATCGGTGACGTGGTAGCCTCTGGAATGTATGACGCTGACGAAATCTCTCTTTGCGTTGATATGGGAACAAACGGGGAAATCATCTTCGGGAACAACGATTGGCTCGTATCATGCTCCGTCGCATCTGGTCCCGCCTTCGAAGGGGCAGGCGTCAGATTTGGGATGAGAGCGATGCGTGGTGCAATAGAACATGTTAAAATCGACCCTGAATCCCTTGAGGCGGAATACGAGGTTATCGGGGACGAACCCCCAAGGGGTATCTGCGGCTCAGGCATCATCGACGCCGCAGCGGAGATGTTTCAGGTTGGCGTCCTTGATTTCAGTGGAAAGATTGTCGCAGGGCGAACGCCGCTGGTTAGGGAGGGGAGAAATGGACTGGAGTACGTTCTGGCTCCAGCAGAGAAAACGGCGATCGGTAAAGACATAGTGGTAACGCAGCAGGACATGGATTATCTGATGGACTCCAAGGGAGCCGCTTTGGGGGGGATAATGGTTTTGATGAAGAAATTTAGGTTCTCAATCTACGATGTTAAGAACTTGTATCTTGCAGGAGCTTTCGGGGCGTACACTGATCTGGAGAATGCGACTAAACTGGGGATTTTTCCCGAGTTCCCGAACGCGAAGATTCGCCCAATCGGCAACGGCTCACTTTCAGGCGCATACACTACACTTTTGTCGATGAAGAAGCGGGAACATGCTAACGCCATAGCGCAGAAAATGCTGTACATCGACCTTCTTGCAGACTTGATGTTCGCGGAAACATACTCTGAGGCAATTTATATCCCTGGTCCTAAGGAACTCTTTCCAAGCCATAACCGTTAGCTTGCAGAAAAATTTCTGGAAATGCAAGTATCGCGGGCTTTGTGTCCCACGCAACTAACTCTCACCCTCACAGTCGGAGCAAAGGCGCTCTTCTCAGATGAGCTCTCTCAAACGTGGGTTGTTTTTGCCCGCGCCCACCGTGTCCCATGCCTGGGTAAACCCTCCGTCAACGGTAGATGAAAGTCACCAGCCTCTGTCGGGTCCGTCTGCATGAGCCCATTAAGGTTCCGGTGGGATTATGCTCCAGCCCACTATCATCGCAACATAATAAACGCACAGCAAAGCACATTAAGCTTTTCTATTCAAAAAAGGAGCTTTCACTTGGCGGCATCTACAATTGTTTGCAGGTCTATTTCGAATGCGCCTGTCGGATTTTCCAACTCAAAGTTGTTGAGAACCTCTGGGTGAATCTCTCCGACAACACCAAGTTCAATGCCCTTGAATGAAACCGTGGCTGCTCTTCCCTGCAAGAAACTCGGATGCTCAGCCTCCTTTACAGTCCACTTTTTCAAGCCAAGGTTCATCAACAAAGCTTCCATAATAGACTTGATTTCAGTGAAGTTGGCTGTTGGATGAGAAGAAACTGCGGCAGCATGTATTCTCCGTTGTGTGCCTGTTTCAGAGTTGTCGTCGAGTTTGATTACGTCGGAGACTTCGAACATTCGCTGAGGAAAAACGTGGTGTTTGCTGTCTGCCAAGTTCTTCATTAGGCTAGGCAACAAATCGTTCCGTATTATCGAATATTCGGTGGAAACAGGGTTCGCCAAAGTCACAAGCCCCTCAGGTTTTCGCCGCATCTTCTGGTAATGGTCAACCTCGTTGGTGAGAACAAAATTCAGGGCTTCCACAAAACCTAAACCAACCATTATCTGCCTAACGTCCGCAGCTACTTCACTGACCCTATGCTGCTTGCCTGTTGTCACCGTCGCCGGAATCGTTGGTGTCAGATTATAGTAGCCGTAGCCGATGGCGACCTCTTCAACCAAGTCGATTTCATGCAGTATGTCGGTTCGGTACGCGGGAATCGTAACATCCAAAACTCCAGTTTCAGCCTTTTCTGCGTCAAGCCTAGACTTCTGCAGTGCCTCTATGGTTTGTGCCGCCGAAAAGTTGAGACCCAACCGTTCGTTGGAATAATCCACGTGCAGCTTCATCTTTTGAGGAGTAAGGTCTGGAGTAACCAAAACTTGGTCAGAATATTCAACAGGAACACTCTCTATGGTGCCGCCCATGTCTGCTAGGGCAGTGACGAGAACGTTCAGGCTTCTTGAGATGGCGTTCATTTCGGTGCCGGTAACGTCTATGAAAAGGTTTCGCGTATCCTCGACAACGCGAGTCAATTCGCCGTTGATTATGGGCGGAAAAGAGAGAACATCGCCATTTCGATCCACAATCAATGGATACCTTGAAGCCCAGTCCACTTCACTTTTGTATGCCATGCCTTTCTCATGTTTCTCCAAGACTTCCTGCGGCGTCATCTCTTCTGTCTTGTCTAACGGAACAAACTTGATTTCGTTGGGGGCGCATGTAACATACGAGAAGGGAGGTTCAACAGCATCCAAGTTGTGGACGCCAATGGAAGCCTTTTTTCTGTCCCTGCCAATCATCCAGTGGAGAGCCTCCTGCATCTCCATAAGCTCCCTGATTGTTTCATAGTCAACGTTTAAGTCTCGGACAACAGCGGAAACAACGTATGGTCTGACCTCAGCCACACTCTTGTCCACCTTCAGTGTGATGTTTCCCTTTTTCACCTTGAAGTTGGGCATGCCAGTTTCCCAGCCCATGAGTCCCCGATAGGCTCTGGCTACTCCACTGTAGCTGCAAAAGTCCACGCGATTCGGGTTATACTCGATCTTCACGTAGTCTGAGCCAACCTCTTCTGTGTCGGTTCCCAGCCACGGAAGCCACTTAGCCATCTCCTTCACGGTGACGTTTCGTCCAACATAAGAAGAGAAGCGGTCTCTATCCAAGGTTATCGTTGGCATACCGGAGTCCTCCTTATCCAACCTAAATCATTCTTATACAACAGCCGGATGTCCTCGATGCCCAGCTTAAGAAGTATCACCCGTTCTAAGCCGCCGCCCCAAGCCAAAACAGGATGCTTCACCCCAAAAGGAGCCAAAACCTCTGGACGGAAAATGCCCATTCCACACAATTCAACCCAAGTTTTCAGCTCCGGAACGTAGACTGTGGACTGCATGGAAGGCTCTGTATAGGGGAAGTAGCTGGGCCAAAACTGCACCTTTTCGAGTCCAAGTTTATGGTAGAATTCTGTCAGGGTTCCCATGAGGTCCCGCAGGGTCACCTTCTTGTCCATGATTATTCCTTCGATCTGATGGAACTCTGCGAGGTGCTTGTAGTCCAGCTTCTCGTTGCGGTACACCCTGTCCACGGAGAAAACCTTAACCGGCGGTTCCTTATGTTCAGACAGGTAGTGGATAGTTTCAGCTGTTGTATGGGTTCTGAGCACCAATCTTTTTGCCTCTTCTGGGCTCCATGTGTACTCCCAGCCCCTTGAACCCGTTTTCCAGCCGTTCTCATGGGTGGCAGCAACTGCATTCACAACATCTTTTTCTGGTAGCTTCCCCTTTTCTGGATGAGCCAGATAGAAAGTGTCCACCACGTCTCTGGCGGGATGATCCTGAGGCTGGAATAGGGCGTCGAAGTTCCAGAATGCCGTCTGAACAATAGAGCCCCGAATCTCAGTGAAGCCCATCTCCAAGAAGATTTCTCTGACCCGCTGGATTATCTGCTGAGCGGGATGAATCTTTCCGAGAAGAACTTCAGGACCCGGAGCCTTCACATTGAATCTCCTGAGTTTTGCTTTTCTCCAGTTTCCTGTTCTTATAAGCTCTGGGGTTAACTGGCTGACTTCTTCCTGAACTTCAATGCCCTTCTTAACCAGATTCCACCCATCATCGGTTAATTCTAGTTCTCTCAGGGTCTTCTCTTCGGTTTTCACAAGTTGCCGTCCTTTCAGAACAGGAACAGTCTCCTGCATTTCCTGGTTTAACCCCTCAACGGTCAGAGACCCCTTTTCAGACAACAGATGAAGAAGCTTTTCGTCTTCTCCAAGCTTTGGCTCTTTCAAGGATTTGAGGGCGCCTTTTTGTATGGTCGCCCAGCCCTTTCGGTTAAGCCACCCCAACGCCACGGACATAAACTTCTTTTCTAAGCCTGCCTCTTCGACGGCAGAGTTTACTTTTGCTTCGCCGCCCAGCTTGGCTAGGGAGTTGAGGAGCCTTCTCTCTGGGAGTCCCATTTCTGCGTACCTTCTCCCTTCCTCGTTTAACTGGATCAAGGTTCGCTTTGTTTCATGTGTTGTGGTTAGTTTTTTTTCAGTGAGGATTAGGGCAGCCCGCATTACTGCTGCATGGGCTAATCCGCTTGTTTTTATTATCTGATCAACTGGGGCTTTTCCTTTCAGCTTTTCTAGGGCAAGTAAGGTTTTCTGTTCATTTTCCCGAAGTTCAGGCACCTATCTTTTCCTCCGTAACACCTCTAGTCTGCAATACGGAAGTGTGAATTTGGTTTAGCTTTATGATAAGAAGGCTTTAAAGGTTTCAACGTTTAGAGAAGAAAAAACGAATTAGACACCGATTTTTCTGACCCTTTTCTCGGCTAGTTAACCCCCAATATTTCCCGTGCTTTGTCAACAAGTTTCTCCCGTTTTCTCTGGTGATACTCAACGAACTTCATAACTATCTCTTTTGTCCGAGCCTTATGCTCTCCACACAGGAGGCTTCCACATTTGCAGCACTTGTAAGTTTTCACCACTTCCTTGTCGTCTTCGACGAAATGGCACATCTCAATCTCGTATATGGGACATATCTCCGGAACTCCGCCCAGCTTCTTCTGCTCTTCCACAGTGGCTCTTCCGCCAGTGAAGGCGCTCATAATCTTCTTGCCTATACCTTTGGGGCTCTCATTCAGCGTGAAGTAGCTCATCGGGTTTCGCTTGGACATCTTGGGAGAACCATCCAGCCCCTTCAGAATCTTGTGGTAAGTAGAGGATGGAGGAACAAACTTGAACTTGCGGCGAAACTTGTTAGCTAAATCTCTGGTCAAGCGAAGGTGCGCATCTTGGTCTACGCCCACAGGAACCACTGTCGGTTTAGGTCCCCCAAAATCTTTGAGTTGGGGCATAAGAATGTCTCCCGCCTGCACAAGAGCTGAAAGATATAATCCGATGTGACGTTCACCGTAGATTGCTTTCATAGTGGCTAAAGTTACGCCAGCCCCAAAATGGATTGCCAAGTCTCGGACCCGCTGCTCCTTATACTGCCTGTAAATATGTCCTTTTTTGGGGTTGAAGCCTAGCGCCAGCAGGTCTGCAACATTGCCAACAGCAATTCTTTCGGTCTTTTCAAAGGGCAGCCTGTTGTCTTCATATGATTCTATGTCCGCGATGGCGTAGAAGGCTTGAGCTCCCTGCTGCTGAAAATAGATGATTTCCTTGGCGGTCATGAGGGTTCCTAAGTGGAATTCTCCTGTGGGTTTGATGCCGCTCATCACCGCAAACTCTCCGCCCTGCCTCATCTCTTCTAGAACACGTTCAAAGTCTCTGTGACCGAAGATGACTCCTCGCCGCATGTACATGCTTGGGTCAGGTATCCTCGGCAGAAGAGAGTCGAACTTTTGTATTCCAAACTCTTCGTAGAGGTGATTGTAGTCTTCAACCACCGTTGTTCCCCACGGGTCAAGCACAGACTTCCGATCACCAACATCAGCCAAATTCTGTTCCACCTTTGCTAAACCGTAGAGTTTAGATGTTTAAAGGTTTTCGAAAGGAAAACATTCATTCTGAACTGAGCTCCGTATCCTTAACTCTTTTAACTCTCCACATGATTTAATGAGGTTTGTGTATGAGTATGGCGGTCCCCGAAGAAGATTTACAGAAACAGCAGCGCGCCTGCAAAATCGCAAGAGAAATTCGCGAAGAGATACGGAGAACCGTCAGAGAAGGAATGCCCATCATTGACATTTGCGAAAAAGTAGAGGGCTTGACAAGAGAAAAGGGGGGAAAGCCAGCTTTTCCATGCAACGTCTCTGTCAACGAAATCACTGCACATTACACGTCTCCCCCAAACGACAAGAAGACCATACCTGAAAGATCCATAGTTAAAGTGGACCTCGGCGTTCATGTTGACGGCTTTATAGCTGATACAGCAACGAGCATCTGTTTCCATCCAGAATATGTTGACATGGTTAACACGGCAGAAAAGGCTCTAGAAAAGGCTGTGGAGATACTTCGACCCGGACTCTCCATAACCCGCTTCGGCTCAGAAATCCAGAAGGTCATCAAAACGCGGGGATTCAAGCCTATCTCCAACCTGACAGGTCACCTGATCAGACGATACATAATACATGCGGGAAAGTCTCTGCCCAACGTGTTTAACCTGTCCACATCCAGAGTAAAGGAGGGAGAAGTCTACGGGGTTGAACCCTTTGTGACAGTTGCAGATGCCGCGGGCAGAGTTGAGGAACTGCGGGAAGCCCACATCTTCCGCTACTCGAAACACAAGTCCCTGAAGAACCCGTACGCCAAACAGATTCTGAAGTATATAAAACAGAATTTTCTGACCCTTCCCTTCACTGAAAGGTGGCTAACAAAATTCGCGTCCTCCAGCCGCTACAAAAGCGCCTTCTCTGAGCTTCTTTCGTCTAAAGCCGTGATAAGCTACCCCGTTTTTGTTGAAGCCAGCAGAAACCTTGTGGCACAAGCAGAACACACTGTTATGATTGTCAAAGACGGCTGTGTGGTGTTAACCTGAACGGCTAACTTTCGTTTTTCTTAGCCTCGCGATAGATTGCGGTTATTCTCATCGTTTCGTTGCATTTCTGGCAAGAGCCGGTTTCTTTGAAGATGTAGTCGTCTCTCTGAAAGTCTCGGACGCTTTTGAAATCGCATTTCGGACACTCCAGCGTCGTTATCACCCGTGGCAACTCAAGTGTTACGTGCATGGGTTTTCTTTTTGTCTGCAACAGCATGTATATCGATATGGCTAACCCAAAGAAGCCTATAAGCAAGAAAGAGTACGAATTGAGGGTACCAGTTTGCTCGATAAGGGACTCCACTGCTATAAATAGAGCAACCAATGACAGAATAAAGAAAACCAGTATTACCACGAGAAGAAAGGGCGAAATCTGGTTAACATTCTCAACATTATCAGTCATCTTTTTCACCTACTGTCCAATCCCTATTGTATTCCCGATTCCCGCTATTATGACATTATCGCCCTTCTTGGTTCTTTCCATAATCAAACGCTTTATCCTTGTAATCACCGGGTCAGCCGCGTCGAAAACCTCTTTTCGCATTGGAGAAACTGCGTCTCCGATGTCCTGCTTGACGATGATCGCGTTCACAGGAATCTTGTTTTTAATTATTGCATCTTCTATCTTGAACTGTTCGACTCCTGGTCCGCCGATGGCAGCGCCTACTCCCTCAGCTACTTCCCCTGGTTTTTCGCCTTCAAGTTTCAGCGCCGCGTCTATCATGATGATTGTAGAGATTTTTCCTTTTTTCTCTTCTATGAGTTTTCTTATGCCGTCTCCGGGCTTTCCCACGTTTCCTCCTGGACCTTTAGCCTTAAGAACATAAGCTGTTCGACCGTCTATGGGTACCTCGGCTGCAACCACATCCTTAGCTATTTCTCTCGTTTTATGCCCTTGCATTAGTTTGGCGGCGACTAGAGCTCCAGCGCCGTCGCCGATGGGTTGACCGACTGAGAAGGCTCTTAATGCTTGGGCGTAGGCTTCTGCTTGTTTCATGATGAGGGGTAACACCATCTGGATTTGCATGATGATGTACAGGCTTAGAGTTTTCTTTCCTAGCAGATAGAAGTGCCGAATAACCTTGTAGATCATGTTTAGCGCCATGGCAGCCTCCAAGGTGTTCTCCAGATTGTTTATTTGCGTTTCATCTGCTTCTGGCGCCATGAGCTTCACCTCGTCTTTGAAGCGGACGTCTCTAACGTCGAGGACATGCTCCAACTTCCAGACTATGCCAGAAGGATCCATGCTCTGAGGCTCTATGGCTATATACTCCAGAAATTGGTCAATCCTCTCGGCGGGATCGCCTACGGGTTTCCCTATCTCCTTTATTGTCTCAATGGCTTTCCTTCGACCATCGTCTCTTATTAACTTGAGACGGCGCAGATGAGTTTCAACCTCTCTAAGCATCACCATCATTTGGAATCGCTGACCGTAAAACATGAAAACCACGAAGAAACCTAGAAAAACTATTTGCACAATCCACCCTATGATATCGTTTCCGCCGAATAGCAACGCTGCAATAGAGAGGAACATTTACATTCACTCTTCCTCAAAAAACTACGAGGTTGGTAATAAATTTTGAGTATTTCCAAGAAATACTTTCCGAAAAGATTAGAGCATAAGGATAGGATGCCTCGCAGAGAGCAAATCATCATTTCCTACGAATAAGGTGGCAATGCAAATGTGTTAACAAATTTTGTCCTAACCTTGCAGACACACAAAATACGGTGCAGAAATTGTTTGTGTACAAGGAGGCTCTTTTGACATTTAAGTGGATTGCCAGCTTTTCCGGCTTCACATGGCCGAAGACCATACTAACACCGGAAACGGAGCATGGTTTAACTTCTGAGTTCGGAATGGGATCAGGTGGGTCCCACGCC
>CAYNQS010000002.1:0-320269 GCA_964399485.1 uncultured Candidatus Bathyarchaeia archaeon | reverse complement strand
GCAACGGGCTGTTAACTCGTGGGTCGAAGGTTCGAGTCCTTCCGGCGGCGCCACAAAATCTTCTACAGAACAAACAACAGAAGGAGTAGACGATTATGTTCTGGTTACTCTTTTTCATCTTCTTCGGATTTTTCGACTATTTTGCGTGGTCCAGCATCTTTTGGTTTTCTCAGCTCCAGTATGGCTGGCAACAACAGGATAATTATGAATGCGGCTATGACCATAATCAAAAATATTAGCAGGTAATGCACTGGAGTAAGATTCACAAACAAGGCGTCTTTGTTTTATCGACTATCTGCAAATATAATACTTTCTAAGGGGAAACTGATGGTTGTATGCTTGGTTTGTCTAAACTCTCAACTCTCTACTCTACTCACAAAAACAAAGAACTAAAAAACCGTACATAAACCGAACGCTTCGATGGTTATTAATTAGGCATGCGCATAATGTCTTTCTGTCACTGCCGTTCACCCATAAAAGATGCAACACGCGAGACATTCAGACTATGCGTATGCCTCCAAAAACAGCCAGATGTCCAGAAAAATAGACCAAAAAATCAAATGATGAGAAAAGTAAGAGTCAATCTGTTTTTTTGGTCTAATAACGAGGTATTAAATATCGTACAAAGGCTAAGTTCTAGTGGGAAACAAGATGGGCGTCGAGAACATTGACGAGGATAGAAAACGGGCTGAAGTTTTTGATGCACTCAGCCATCCTACGCGAATAATGCTTCTGAAAGCTTTAAGTGAGGAGGCTTTAGGCTTCGCCGAATTAAAGAAGAAGCTAGGGATTGAAAGCAGCGGACATCTTCAACATCACATAAGCAAGTTAGGCAGTCTGATTAAAACAGATGATTATGGAAAATACATCTTGTCGGATCAAGGCAAGGATGCTCTGTATAGTGTTAAAACTGTAGAAATAGCAGCTGGAGCAAAAGCAACCGAAAACAGAAAAGTTTACACTTCCAAAAGCAATACTGTTCTGAAGTTAACGACAGTGATTCTTGCTGTTCTTTTAGCTCTCAGCTTGGCGCTGGCATCATTTGAGTATAGCAAGGTGTTGTCTTTGCAGAGTGAAATAAGCCAACGCGACAGCACAATAATCGACCGTGACACACTGATTACTCAACTTGACACTGCAATTCATCTAGCAGAGTCTGTAATGGAACTAAAAACTCCAAGCGATTCCCAGTATCTAACAAAGATTTCAGACTCAAACAATGAGGGAGAAACCACAAAAATCTTCCTAACACACACCGCAGCAAGCTATAGTTATAGACCATCTTATCCATTTAATGCCCCAGTTGACAGCAGTTCCCTAAACACATTCAGTTCCATAAAAACATTTGAACTCACGGAAAACAGGTCTATCAAACTGTCATTTTGGGGATGGTGGTTCAGTATTGGTGGAATTACGGCGGATGTGTATGGTGGTGTGGTGAGCACGGGCGCTCCAACTTTGCATATCGGTGTCACAGTTAGAAACGATTATACGGCTTCTGACATTGGTGCGCCTATTGGAAATAGGACTGGCAGCTATTTTTCCGTCGTTAATTTGGGTATAAAGTTCTACAGTCATAATGGCAGCATTGTTGAAGTTGCAGAGAAAACTGACGCCCCAACCCCTACGGCTAGTTCAAACACTAAGACGGGAGGAATCCCGTTTCTCTTGGGGAGTGGGCAAACACAGCAAGTCATCTTTTATCTGTCCCCTTCTCCATCAGACATTGAAGCCATTGCCCACTATGAAATCTATGTATCTTCGCTCTCAGCCTACTGAAAATCTCTTTAAACCTAAAGATTAAAATCAGCAGATTTATTCCTATCAGTATTTAATCTCAGACAAGTGGAACGCATGGAATTAGGGTCTAGAATTAAGAACGAGTTCTCGTTCATCCAAGGCAACTATAGAATACTGTTCATAAGTTGGATACTGATGGACATAGCCTGGGAAATGCCCAACCCTAACTTCCAGTACTACGTGGAGGCCTTAGGTGGAACAGAGGTCTCCCTAGGAATAATAGGTTTAGCAAGTTTCTTGGGAATGGCAATAGTGGCTTTCCCTGGTGGCTACTTGGCAGATAAATGTGGAAGACAGAAACTCATCTCGGTAATGTCTTTCGGTATTGCGTTATCGTTTCTTTTCTTTGCCCTTGCCCCCACATGGGAATTCATTCTATTAGGCACAATAGCAAGTAGCCTTTGTCTAATTTATCAACCGGCACTTTTTGCTATGGTTCAGGACTCGCTTCCGCCTGAAAGAAGAGGCATGGGTTCATCTCTTATCGAATTGATTCACGGCACTTTTAATACGCCTGGACCAATAATCGCCGGATTTCTGTTACTACAATTTGGATTAGTGCCCAGCATGAGAATCATCTATTTTATTATGACAGCACTCTTTCTAACTGCAGCAATATGGAGATTAAGATTAAAAGAAACCCTGAAAAATAAAGACCCCATCAAATTCCATTATTTCATAACTTTATACGCAAAATCCGTAAAGGAAGGCTTCTCAATTTGGAAAAAAGTTCCGCGTTCAGTTTTTTGGGTATGCATTATACAGGCCACTTCCATGTTCGCTTTTTCGTTGACCAACGTCATCAACGCACTTTATGCTCGGGATGTATTACTTATTTCTCAAAATCAGTGGTGGTTAATGTTTGTTCCACTTTTGTTGACTATGGTTATCGCCTCAATTCCAGTAGGCAAAATGGTGGATGTTATTGGGAGAAGAAAACCTATGGCTCTGGGGTCAGTGATATTTGGACTTTCAACGCTTTGTTTTGTTTTCGGGAATTTCATCATGGTTATGATATCAATGATTCTTTATGGAATTGCCTTTCTGTTGTCAATGAGTTCAATAAGTGCGATGTTATCGGATTATGTCCAAGAAGAAAAAAGAGGCAGAGTAAACGGTTTTATCAATTTTACTACTTACATCAGTCAAGGAGCAGCAATGCTGATAGGCAGTTTCCTTTTTGCTGAAGTTCTCCCGCAATCACCTTTCTTTCTCTCACTTGCTTTAGTCATCCCAATTTTTCTGATAATTCTCTTTCGAGTAAATGAACCAGAAAAACATTTAAAACCTCAACTTCAAATCGAGCCCACAACCTTCAAGTAATTCACATTATGTAACATAGCAAATTTATTACCCACTAAAATTTACTACAAATGTGTTCGGAGGTTAAAGTTCATGGCTGAAACAAGAAAAAGGTCGATTGTGAAATCGTTCACATGGAGGATTATTTGCGTAGTAGTTAGTATTGTTACAGCATATTTTTTGACAGGAAAGCTTGAGGTTTCTGTTGCAATCGGAACCGTATACAATGCCATTACAATGATACTGTATTACTTTCATGAAAGATTCTGGAATGTGCTTAAATGGGGAAAACAAAAAAATTAATCCCTTTTTAATCTCATTTTTTAGGAACACGTGCGCGAATTCATTTCATCGATTATGTTTTCAATTATTCCAACAGCTTTCTTTATATGTTCACCTTCGATTCCTCTATGAGTTACCATCCGCACTTTTTTCTCAGCAAGCGACAAAGCAAGCACCCCTTTCTCCTCAAGCTTTGATACGAAAATTTCAGCGGATAAGCCCAAATCACTAACATCGTAACACACAATATTTGTCTGCACACGGTTTAAGTCAACTTGAATTCCTTGAATTTTGGAGATTCCTTCAGCCAAACGTCTCGCATTTTTGTGGTCGTCTTCCAGCCTGTCAATCATTTTCTCTAGAGCTATAATGCCTGGAGCTGCGATTATTCCTGCCTGGCGCATTCCACCGCCTAACAGTTTTCTGTTTTTTCGCGCCTTTTCAATGAAATCGTTGGTTCCAACAAGCAGCGAACCTACTGGGCAGCACAAACCTTTGGATAAACAAAACATTAGATTGTCAACATGCTTTGTAATTTCCTTTACATCAATTTTTAATGCGACTGCAGCATTGAAAATTCGGGCACCATCCATGTAAAGTTTCAGATTGTGTTGTTGGGCAACGTCACTTATTGCCTTTATCTGAGTAGGCGTTATGATAGTGCCCCCATGTCTATTGTGTGTGTTCTCGATACAGATTATGGCAGGTTTTGGAAAATGTATGTCGTTTGAATGTATTGAAGCTTCAACATCTTTTGGATCAAGAGCCCCAAACTCACTTTTCACTGGCCAAGGTAACAATCCGGCTATCTTAGAAATACCGCCCACTTCATACCAGTAAATGTGTGATTCAGATTCAAGTATTACAAGGTCTCCGGGATTTGAGTTGCTCATTAAAGAAGTTAGATTGGCTTGGGTTCCACTTGTAACAAGAAGTGCTGCTTCTTTTTCCATCTTTTCGGCAGAGAGTTGTTCAAGTCTGTTGACTGTGGGGTCTTCCCGAAAAACGTCGTCCCCTAATTTTGCATGTCTAATGGCTTCCAACATTTCCTCAGTGGGGAGGGTAACTGTGTCGCTTCTCAAATCAATGTAATCATCTAAACTCATATTGTTCCCTACCAATCGTTTTTAGTTCGTTTTATTAATCAACTTTCACCTCTAATTAGTAGAGTAGATTTGCTCGTGCATATCTATCAATGACGGTTTATACAAATTTTCCATCACCTATCATCTCCACTTTTCCACCGACGTACACAGAAATTTCCTGCTTTTTCTTTTCCGCTCTTAAATAAAGTAGTGATGGTCTACCTATTTCACAGCCTTGCTCAACTTTCAGGTTAATTCGATACGTTTCAAAGAAGCGATGCTTCACAAGGTATCCTGCCAAACATCCATTTGCGCTTCCCGTTGCTGGGTCTTCTGGGACACCATATTGGTCTGCAAAGACCCGCACATTCAAATCATTTGCCTTATTGTAGGTTTCGGGACAAAAAATCAGTATTATTTTAGCTTCAATGTCTTTGATGAATTTGAAATATTTGTCCTTATTTACTCTAGCTTTTTTCACCGCTTCCAACGTCCTTAGTGGAACTATAACTGCAGGCAATCCGGTTGAAACCTCTTGAATGGGGAAACTTGCATTAATATCGCTCACATCAAGGCTCAAAATGTTGGAAATCAAATCGGCGTCAAACTTTTTCCCAAATGCAGGTTGGAGCTGCTTCATCCATAAAATACATGACTTTTTCGACGCATAATCGAAGAAAACGGGAATTTTGCCAGCTTTCAGATTCAGAACTATCTCTTTTACCGGCTTTTTTATTATTTCACGCTGTATCACAAAAGCTGTTCCCAATGTTGGGTGCCCTGCAAAATTTAACTCGGTTTCTGGAGTAAAAATGCGTACATCATATCCTCCATCGCGTTTTTCATCAGACAAAATGAACGTTGTTTCTGAGAAGTGCATCTCTTTGGCTATTCGCTGCATTTGGTTGTCTGATAATTCAGTTACGTGCCTGAAAACTGCAAGCTGGTTTCCTGTATACTTTTCTTCTGCAAACACATCTACAAGATAAAAAACTGGTTTTTCCATTTCAAGTCCCACGCTACTTCAACCTTTTAATAAAACAAATTTCCTTGAAATCATAATCGGTGGGTATCCGTTCTCCAGTATCCTCATACCCCATTCTTAACCAGAAGTTATATGATCTCCAAGGAACACCGTTAGCATTTTCTGTAGTATCAGTTTTCATCAAGTAACACTCTCGGGATTTTGCCAGACCTTCTGCGTAGGTGACAAGTGCTCTGCCTACACCCTTTCCCTGTTCTTCCTTAGCAACAACAACATCGTCTATGTAACCAGAATCCCCTTCAACCTTGAACATCATATAACCAACCGCTCTGCCCTCATCTTCTGCCAAGAACACTTCAAAACCATCCTTCAACCTGTTTCCCCTGTCCCACACTTTCAGTAGTTTTTCGTTTGAGAAGGTAGTGGCAAATTCTGGAGCAGAAAATCCGGAAATTTCCTCATCACTAAGAGTTTTGGTCCTAATCTTAACTATGCTTGGAATGTCTCTAATTGTTGCGGCTCGAATGACTAACGATGGCATATAACTGTCTACTGATTGGAAAGAAAAAAAGTTTCTCTGAAGCATCTATTCACACAGAATTTTTTTGTATAACAGGCAATATGCTTTATTCAATTGAAACCAGCACGATTGCGAACATTATAAAGACAGCGCCGATGCCAGTAACTACAGTTAAAGAATCGCCAAGAAAAATTGTGGAAATAATTACGGAAACTATAATTTCATTCAAGAGAATCACTGATGAAGTTACGGCTGAAATCTTTCTCAATCCCTTAGACCAAATATAATAGGGGATGTTCCAACAGAAGATTGCGGTATATAAGATTGCACTCCAAGCTTCCCACGGCAAAGTTAGGAAATTCTTTGCAGAAAAAGGAACCACCGGCACTAAAGGTATAATCGTGAATAACAGGAGCCAAGTCAAGGACATCATCAGGTTTTTTGTTTCGTTAACTAACGGTTTATTGTAGAGAATAAAAATCGCCCAGATCATTCCAGCTGCAATAACGATTAAATCCCCCATCATACTTCCGATTCCAAATGATTGGAAATCTAAGTTGGTTGTCACAAATACGATTCCTAAAAGACTTAAAATAACGCCTGTTAATTTTTTTCTGCCTATTTTTTCCTTTAACAGTATTGGACTTAATAGAGCAACCCAAACTACGGTGAGGTTGACCAAAAGTGATGATTTTGAGGCTGAGGTGGAAGACATACCGATGTACTGTAAAAGATACGCTATTCCGTTTATGCAACCTAAAAATAGGATCAAGCGTTTGTTGAAGTTAAAGGAAAATTTTTTTGAAAACAAAACTATAGCAAACATAATCAGCAAGGCAAAAAAGAACCTCAAGAACACAAAAGTGTAAGCATCCATAAACTGTAAACCAATCTTTATTGCAGGAAAAGAAGTACCCCACAGCGAGCTTGCAATAATCGTCAAAAGCAATGCTTCTTTTTTATCGTCTGTAGCGAGTTTTGGTTTCTTCAAGAAAATTCCTTATTTTCTGAGAGTGGAAGCGAACACTTAAATTTTTTCTGAAATGCATAAACGTGAAGAGTGAGAAGAACTTTTAGCTTCAACATTGTATAGTTAAGTAGTCTTAACAAAAAATGCGAAGCCAGAAATTATGATACACTGGAAAACGGCCTTGGCACTCTTGGCTAAGTTATTCCTTTACTCAGTAATAATAACTGTAATAGATGCTTCAATGATTTTCTTGCTTTACTATAGCGCAGATACATTTGCATACACGCTTTCACTTACTATGTTGATCGAAGGTGGGCTAGGATTAATATTCGGTAGTGTTCTTGCATCGTATTCGCCCTCAGCAGCCAAATTAAACGAGATTTTATTCCATTCAAAACCTTGGAATTTCAATAGACAAAAAGAAATCGAAGAACAAATGAGAGCAGTTATCATAACGGCTTTAATTCTGGTTATTGAAGCCCTGTTAGTTTCTGCTATATAAACAATAAATAAAAGGAGTGTCGAAAAAAGTTAGTGATGCCCTTGTAAACTCTAGGTCAGGATTCTGGATGACGAACCATAATTTTGTATCTAGTTTCTTTTCTAAAATAACCCACGTACGTTTTATTTTACCCATTATACTCACAATAGTGATTTCCATTATTTTAGCCCAATTTACGGTGTTTACTCAACTCGAGTCCAATGGTTCGGGTTCATTATTTGGTTCTGCTGATGAATTTTTTGTTACGTTGAATGTCTTTTTGATTATATTAGTCTCGATAGTTAGTTTGTTTATTTTTTTTCGGTTATTTAAGAAAAGGCGTGAACTTGCGGTTCGGGTCTTGGTTGCCACGTTTATTTTTAGTGGAATTCTTGCAGTGTTACTTTTCACTAAATTGTTGTTTAACACTCTAAAATTGCAATTTCCGTTGCTTCTGTTGGTAGTAGCTATTGTAACATACATTGGAGCTTATTTTGGATACCTGGTTATTGTTGATAGTATATCAAATAGAATGAGAAACACACTTTTTGTAATCTGTAGTGGAATCCTTGGTTGCTTCTTTGGAGTTTTAGTACCACCGTTCACGATAATAGTAAGCTTGTTAATTCTGTCATTGGTTGACATTATTTTAATTAAGAGAAAAACTGTGGAAAAAATATTTAGTACAATAGCATACGAAAAATTACTTACAGAAATTACTTTCTCAAACAAGGAAGGGGGCATAGGAATAGGAGATTTAACATGTTACTCAATTATTGTAGCTAACACAGCTGCAAACTTCGGCTTTTTATCGGGCGCTCTTTCGTTACTACTAATTTTGGTCGGTTCTTTATTGTCATTAAGAATAACGCTTAGCAGAGGCAGACTTCCAGGGCTTCCTGTCTCGATTGCCCTGGGTTTGTTACCTGCAATAATTCATTCGATTTTCTTGTAGAGAATTCACTTTAAGAATGAAAGTAAACTGTGACTACGTTATAGAGACAAAAAAAGGGAGGATGGTTAGGTTTAGCTGCGGCGTTTCCTAACGAAGTATACAGCACCTATTGCCACTACTACAACGATTACCGCTGCTGCTATGTAAAGTCCGTATTCCGAAAGGAAGTCTTCTTCTTGTGGTAGTTCAACCCCTGTATCATAGCCGGCTTTTGCTAGCAAAGTTTTTGCCTCTTCTATATCAAAGCTGTATGCTGTGAGACTTGTGTCAAATCCAGCGGTTAATGTTGTAACTGCCGTTGTGATTCCCGGTGTACCATATCCGTCTAGGATACTGTCTATGATCTCTTGTCGAGGAACTAAGTGGCTTATTGCTTGCCTTACGTAGCGGGCGGCTTCAGCAGCTCGAGATGGGTCTTCTTGACCTAGCGGCGTATCAACACCTGTACCCAAAATTGGGTGTTTCATGTTGACACCTAGTTCTTGCAAGCCAAAGGCGTCATAAACTACATACTTACCCCAAGCATCTTCAAGGCTGCCAAGCATCGTTTGGAGACCGTACTGAGAATCTAGAACATCTACTTCACCAGTTTTTAGTGCAGTAATGGCGGCATCAGAACCTTCTATGAAAACAACTGCATACGTTTCGATTTGGAAAACTCCGGCATCTGTCAAGGCTTGAGCGTTCCAGTAGTCGGCATTCTTGCCCAGGTGGTTTGTGTAAGTTGTGGGATCATATGCCATATACCAGTAAGGACCAGTGCCTACTGGACCGTAGGCTGTGTATCCGTTTCCAGCTTCATAGCTTCCTTCTCCTGTGTTGAATGTGTGGCTTCGCCATTCCTCGTAAGGTACGTTTTCCAGAATGTGTTTTGGCAACATGAAACCGTATCCCTCAGCTAAGATACTTGAAGCAAAGTATGCATAGGGTTCGGGAAGATTGAATTTCACTGTGTAGTTATCTATTATTTCGATGTTGTCTGGTGAACCAATAATTTGTGCCACAAAAGCTCCAGTATTTGAGGCTAACTCTTCTGCCATTGCCGCGGTATAAGTGAACTTTACGTCTTCAGCTGTGAATTCAACGCCATCATGCCATTTGACACCTTGCCTTAAGGTTACAGTCCATGTTTTGTCATCGTCTGCAACAACCCAATCAGTAGCCAATCCAGGTATTATGTCGAGTGTTTCAAGATCTTTTGTTTTAGTTAAACTATCGAAAACTGCCCCATACACGGTCAGGTCATAATAAGACGTTGAAAGCCAAGGATTCAAGCCTTCTTCTGGAGCAGGACCTGTTTGGGCAATCACTATGGTGTCTTGCGTAGTTGATGGATTGAGTTCCCACCGTGCTACTCCAGGCCAAACCGGATAGTGAAGTATCTCAAAGGGATCGCCAACAAGGGCTGTTGGGTCATAGCACACAACCTCTTTATCGTAGTGAAGAGTTATTGAAGGCAATTCTTCAAATGCTAATTGTTGCCACTGCTTTACGTATTCGAGCCGTTCGGTTTCGTCCACAGTTACTTTGATCTTTTGACAAAGTTCGTCATTTTCCGCATTTTCCCAGTTGTAATAGTTTTGTCCTGGTGGAAGTTGGCTGCTGTGATATAGTGCGTAAGGATCTGGGTCTGTACCCATTGCATAACCTACAAACAGCATATCAAAGCCGCCTTCATCAAATGTCTTGCCTCTAACTTCTGGAGGAGGATCAAGAGCTCTATCGTAGATTGTTCCCCAATCCTGTATTACTCTGTCCACATCGATTCCCGCTGCTAGCATATTGTTATAGATGATTTCCGACCATGCTTGTCTAGAGGGATTTGTTGATGGAACCGTTAAGGTTACATGAAACAGCGTGTCTTGACCTTGTACTGGTAAAGCCATTGGAACCAAAATTGTAGTACACATCAATAGAATGCTAATTATTGCTACCCATTTTCTTTTTAACAATATTTTTTACCCTAGACATGAGTTTAGGGAGTTCTCTTTATAACTTTTTACCCAATTTTTCTTTGTTCATGAACAAACATAACGATTTGTAAGAAGAAGCATGGAATTCTAACTACACTTTATGGAAATCTTAATTTTCAGGTTTTTATTAAAGAAATCTTATATAGAATTGAAACGAGAAAGTAACCTCGGAATCGTAACCAAACATGTCAATGCTTCGATACATAATCCGACGACTACTCTACTTGATACCGCTTTTTTTCGGAATCTTAATCATAGTTTTTGTTGCAACCCGCCTTGCTGGAAATCCTGTACAACTTATGACCATTCAAAACCCCAACATCACACCCGAATTTAGACAACGATTAAGCGAGTATTATGGTCTTGACAAACCTGTATATTATCAATTCTTCCTATTTATTGGACAACTCCTACAAGGCAACCTTGGTAACTCTTATGCAATTAGAGGAGGAATATCCGTAGCCACATTAATTGGCAATTACGCTTGGTTAACAATTCAACTCCAGTTTTTAGCCCTAATACTATCCCTCATCATTGCAATTCCGGTAGGAATAATATCTGCCCAAAAACAGTACTCAAAACTAGATGTAACAGTAACCACAACTTCCATACTTGGTACATGCATTCCTGTTTTCTATATGGGAATAATAGCAATAATCATTTTTGCCTATTTCCTAGGATTGTTCCCAGCCGGTGGAGCCAACGCAATTCTCGCAGAACGATATCTGCTCGGAAGCTTTGAGATAGACCGCTTATGGCATCTGGCTTTACCGACGGCAGTTTTAACATTCGCAATTCTAGCTCCAGTGGTACTTCTTGTTAGATCAAGCATGCTTGAAGTCTTACGACAAGACTACATATTAGCTGCAAGAGCTAGCGGATTAAGTGAAAGAACTGTTGTTTATAAGCACGCATTAAGAAACGCCCTTATACCTGTTGTAACCTACGTGGGGTTATATTTTGGTGGCATGCTCGCTGGCGCCCCAATAACAGAAACAGTTTTCAACTGGCCTGGTGTAGGTCGACTTTTCGTAGAAGCTACAACCAAACTTGACTTCCCAGTGATAATGGGGATTACTGTTTTCATTACCATTATGACTCTTATTGCTAACCTGATAACAGACATAACGTATGGATACATAGACCCAAGAATTAGACTTGAATAACTGAAACTTGAGGTTGAGAGATGAATAAACAAAATGAACGAACGCGGTCCAAAGGTGTAAGTCAATGGAACATTGCATGGCGGAGATTTAAGAAAAACAAAGCAGCCCTGGCAGGAGCATTCATTATTGGTTTTGTAGTGTTTTTAAGCGCGTTTGATTCCCTGATTGCTCCTTATCCACCCAATGACATAAGCGCATTTTACTCTAGAGAGACCCGAGTTCCTCCATCCTTTGAACATCTGTTTGGAACAGATTATGTGGGTCATGATGTCTTTAGCCAAGTAGTATATGGAGCTCGATCAGCACTTTATGTTGGATTTGGAGCAGCAGCACTAGCAATGTCATTAGCCATATTAGTTGGGCTTATTTCAGGCTATTACGGAGGAATCGTTGACAACCTTTTGATGAGAATAACAGAAATCTTCTTAGTAATTCCCTTCCTTCTAATCCTACTTGTTTTCCTCAAAGTCATTACCGCAGTGGCACCCTCAGGTGCTGGAGGCCTATCGATAGTCACTCTAATGATCGGAGTATTTTCTTGGGCCTCTAACGCAAGAATCATCCGAGGAGAAGTACTACGCGTTAAAGAAGAGGAATTTATTGAAGCTTCAAAGTCACTGGGAGCAAGTAACACAAGAATTGTATTCAGACACGTCTTTCCTAATGTCTTACACACCATAATAGTTTTAACTACATTAATGATTGCTACCGCAATTTTGGTTGAAGCTGCCGTAAGCTTTCTAGGATTTGGCGACCCCAACGCCATAACATGGGGACAACAACTTCAGAAAGCCAACGAGGCAGTGAAAGAAGCTTGGTGGGAAGGAATTTTCCCAGGATTTTTCATTACCCTTCTGGTTCTTGGATTTAGTCTGCTTGGAAATGGCTTGAGAGACGCTCTTGACCCACGTCTCCGGGAATGAACTTATGGAACGGGGAAGCTAATGACACCAAAAGAAATCTTGAAAATTGAGAACCTGAAAACTTACTTTGATACATTCGCTGGTTTAGTCAAAGCTGTCGATGGAGTCAGCATTGAAGTTAGAGAAGGAGAAACCCTTGGTCTGGTAGGCGAATCAGGCTCTGGAAAAACTGTGACTGCATTGTCAATCCTACGAATAGTTCCCAGACCTGGAAAAATAATCGATGGAAGAATCACATACAAAGGAGAAAATCTCCTAGACAAAACCGAGAATGAAATGCAAAAGGTAAGAGGAAAAGAAATAGGCTACATCTTTCAAGACCCAGCAACCTCATTGAACCCAGTTTTTACTATTGCCGAACAACTAACTGAAGTAATAAGACGTCACCAAAATGTAACAAAGAAAGAAGCATTGGAACAAGCAATCAACTTGTTTAGACTTGTAGAGATACCTGATCCTGAGATCAAAATATGGAATTATCCGCACCAACTAAGCGGAGGCATGAAACAAAGGATGGCAGTAGCTAGAGCCTTATCCTGCCAACCCAGTCTGCTTCTAGCAGATGAACCAACAACGAACCTTGACGTTACAATTCAGGCTCAGATTCTCCAATTAATGAAGAATCTTAAAGATAAATTGGGAATGTCCATGATTTTAATAACCCACGACATGGGTATAGTAGCTGGTGTTGCGGATAGAATTGCGGTTTTGTATGCCGGAAGAGTCTGCGAAATAGCAGAGACAAAAACCATTTTCTATAACCAGTGTCATCCCTATACAAACGCTCTTCTCAAAGCCGTTCCAAGTTTAGCTTTAAGAAAAAAGAAACTTGCGGTAATACCTGGCAATATTCCTAATCTGATAAAGCCGCCTTCAGGCTGTAGATTCCACCCCCGTTGCGAATACGCTAAACCAATTTGTTCTAAAGAAATCCCATCATTAGAAGAAGTGGGACTTGAACACTACGTCGCTTGCCATCGAGCAAAGGAACTTAACCTAAAAACGCCTCTGGAAGCTAAAAAAGATGAGTGACAGACAGTTCTTGGAAGTTGAGAATTTAGTAAAATACTTTCCGATATACACAAAAGGAGTGATTCTTAAAAAACAGGTTGGAGTAATACATGCCGTCGACGGAGTGAATTTTTCGATTGAAAAAGGAACAACTTTTGGTTTGGTGGGCGAAAGCGGATGTGGCAAAACCTCTACTGCTAGAGCAATAATGCAACTGGATCCTCCAACCTCTGGGAACATCTATCTTGATGGTGAAGACATAGAAGGAATCTTCAAATCAAAGAAGAAGAGTGAAATTCTGAGATTAAGACGTAAAATGCAGTATGTTTTCCAAAATCCCTATGCGTCGCTTGATCCAAGAATGACTGTGGCAGACATTATTATGGAGCCTTTTACGATTCACAAGAATGTTCCTAAAAGTGAATGGCATGACAAACTTTATGATCTGTTGGAATTAGTGGGTTTGGAAGATTATCATGCAGAAAGATATCCCCACGAATTTAGCGGTGGACAAAGACAGAGGATTTGTATTGCACGGGCACTTGCGGTGGAACCTCAGTTGCTTATTGCAGATGAGCCTGTTGCGTCACTGGATGTGTCCATTCGAGCCCAAATCCTAAACTTACTACAAGATCTACAGCGTAAACTGGGAATGACTTACCTGTATATTTCTCATGATCTGAGCACTGTACGGCACATCTGTAATAAGGTAGCTGTCATGTACCTCGGCAAATTTGTGGAAATTGCAGATACAGACGAATTGTTTGATTCTCCCCTTCATCCATACACACAAGCATTGATGTCAGCAATTCCTATTCCAGACCCAGAGATTACGAGAGAAGACAGAATTGTCCTTCTTGGAGAAGTTCCTAGCCCAATAAATCCTCCAAGTGGTTGCAGATTTCAACCGAGGTGCATATATGCGAAGGAACGTAATTGCATAGAGAAATCTCCTAAACTCATTGATGTTGGAAGGGGACATCTAGTAGCTTGTGAAAAAGCATTCTAGTTATTTCTTCGAGAAATAAAAAAATAGTTGACAATAAAATAATCTATAGAGAGAGCAAATGATTTGGACATTGTCAACTTTATTTTAAGTTCCAGCTAGTTTTCTACAATACACCATTATTAGTCTCCTAATACGCTCTGGAAAATGGTTGCGTCTTGGGAAAGCAATAAATTTTGTTCAACTGAAAGGTTAGTTATATTGATTTAGATGGTGGTTACAACGAGACATAAGAGAACAATGCTGCTCTTAGCCATATTCAGTTTTGCATTCCTGTTTAGAGCAGCCCTCCTCTTCCATAATGAGTATCCTCCAAGCTCAGACATTGGCTTGCACGGCAGCATCATAAACCTGATACTAGATCAGGGAGAACTGCCCAGCTGGAACCCGTATCACATGGGAGGAGAATCTCTTGCCACTCCCCCCGGATTCCACTTCTTCGTATCCCTCCTCATTCTGTTAACGGGAATGCCGCTGCTCTTTGCACAATTAATCACCGCCGCCTTTTTCAGCGCGTTCATAGTTTTCCCCGCCTATCTGATATCCAGAAGGGTCTGGAGAAACCCTAACGCAGGTTTAATAGCAGCCTTTTTTGCAGCGGTTTCAGCGTTAAGCATTGAGATGATAAGCTGGGGCGGCTACACTAACATCGTATCCCTTGCCCTAACTGCAGTAATCTTCTACTTGTTTCTCAGGGACATCGACCAGCCAAGCCACTTTCACCTACTGATGGGGACGCTGCTCTTTGGCAGCCTCATCCTAACCCATACATTCACTCTGTTCATCTTTTTTCCAATTCTGGCACTATACTTCGTTTTGCTGCTGATAGGCAAACTTCGGAAGCTCAGGGAGATAAAAATGCTAAGCCCCTTGCGTTTCTTCGTTGTTACGGTAGCACTCGGAATCTTAGTGGTGTCGCCATGGATACTGAGGGTCGTCAGCTTCTATATGGATGTTTCAGTGGAGGGAGCCCTCACGGGAGGACTGGATAACAGAAACTTGATGCTTGCAAACCGCTCTGTCGAACCCATAATCTTGACTCTGTTTATTGCTCTCATCCCAGCAGTTTTAATGTTCAAAGCGTCCAGAAAAAGATACTTTGACAGCGGAAGCCTGCTGCTGGTGGCATGGTTTATTGTGCCCATAGTAATGACTCAAGCCTACATTTTCGGCATATTCACGGACTACTCAAGATTCATGTACTTCATCGACTTCCCCGGAATCATAATAATATCAGCTGGTCTGTCCTACCTTTTCTTCTACACATCAATTGCCATCAACAGATACTCAAAAATCAAATGGAACAGAATCAAAAAAACACTCCCTGTAATAGTTTCTACCCTATTCCTCTTCGGCTTTATCATCGCTTCGCTATGGTCCATCTTTCCACATGAGGCCATTAAGCGAGCCAACTTTTACACGACAATACAGAGATCCGAAGCCACTGCGCTGGAGTGGATAAAAAACAGAACCCCAGAAAATTCTGTTTTCGTCGCCGATCACCTTTACGGATGGTGGCTCTCTGGAATCGGCGAAAGAACCACCCTCAGCGCAGCTAGTTTAGAGTTCCTGATATACTCTCATGAGGTGGAGGTTGCCAAGTCAGCGCAGCTTCTCCTTGACACCGACTACTACATTGACAACGGCTTAATCCAAGTTAGAGAGGATGGACCATACCTGTCGCGCCACAACCCCGAGTTCAGCATAGAAACATGGAGCGGAGAACCATACGCAGTGCTTTATTTCGAGAGCAGCGAAACCACACTCGAGTACAGCCAAGGAAACACAACTCTGGCAGACATGAAAATAACTGAAACTCCTACACTGACGAAAGATGAAGACGTGGCAGTCCTGACAATAACGCTTGAAAACGACTTTTTCACGGTTAAGAAAACGCTGACAGTTCGACAGGGAGTGAGATTCGCCGAACTATCATACGA
This sequence comes from uncultured Candidatus Bathyarchaeia archaeon, assembly GCA_964399485.1. GTDB lineage: Archaea > Thermoproteota > Bathyarchaeia > Bathyarchaeales > Bathyarchaeaceae > Bathyarchaeum. The sequence goes on along the minus strand of CAYNQS010000002.1, from coordinate 303,870 downwards.
GATAGAGACAAAAGATGCGCAAATTAGCGACTTCGATGCCAAGTTTACGCTTCACACAACAGCAGACAGGAACATAACAATACAGGATGAGTCAACGCCGATGAGAATTGAAGCATACAACTCATTCTATGAGGCAGCGGGGCAGGTGATCTTCACAGAAGCCAACCCGCTGATTGAACTGAAACAGAACACCACAAACTGCGCCGAAATCATGTACAGCTCACAGAACAGCAGCGTACACGCCAAAATGCTAGTCGGCGTTGTTGACGTGGAGGACCTGAGCTACCCATATGAAGTTGAAATGGTGTACTCTGAGCTTGCCAGTTCTCCCCTAGAAACTGTGAGCTCTGAGCCGCTGACTGCGTGGAATTACTTTGAAATGATGGAGGAATACGACGTCTCTTACGTGGTGTGCAGAGACCAGGATGTCTACCTGAAGTTCTCGGAAGACCCGAAGTTTCGGATAGTGTTTAAGGGCGGAAACGTCACAGTTTTTCAGGTGACAAAATAGAGCGGAAACAGGGAGCCGCTTCTAGGAGCCACGAGGAGATATCGAGTTTACGCGAGCAATAGTTTCCAGCAGCTCGTTTAACTCGTCAACAGTCACATGTTTTACTGACAGCACCCTTCCAACCTCCGCTAACATGTATCTTAGGTTGGGGCTCAATTTAGTTCCATGGATTAGAACAGAGCGTTCGGGTTTCAGAACGTTGCCTGCCCGTGCCCTTTTTCATGAAAGGTTAGCGTTTCTTTGATAGTTTGAGAAGGATTTTAGAAACCAGCCTCTTTCGTTTGAGGTTTATTTCCAGGGTTCCAGTCTCCATGCAGGTTAAGCAGACATTAAAGTCGCAGGTTAAGCCGTCATGAAAAACAAATTTGCATGGATACACGGCTTTGACTGCATCGCCGCAGCAATCACAGAACATTTGCTTCATGACCTTAACCTTAAGATACAAGAGATGACGCAGATTAAAAGGGAAGTTTCGTGCGCAAAAATGCTGGGAAAATGGATGTATTTGCGAACATGGATATATTACGATTTAAGAAGCTTGTGTTAGAACGTTGTTTAGTTGATGGCTGCCAGAAATAGTCCACTGAAAACTGGATGTTTTTATATGCTGAACCTACTAGTCATATATCCAATTACATCCTGCTGCTTTGGAGGATAACCGGTGCAAAAGCTAAGACTGCCCACTATTGAACTGGTTTTCGTCCTAATCGCCGCCTTCACCCTCTTCGTTGTTACAGTTCACCAGATGTCCACAAGCGGAGTTCTTCCCGGAAACGACCCAGCGGTACACTTGGCAAAAGCACAACAGATAGTGACAGACGAGAGAGTCAGCTACAGCGAAGTCACATGGTACCCACCCTTCTTCCATGTCATCGTGGCGATGCTCCAAATTTTTGCAGGAACCCTTGACGTCATGGTCGCAGCTTTTCTTCTAAAACTGTTGATTGCAACCCTCAACGTGCTAATCCTGTTGTCCACGTATCTGCTGAGTCGAAAACTTTTTGGGACAATTGTCGCCGTCGCTTCAACCGTCTTCACGATTCTGTCAATTCCGCTTTTTGAGATGATTTTTTGGGGAGGCTACGCAAACTTTCTGGGTTTAGCCTATATAGCCTTCATTTTTTACATACTGAACAAGGACTTCCGAATCTCAATCAAAACCTTCCTCCTGTTTCTGGGAGCCTTCACAATCGTATTATCCCATCAGCTTGCCACCTTCCTTTTCGTTCTGATGTTTATCCCTGCCTTCTTAGTCAGCACCATCGGATCAAAACGAAAATTCCTAGTTTTTTTCGCAGTGATTGTGGGTGGTGGCTTAGCTCTGATGGCATGGTACGCAAGGATGCTGATCGAATACGCTGACATTGTCATAGAACACGTATTCTTTGCGATGAAAGAGAACGTCTACAACATCTCCGCAGTTACACTTGATTCTCTAATCAAAAACTTTGGAGCAAGCCTCTTCTTGGCTGTAGCGGGCATCCCCCTGACATTCATTTTGGTGAAGAAGAGAAAAGCCTTGAAATCGTCGATGCTGATTATTTTTTGGCTAGCCGTTCCCTTCATTTTGGCTCAGCTATACATCTTCGAAATTTACTTGCCATACCACCGATTCATCTACTTTCTTGCCACACCAATAGCCATCCTTGCAGGCGTAACGGTTTACAGCATCGCAAAATCAATCACATATATAGAATCAAAGCTTATTCTGAGAATCGCAAAAAAAAGTTACATACGGACTGCCGCCAAAATCATTACCGTAGCAATAGCATTCTCCCTATTTTTAGTCCAAGCCCTCGCATTTCTTCCAGTAATCGAAACTTACCCACAGTTTTACGAGAGAGCATCAATGCCCAGCTACAACGCTGGCACGTGGGTGAAGCAGCATTCAGTTCCGGACGGCACAGTGATTACCACCAGAAGCCCGGGGTCATGGTTTTACATCTTTTCTGATCACCAAACAATACAGGAAACGGATCCGCTTTACCAAAGAAGCGCGGTTGCTGAGGCAGTACTGTACAGCTTCTATGAGATAGAGAACTCTGTCACCCTCACCCGCGAGTTTGACCCGGTAAGCCCAAGCGCCGGTCAGGCAATACACGTTTCACGTTTCAACATCTGGACCAAGGCTCTAACTATCCCCAACAACGAAGTTGAAGTCACCTACATTAATCCTGTCGGCGAATGGGTGACGATTCCCCTCTCCGAAACTTCTGAAAACATTTACTGGACACAGAACTCCACAGACGAGGCACAACTGGTTTCCGAGTACGTCCACGAACATTTCACGTTAAAGAAAATAGTTACAGTTTCAAGCAGCAGTTCCGTAATCGACATCGAATGGAACGTCAAGGCACACCAAAACTTGGAATACATCAAAATAACCCTCACCAACAATTTCGAGATTTCCCTAGATTTCAAGGAAGCACTCATCCCTCAACGTCTTGAATGGCAGAACCCATGGAACAACCCCACGCACACAAACGCAACCGAATGGGCATTAACAGAAGTCTCAGGCACGTTACCCGAAAAGCTTGTGGCGGTACGGGATACACAAAACGGCATATTAGCCGCTTTCGAATTTGATGAATCCACTGCATTTCTCAGCTTAGGCGCCTTAAACAACCGATTCATAAACGCCCTGAGACTCAAATATGACTATGGCGAGTTAGGCGAAGGCGAAACCCAAGAAGTCTCCTACTCCATACTTGCTTACGCCTTCGAGCCTGAAGAGATGGAACAATGGACAATCTCAGATTTGAAGCAGCAATTCGATTCACAAACGAATTTACAAGTTAACGCAAGAGGCTTCCGCACCTACATTGAAGAATACAACATCAAATTCGTAGCCGTCGACACCCAACAAGTTTTATCGAACATCGAAGCATCTCCAGCCCTAGACAAAATCTACAACAACGGCAGAATCATCGTTTACGCAACAAAAAGATGAAGCCAGCATTGGGCGCTACATGCACTATTGTTCACGCAACAGTTTAGGCACATAGGCACACGCTGGGTCAGACTGGAAGAGGTCGCCGGTGTAGATTTCTGCTCTGGTTCTGCATCCGCCACAGATTTCGCGGTACTCGCAGACGCCGCATTTGCCCTTCAGATTCCTTCGGTCCCTGAGCTTTCGAGTGAACTCTGATGTTTGCATGTCAGTCCAGATTTCTTTCATCGACTTGTCTCTGATGTTGCCCATGCGGTAGCCTTCGTTGAAGCCGCAGGGTCGGATGTCCCCGTTTTCCAGGAGCCCCATGTACCTGCCGCCGATGAAGCATTGACCAAGAAACACGTTGTTGAACCAGTAATCAAAGTCGGGCATGCCCCGCTGTCGTGCGATGCGGGCGAAGAATGGACAATACACGTTAACGCCAACTTTACCCTGATATTCCTGCATCAAATCATAGATTCTGTTCAAAACCGCTTCATACTGCTGCGGGGTGGGAGCCAACTCCAGATGCTCCTCAGCTCTGCCAACAGGAATATAGTTATGATAAACCACACGAGTAGCATTAAACTTGTGACCCAGCTCGGCGATATGATCCACTTCTGAGCAGTTACGCTTGTTCAGGGTAGTTACGATGCAATCAAAAATTCCGCCCTCAGACAGCTTCTCCATAGCCAGAAGAGCTGTTGCATAGGCGCCTTTGCCGCGTATAAAATCGTGCGACTCCTCTTTTCCATCAAGACTTACCGCGGTCATAACCTCGTTTCGAATCAACTTTTCGAGAATGTGCCCCTTAACGTAATAGCCGTTGGTTATGAGGCTCACGTTCATGCCAAGGCTCTTCGCATGCCCAATGATCTCAAAAACATCCTTCCGTATGAGAGGTTCTCCGCCGCTCAGCCCAAACCACTTTGCCCCCATTTCATAAAGTTCGTCAACGATGCGCATTCCGCCTTTGGTGTCGATCTCGTTAATGGCGGCAGGGCTGGAACCGAAACTGCAGTGCAAACAGTTGTAGTTACATGCTCTCGTACATCTCCAAGTCATCATATATAAGGGGGGTCTCTCGCTCATGGTTCGTACCATAGGTTAACCATCCGGGATTACGTAGGAAGCCGAGAGATTATATTTAACTTTTCCGTTAATAAGGCTTATCGAAGCGAGTTCTGTAACAAATTCTTGGATTTTAGGCAAAAAACAGGTGCACACAGACCTAAAGAGACAGCGTCTGGAGGCATAAACTGAAAATACTTTGGACAAAAAACTGGTAATGGACGCTTTTTCCCACTTGGATGAATTTATGTACATGCAAAGATTGTTTTAGAAACATTTAATTCAGAATATACAGTAAACCGTGTATGGTAAAACCACATGGGGGTAAAGTCGCCTACGATGCAGAGAAGAAATCGCGGTTTTGCCCTAACACAAACTAACTCTTTAAAGTGAAAAACATGAAAACCCCAAAGCACACCCATCTGATAGCTGCATCCGCACTGGTTTCGTTACTGATTTTGTCGTCTTTTATGCTGTTCTCCGATTCTGTGAGTGGCATCGTTGACGAAGATGATTTGCTTCAGTATGAGTGGCCACAGATTCACGGCGACCCAGGTTTCACACGTTTCTCAGAGGGACCAGCCCCGGAATCCTCAGAGATACTGTGGAAAACAACCATAGAGGGCATACAAAGTTACGTCGCAGCCTTCAATGGCAAGGTCTTAGTTACAACAGCAACGAACGTCATCGCCCTAGACAAGGACACAGGAGCCATCGTCTGGAACACTTCCCTTCCCGGCAATATGCGGTGGCCAGCAGTATTCAAAATCGATGAAACCCGCCTTGTTGTGGCAGAATACTGTCTTGAAACAGAAACTGGAGAAATTTTGTGGACTAGCGACGATTTTTCTGCTAAGGTATCCTATTGGGCAGAGAGTGTTTACAGTCCAGAAGAAGAAATGTTCTATGTTCAAGGCGACTCGGTGGTTCAAGGTTGGAACTTCTCTAACCCAGCAGAGCCACCTACACTAGCTTGGGAAACCTACGTGCCTGGTAGCACATCAGCAGGAACGGGCATACAATATGGTGACGGAAGAGTTTTCCCCGGGTCATTTGAGACTCACCAGATGGCTCTTAACGCCACTACAGGCGACGTTCTCTGGGATACGGAGACAACAGGGGCAATGAGCTTCTCTGGCTCCTATTACGAGGGCAAGTTACTCAAGGCAAGCGAGCACGACAACACGTTCTACTGTTTCGATGCTGAGACCGGCAAAATACTGTGGAGATACAACCCAAGAACCGAGCTTGGATACTGGGTCAGCGGCTGTGCTGCAGCATACGGTTTGGTCTATGAGCTTAACAAGGATGGGCATCTTTACGCTTTGGATGTGAACAGTGGGCAACTGGTGTGGAAGTATGAAGGACCAGGTTACCTGTTTTGGCCAGGATGGCCGGTGGTTGCGGACGGCAAGGTCTACGCCACAACCGGTCAGAGGGCATCGTATCATCCTTACACTCTGGAGTATAGCGAATCCGAGTTTGTGTGTCTCGACGCTTTCACTGGGGAGCTTGTGTGGGAGTTGCCTATAGAGACTCATTGTCCAAGAGATTCGATTGCCGTGGCCTACGGTAACTTGTACATCATCCCCGGATACATTGAAGAGATGAAGATGGACAGCTACATAACTCTCGACGAGGTTTGGGCTATCGGCAGCGATTCATGGCCTACGTGGCGTAACGATTCGCAGAACAGGGGCGCTGGAAAGTCAGGACCCGCGGAACTGAATCTCAGGTGGAAGTTTGGAACAGGCGGAGGAGTCACCTCCACGCCGATCATTGCCAAGGGGCGAGTCTATGTGGGTTCGCAGGACAAAAACGTTTACTGCATAGACGCAAGAGACGGAAGATGCTTATGGAGTTTCATGACCGAGGCTCGAATTAAATCGTCGGTGGCTGTAGCTGACGGTAGGGTGTATGTTGGACCCGACGATGGGTATGTTTATTGTTTGGATGCAAAGAACGGCACCCACATATGGAGGACAGATGCTGGAGGCTACATTGAAGCCAGCTTCAAGGCTGTAACTGGAATACGTTCTTCTCCCCTAGTGGTGGGGAACAGGGTTTACGTTGGGTCGCTGGACACCAATCTGTACTGTCTTGACGCCAACTCTGGAGACATCGTTTGGACCTATAAAACGGAGGGCTACATTACTTCTTCTCCAGCTGTGTCAGATGGTGCAGTCTATATCACTTCGCAGGAGCCCAACAGCGGTGCACTCTACAAGATAGATGCTGCTGAAGGTTTGCTGGTTTGGAGATGTGATATTCCGTATGTAATGGTGGCGGATGGAGGCATTGACCTGCATGTGTCCCCAACAGTCGCAGATGGAATGGTCTTTGTGGCGGCGAACAAGCATAATTACTATGGAGTAAATGCGGAGACGGGTGATATCGAGTGGGCATACTTTACCACTGAGGGTACAGAAGGCATAGGGGGTTATCTAGTTGCCTCTACGGCGTATCATGACGGCGAACTCTACGTTGTTGACATGTTCTTCATAACAGCCCTAGACGCCGAATCTGGGGAAGTGGCTTGGAAGAGCTGGATAGGAACCGAGTTATACACCTCACCGACCTACGCTGACGGCAAAATTTATGTCACCACAGACAGGCGCTTCGTTTACGTTCTCAACGCCACAAACGGAGACAGGCTCTCCTTTTTCGAGACTGGCTCTAACAGCTGGTCATCCCCCTCCCTGTATGAGGGAAGGGTATACTTTGGAAGCAACGATGGCAGCGTTTACTGCCTAGACGAGGAGACAGTGACGTATGGTCAGATTTTAACCGAGTTAGATAAGAATGAGGTTAAAACTGGTGAAACCATCACGGGGTGCGGTCAACTTACGCCCGCAATTGTTTGTGCGCCCATAAGTGTGACTTTCGTGAAGTCCGACGGCACCGCAGACAGCATACAAGTTGCAGCTCAAGATGATGGCGCCTTCAGTTTCAGCTATACACCGGATGTGGTTGGCGAGTGGACGGTTTCCATTTGGTGTTCAGGGGCAACGTATATCATGCAAAGTGCGGAGCTGTCCTTCATTGTGGTTGAAAATCAACAAGCAGATTCACAGGTTTCAGATATACTCGCAGAGTATGTTGCTGCTGCTGTTGTCATCGTAATCGTGGCGTTGATTGCTGTTGTTGCTTATGGGGTTGTTAAGAGAAGGGATAGAAGTTCACCTGTTGTGATTAGCGACTGACCCTTGAATAAAGAGGGCTTAGGCTAAGTGTTCCGCTGCTTCCGAGTAGACCTGAAACAGTTTTTGGGCACAAACATCCCAAGAGAAAGCTTTGCTAACGAACTCTCGACCAGAACGCCCCATCTTCTCCCGTAGCGGCTTGTCCGAAAGAAGGGCTAAGATGGCGTTGGCTAGCTCGTAACTATCCAGTTTAACCAGCAGCCCAGTTTCCTTGTTTTTCACGACTTCGCTGATTGCGGTAACGTTGAAGGCAACCACCGGCTTAGCTGTGGCTTGAGCCTCCAACAGTGTGATGCCCTGCCCCTCCTGAATTGAGGGTGAAGCAAAAACGTCAGCGCAATTGTATAATCGGTGAAGCATTTCTTCGGGGACGTAGCCTAAAAAGGCAAACTTGCCTGAGACACCCAGCTCCTTTGAGTATGAAATCAGGTGGCTTTTGAGTGGACCGTCTCCGACTACCACAAACTTTGTTTCCTTATTTTCTTTGATGACCTGTTTGGCTGCTTCGATCAGATAATGTAGCCCTTTTCTGGGTATCAGGTTGCCAACGAAAAGTATGAGGTGTTCGCTGTTTCCGCCGATCACATCCCTGATTTTTTCGCAATCTTCTGTGGGCTTGAACCGTTGGGGGTCCACGCCGTTTGGAACCACCCTGATTTTCTTCTCGTCAACACCGTACAGCTGAACAATTCTTTGGGCTGAGTATCGGCTGACAGTAACTATTAGGGTTGCCTCTCTGGCTGCCTCCTTTTCGATTCTTGCGAGATGCCGCATGAAAACGTTAGAGAGCTTCATTCTGAGGGACGGAGACACGCTTTTGGACGATTGAATATGCTCATCCGCCAGAACTCCGTGAACTGTTTGGATGAATGGTTTGCCGATTTTCCGTTTCTTGAGAGCCTTCAGGAAGCCGTAGCCGCTGACAGTGTGCGCCTCGTAAACGTCGGCTTCTATCGTGTCAACCATTTCGGAGAGGGAGCGGTTGAAAACCCAGTTGTCCAGCGGATAGAGCTTATCGGTGGAGAAGCAGGGAACAACGGTTATTCCGTCTATCACAGCGGTTTTGTTGAACCCCTTTTTTGTTCCGCTGTAAACCGTCGTGTCCACTTCGTTTGCCAATCGTTTGGCGGTCTCGACTATTCGGCGTTCAACGCCTCCGAAGTAAAGGTGAGGCGGCTGCGTGTTGAAGACGGCTACCTTCAGCTTCCGGTTCATGGATGTGTGCCTCTGTGTTTGAAGCGATTACTGTGACATTCTTTGGCAACACTAACTATTAAAATGAAACTAGATTGGATAGGCTCCGCATACTTTGCAGAACTTGCTTTTCGGGTTGCCGCCTTTAGCCTTGCAGTGTGGGCACTGTTTGCCTTCTGCATCCTTGAAGACCTCAGAGGGTACACCAAAATGGGACCTGAAAATCTCGTAGTAGAACAGATGCTCCTTGTCTCTTATCGTAACCTGATCACTTTCCCTATACGCCTTGGCTTTCTCTTGGAAGTATCTGTCGGAGATTCTTTCGCTGAAAACCTGTGGAAAAATGGTGGTTCCGGAGCCAAACTCTAGGGGCGTCTTTACTCTCCACACAATCTCATCGGGCAGGAGACCCTCGTAGGCTTTACGCATTATCCATTTTCCCCAGATTTCGCCTCGTTCACGTCTGATCATCAGTTTGGTGTCTGCACCATATGCGAAAGATTTGAACTCGGGGTCAAGAAAGGGAGGCTTAGACACCATTCCAAGCGATTCTGTCATGGGAATCGACGTGAATTGCATCACCTGCCACATGTTGGACAGGTACTCCTTCAGCTCCTGTTCGTTGAGACCGAAGAGCCAACTGTAGCCGCCCAGCAGCTCGTCCAAGCCGTCACCGGTCATCACGCCTTTGATTCCGTTCTCTTTTGCGACTTTCAAGCCCACGTAGGCTGCTACGCTGTTTCTGATGTCCATGGGGTCAAAAATCTTCAGAACCTTGATTACGTCTCGGATGGCTGAATGCATCTCCTCTTCGCCAAAAAAATGGACTGTATGGTTCATGTTCAGCAGGTCTGCCATCAACTTTGCGTATTTGAGGTCTAGTGCCGGCGAGTTTTCGAAGGCAACGGTGAACGCTTCCAGTTTGGTATGTTTTGTTGCTACAAATGCGACTATGCTGGTGTCTAATCCTCCGGAGAAGAGCATGCCGTCGGTTAGATTTTTTTGTACAACCCTGTCTGTGAGCGTGCGAATTTGTGAACAGATTTGATCGATTGAATCCAAGTTTGGTCTCCCTCAGAACGTAGATTACAGCGCTACTGCGCAAATTTAAGGTTTATTAGCAACTTTGACAGGGCAATATGACAAAGAGACACAGGGGAAACATATGCAGGTAAGTCTAGTTCACATGCAAATCAGCGAATCTCCTGAGAAGAACTTGGAGACGGCAGAGCAGATGCTGTATAGGGCGGCGGACTCCGGCTCCAAATTCGTCTGTCTCCCCGAGTATTTTGCGTTGCCAGCCAGCGTAGAAGACAACAAGCACATCGAAAAGATAGCGGATGACATTTATGAGCCCGCAGTTCAGCTTCTGAAAAGGGTCTCAAGGGAAGTTGACGCCTACATCGTCGGAGGCACCGTCTTCGAGAAGTTTAGGGGAAACTATTACAACACCTGCCTCTTTCTTAGGCACGGGAAGATCCTGGGAAAATTCAGGAAGATGCATCTTACTGTATGGGAGAAAAATGTGGGGTTGCATGTGGGAAGCACCTTCCGGGTTTTCGAAACCGAGTTCTGCAAGGTTGGGCTTTTGATATGCGCTGACGTTTTCTATCCAAGAACAGTTAGGAGATTGGCGTCTTTAGGCGCTGAGGCTATTTTTTTGCCTGTGTCGGCGTCGAGAACTCATCCACACGTGAAGGGGCATCCTCTCACCATAAAGAGAGCAGAAGACAACAGGGTTTTTATCTTGAAAAACGGCAACACCCGATCAAATTCCAGAGGCGGAAACAGCGCCATAATCTCTCCATGGGGAATCCTGAACCAAGCAAAAAACGAAACACAGACCAGAATCATCTCCGCAGACCTAGACATAACCAAACTTAGAAAATACAGAAGAGCAACAGTTACCGAATAATCTGATTGGTTAAATCTCTAGGAATCGCTTTTATCCGCGGAAGTGTCAGACTTCATACCAAACCGAGTATGTTGTGAGGTAATTATCTTCTGTCCAAAGCAACAAAGTATACACTCCCTCACCATAAGAGGTTAAGGCTGCTGAAAGGTTGAATCCTATTTCAAAGTTCTGTCCATCTTGAGTCCACACTTGAGCAGTTATTGTAATTCCCGCAGCTGACTCCCAACCTGATGGCAAAGCCATACCCACAAATGTGCCCAAGTTATAACCTCCTTTAAATGGCGGGTTCATTAGTTGCTCAACTGTTAGAGGAATTGGATTATCGTAATGAATAGCGACTTGCTGTATAGTCGATTCTTGTTTAATCATTGTCCCCTTCATTGTAACTTCGTTATTGGAAACTGTCAAAGTATCCCAAGTTATGTAGTTGTCCTCAAAATCTTGGACTAAACAAATAGCAGTATTGTTGTATGAGACGCCGATGCTGACTTTGTTATGAAGAGAGTCTAGGATATTTTTTCTATGCCCCCAATCGAAGTCTGCATCATCATTCATCATATTCCATTGCAAATCCTCCAAAGCTTCTTTTGGGTCAATGAAACCAGAACTGTACATCCAAGCACAATTTTCTGAGACTGACCCTTGACCGCCAGCAAGAGTATATCGCATGTATGGTTTGTAACCGTTAAGATCCCAATGACTAAAGAAGCTGTATTTGAGCATATTGTCAGCATGTATCTGCGCAGAATTAATGTTGCTTAGCGTTACGTTTTCTTTTCCATTGGACTGCCTATCATTGTTAATGAGCACTAACGCATAATTTACCAATTCCTGATTAATGTTGGGTTTTAAACCAGAATCAGGGGCAGATTCGTTTTGGTTGTTTACATCTGGTTCAGTTGTATTTGACTCAGTTGAATCTGGCAAAGAAACAGGAAACGTTACAGGCGGTAAGGTAGTAATAGGATTTTGTAGAAAAACAAACAGAAGAAGGACAATCGAAAAAATTGCCATAATTGCTAGCGCAGCCTTTTTGCCACTGGATGACCTCATTGGGTATGGTTTTCGGGAAGGACGATATTCAACACAAAAATGGCCTTTACAAAAATTGCTTCTAAACGGAAGCGTTACCTCCTTCCCACATTCGCCGAATCTAACCAAGAGTTGCTTTTCACATCCCCCTATTTATATAACAAATAGATTTGCTTCAATTTAAAAGTTACAATAAACCACATTGTCATTGGTCAGCCAAAAGACAAAGTTGCAGACTACGTTACTTTGTCCACAAGTTAGCTATTTTCCGTAGATTCTCTCCCATCTTTCAATGATTCTGTTCATGTTCTCAAATCTGAATTTGTCCAGCCAGCCCCGGTAATTGCTGTCATTCACTGCGGTTCGGCATATCTCCTTGGCTCGCTCTGCATCATGCACAAGAAGGAGGACTGCTTCCACGTCGTGGCTGGAGACGTAGGCGACAGTTTTGAGAAGAGCTTTAGTCTCTATTTCTCCGCCGATCTCAGCGCTCAACTCTATGAAGATGGGCTTCTTGAGCAGCTTCTTGAAGTCCCGCGTTAACGTGTCCACCCAATACATGGTCACGTAGTTGTGGGAAGAAATGGGAACATGAAAAAAATCCACGTACTCTGCTAGGGCATCAAAGTCCAAGCCAAACCTTTCCTTGGCTAAGACTGGGTCAGGCCATATTTCGATGCCGAAAGGCTGCTTAACCAGCTTCTTGGCTCTTGCAATGAAATCCGTGACTGTCTGGGCTCTCCATTCAAGCCAATCCAAGCCGCTTTCTCTCTGGTGTTTTGAGCATCGGGGGCATGTGCAGAAGCCTTCTTCTGGGAAGTGATAGAGGTTCAGAATCATTCCCTCCACGTCTTCCTCTGCCGTTTCTTTGATGAAGCTGAGAACTTTGGATTGGTACTCTTGGTTGGTGGGGCACACAAAGTCCCATGGGAGAGTGTATGCTTTGTTTGTTCTTGTGGCAGGACCGTTTTCCGAGAGCGCCACCAACTCAGGTCTCTCCCGTATGCTTTTGGCGTCGACGAAGCAGGTGATATCATTGTACATGTTTTTTGCAGGTTTCCCTAATACACCGTCGACGCGCTTTGAGTAGTAGACGGAAATGTCGAAGCCATCAACGATTGTGGGCTCATAGATTACTGTTCCAATCTTCAACGCAGTTGACCTCTGACTGATTCTTCTTTAACTTTAAATCTGATGGTTCTAATTAGTTTTGATGTCAAGTGTCGCTGGTGCCCTTCGATGAACATCAAAATCGATTACATCAAATGCAGAGACTGCCGCTCCTATACCTGTGTGGACTCTTGCGCCATGGCTGTTTTCAGCCTCCAAGACAACAAGCCGGTGGTAGTTGATTTGGATTCATGCACACTATGCGGAATCTGCGAAGACTTGTGCCCAAAGAAGGCAATAACCCTCGAAAGATAGCTGCAAGTTTCAGGCTTTCAGAGCAGCTTTTCCATGAACACTAAAAGGGTGAATGTTTCCTTTAAGGCATAAATGAAAAAAGGGAGTTTGACACTAGAAATCTCCCCGACCTCGGAAATGATGACCCAAAAATCATATAATAGGCACCTCATTTCTGACAAGAAAAGGAAAGTAACAAGATGAAACTGGAAACCGGAATCAAATCCGTCGAAGCTGAGATACAAGAAAACATGCTGATTTTACGGTCAAAGGCTCCGCTGAAAATCTTAAGCTCTGCTGTTCTGAATGGCGGTCTGCAGGAAGCAAAATGTATAGTGAGCGTGCATGTGTCCGAAGAAACTGGCCTCGACATAGACGACGATGTTCACAGGGAAGCCGGAGACTTCCTGCAAGAAGAAACAGCAAAACTGGGCATTCCCCAAGACCAACTTGTGGGAATAATGACTGCCGCTAAGATGAAAAACGTGGACATAGTAACCAACAAATTTGAAGACATCACCTTAACCGCGATTGCCACTGCCGGAGTCCACTTCGCAGCCACCGCCGGCGACGAAATCGCCTCAAAACAGAGCGCTTTTCCTCTCACAAAATGGGGCACCATCAACATCATCGTGTTAGTTGACGGCGATATGACAGACAGCTGCATGGTCAACGCGGTAAGCACAGTCGCGGAAGCTAAAACGGTTGCGTTAAGAGAGTTGGACGTGAGGAGCCGTTTTTCCGGCGAGATAGCAACCGGAACTGTCACGGACAGCGTCATTATAGCGTGCACAAAAAGGGGACGCAAAATAAAATATGCTGGAACCGCCACGCCATTAGGAGAACTGATCGGAAAATCTGTTCGGGAGGCAGTGAAAAGGGCTCTTCGCAACCAAGAAAACATAGTTTCCGACAGACCTCTCACGCGTAGACTGAAGGAAAGAGGAATAACGGTTGAGAACATGACCACTCTTTTTTCGCAAATCAGTTCTATCCTTGACCAGAATCCTGAAAAGCGGAGGCAGTTTATGGAAGAGGTTGAGCATGTTTTGTCTGACCAGAACATCGCAGCGCTAGTTATTGCAGGGCTCAGACTTGATGAAGACGCAAAGGCAGGTTTGATTCCGGAGAATCCAGCCAACGAGTACGGTCGAAATTTTGTGCTCAGCAAAATTCTTCAGAAAGCGGTGATGGACTACCTGTCAAAAGAAAAAACGTTATACAGCTATGTTAGACCCGACTATCTCAGCTCCATCTTCGCAGAAAAAATGGGCTGGTTCACCAGAAGCATCCTATCCGCTGTTATGTACTCTGTTTACTCAAATGTTCTCGAAAATCAGCCGAAAGAACAGAAAGAATGAAACACCAAATATATACCAGCATGCTGACTCGTTTTTCTATACCTTTAGCAAGGCTTAAATATCCAACTTCGGGTAGTTCCTCGCTCCGAAAGAGGAACCAGCTTTGAGGTTCGGAATGTTCATTTATGAGCCTACACCCGTTGAAGGATTCGACCTGCAGGTTTACCGCCTCAAATCTGAAAGAGGAATCGTTGGAACCCCAAACCCTGAGATGACCACCAACATCGCCTGCTTCGGAGACAACAACATGGCGGGCAAGCATCCAGACTGGGTTCAGATATCCAAAGATGGGCCTGCGCTGAGGACAAATAAGAAGTACAATTTCAGATGGGACATTGTGTGCAACCACGAGAAACAGATGGTCGATTACATGCTCGACCTGATCGAAGACACGGCGGAAAAAACTAAGGGAATAACCGTCAGCAGCATGCACTATGCAGACCACGGATTCTGCACATGCCCCCGATGCAAAGAAGCATATGAGAAAAGCGGCTTAGAGTGGCTGGAGTGGAGAGCCCAGACAGTTACAGATTTCATCAAAAGCGCCAGAGAGCGAATAAAGAATAAGCCGTTCTATGTGGGATTGCTTCCTGACCCTGTCAACGCGTATGAAAGGTTCGGCATGGACTTTGATG
Source organism: uncultured Candidatus Bathyarchaeia archaeon (assembly GCA_964399485.1). Taxonomy (GTDB): domain Archaea; phylum Thermoproteota; class Bathyarchaeia; order Bathyarchaeales; family Bathyarchaeaceae; genus Bathyarchaeum. The sequence goes on along the minus strand of CAYNQS010000002.1, from coordinate 288,612 downwards.
CATTAGCCGAGTATGCAGACGCCTTTGTTGTTCCGCACTGGTCCAGAAGCTATGCAACCCCCTGGTACTTTGAGTCTCTGTCTCGGGCATTCAAGAAGGTGCTGAAGAAGCCTGTGTATCCGGGACTGTATATTCGCGGACCCGGAGACGACCCGAACGAAGTTGAGAAGCCTGCGCAGATAATTAAAACAGCATGCCGCATAGCAAGAACAGGTGTAGACGGACTCATTTTCCTGGCAGGAAACGCTACAATAATGAAGGACTTCCAGAAAGCTGCTGTGGCAAACGTGAAACTCCGCGAAGAGCTGGAAGGCTACGGGGGCAAACCTGTCCTAGACCTTATAGACAGATGGGAAAGCATAATCCAGTAACACATAGCCACCCTTCATCCCATCCCTTCTCCCAGTTTTTTGTGCCCATATGAAAAACGGCTTTGATTTCAAGCAGAAAACCTTTGTGATCAACTTTTGGGTTACTGAAGCAAAGCTTATATAACTTGCATCGATGTATTTTGTCGCTTTAAAACGAGGTGTGAGTATGGAATTCGGCAATTATCTTTTTGAAGCAAAGAAGCTTGAAGGATTCAACTTTGACGTGTACCGACTGAAACCGGAGACAGGAAGACGGGGAACCCCGCAAAGCGACATGTGGAACAACATCGCAGTCTTCGGAGACAACGTCTCTGGGCGTGCACACCCAGACTGGATTTCAGAGTCAAAGCGCGGCAGAGCAGTAAGAGGAAACAACCAATATAACCTCCACTGGGATATCCTATGTCCAACACAGCCAGAATTTAGGGCAGAGCAACTGGACTACATCGAGAAAACAGTTGAGCAGACAAACCAGCCAATATTCCTGAACAGCTGGCACTTCGCCGACCACGGACACTGCACCTGCGACCGATGCAACAAACTATGGAAAAAGAGTGGACTCGACTGGTTTGAATGGCGCAACCAGACCATCGCACAGTTCATCAAGGACGTTAAAGAACGCGTGAAAACGAAACTTGTACTAGCGGTGCTTCCAGACCCAGCGAACGCAGACCAGCGTTTCGGAATGGACTTCAAAGAACTCTACAAGATATGTGACGCATTCAACATTGTTATGTTCTCTCAAAACTATGCGACTTCATGGTATTGGGAGATGATTGCACGTGCGTTCAGGAGAATCTTCCCAGAGAAGCCAGTGTACTCCAACCTCTACGTTTGCGGTCCAGGAGACGATCCCGCTCAATGCCCACCAGTTGACCAGCTGATCCGAGTTTCGGTTCGTGTGATTCGAACGGGAATCGACGGCATCATCTATCTTGCAGACATTGCAGATAACATGGTGAAGTTCCAGAAGGCAGTAACCCAAATGGGCGAATACAGGGATTCGCTGAGCGACTATGGCGGTCAAGCTGCGCTCGATCTGTTTAACAGATGGGATAAACTCTTCTAGAGTAAATCGACGAATCTTCAACGTAGGCTTCAGCCTTTTTTCTTCTTTTTATCCTCTTTACAGGTCAAACAGCATCTTTTCTAGGTTACATGCCCGAAAAAGAGTTTACCGCATTCTGTATTTTCGAATTAAGGCGACGACAGCCAAAACAATTACTAGGGAGCCCAAAGCCGGAAGCGCTGTTGCTAGAGTTAAGCTGAGCGAAGAGAAACTCAGGAAGAGTCCCACCAGGGCTGTGACGGCGAAGCTTAGTCCTATGGAAAAAGTTACTCTTTCGATTATGTCCAGCGCATCCTCCTTGGGGAACAGGGTTTCGGTTAGGCAGTAGCCAGGCAGAAAGGCTACGAGAACGAAGGCGAAGATGTAGCGTACATAGGATAATGGTGTTCCGGTTTCGGGAATGAACAGGATAGAAATGAATGAAAGAATTGATGAGCCTAAGGCAATCCAGAACCAGCGGCTGTTTCTCGCAGACAGGAAGCTGCTGAAGTCTTCTGTATGGCGTGTTGGTTCCTCAAGCGCCACCACTCCCTTTCGGTGAAGTTTCTTCACTTCTTTCTCTATATCATCTAGTGTAGCGTCAGCTTGTTCTTGAACTAACTGAACCAGTTCTTTCACGTTCCTCGGCTGCCTCGCCTCCAAGATGTCTAAGATAACTGTTTCTAGAGATGGCATGTGTGCACCCACTCTCATATGAGACTGTCTACATAAAAGCCTAATTCCCTAAGCAAACTGATTAAAGGGCTACGGGAAGACTGAAAGCCTTAAATGTAACTCGGCTAACCCCACCCACAATGTTAAGGCTGGAATTCTGAAGAAAAAAATAGAAAGTGGGCGTGAAGCCCGCGAAAAAATTGTGGTTTCCTGTTTAAGCCAAAGTTCTGAACAGAGGATGCATGCCCTCTATTGCAGGTTTAGTGCCAATTTCCGCGGTTGCAGTTAAGATGTAGGTGTCAATCACTGCGATAACTGGGAAGAGGAATTCTGCAAATTCTATGGGTCCAAACATGATCCAGTCGGCTCCCACAATTGGCAGGATAGCGTTTTGTGCTGCTGCTGAGGGTTTTCTGATCTCTTTGGGGAAGTTGCCTTTGATCCATCCGAGCGTGTCTGTTACGTTTCCGATGCCGGTTCCAACTGCTCCGCGGTCACCAAATTGTTCTTTGATCATGTAGATGGCTCTGACGCCTGCTCCGACCCCTATTCCCCATGCGGGAATGGCAGTGTCTATAAGTGCACCTTCTATGCCTGCGCTGTCTGCCATGTCTAGGATTTTGGGCAGAACTTCAAGTTTGGCGTTGGCACTTTCGTCCTCAGGGTTGTCGCATAGGACGATGGATGCTTTGATGTTGCATTCTTTCAGATTTTCTAGTTCTTTCTCTTTGACGTACTGGTAGATGGAGTTATTGATGATTCTGTCGGATAAGCCAACTTCATGTACCCATTTGATGGTTTCCATTCTCACTTTGGGACTTATGGCGTCTACCTGCATTGGCGCATCAGTTACTTTGCTGATAAAATCGAGGTATTTTTGGTAAGCCTCTACTTTATTTCCTACGACATCCAAGATGAAGGGGTTAGTTGTCATGTCAGAAAGCTCGTCCATCCTGTTAATGAGGGCTTCAGCTTTTGCCTTGTCGAAGATTCCTAGATTCTTGTCTTCCACAATCTTGTGACCTGCGTAAAAGATTGTGCCAGTTAGAACGGTGGGAAGTTCTCCTGGTTGACCCCCAAGTTTTATTCCGCCAGCTTCAATAATTTTCTGTTTCTTTTTAAATCTAAACATTCTCTCTCACGTCTCATGTTTTATTCGGAGAATTTGCCGCCGAACTTACTTTCCCATAGCCTTGTTTGCTAGGGCTACAGCCTCTTCCTTTGTTGCGCCGTAGAATGCGCCTATGTTGGCTGCGTCACTTTGGTCCACGGCTGCGCCACCGATCATGATTTTGACTTTGCCTTTTAGCCCTACAGCTTCGATGGCTGCCATCAGTTGGGGTATGTTGTTTTTGGCAAGAGTGGTGTTTATTGAAACAGCTATGATGTCTGCGTTGCTTGCTTTGGCCTGTGAAGCGAAAACGTTTGCTGGTGCCTTTTTTCCAACATCAATGCATTTGAAATTTGCTCTTTTGAGGGCTTTGCGTACCATTTCTTTGGGGGTTGAGTGTGGGTCGGGGTCAAGGGCGCCTATTACAACGGTTCCTATCGGGTTTTCTGGTTCAGGCGGTTCTTTTTCCATCATGGATTTTAACCAAGCCATTATAATACCTTCTTTTTCACCTAGTAGGTGTTGGTTTTTATAGCTAGCCCGTCGTATAAGCTTTTTGTTGAGAAAAATAGGAACAATAAATGCCCTTTTTCAGGCGTAAATTTTTGAACAAACTTAAAAGACTAGGTATAGAACATATGTTCTTCAGGGCAAAATACATCGCTGTTGAAGGTGCTGTGGTTGGTAATCAAAAGTTTGAAGGGTTTGTTCGGTTTCTTAACCATTGTGCCCGTTGGAATGGAATCAATCGAGGATATATCCAAATACTTTTTTCTTTGCCCCATAGTGGGGTTAGTTATAGGCTCTGTTGTTGGAGCAGTGGGCTTTGCAACAAACTTTTTTCTGCCAGACTTGATTTCGGGTTTCCTTGTCTTAGTTAGCATACAGCTTCTTACTGGTTTTCATCATTTAGATGGTCTCTTAGATTTGAGTGACGCGGCGATGGCTAGGGGTGACGCCAAACGGAGATTGGAGGTTATGCATGACTTGTACACGGGTGCGGCGGCTATAGCATCTGGGGTCATCGTTCTTGCATTAACGGGTTTGGCTTTCGGAAGTTTCTCTGGTTTGGACATCTTGAAGGCGGCAGTGGTTGCTGAGGTTGTGGCTAAGGAGAGCATGGTTTTGACTGCCTACTTGGGGAAGAAGCCGGCATACGAGGGTATGGGATATTATGTGGTTGAATCCATGGAGAAAAAGCATCTTGAAGTGGTTGCTTCTTTGCTTTTGTGTGCGGTGGTGGGTTTCGTTTTGGTTGGTGTCTGTTTTGTTTGGGTTCTTGCTGCAATGGCTGTTGCTGTGGTGGTTTTGGGTTCTTATGCTAACAAGACTTTGGGATGCGTAACCGGAGACGTTATGGGAGCCACCAACGAAATCAGCAGGATGATAGCTCTTATTATGATGGTTGCAGTTACGGTTTAGAAACAGAAGTTAAGCACATTAAGGATGCAGTTGCTGCTGATTCCAGAAAAAGGCTGTTTATCCACACCCTTTCTCAACAGAGAAGCCTTTAGGTCAAACCACCCTATGTTGCTAGCGTCTTTGCGAGCTCCATCAAGCTTAGGTCCAACGGTTTTTCGTTGCTGCAGACTTGTTCAAGTTTGATGCTTTCTATTTTTCCTTCCTGCAAGGCAACCATCCTGTTTCCCTGTTTGTTCATAAGCAGTTCCACGGCTTTGTCTCCGAACAGGTTAGCCAAGAGCCTGCTTCTGGCTGTAGGGTTGCCTCCTCTCTGCGCATAACCCGTAACGCTTAACCGGACTTCTATTCCCGCCTCCTTCTCAATCTCCCGCATTAGTTTATGGGTGTCGCCGATGCCTTCCGCAGCCACAATAATGCCTGATTTCTTGCCCTTAGAAGCATTCTTCTCTAACGTCTCAACGATCTGGTTCAGCGGATACTCCACTTCCGGAACCAGAATCACCTCAGCCCCGACAGTCAACCCGATTGTAAGCGCAAGAAAACCCCTCAGCCGCCCCATAACCTCCACTATGAAAACTCGTTCATGAGAGCTCGCAGTATCCCTGATCTTGTCAATCTCCGTAATCGCCGTGTTCACTGCAGAATCAAAACCTATGGTCTCATCAGTTCCAAACACGTCATTGTCGATTGTCGCCGGAACACCCACAATCAAGGCATCCGTCTCCTGACTTAACTCTAAGGCTCCATTCATCGAACCGTCCCCGCCAACCACAATGAGCCCATCAAGATTGTTCAAGGCAAGAGTTTCCGCAGCCTTCCGGACACCCTCCCTCTTCCTGAACTCTGGGCTTCTTGATGTGCGGAGAATGGTGCCGCCCACATGAAGTATCCCGCCGACATTCCGGCGAGTCAAACGCCTAAACGTGTTGGTCAGCAAGCCTTCCCATCCCTTCTCGAAACCCAAAACTTCTAAGCCCTGTGAAATGGCGACACGAGTAACCGCTCGGATGGCCGCATTCATGCCCGGAGCGTCCCCGCCACTCGTCACCAAACCAATCCTCTTCATCATCCTTTCCTCCACCGTAAGTATTCAATACTGAAATGTGTCTCTGCCCAACAATAAATAACTTGTAATTATATATACCCTCAGGCTATAGCTAAGAATCAACAAAATACCGAAACTGCAAAGATTTTGGTTGAAGCGCTTGGATACACCTCTGCATCCTTCTGGATAGTTTGAATTGTCTTAGAATATTGGCTTCAAAAAGCTCTTCGCAGAATGATTGCGGATGCTAAGGTGTGAGTTTTTGTTCGTTAGGCTGCTTTTCTTTATAACTTTCTGCACGCCAAATGAGAACGCCTATAATCATCACAACTACAAACGCTGATACAAGCCCTATCATCGTAAAATCTGTGACAATTTTCACAAAGTTATTAGCCCCCAGCAGCTGCATAAGTTCTTCCCTTCGGTATACAAACTCTAATCCACCAAATATAAACAGAAATAACAGGATTGTCATTGCTGCCCAGAAAACATCGCGTTTCAACTCAGAGTAATCGTCCACAGTCTCATCTCCTCCTAAACCCATGTTGAGTTTTCGTATGAGCCCATGTAATTTTGCTTCTGTAGACTGCCAATCTTAAGAGTACCCAGAACCAATGCATTGAATATATGTAAAACAACGGCAAATTCAGAACACACTTTAGAAATTCTGCTTTCGTTTTACATTCCTTTCTTAATATCAACACGAACAGTAGTTGTAATGCCAGAGTTTGGGTAAGAAAAAGTATCAAGGGCACATAGAAGAAGTTTATCCACCCTCCAGAAAATATGTGGGCTTGGTTTTGAAGCGTCGTTATTATCCCCACGAACACTCCAAGCCACAAGCAAAACGTGTAGACTGGAGAAATCAGCTGGAAGAAGTCTATTGGGTTCTTTAGGAACAGTTTACCCAGCGTTTTCTCTTTTATCATGTTAGAGATCAACTGGACGTGTCCCGCCATCCAACGACTTCTCTGTTTGATCAACATACCGTATTTAGGCACTTTTTCATCATACACTACCGCTTCTTGACAGTATCCCACCGTTTGTCCAGCCACTTGAGCACGCACGCATAAATCAAAGTCTTCTATCAAAATATTCCTGAATCCGCCAATCTCTTCCAAAGCCGATTTCTTTATCGACACACCAGTTCCGCCGAGACCCGCAGGCAACCCTATTTTTTGTTTCCCACCCCAAAACATGCTCATAAATATTTGGTTTTCCATATGCTGCAGGAAACAAAGTCTGTTATAGCCTGGATTTGATCCGATAATCTTTCCTTGTACAACGTCGTAACCCTTTGAAACCATCATATCTACAACTTTCTCGACATAATCCTTAGATATGATGCTGTCAGAATCGAAGTAAATGATGATTTCTCCCTCTGCATACTTCGCCCCGTAATTCAAACCTAAGCCTTTTCCAACTTCTTCAGTGTTTAATTCGTAAACTTTGACTCTTGGGTCCTTAAACTGTCTAGCAACTTGAGCTGTGTTATCCGTGCAGTTATGTGCAACCACGATTACTTCGAGGTTCTTGTGGGTTTGATCTAGACTCTGTTGAATTGCTGTTCCAATCACAGCCTCTTCGTTTCTGCAAGGAAGAAGTACGCTGACCAGTGGAGGATGTGGATTAAACTTCGGCTCTACAAGAGGTTCGTCTTTCTTGGAGACATGTACTATGGAAAGAAACAGCCACATGAAATAGTAAATTGAAGTGAATGCGCTTATCGGAATTGTTAGAAACGATAATGAAAAGGATGTGGCTCCCCCTCCTCCGCCTACTTCTTCAACTGCGATATAAACAGAGTAGCATAAATCGCCTGGTCCGTCAGGATTAGCGGTCCATCTTCCATCATAAGCAAAATAGTTGCCCTCATGTGATGGATTAGAGAAGTCTATACCTACATTCACGTAATTTAATGAATTTATTCTGCCTCCAGCTGATGCTGTTTGGACAGCGATACAATACTTTTTTCCTTCAATCAGATTAGCCTGTTCACTGAAAGTAAATGTTGTTAGCGCCCAAGAAGAACTCAATGATGACGAATTCACTGGTCTGCTGGATGCTAAAGCATTAATAAACGGTATTCCGGTAGTTCCAAAATCTCCAGCATGGTCATACAAAACAGCGTACAAATCCGCTGTGGGATTACCTGTCTTTTTCAAATAAAACTTAGCGGAACCAATAGTTGCATTGGGTGAACTCATGTTGAATGTTTGCCCAACAGCCGCATAGCGGGTGATGTTGTTCCAATAAAAGGCTTCAATTTTAACATAATCGTCCTGTTTTATTATGCTGTAGCTATCAATCAAATTGTCTTCGGCTCTAACAACTGGGAAAAAAACTGTTATGGCTGGACCTAAAACAGCAAAAACGAAAAACACAAAAACGAGAACAGTCAAACTCTTTCGTTTAAGTGACTTCACTTCTCATTTCCAGCCTAAAGTGAAAGGTAATCAATTTTTGACAATATATGTCTTCCCCTAACCCCTACAATAAAGCAAACAAACCAAAATAGCAACGAGAAATACGTCAAAAAGCTTCAAAACCAAGTCCATAAGTGCATGAAACAGGTTTTCGATGCCTTTTCAGGTTGCAACTGTCCATTCGGTAATGGTTAGAGTTGGAAAAATGGAATCGTGAATATTATACATATGTTTGGTAATCGTTTTCATGTGTGCTAATCCAATAGGTTTCAAATGTTTGACTTTCAAGATTGTCAACAAGACTTGTTTCTGGTTCTGGTTAACTGGCTGATTTTAAGCCGTATTCACAGTTATAGGCAAATATCGGTGATTTATCGGAGACCTAGTTCGTTTCACTTTAGTTTGGATAGAAATATATAATTAAACAGCCATCAACGTACTCTAAAACTTGCTATGCCCACACCCTAAACAAGAAGGTGATCTAAATAACTCTAATCTCTGAAAATTGGAAGAAATCGCTACTCCACATTTCTTTGCTAGTTTTTTTCATCGCAGCAATTGGCTTGCTGATGGTTTTGGATTACTTCAACATCGAAAGTATAGCCTTGTTTAATGAAAGGGGCTTTTACTTCGACTACACTTGGAAAGGCAGACTGTTCCTCATGTTCTTCTTGTGGCTCTTTGTTTTAGAATCTTCATTGAACTTGGAGAAACTGTCAAAAAAAGACGCGGAAACCAAGCCTAGAAACCCCTTCAAGATTCTAGCCATTTTAATATGTGCAATTATTCCACTGATTTACGTTTTTAGTGTTAACTTTTTGGGGTTAGATCAAACCATCATAAACTTTGGTGACATGCTTCGCGGTGAATACTGGAGAGAACATTCCGATTATTGGATGCTTATTCTTGAAGGAGACTGGCCCATAACATTGGAATATTTTGTGTTTACACTTTCTTTCCTAGCCACTATACTTTTGGCCTATGGAAAAGCCGGTTTGAAGGCTTTTTCAATCTCATTAGCTCTTGTGGCGGGAATCAGCATCGCCTACCTGATAGACGTCATGTACCCCTACGGAGTGTTTAAGCCTCTTCAAATGTTAGCGCTTCCCACAGCCGCATGTGCAGCCGCTTTGCTTGACATTTTGGGTTACAGCTTCACTCTATCCTTTTCGCCGGGAGTAGATGCTATGCCCATTATAAGAATGCGAGCTGGCGGTCGCACGTTTTCTGTAGGAATTGCTTGGCCATGTGCAGGTGTTCACAGCCTGTTTCTTTACACGTTAATCATTTTGTTGCTATTCAAAAAGTCTGACATCTCACGTTTCCGTAAGACAGTTTACTTTATTGGCGGAGCAATCGGCACATACCTTGTTAACATATTAAGAATAATCGCCTACTTTCACATCCTCAGTAACCAAGGGCTGGATGCTGCGCAGACTTTCCACAATGTCCATGCAGAATTACTTTTTATAGCATGGATTCTCCTCTACATCTTGTTAATCATCTGCATCCAAAAGTTTAGGTTGGTAGAGAAAACAACACATGGAATACAGACGTTACGCAATTCTCTAAAAATTTGGTGAAGAGTAAAACCTTCTAGGGTTTAAATTCCTCCAGAAGAAAATCAATTAAGTTTAAAAGTGCCTTTCAGGTCATTATTGCATTGAAACTGGAGGAACAATGTTTGAGTGACGAAGCCCAAGCTCGTTTTTTCATTCCAGGAGCCACCACTATCGGCTTAGTTTATTCTGACGGCGTGATCTTGGCTTCAGAAAAAAGAGTTACCTACGGCTCCATGGTAATGAGCAAAACCGCAAAAAAGGTCTTCAAAATTTCTGACCAAATCGGCGCAGCATGCGCAGGCTTGGTCTCCGACATGCAAGTTCTGGTGCGGGAGATAGAGGCGTATGCAAAACTTTTTGAATTCGACACTAAGAGACCGATGACAGTGAAGTCAGCCGCTAAAGTCATGTCAAACGTTCTCTTCAACAGACGGATGATTCCTTTGATTACGCAGACCATTGTAGGCGGAATGGACGATGATGGGCCGTCAATATATGTGCTCGACGTTATTGGGTCCGTTTTACCTGACAAGTATGCTGCTGTAGGTTCAGGAGCCCAGATTGCCACTGGGGTTCTGGAGGAGGGATACAAGGATGGCATGTCCGAGCAGGATGCGAAAGCGCTGGTGCTGCGTGCTATAAAATCTGCTGTTCGTCGAGACGTCATGAGTGGCGACGGCGTGGATTTCCTAACCATCACAAAGGAAGGAGTCCAAGAAGAGGGCGCAAGCATCTCTTGAGAATCTTTCTTCTGAAAATGTTCCTTCCTCATTGAAAGGGTGGCACATCAATTTTCAAAGTTTGGATTAAGGATCACCAGAATTAGGAAGGAATATGATTTTAGACATCGTGCAGACTAGAAAAAAGAGAAAGAGGATAGATTGCTGTTTAGCTGTGGTCAGTGTTTTAGTGTTTTTCGTCTGTAAAGGTCTATTGAAACTGTGATTGCAATGAACACTAACAGCATAGTTGTGCCAGTGGGAAACTCAGGTACCACCCAAAGACTTGTGTCTGTTAAAACCACCGTCTGTTCAAGGTGAATTGGGCCTTGGTCGAGATCTTCATCGTATCGGATAACTTCTTTGACGAGCATTCCAGTTTCTTTGTCAAAGTAATAGTCTCTTTCGCTAATTCCAGCTCCAAACATAGAGAAATCCCACACCGCATAATGGACATTCACTTCTCGTGATTCGCCCAAATCCATAGTTATTGTCTCGTTTATAGTACGCTCAGGCATAAAACCTGCTTCTCGTATTACGTCGCCGGCTTCCATATTTGCTCCAATGGCCATATACGTATAAGAGGTTTCTATGGTTTCTCCTGCTTGGACAGTAGTCTCACTTCCATTTGACCAATGTGTTAGTACGTCAAATGTTATGTTTTTAGCATCAACATCTACATCTACAACAGTATAAGTGACGTAATCTGACCCATTTAGAAATAGGAAAGGAGTTGCGAACGCACTGATTGTAACATCATCGTTATCTGCGGTTAAACTCATCGATTCTTGTTCAAACGTAAAGGTGTCACCTACAGAAACACCAACTGTCATATCTAGCTGGGATAGCGACGGAACGATCATTGCAAATAATAGGAACACTGAAAGCAACACTATCAAGATAGTTTTCTTCATTTTTAATCGCCTAACGTCTCACGAGTTCTATCTATTCTAGTATATAAAAACTATCCCATCAATTTATGGGCAAACAATAACTTTGTAGTACTTGCATTCAAAATAACGTTTTCTTGTAAAATCATAGACATCGAACCAGTAACAAACCTTCAAATCACCATCGAAGAGGAAGGAATCCAAGAAAAAAGTACAAGCATCTCTTGAGAATCTTTCTTCTGAAAAATGTTCCTTCCAAATGGAAAGGCTAGTACGTCAATTTTCGAATTTTGGATTAAGGATTAACAGAGTTAGGAAGGAATATGATTTTAGACATCGTGCAGACTAGAAAAAAGAGAAAGAGGATAGATTGCTGTTTAGCTGTGGTCAGTGTTTTAGTGTTTTCGTTTGTGAAGGACTATTGGGATTGTAACTGCAATTAACGTTAACAGCATGATTGGTCCTGTAAGATCAGGTATTACCAAACCTTCAACGCTTGAATCTACTAGCTGCCAAACAACGGTGTATTCGTACGCAGCTGTGAAAATGGCGGGTACGTCTCCGTGGTTTTCGTAATAAACACGAATTCCAGTTGCTTTGTCCCAGTGCATTACGTAGTCATAAGGAGTGCCACCCAAGTCAATAGTATATTCACATACATTCGTTTCTCTTGTTGAATCAAGATATTCACTATCGATTGTCTCATTTATGGACCGTGCTGGATAATCCCACATGTTAAAGAAAAGAAATGCGTCGCTTACCAAGTCACCTTCTTCCATATCTGCGCCGATCATAAATATTCCCGTGCTCGCAGTGGATACCATTTCTTCGTAGGTCCCTTCTGTTACACTCCCGTTTTTCCAGTTATATGTGATTGTGAAGGTTACGTTGGAATAACCATCGTAAGGCGTTATGTCCGTAACAGTGTATACTATAGAAGTTGTCTCATTGTCGGCCAAGCTTAAGGGACCGAAATACCCCTCTGGAAGAAATGGATCGTCGCTTATCCATTGAGTGACTTTAACTTCGTATTTGAACCAGTCGTCTACAGATACACCGACTGTCATGTCCTGAGCCATAGCTGGAACGGTCATTGCAGATAATAGGAACACTGAAAGCAACACTACCAAGATAGTTTTCTTCATTTTAAATCGCCTAACGTCTCACCAGTTCTATCTATTCTAGTATATAAAATCTATCCCATTCGATTTTTGCAAACAATAATGCACACACAACTTATGACTTTAAAGAAAATCAGCTCAAGGATTAACAGAATTTACGAGAATAACTTAGAAACTTTAATACCGTCAGCAACAAATTGTTTCATGGATAGGAGTGAAACAACGTGACGTTTCAGCTGACACCCGAAGAAGGCATGTTTCTCGTCAACCTAGCTAGACAGACTGTTACTGAATACCTAAAAAACGGGAAAAACTTGCAGGTTCCCGACGGCGTTTCACCCAAGCTAATGGAAAAAGCTGGAGTCTTTGTCACATTAAACAGCCATCATAATGGAAAGAAGAGGTTAAGGGGATGCATTGGTCTCCCTTACCCCACCACACCCCTCGCTAAGGCGGTGATAGAGGCTGCCCTCAGCGCTGCAACCCGAGACCCCCGTTTCCCACCGGTCGCCTCAGAAGAGCTTGACCAGATAACCTTTGAGGTCAGCGTCTTGACTCCCCCTGAACGTGTCACCGCCAAGAAACCGACAGATTACCCCTCGAAAATCAAAGTTGGACGCGACGGACTCATAACCGAACGAAGCTACTGTAAAGGTCTGCTCTTGCCCCAAGTGCCGGTTGAATGGAACTGGAACGAGGAAGAGTTTCTCTGCCAATGCTCCATGAAGGCAGGTCTACCGCCAGATTCGTGGCTACTAAAGGATACAAAAATATACAGGTTCCAAGCGATAATTTTTGAGGAAGCCTCACCCAAAGGCAACATAGAACTGAAAAAAATTTAGGAAAGCAAGTTCATGAGAGTTCAATTCTGTCCTTCCGGCGTGGGATTGGGGCATGTTGGCCGCTGTATTCCCATTGCTCGGAGGCTTGAAAGGGGCGGAGCCCAAGTTTTATTCTCCACTTACCGGGAGGGCTTCAGATATGTTCAGCAGGAAGGCTTTCAGGTTGTGAAGGCTCCAGACATTCGAGTCGCGGTTAAGCCTGACGGAAGCATTGACTTCAGGCAAACAACAGTGAAGCCTGGACCCTTCATGGGCGTCTTCACCTTCATGAAGCAGGTTGACGCTGAAATTGATTTTATGAAGGCTTTCGAGCCTGATGTGGTGGTTTCGGATTCGCGGGCGTCTTCTCTTATGGCTGCAAAGGCGTTGGGGATACCTAAAATCTGCATTTTGAATCAATTTCAGGTGGTGATTCCTCGGCGACGAAGGTTCCTGAGGCTTGCACGAATAGCAGATGCCTCCACATTGACGATTATCGGAAAAATTTGGACAAGCGCAATCCAAGCCCTGATTCCAGATTTTCCATCGCCCTACACCATCTCGACCAGAAACCTGCATATTCCGAGGGCCTACCACAAGAAAATCAGATTTATCGGTCCCATTCTTTCTATGCGCCCCGACGACCTGCCAGACAGAAAGAAGCTTAGAAAGAAACTGGGTTTGGCAGAGGATAAGCCTCTGATCTTTGCGCCCATCAGCGGACCCACCAAGGAACGCGCCTATTTCACGGGATTACTGCGACAAATCTTCAACCGATTCCCTGACGACTACCACATCGTTATGTCTCTTGGCTATCCTAAGGCTTCAATGGAACCTGTTACAGATGGAAACCTGACTATCTACCGGTGGATTCCTAACCGTTTCGAATACTTGAAGGCATGCGATGTTGTTGTCTCTAGGGGTGGACACGGAACTGTGTCTCAGTCAGTTTGTTACGGCAAACCACAGATTCTTGTTCCTACACCCAATCACACCGAGCAGCTTAACAACGCAAAAAAGGCTACTGAGTTAGGAGTCGCCAAGATAGTGCAGCAGAAAGACCTTGACAAGAATGTTCTGCTGGCGACTGTGCGAAAAATTTTGGATAACAGCCATTTCCGAGAGAGGCCAGAGCAAATCCGGAAGGAAGTCATGAAGTGGGATGGCTTGGAAACCGCCGCCAAAATAATTGTTGATGCCGCACAAACAAACTGAGCATATAATATTTTGGGATGTTGACTGCGTTATGGTTTTTTTCTGAAGTTCCTTCCAAGAACGTACAGTTCCGCGCTTTTTGATCTGCTAGCTTTTGGTTTAACCAGCTTCACAAAACTGAAATGCTGTTTTACCTCGTCAACAAAATTGTTCAGTGTGTTTCCTTGAAAGGCTTTAACGAAGAAGTTTCCTCCAGACCGTAGAATAGAGGTGGCTATCTGCAGGGACTGGCTTGCGAGGTCGATTTGGCGAGCGTGGTCAAGCTCCCAGATTCCGGAGACGTTAGGCGAAACGTCTGAGACAACAACATCGGCTGAACGGGGCAAAAACTCTAGGATACTTTGGATTGCTTGCGGTTCAGCAATGTCGCCGATGATTGTGCGAATGTTGGGTGTGTCAAAAGGTTTTATCATTTTCAGGTCAACCGCTAAAACAAAACCTGAATCTCCCACCAGTTTTCCGGCAGCCTGCGTCCATCCCCCCGGGGCAGCACCCAAATCCACTACCACATTGCCAGGCTTGATGAACCCGTATTTCTTTACTGCTTGAAGAAGTTTATATGATGCGCGTGAGCGAAATTTTTCCTTTTTTGCTTTCCGGTAATAATGTTCTCTTTTCCGGTTTTTAACCCATGCATTAGGCAAAACTAATTTTCACCAGAATCTACTATTTCCGGTTGGTCTTGCCCTAGAATCCACGCGGTCAGCATTGGGCAATCGTTGGGGGAAATCGGGCTCCAAGCTCCGCATCTTGCATCGTTTGGGCACATTAAACAGGGAGCGTCAATAATGGTGTTGAGGGACACAGGTTTGTTTTTTGGGTAGAGGCGGTATGTCCACCTTCCTCCAAAAAGTTCCTTCTCGCGGAGAATCAGACCCTTGGTCTCCAGTTTCAGGGCGATTCTGCTTCCTTCTCTGCTGGTGGCGTCCAGTTTTCTCCACAGTTCGGATTGAAGCACGCCGTCGTTTCCGTTGTTGACGATAACGTTTAATGCTTTGTGTTCCAGTTCGTTGCGTCTAGGCATCTGAATATCTGTCCTTCAAGTCTTCCTAGTATATAGGCACTTTAAGGCATAAAAGGATGTATGGTTTTTTTCTCTATCCACGTGCCTCAGACAACAGGGGTCTTATCTTTGGCTAACTGAGCTGCGAAACGTTTTAACACCCCGAAACAGCATAATCTTCCCTGCAAACCAGAAAATCACCAATAAAATGTCGCTTGGAGGAACCAAAAACTTGCCTAAAAACAATCCAGCAGACTCTTACTGTCTAGGCATCGAATCCACGGCAGACGATTTCGGCGCCGCAGTTGTATCTTTTGAGGGAAAGGTTCTCTCCAACATAAACGATGCTTACATGCCAAAGGAGGGAGGAATACATCCGCGAGAGGCAGCTAGACACCACGCCGAAGTCGCAGAAAAAGTCCTTGCAGAAGCCTTCCAGACGGCAGCCGTCAGGCCGCAAAACGTTAACTTGGTGGCGTTTTCTCAGGGTCCAGGGTTAGGTCCCTGCCTCCGCACAGGCGCAACCGCAGCCCGCGCCCTAGCCTCCTATCTCTATGTTCCCCTGGTGGGAGTCAACCATTGTGTGGGTCATATCGAAATCGGCAAGCTGGCAACCGGAGCTAGGGACCCGGTTACATTGTATGTTTCGGGCGGAAACACCATAGTTTCAGCCTTTGAAGCCGGCAGATACCGGATTTTCGGAGAGACCCTAGACATCGCCATAGGAAATTGCTTGGACGTTTTCGCCAGAGCAGTGGGTTTGAAGCAGAGGCGTGGGGCGCCTTTCGGTGCCGTAGTTGAGGAGTTGGCACGTAAGGGCAAACAGTTTGTTTCTCTTCCCTACACTGTGAAGGGCATGGACCTGTCTTTCAGCGGGCTTCTCACGGCGGCTGTGCAGGCGTTTCAGTCAGGGCAGTATTCTTTGGAGGATGTTTGTTTCAGTCTGCAGGAGGTCGCCTTCTCCATGCTGACTGAGGTGACGGAGCGGGCTTTGGCGCACACCGAGAAGCCTGAGGTTCTGCTGACTGGGGGCGTGGCTGCTAACCGGAGGCTGCAGTCGATGCTGGAGACGATATCGGAGGAGCATGATGCCCGTTTCTGTGTTGTTCCTCTCCGTCTTGCCGCAGACAATGGTGCCATGATTGCCTGGGCTGGGATTCTTGCCTACAGGAGCGGAATTTCTACACCTATAGACAAGAGTTATGTCAACGTGAAGTGGCGCTTGGAGGAAGTTTATGCGCCTTGGGTGGAGAGATAAACATGCTGATAAAGAAGGGCGCCGAAGCCAGCCTATACTTGGAAGAATGGCATGACCGCAAAGTCGTGATGAAGCGTCGGTTACCCAAAAAGTATCGCATCCCAGAACTGGACATGATGATTCGTTCCCAGCGGACAGTGCATGAGCCAAACATCATCCACAAGGCTAAGGAAGCGGGGGTGCCTACGCCCACAATTTTTATGGTTGATGTGGCAGAGGCGAACATCGTCATGGAGTTTGTGGAAGGAAAACAGGTCAAAGAAGTCCTAGATCACGTTTCCTCGGAAGAAAGGCTGAACTTGAGCAGGCTTATTGGCAGGATGATTGGGCGCCTCCACAAGCACGGAATCATCCACGGCGACCTCACAACCTCAAACATGATTCTGACGCCGCACGGCAAGGTTGTCTTCGTCGATTTCGGGTTAAGCGAACGATCAGAGGAGCTGGAGCCCAAGGGAGTTGACCTTCACCTCATGAAACGGGCTCTCCACAGCACCCACTACAAGCACGCAAAAGAGTGCTTCAAAGCAGTCATGGAAGGGTACGGTGAAGCTGTGGGAAAAGAAAAAACAAAAAAGGTCACCGCAAAGATTCGGGAGATAGAGAAACGAGGACGCTACGTTGCCGAACGATAGCGGATACGCTTTTTGAGGGCTACCGCAAACAGAACCGTCACCAAGAATAGTGGCAGAATGATCCATGATGGAAACTCTGGGATATATCCAATTGGTGTATATTGCTCGTTTACGTTGCTGATAGCTACATTATTTGCAAAAATGGGAACCTTGCCTCCAATTACGTATATTATGTCATTTACAACGGCAACGCCTACCTGAATTCGCCCAGTTGGCATAGAAGTGAAATCTGCTCTACTGTAATTTTCCGGATTATAAACTGTGGTTATGAATTGGGGAAGGCCGAGGTCCCATGATAGCGTGTTTATGCCAAAAACGTAGATTCGCTCAGGAGCCATCACGCCGCTTGTTGCGGCAGCAACTGCATAGGGCGGCACGCTGATTGTTCCCGAATTCCAACTCTCAGTTTCAGGGTCATATATTTGATGAAAGTTTCCGTCACCAGCTAAACCCATAACATGTATCTTGTCATCAATAACAACAGAAGCAGAGACCTCATCCTGATAAGGACCCGGTTCTACAGGAAGTGAGGTTGCCGTGGTCCACGAATCCGTTGCTGGGTCATAAACTTCATTTGCGTTTGTATATTGGCCTCCTATCAGGTAGATTTTGCCGTTAACAGTATTTGCTTCTACACCAAATCTAGGAGTAGGCATCGAAGTTTTTGTTTCCCACGTGTCCGTTGCTGGGTCATATGCCTCGTTTACCCCAGTAATAGAACCATTGATAATTA
This sequence comes from uncultured Candidatus Bathyarchaeia archaeon, assembly GCA_964399485.1. Classification (GTDB taxonomy): domain Archaea; phylum Thermoproteota; class Bathyarchaeia; order Bathyarchaeales; family Bathyarchaeaceae; genus Bathyarchaeum. Next base: position 270,557 of record CAYNQS010000002.1, on the reverse strand, counting down.
CTCCCCCTATACAGTAGATTTTGTTTTGGTAAACAGCAATGCCAAAGCTGCTTCTCGGAGTTGGTATGGAGGCTTTATAGGTCCACGTGTCTGTTTCTGGGTTGTACTCTTCGGTAGAGTTCACGAATTCGTGATAACTAACGTAGCCGCCTATGGCATAAATTTTTCCATTCACTACGGCAACTCCGTGACCCGCTCTTGCTTGTTGCATTGGTGCTTTGGTTGTCCAAGAGTCATCGGTTGCTTTGGCAAGAGGAACGTTGAAAGTTAGCAGAATAAGTGAAAGAGTCAGCAACAGCGTAATTGTTCTTTTGGTTTTCTTTGTGGTAGAATGCATGACATTCAGTTTTATTTTAGGTAAAACGTAAAAGGGTTTTTGTTAAAGTTTCTTGACCTATCAAATAATACGTTAGTCAAGAATTCTTGACAAGCCTTTGCCAAGGTTCTAATCGTTCACAGAAGGGACATGTTATCGGTCTTTGTATGGTTAGGCATAAATCGTAGGTCTCCAAATATGTTGCCAACATTGCATTAGTGTTTGTTGAGGTGGTTTGTTGAGGATTCTGCTTGACGAGATGTATGCTGGCTTGAGGGAGTATTTTGAGATTCTGGGCTGGGACGTATTAACGGTTCAAGAGGCGGGTTTGCAGGGGGCAAAGGATAGGGCTGTTGTGGAGTACGCAGTGAAAAATAGCTTGCTGCTTGTGACGCAGGACCAGAAGCCGGCGGAACTGGCGAACCTCAAGGGCGCCAAGTATGTGCTTATCTCTAGCGCGATGATAGCCAAGATAGCTGACCAGAGAATAAGAGAAAAATACCCAGAACTCGAACATAAGTAAGCCAAGTTAGACCCATAACACATCGAATCATAAAAGGGACGGCAAAAACATGAAAGCGAACAAGATTTCAGCCAGCTTTCCGAGAGGCAAAGTAGCCTACTTCGTAACAAGCAACATTCACAAGTTTCAGGAAGCCCGCAGACTCCTCTCCGAATACAATATAGCAACAGCCAAGCTCAAAGTAGAGGCGGTTGAGATTCAGGATGACAGCCTCGAAAACATTGCCAAATACAGCGTTCAGGATGCGGTGAAAAACTGTGGGTTGCCCGTCTTCGTGGAGGACGCCGGACTCTTCGTTGAGGCGTTACACGGTTTTCCCGGACCGTACTCCAGATACGTTTACGACACGGTTGGGCTCGACGGCATCCTAAAACTGATGAAAAAAATAGCCAACAGAGGCGCCTACTTCATGTCCGTTATTGCCTTCGGCAGCCCAGAAGAGCAGCCCGTCTGTTTCGTCGGCAAGGCGGAGGGAAAAATTTCTCTACAGAAGCGGGGAACCGCCGGTTTCGGCTACGACCCCATATTTATACCCTTGAAGGGTGACGGCAGAACCTTCGCGGAGATGACCACCGAAGAAAAGAACAGGTTTTCTCATCGGGCTGAGGCTCTGAGAAAGTTTGCGGAATGGTATTCCCGTTGTTAGCAAACGAAGATTTTAAATACTCGCGTCCCCTCCGCCTTTAGGGAGCTTCCGGAGAAAAGAATAACATGCCGAAAAAAGAGAAGGGGTTGTCGCATCAAACAAGACCTGTAACCAAGAGACCGCCAGCATGGTGCAGATACACGGCTGAGGAAGTGGAAGCCCTGATTGTGAAGCTGGCGAAAGAGGGGCACCCACCAAGCAAGATAGGAATAATTCTCCGTGACCAGCATGGTGTTCCATTGGCGAAACCCGTCACCGGAAAATCCATCACCAAGATACTTGAGGAGAGAAAACTGTCTTCGTCTCTTCCCGAGGATTTAGAGAATCTTCTGCGAAAGGCTACGCGCCTCCATGTTCACTATGACAGAAACAAGGCAGATTTACATAACAAGAGGGCTCTGCAGATAGTGGAGGCGAAAATTTACAAGCTCTCCAAATACTACAAAAGCAAAGGTGTGCTTCCTCCTGACTGGAAATACACGCCGAAAGCGATCTCCCTGTTCTAGTTTCGGGGTTCAATTTGTCGGTTAATAAGAAACAGATTGCCAGCCTCCAAAAAGATGCGTCTGAGGCGGCTAAACTCATTCATGAGCATGTCGAGAAAGGCGATGCCATTCATTTGTCCTCTCACATAGACGCTGACGGCATATCAGCCGCGGGCATCATAGGAAAGGCGTTGTTCAGGGCAGGGGCAAAGTTTCGTTTGCGCCTTGAAAGGTGGATGGATGAGAAGGTCGCCGACAGGATAACAGAAGAAGATGCGGCGTTAACCATATTCACTGACATGGGAAGCGGGTACCTTGACCTGCTGGGAGAGCGGCTGGCCAACCGCGACGTAATTATTCTTGATCACCATCAGCCAGTTGCAGAGGCTCCCCCGAACTTTGTTCACGTCAATCCCCACGCCCTCGGAATAGACGGGACCCGTGACATCAGCGGCGCAGGAGTAGCCTACTTTGCAGCCAAGGAAATGGATAAGGCGAACATTGATTTGGCGTGCCTCGCTGTGGTGGGGGCTTTGGGGGACCTTCAGGACAAGAATAAGGAGCGGAGGTTGGGGGGCGCCAACGAGGCTATAGTGGAGGATGCGGTTAAGTCGGGTTGCCTCGCGGTGGAAACTGATCTTCTTTTTTTCGGGAGGGAGACTCGTCCCATACATCAGGCTCTTGCCCGCACCACAAACCCGTTTATTCCGCAGATAAGCGGCGAAGAGGACAAGAGTTTGGCTTTTCTCGTGAATTTGGGAATCAAGCCTAAAAGTAACGACAAGTGGCGTGCTTTGCGTGATCTTTCGTCTGAGGAGAAGAAGACGCTGCTCTCTGCCATCGCTGACCATTTGGTGTCGAAGGGTTTAGGCGGGGACATTGTGTCTGATTTGGTGGGGGAAGTTTACACTTTGACTCGGGAGGAGCCTTGGACTCCGCTCAGGAGCGCTCGGGAGTTTTCTGTGCTGCTTAACGCCACTGGGCGCATGGATAAAGCTGGGTTGGGCGCGGCTATCTGTATGGGCGACCGGAAGAAGTGTCTGGAGGAGGCGACAGAGGTGATACAGGAGTATCGGCGGACAATCACCAAGTATCTCGGTTGGGTAACCGAGAAGCCGGGACGCCTAGAGGAACTGGAGAGCATCTATGTTGTTCGTGGAGACGGCTTCATCGACGAGAAGGTTCTGAGTCCAGTGTGCACTATTCTTTCGACGACTCTCACCGGGTTGGAGAAGCCGATTGTTGCTTACGCTACTATTTCTGGGGAGGATCAGGTTAAGGTGTCATCCAGAGGGTCGGAGCCGCTGATACAGAGGGGCTTGAATTTGGGGGATATAATGCAGGTTGCGGCGGCGCAGTTTTCTGGCAGAGGCGGAGGACATGATGTGGCGGCTGGAGCCCAGGTACCCATCAAGGACGCTGAGGCGTTCATTAAGCTGGTTGACGGGTTGGTTAAGAGGCAGCTGGCGGGGGAGCAGATTGGAGGCTGAGATTCGTCTATTCTACGGGAGCGAGCGGGAGGCGGAGGCGGTGGCAAGGGCTGTTTCTCCGGACAATGTGGAGGTTCCGTCTGGGTTGATTGTTGAAACGGTGAGGAACGGCTCCGAAGTCCATACAACTATAGAATGCAAGACTGGGCTGCCGACGTTGATAGCTACTGTTGATGACCTTTTGGCTTGCGTTTCTGTGGCAGAAAAAAGCTTCACTGTGGCAAAGAAGAAGTAGCTGCTTGGTTTTGGGCTTGTGGTCGGTTGCCACGGTTTTTGTTGTTGCTTTGAGTGGGTTTGAGGATTATTTGTTGGTGGAGAAGAGTTCGCATAGCATTTCGTAGAGTTCTTCGCCACCCTCAACTTTGGTGAAGAGGCTTTTTTCGGCTTTGAGGAGTTTTCCTGCGGTTTGGCAGGTTTTGTTCCACTCGAGTTCTTTCCACATTAGCCTGTAGTTTTTGTGTTCTACCCATGCTCGGAACACCAGCACAGTGAACATGGCGATGGTGACTAACAGGTTTAGAATGTAAATGTTCAGCAGGTCCAACATTATCACCTTTCAATGAAAAGTTAGGGGCTGGTGCAGATTTATCCGTTTAGGTGGCCAGATAACAATGCGCTTGAGAAAGAGACAAACAAAAACCAGAGCCAACGCCCACATTAAGAGTTAAATTTTAACCCCAAACCCAAACTTTACGCTATTTGTAATCCCTGGAGGATGTGAATAAAAATCTCAAACACGTTGGAATAGTTTTTGATGTCTTCGGTTCCAAGTCCTCACCTTACGTAGCTGTGAACCATACATTAATAACCCACCATCAGAACAGCTAGTCAATCATGTTCTATATGTAATCCGCTCTAAATGTGGATTATATAGCAGGAAAAAAAATGAAAACAGAAAAGATATCACCATATCCGACCACTCGAAGGTGCCCAGAATGTGGAAGCAACCGTATAATGAAAGACTATGAATCTGCTGAAATAGTGTGCATGAGTTGTGGTTATGTAGTTGTCGCAGAACTGACAAATCAAGGACCAGAATGGAGAGCCTTTGATGCCGAGCAGCGTGCAAAACGTGCACGAGCTGGTGCTCCAGCCACATTTACAATTCACGATAAAGGTCTTTCTACTATGATCGACTGGCATGATCGAGATGTCCACGGTCAAAGGCTCCCTCACGGTCAGAAGGCTCAAATTTATAGGTTAAGGAAGTGGCAAAGACGAATTAGGGTTTCCGATGCAACGGAAAGAAACCTTGCATTTGCACTTTCTGAAATATCAAAGATAGCAAATAATCTCAATTTACCTAGAAACATTCTAGAAACCGCTTCCGTTATTTATCGAAAAGCAGTTAAGGCACGTCTCATACGTGGAAGGTCTATTCAAGGAGTAACAGCAGCCGCTATTTATGTGGCTTGCCGACAATGCGGAGTGGCTAGAACTCTGGACGATATCGCGCAAGCTTCTACTGTAAACAAAAAAGAGGTTGGACGAAGCTACCGTTTCCTATTAAAACAACTCAACTATTTCATTAAACCAGTAAAACCTGGTCAATATATTACTAAATTCTGTAATCAGCTAACAATGACAGGAAAGGTTGAAGAGATTGCACATAAGATTCTTTTTGCAGCCAAAGAATTGAAACTTACTTCAGGTAGAGGACCTACAGGTATTGCTGCAGCAGCTAGCTATATTGCCTCCGCTTTAACTGGAGAAAGAAGAACACAAAGAGAAATCGCAGAGATTGCCCAAGTAACAGAAGTAACCATAAGAAACCGCTACAAAGAACTAGTTGAACGTCTACAGTTTATAATCTACCTCTAAAATCAATTTTAAGTAAAAAAAGAAACCACTTCATCATATGAAACATTGGAAGAAGCCATGCTTGAATAATGGCGTGTTTTTTTGGGGTTAAAATTTAACCTTTCTCTCTCTTCTCCTTCTTCCTCACGTGCTCACGTGCCCCCTCTCCCTCTCACCACTTCAAGAGCACCCTATATAAAACAAAAAACTCACACAAGTTGATACCCACTAACAGTATTAACCATGTGGTCTCTCGAACATGTAATCACCTAAATCTCCTTTTTTCCACAATTCCCAAAAATTTTTGGAATAGATTTGTGATAAAATGTTTTCATTTTTTTCCTTGTCTTCAGTTAAAGCTAGTCTATGTCTTCTGTCCCAGTAAATTACAAAATCATTTGTCCAAGCGTACTTTCCATAGTCTCTACATTGACGTATTGTTTTTAGGAAAAATTTCATCTGATTCTTAATGAGTGGTTGACTCTCTCTAGGCATTTCTGAATGGAATGCATGTAAAAATTGAACATAACCACTCTCCCATGCTTTTCGATATAGTGTTTCAATAAGCATTTCAGTCCGAAAACCCACTATCCAACACATAATATTTTTATTGAGTTTTTTCACTTCTTTGAGATTATTAATTGCTTCAGACATTTTGCTAGAATTTAGTGTACTTTTTACTTCTAAAACAAACTTTACATCGTCTTGGTTTACTATGACTAAATTTCCAGATTCAAATAATGGTGTTTTTCCTTTTCTGTAAATTATTATGTCGCACTCTTTACTGCTCTGTCCTTTGTCATCATAGATTATTCCTTGTTTGACTTCGTATAATGTCTTGTCAATATATTTGTAGATGAAATCCCTCAATAAGGCTTCAGAATAATCTCCTTGTATTTTTGGTGGTAGCGACCTTAAAGGTAGTTCAATCAATTGTTTTCGTTTAGCAATCAATTCAGTTCTTATTTCTTCATAGTTATCTTCCAAGATTATCAACCCTTTATGTTTATTTCTTTTAATTATTATTTATTGTTGGGATTCTAGGATTCCAATCTTTTCTTTCGTTCCTCAAAAACTTAGCTACTAATAGAGCCTCTTCATTAATTAATGTGTCAAGTGTTTGTCTCTTACCATGTCTGATTCCACTCTCGGGAACCTGTTAAAAGTAATGTTTTGATCGGTGTGGGTATTTGGATGGTGTTTTTGGATTCATAAGATTTATTACCGCATCTACTATCATTTTGCTCTTGCTCTCACCGAGATGAAGCCTGCTCTGCACGCGTAAATCCCATAACGTATCATCTCATAATGAGATATCCAAAATTCGATCTTTCCAGGGTGGCGTGGTACAGGCGGCGGTGAGGGCACTCTTTACACTTCAAAAACAGCTTTTTTCTGAAAACCCAGAACAACACCATAATTATTCACACTTCTGTTACGCATATTAGACTCCTAATAGAGGTTCATTGTTGAAAACTAGCTTTTTCAGAAATTCCAAGCACCACAAAAACGTGGCACCCAAATTTCACACAGCCAAAGTAACAAAAATCCGAAACTCAACTATCAGTATGGAGCACAGTAGCCTTAAAGCAGAAACATTCATAAACCCTGTCTCCGATAAAATCAGCACTTAAAAAGGGTGAGGCATAATGTCAAAACCGTTTTACGCAAAAATTGAGGTTCCCAACGAGGTGGCAGATGCAGCCTATGAAGCCCTGCAAATAGCCAACCGATCCGGGTCAGTTAGAATAGGCACCAACGAAACCACAAAAGCCGTGGAAAGAGGACAAGCAAAACTCGTAGTCATAGCAGAAGATGTTGACCCGCCAGAGGTTGTGGCACATCTTCCGCTTCTCTGTGAAGAACGAAAAATTACCTATGTGTTTGTACCCAGCAAAGAAAAACTGGGCGTTTCCGCAGGAATAGACGTTTCCTCGGCTGCGGCTGCCATAAGCAACGTTGGCGAAGCAGTGTCTTTAGTAAAGGAAATCTCAAAGAGAATCGAGGAACTGAAACAGAAGGGCACTAGTGAATGAGCAGAAAAGAGGCAACCGATGAGCTAACCCCTGCCGAAGTCATCCAAGTTGTAGGCAGAACAGGACTCACTGGCGAAATTACCCAAGTCAGAGTTCGAGTTCTGGAAGGAACAGACAAAGGGCGCATCATAACCAGAAACGTGAAGGGTCCAGTCAGGGAAAACGACATCCTCGTTCTAAGAGACACCGAAAGGGAAGCAAAAAAACTCAGAAGATAAAAAAAGGGAGAATCACAAGTGCCAAAGTCCAGAAACTGCTCTTTTTGTGGACACGAGTTTCCACCGGGCACAGGCATGATCTACGTAAAGAACGACGGCACAGTCTTGTGGTTCTGCTCCAGCAAATGCAGAAAAAGCTCCATCGACCTAAAACGCGACTCACGCAAGGTCAAGTGGACAAAATACTTCGGAAAAGAAGAGAAAGGAAGAGCCTAACCGAAAAACCGTTATCCTTCAAGCTAAAAGCGACCAAAGAGGCACTGTAAATGACCATGAACATCGTTATACTCGGTCCGCCCGGAGTAGGCAAAGGAACCTACGCTGGATTTCTCTCCAAAAAATACGGCATCCCCAAAATCTCTGTGGGAGACCTCTTCCGCGACGCCATAAAAAAAAGAACCGAACTGGGCAAAAGAATAAAAAACTACGTATCCAGCGGCGAACTTGTCCCAGACGAAACAGTCATCGAACTGGTGAAAAACCGACTCGAAGAGCCAGACTGCAAAAACGGCTTTCTCCTCGACGGCTACCCCAGAACAGTTCCACAAGCAGAAGCCATGATGAACTTCAAGAAAATCGACGTTGCCCTAAACTTTGTTGCCCCCGACGAGGTTATAATGGAGCGGATTGGCGGACGGAGAACCTGCAGCAAATGCGGAGCAATCTACCACATAAAGAATGTGCCCCCAACAATCGAGGGAGTATGCGACCGCTGCAGCGGAAGACTGGTTCAACGCTCAGACGAGAAACCTGAAGTCATCAAAAACAGGCTAGAAGTGTATAGGGAAAAAACAAAACCCGTCGCTGACTACCTCCGAAAAAAGGGGCTGCTGGTGGACATCGACGCCCACTACGACATTGAAGAAATCGACAAAATAATCGCCCAATGCGACAAACACCTCCAGAAACTGGACTAGCCCAAAACCTAAACAGCTTTCTCACTATTTTTCGTTCATAACCTAGAGTAGAACCTAAAAGCAGCCCTTCATTGAAATACAGTGGAGGAAACCCCAGTTGCCCATAAGACAGCCAATCGTCTCTGTTCTCGGTCACATCGACACTGGAAAGACTAAACTGCTTGACAAAATCAGAAAAAGCAGCGTCCAAGCCCGCGAAGTCGGCGGAATCACCCAGCACATCGGCGCAAGCTACTTCCCAGTAGACACACTCGCCAAAATATGCGGACCCCTGCTTAAGGGACTGAAAAAGGACGTGAAAATTCCGGGACTGCTGGTCATCGACACACCCGGTCACGAAGCCTTCGCCAACCTCAGAAAGAGAGGCGGCGCAGTAGCCGACATAGCCATTCTGGTAATCGACGTTCTCAAGGGATTCGAAGTCCAAACCTACGAATGCCTCGACATCCTGAAAGAGAGAAAAACTCCCTTCCTTGTGGCAGCAAACAAGATAGACCGCATACCAGGATGGAAACCTCATGAAGACGAAACCTTTTCAGCATCCTACCGAAGCCAAGACCCCTACGTCCAGCAAGAACTAGACAACAAACTGTACACTATTATGGGAACCTTTTCCAGACTGGGCCTCAGAACAGACAAATTCAACAACGTGAAAGACTTCACCAAAACCATCGCCATCGTCCCCACAAGCGCCATAACCGGAGAGGGCATACCCGAACTTCTGGCTGTCCTCGTAGGCCTAACCCAGCAGTATCTGCAACAGAGACTCAGAACAACAGAGGGACCAGCAAAAGGAACAGTCCTGGAAGTCAAAGAGGAACCCGGTTTAGGCATCACCACCAACGTAATCATCTACGACGGCATACTCCAAAAAGAAGACCTCATAGTAGTCGGCGCCAAAGAAAAACCGATCACAACCACCATCCGCGCACTCCTCCTACCCAAACCACTAGACGAAATCAGAGACCCCAGAGACAAATTCTCCTCAGTCGAATCAGTCTCCGCCGCAGCAGGAATAAAGATCGCAGCACCAAACCTCGAGGAAGCCCTGGCCGGCGCACCCCTATACGCCGTTCCATCCGAAGACCAACTCGAAGAATACATAAAAATGGTCTCCGAAGAAGTTGAACAAATCAAAATCGCCACCGACCTAGACGGCGTTGTCTTAAAAACCGACGCGTTAGGCTCCCTTGAAGCAATCGCCGAGAGCCTGAAACGAAACGATGTCCCCATAAAGATGGCTGATGTCGGCGACGTCTCTAAACGGGACGTAACCGAAGCCTCCGTAGTCAAAGAAAACGAACCCCTACACGGAGCCATCTTAGCCTTCAACGTCAAAGTGCTGCCAGACGCCGAAGAAGAAGCAAAAAACCGCGACATCCCCATCTTCAACCACAAAACCATCTACAACCTCCTCGACAACTACCTCCAATGGATGAAAAAAGAGAAAGAAACCCAACTCGAACAAGAATACAACAGACTAGTAAAACCAGCCAAACTAAAATTCCTCCCAGGCTACATCTTCAGAAAAACAAAACCCGCAGTCTTCGGCGTCGAAATCCTAGCAGGCACCATCAAACCAAAAACCACCCTTGTAAAAGAAGACGGACGAAACATCGGCGAAATCATGCAAATCCAAGACAAAGGCGAAGCCGTATCAGAAGCTAACACCGGCTCTCAAGTAGCCATCTCAGTAACCAAAACTATTATCGGTCGCCACATCCACGAGGGCGAAATCTTCTATGTTAGGGTGCCTGAAGCCCACGCAAAGGTCTTGCTGACCAAGTTTCAGGACCGCTTGACCGCCGAAGAGATTGAAGCATTGAACGAATTTGTTGAAATCATGAGGCTTGAGTCCCCCTTTTGGGCGGTTTAGCCCTTATGGCTTGTAATGCTGTAAGTGATTGGGAATCCATAGATTTTATTAAGTCTTAATATACAGTATGTTCTTGTCATGAAAGCCGAGAACCGGTTCAATCAGCCAATTCCCTATCGGAAGAACTGAGAAACCTAGTAAACGTGAGGGCTAATGAAAACGAAATCAAAATCGATACCTGAAAGAAAAACATCTGTTTTCCGAGAGGTATACCCAATCCATGAGCCCTACGTCTACGCCGCAGTAGTCACCGAACCGAACACCCAGAGAATAAAATATGAAGTGATCGAACCCACCCTCCTCGAAGAAGAGGAAAAACAACTCAAAGAAATCAAAGACATACTTGTCGAAGAAATCGACGTTAACCTCAAAGAAATCGGCACACGCAACAAGGCTGAAGAGTACCTCAAAGCAAAGATTCGCGAAATCATCAAGGACTACCGCCTGAAAATCGATGAGGAAGCCGTGGACAAACTCATGTACTACATTATACGCGACTTCCTAGGATATGGAAAAATAGATCCCCTCATGAAAGACCAGCTGATCGAAGACATCTCAGCAGATGGGGTTCAAATACCAATATACGTTTGGCACCGCGACTACGAATCCCTCCCCACAAACATTCTCTTCAAAAACAGCGAAGAACTGAACTCCTTCATAGTAAGACTGGCTTATATGGCGAGAAAAAACATCTCCCTTGCGGTGCCCATACTTGATGCCTCCCTACCCGACGGCAGCAGAATACAGATGACCTACGGAAACGAGGTTACCCGCAGAGGATCAACATTCACGATACGACGCTTCCGCGTAGACCCCCTAACCATTTCCGACCTAATCTCCCTCGGCACAATCTCATCGGAGATGGCTGCATACTTCTGGTATGCCATCGAAAACAGGGCATCCATTCTTGTGGCTGGGGGTGTTGCTGCCGGAAAAACGACTATACTGAACTGTTTTTCGATGTTCATCAAACCTGGACTGAAGTTAGTCAGTGTAGAAGATACTGCTGAGTTGAATTTGCCTCATGAAAACTGGATTCCGTCGGTGGCAAGAACAGGTTTTGGGGACGCTGAGAATAGAGCTGGAGCTATCACCCTGTTTGATCTTTTGAAGGCAGCCGTCAGGCAGAGACCAGACTACCTGCTTGTGGGTGAGGTTCGGGGAAAGGAGGCTTACACTCTTTTCCAGGCAATGGCAACAGGCCATCTGGGAATGGGGACAATACACGGCGAATCTGCGAGTTCAGTTATTCACCGTTTGGAATCAGAGCCAATGAACATTCCGAGACCACTCCTAACAATGATTGACGCTATAACTGTTCAGCTGCGGACAGAAGTTGATGGAAAACCCACTCGAAGAACTTGCGCAGTGACAGAGATTGTGGGGTTAGACCCAAAGACAAGGGAGCTGATAACCAACGAAGTGTATCAGTGGAATGCAAGAGATGACACTTTCGAGTATTCTGGCCATAGCCACATCTTGGAAGAAAAGATGAAGCGTAAGGGGCTTAACGAAAAAGAGGTTCTGGAGGAGCTTAACAAAAGAAAAACGGTGTTAGACTGGATGGTGCAAAAGGGGATTCGCAAGTACACCGACGTCGTTTCCGTAATCAGAGACTATTATGCTGACCCCACCCGCGTCTTCAGAAGGGCTAGGTTGGGAACATCATGAGTACAACCAAAATAAGAAAGAGGCTCAGAATAGAGTACAACCGGGTAAAAGATGCCTTGAGTCGCCTTTTCTCACCCATTACGAGTTTCTTTTCCCGCTGGATAGAGAGCCTCAAAATTGGGGCAACTAAACCACAGGTTTTTGCCTATCAATTAGTCGGAGGAAGAGCAACTCAGTTTTTGCCATTGTTCAAAGATTTGGACGTGAACTTGAAGAAATCGGGGATAAAAATTAACTTCAAAGCTTACATCAGCACAGTCATCGTAGCAAGTCTGCTGCTGTCTACATCAGTTATGATTTTCGTTCCAGTGCTCCTGTTCTTCATCTTCAAATTGTCTCTCGTCTTGTCGCTTCTCTTTGGAGTGGGAGTAAGCTTGTTTGCTGGAGCCTTAACGGTGATAGGGTTCTATGTTTACCCAACTTATCGGGCAGATAGTCTGAAGAGAGACTTGGAGGACGAAATGCCTTTCACCACAGGGTACATGTCCATTTTGGCTGGGGCAGGTGTGCCTCCGGACTTTATTTGGCGTTCACTAGCCCAAATTGACTCCTCGTTAGCAATCTCTAACGTGGCAAGAAGCGTAATTCGGGACGTGGAGCTTTTCGGCTTTGACGCTCTTTCAGCATTGGAAAATACATCCAAACGAACCCCCTCTGAAAGATTCAAAGAGATGCTGGAAGGGTTCATTTCTGTTGTTTACTCTGGAGGAAACTTGGTGAGATATCTCAGAAACCGAACACAAGAATACATGAAGGAAAAAAGTATTGCATTGAAACGGTTTTCTGACACTCTGGGAGTTTTGGCTGAGTTTTATGTCACTCTGATGGTGGCGGGGTCTCTCATCTTTGTGGTGATGCTTGCGGTTATGTCGATGCTGGGAGGCGGGGGATTTGGTCCGTTGGACTCTCGTTTACTGTTGCAACTTCTGACCTACATTGGCTTGCCGGTTGGGTCAGCGGTGTTTCTGGTTATCTTAGATATGGCTTCGCCGAAGAGATGATTATGCCAAAAATTGAAAAATTTGAGAAGAAAATTGCTTGGATTGTCTCGGGTATTCTAGGGATATTTATCTGCCTGACCGCTATTCTTCTCCTCAGAGACAGCCCTCTCTTCGATGAATATTTCCTGTTAGCAGTGGTGATCACCGTTTTTCCTCCCGCTGTTCTCGATTACGCGGACTATCGGTGGAAGAGGTCGGTAGACAAGCGTCTTCCAGACCTTTTTCGAAGCATAGTTCAAGCCCAAAAAAGCGGTATGACCCTGCCGCAGGCGTTGGAGGAAGCGTCTAAGAGGAATTATGGACCTTTAACCAAGGAGCTGGAGAAGATGGTGGCGCAGATGAGTTGGGGAGTGTCCTTCGAGGAAGCGCTTCAATCTTTTGGCAAGCGTGTTGACACTGCTCTGGTAGGGCGAACAGTTCCCTTGATTCTCGAAGCCCAGAGGTCAGGAGGTAAAGTTGAAAAGGTTTTTGAGCCGCTGGAGAAATTTGTGCAGACAACCTTGACGTTTGATGATGAGCGCAAAACTCAGACTAGACCTTATCTTGCAATAATCTATGTAGCCTTCTTCGTCTTCCTCTTCACCATTATCATGCTCTTCAAATCCTTCTTTGTTGACATGTCGGATTTCTCCACTGGCCAGTTAACGTTGATGTCACCTCAAGAAGCAAGGAGCATTTTTTTCCACATGAGCGCCATCCAAGGCTTCTTCGGGGGTCTTGTGGCTGGAAAAATGGGTGAAGGAACAGTTGGCGGCGGTCTGAAACACAGCGTGATTCTTCTGACCTGCGGGTATATGGCCTTTAAGTTCATCGTGTAATGGAACGGAAAAATATGAGAAAACTGTCGCGGAACAGGAGGGGAATAACCCCGGTCTTGAGCAGTCTCTTAATGACGGTTATCGCAGTTGCAGGCATGTCGATCGCTATTACAGCTACTTTTGTTATCACTGATGGGCTTCACGACAATATGGGTGAACGACTCATTGTTGAAGATGTTTGGTTTACACCAACTCAAGTTTCGTTGTATCTTCGTAACGTGGGCAAGGTTTCGATAGAAGTAGCCGCCATGTACATAAATCGTACAGACCAATCGTTTACGCCTCTTGAGTTGGAACAGAACAAGCATGGCTGGTTGAACGTCACTTACAGCTGGAGTTCAGACTCTATGTATGAGATTAAGGTAGTAACGAGGAGGGGAACCACTGTTGTGGACTATTACATGTCGCCGTCTTAAACGGGATCGGCGGGGCATCAGCAACATAATAGTCGTTGCCCTCAGCCTAGTGATTATCTTGGCTATAGTCTCGAATATTGTCTTGTGGAACTACGAGATGAACCAAGTGGACTGGGAGAAAATGAAGGAGAACGTTATCATCGCCAATGTTGAATCCGGCAGCGATCTTCCATGGTTTACTGCGCAAAGCGAGTACACAGTTAACACTGGAAGCAAAACGGATGGCACATACATTAATACTCAAGTTGACGATGGCGAATTTGAAAGTTTTGTGGAAACCAGTGATAGCGGTTCAAGTAATATAACGCTTATCAACGCCGAAAGCTTTGAAGGCAGTTGGCCTCCTTCTGGCTGGAGTGAGACAGGTAACTGGGACAAAGAAAGCGATTATGCATACGCTGGAACGTATTCAGCGGATTTTGATGGGTGGTCTGGTGGTCGATCTGGATATTTGACTTCTCCAAGTATGGACTGTTCAGATGCAGATGCGATTTATGTAGATTTCTGGTGGTATGATCGTTATCTAGATGACAACGAGTTTCTGATTGAATATTACGATGGCAACGCATGGGACACTTACCAAGATTTGAACCAGCTTGAGTATGGAAATGGTTGGCATCACTACACAGAAGCAGTCACCGACAGCCAATATTTTGTTTCAAACTTCCAGATTAGATTGTGGGCTAACAACCTTTGGAGATACATAACAGGATGTGTTGACTTGATTACCGTAAAAAAGAGCACGAGCACCAGTTTGTCTTCTTTTGATTTGACTGGACAATTTACTGTCGATTTGTCCACATATCCGCTCGCAAACATTCAAACAATCGAGATACAGTTGAGATATAGGGCTGACGACTCTTCGGAGAATTGGTATCTTCAAGCCTACAATTGGACATCCTCTACATACAGCGACATTGGCTTCAATTCCACCGCAGGGCATACGCCGACAACGGGATGGGACTACTATACAGTGAATCTCACGGATACATGGCAAAGCTACATTAATAGTTATGGTCAAGTAAACGTCAAATTTGCGGATCAATACGCCGATAGCGAGCAAACATCGATTGACATAGATTTTCTGGGAGTAAGAGTGAAAATGGATGGAACTCAATTCACCTTCGAAAACGATGGAAGCCTGACCGTTCATCTGGTTTCACTGTGGATAATCAACTCAACAGACCATCAACGCTATGACATAAGCGTCTTCGTAAATTCTGCGGAGACCAAAAATTACCTAACTGAAGATGTCTCTTTACCAATAGGCAGTTACACCGTTAAAGTTGTAACTGAGCGGGGAAACACAGCAGTCTATTCCGGAAGCTAACTTACTCACTTACACAGGCTTTCAATGAATCTATTGCCGTGCTCTGATTTTTTGCTTCAATCAGATTTATTTTGTAGAGTGATGCCAATTTTCTGCCGTTCTCGTTCATCTTCGGAATCGCAACCAGACAAGCCCTGTCTGGGGTAGCGTCGAATATCTTGGCGAACATAGCGATCACCGAATGCTCAGATACAACATCATCTGTGGAAGTTGCAAAATCAATCGCGGTTGTGTTCTTTTTCTTTCCAGCGGAGACGGCGGTTAAGTCAAACATGTGGCGGGTTCCAGATTTTCCAT
Source organism: uncultured Candidatus Bathyarchaeia archaeon (assembly GCA_964399485.1). Taxonomy (GTDB): domain Archaea; phylum Thermoproteota; class Bathyarchaeia; order Bathyarchaeales; family Bathyarchaeaceae; genus Bathyarchaeum. The sequence continues at coordinate 254,717 of CAYNQS010000002.1, read as the reverse complement.
TCAAGAAACCGGGACTCTCCACTGTGAATCCCAGATCTTCCAAGAATTCGATTATGGGGACGGTTAGAACACAGCCTAATGTTGCCTCTTTCGCGGCTTCTGGAGTCAAACTGTAGGAGTAGACGTCTTTGTAAATGGCTTCATCGAAGGTGAAGTTTTGGTGGCATTCACGGCAGAAATGGGCTGGAACCGGAATGTCAAAGCTTTTTCCACATTGATTGCAGGTACACCATACTCCTGCTTTGTGATAGTCCACATCAGGATTAGTTAATTCTTTGTTGCATCTGGGACAAACCAGTTTGTCGTCTTTCTGGAAGTGGTCTTCGGTGTCGATGTATCCACATTTTATGTGTTCAATCAAGGCGCTCTTCTTTACGTCGAAAGATTTGCAGTGGGGACAGGTATAATGTATAGAAAGGTTTGCTGAACTACAAGATGGACAATAGACGATTTTGTCGTAAAGTTTCCTTTCTAGGATACCGCCCTCAAACATTTTCTGCAAAAATTTCTCTGTGCTAGAAGAGTCCCCCACGATATCGTCTATAATTTGATATCTAAAACCTTGCTTCGGCTCATAAATCGGATTTAATGTGCCAAGCTCGTCGCTAACAAACTTGCTGATAAGAAGCTGAACTTTGTGATCTTTGTACAGCTTAAGTAGTTCCTTTTTCGAAGCTTTAGGCATGCATTGTCTCCTTTTCTGAGTTGCGGCGTAGAATGTCCTCTCAACCGCTTCTAGGATGCAAGCTATGCTTTAAACTGATTTAAAATGTTATGGAGTAGAAATTTATACTTGGCATTCAGCTTTTCATTACATAGCATCCACAATATCCTGATGTGTAAAAATATTCGCAGGAAACGCATATCGTTTACATGTCAAAAGAATGAAATGTAGGACGAACACTTTCCTTATCACTTAACAAAAAGTTTCTGTTTCCAAGTTCGCAATGTTATGTGCTCAAATTCGTGTAAGTGACATGGTAGGACGAACCGGAACAAGTCAAAATTAAATAATAAGATTATTATCCTAAGTAACACAAATGAAGCAAGTGTTGAAGGCACATCACTGTTGAGGGAAGTATTAATGGCGTCTAAAGGAAAAGGAGACCGCTTAACTTTCGGCGGTTGGACTGCCCCGAAGAGACTGCTAACAATAGGTTTGTTTCTCGCCTTAGCGTTCATCTCCGAGTTCTTCATGGTTTACTTTTTTGTGGGTTCAGGACTAACAGAAACATATGCATACCCGTTACCTGTCAGTCCTCTCTTTCATCTTCTTCCCCTCGCAGTGATACTTGTGCTAGTCTCAAGCTGGATGTATCTTACGAGCCACATAGCCATGAGACCGCATAGAATATCCCCAGCCAAGGTCTCAAAAACTCGAAGGAGACGCTCAAGAAGAACAGCAAAATCCACACGAGGCATCATGGGAACCATTAAAAAGTTTTTCAGCAAAATTAGCTCCGTTTTACTTCGTTCTAGTGGCGTTTCATCTGCGCCACGGCGGCTCTCTTTTGGCAGTTTAGCGTTTGAAAGCACCGTGACTGTCATAACGATTTTTCTGTTGTCGAGTATTTTGCTCTCTGTTTTAGTGTACCCTAACCTGTTCACCGAGTTCGCGGCTGGATTTTACAGTAAAACTTCGCCTTTACAAGGTTTTATGCAGTCATTGGCTGAAGGGTTGGTTCCTATTGCCAGTGGCTTAGATTTCATTGCTTCCGGCTTCCGAAGCGCCTTTGAAGGTATTGTATCAGCCAGACTCCCGTCCTTAACAGAGGGGGATCTGTTGTGGAGATATGTTTTCTGTCAGAATGCGGCTGCGTGGGTTTCAGCCATTTCCGCTTTAGCCTATGTACAATATTTCTCTAAGACATACCGCAGGAGCAAATAGATGGCTCCTTATCAGCCACTCAACCGTTTTCGAGTTCATGATACATGTTGATTATAGGTGCATAAGCCTTTTATCAAATTTCGTTAACTGAAGATTAATGGAGGCGGCTTAATTGTCTAAGAAAGTATTGTGTAGAATGGCTACGCTGTTTTTTGTATGTTCAGTTTTAGTTAATGTTTTACCCGTGTGGGCACTTGACACTTTGCAGCCTTCCGATTTTCAACTAGAGTCCTGGCGGAAAGAAATCGATTTCTTTGATTACGTTAGACTATATGCTGCAATACATGGCAAGACACCCCCACCCGAAAACTCTCACGCATACCTTAATCTTGCATACGTGAATGTTTCAGGGCTGCAGATGCTTTCTGCTGGACTATTCAACATCACAGATGAAGAAAACGCACTGACTGTTCCAATCCAAACTACAATGCTGCATTACAAGTCCAGAGATGGTTTAAAAGACGTTGTAACCGCCTCAAGCTTCGTGATGCTTATGGCATTCAATGAAACTGCAGACACAGTTTTTGAGCAGTCACCAGACAGGAATGACACATTATACGCCTCTTTCAGTTTAGGCTATGATTTGGATGATCTTTTTGCTGGGAATTCGAAGCCTGATTTGAACAGCAAAACTGAGGTGATACCCTTGTCTTCAACAGAGGATGGGCTTGTTTGGACTTGGGGAATGAAGTATACTGACCTTGCTGCGTTATGGTGGAAAACGTCAATTGACCCAGATAATCCAACGCGCGATCCTAGACCCATAGCTTTGACGGTTTACGATGAGTTGACATTCACTTATGAACTGAGAATTGACCCAGAAACTGGGGAAGCAACTCTGAGTATAAATTATGTGATAGGTAAGATGCGTGATCTGTGGGTTTTCTGGTGGCTAATAATTCTCCCTGTGACTGTTCATTACAACGCGACGGGATGCTACAAACTGAACGGGCAACAAATCTCAGAGGAAACAATATATGATTTCATCAGCGACCAAGAAATCCAAATGAGCATAGTGAATTTTCAGGCCACAGTGATCCTTGACCACACAGCCTATTTTGAAGCTTCAGGCACAGACGTCCAAGACGAAGAGGTGACTGTTGACGACTCGATAATAGAGGCTTTTGCTGATGACGGCGAAAAAATCATGGACGCTGACTTCACAACAAAAGAGTCGTACAAGCTATTCAATTATACTCTTGACCAGACAGAAACAGCCTACGAGACATATCAGACCACAACAAGAACCTGCAAGATATCTGGCTTTGCAGACAACCCCATATTCGCTGTTCACACATCACTAATGAGGTTTATTCCAGTTGTGCTGGCGAGCATGGACCCAGAATTGTATGAACAAGCCAAAGACCACCTGCTGGACATGAACTATGCTGACTACTTCTACCTAACAGCTTACCCAGAGTACAGCGGCTACAGGATTGAACATGACCCCACAATAACTGCCTACTGTCACCTAACAACCAGTGAACCTCCACCAGAAGATACTGCGCCTCCAAACAGGGGAATATTCTTAGTGATTGTTGTCATCATAATGGCAATCATTGCTGTAGCAGTGTTTATTATCGGAACACAAAAATAATGTTGCCAAAATGCAGCCAAAATAAAATGCATGCACAGCCCACTTGGAAACCTTGAATGTTCAAACTTGAACGGTTACAGAGCCACAGATCAGCGGATATTCATTGTAGGGCAGCATAAAACAAGCCGTTCAGACGTTGTAAGCCATCGAAAAAGGATTCCGGAAGGTTTACAGTTGATGGCTCAAGGGTCTTTTCGCAACCAACGAAGTTGAGTTTATCGGGTATTCATGCAAAAGTGATAAAAAGCATTGTGTTTCATAGAGGAGCTTATGTCAAACCCAGTCTTCTCGGTTATAACAACAGGAAGGCGCGAGAAAGATACAACAGCCCTTGAAGAGACTTTTAACAACTGGGAAGTTGCGAAGAAAGTTTTTGAAGAGAAGACTGGAAAAAGCAAGACAATCGAATTTATAGTTGTTGATGCGGGAGAAAACGCTGAGTTTCCGAAAATTTGTGATTCTATAGTAATTTCTCCTGAGGAATATGAGAAGTATAGGAAGGAATTGTGGAAGTCGAGAATTATCAAGTATTCAGGGTGGGACACTCCGGCTATAGGAAGGAATTTGGGATTCAAGCATGCCAAGGGGAGGATAATCGTTTTTCATGACATCGACTCACTCTTCTCTACCGGAACCCATATGGACAATAGGTACATTTTTTCTGACATGGACAAATATGAGAACTACTTCGAAGTGATGTATTACGCCTTCAAAAGGAAGGACATCGTCGCCACAGTCCCCTCTTTGAGACCAAGAGACAGCCTTACGCTGGGAAGAAGATTCGGAATCATGGGAGCCAACTTTGTGACACAGTTTTCCCTCCTGTTTCCCACAATCGAAATCTTGGGAATCCCGGTGATTGGAGCCAGCGTTCCCGGATGCAGTATGCCCCTGCTGTATGATGTTGCCTGCAGAATATCTAGGAACGGCTGTGGACCCTACGACCCAGAGCTGGGAGTGTCCGAGGATCACAAAATTTCTAGGTTAATATCAAAGTTTGGGAGGATTTCCTATGAACGATGCGCCGGAGTTTTCACGAGAACTCGGAACAGAGTGAGTGACGGGTTTGACATCGCCAAGTCTCTTGGTTACGCCATAAAGGGGTCAACCTATTATCTGTTTCCGGGGCTTTTCAAGTATCGTAGACATTCTATAACGATTTGAGAAAGATGGGAAATTTTAGCTGGCAGGATACGCCCTTTATTTTTCCAGTTCAGAAATCCAGTTGTCCAGCTTTTCTCTGGCGTCTTCGTCGCCCATTTGGATAAGGGGATGTTTCATCAGGTATGCAGAAGCGTAGGTTAGGTTGCCGCTGACTTCTTTGTCTAATGCCAGTTGCGCGCATCTTATCGCGTCGATTGCTACTCCGCCGGAGTTGGCTTTGTCGTCTACGTCTAAGCGGATTTCCATGTTGAAGGGAACGTTTGCGAACATTCTTCCCTCTATTCGGATGAAAGCCAGTTTGGTGTTGCCTAGGAAGGGAATGAAGTCGCTTGGTCCGATGTAGATGTCCTTGTCGTTCAATCGCTGATTGGCTGGGATGAGGCTTTGAACGGCTTCTGTTTTGGATATCTTTTTGCTCTCCAGCCGCTCCCGCTCCAGCATGTTAGCGAAATCCGTGTTTCCGCCAACGTTGATCTGGTAGGTTCGGTCTATCACTGCTCCTCGGTCCACGCAAAGTTTGGCTAATGTTCTATGGGTTATTGTTGCCCCGATTACCCCCTTAACGTCGTCTCCCACAATGGGTAACCCCGCGTTTTCAAACTTTTTCAGCCAGCTTTGGTTGGATGCGATGAAGACGGGCATGCAGTTTATGAAGGCGCAGCCTGTTTTCAGGGCGATGTTTGCCCAGAATTCTGTGGCTTTCTGGCTTCCCACAGGCAGGTAGTTGATTAGGATTCGTGTTTTTGTGGCTTCTATCTCTTCGATTGCTTCTTTCTCAAGTTCTTTTTCTTTTTTTGTTTGTTTGATTGGTTTGATCATGCTTGCAACGTAGACTCCTACGCCGTCAAGAGTCGGGCTTTCTTTCACTTTTCTGGTAGTGCAGTTTGAGACGCTGTCAACCCAATCGACGTAGTTTGGGTCTGAAAATATGGCTTCATTTAGAGGTCTGCCCACCTTGTTTTCTCCCACATCAAAGGCGGAGACGAACTCTAGGTCTTCTGCACCGTAGCCGCCGATTTTTTCGTGCATTAATCCGAGTTTCTGGATTTTGTTTCGCTTGTAGATTTCGATTCCTTGGGCGAGGCCAGCGAAACAGTTTCCTACGCCAACTACGCCAACCCTAATTTTTCCCATGCGATCACATTCTCTTTACTCTCAGCAATTAGAAAAGGTTCTTCTTTATTTGTTTTCGGTTAGAAAAGGGTGTGGGTGGAGTTTAGGCTCTTCGGGTTGTTGGGTGTGTTTACGCCTAGCCACGTTTTTTGTTTTGTTTTAGGGTTTTTCGTCTGTTTTCCAGAGGCGTTTCTCGTACGCGGTTTTGGGGCGAAATTTTCCCCGGTATTTTCTGATGGACGATTTTCTGCGGGAGACGTTTTTGAGTCTGGCTTGTGCTGTGGCTATGCGGGTCAAGGATGGTGTCTTCTTTTTTCTTGGTTTGTATTCTGGAAGGGATACTAGGGACGAGGTTTTCTTTGGTTTGTCTTCTTTTTCTGGCGTCACTATGTTGGGTCGGGTGAAAATCACGGTTTTTTCTTCAAGGTTTACTTCCTTTATGTTCCAGCCTATGCTCTGCCAAGCTTTGGTGTGAACTGAAGTGTTGTTTGTCCACCATTCAGGGTTTTGGTGTGCGGATGCTAGAAGTTCTTTGCCGATTATTCCCTCTATCTGCGAGAATTGGAGTTTAACCCATCTGGTCCATTTGGCTTTTCTGGACAAGTAGAGGGTGAGGGGAGTGTATTTGCCCTTGAATGCGGGTTTGGGTGTAACGTATCTTCTGGCGCAGTTCAGGCAGACCAGATATTCGCCGTCGCGTAGGTCTTCGGTTATGCAGCTTCTGCAGAACAGCTGTTTGCAACGGGGGCAGCGAGTGAGTTGAGATGGATGCACTGTCCGTTTGCATAGGCTACATTGATTGGTTGGTTCTGGAGGGCGAGTCCCTCCTATTGGAATAATAATGTCGCGCACCGAACTCAACGCCTAGACGATAATACAGAAGGAGTCAACAAAAGATAAACGTAACTAAAAAATGGTGTGCCTTTTTTCTGAAAAAAGATTGTTTTCAACAATATACTGTTATTAGGAGCCTAATAGCAGCTGATTGTTGAAGAACAAGCTTTCCTAGGAGAGTGAGTTGCGAGCTACCGAAAAAGTTTGAGGTGCCTCAAGCTTTAAATTCGATTTTCATGATTTAGATTATTAGTGATTTTGATGGTTATTCTCCAAAAAAGGACCATTTTAAATTATGAACTGTTTGGAATGCTTTTCATAATCCTTCTTGGGAGCCTGCTCCACTTTACTTTCGAGTGGTCTGGTTACCAGCCAATCGTCGGCGCATTCTCAGCCGTAAACGAGAGCGTGTGGGAACATCTGAAACTAGGTTTCTGGCCAGCATTACTATATGCAATCATAGAATATTGGCGCATTAAGAAAGAGACAAACAACTTCTTTTTGGCAAAAGCTGTTGTCCCCTATGCAATAACCGCTATCATCCCTCTCATTTTCTACTCTTACACCAGCATCACTGGAGAAAGCATCTTCGTAATAGACATCCTAAGCTTCATCGTAGCTGTGATAATTGGACAATACCTGAGCTACAGACTTCTAGTCCACAAACAACTATCCCCTAAACTCGAAAAAATCGCTCTAGCTGCACTGCTTCTCTTGGCTATCGTATTCATTGTTTTCACTTTCTATCCACCACATCTGCCACCCTTTCAGGACCCACTCAGCGGCGAATACGGAATCATCAACCACCTGCATTAGCATGATTCTCTAAAGCTTGCCGAGCTAAAAACTAGAGATTTCTTCAGAACATCTATGTTTGCACCTTGGACAGCGCTTAACAAGCTCCTCGAGACTCTTTTCCCTGTCTATAAACCCCAATTTTTCTGCAGATTTCCATTTTTCCTCAGCTTTTGAGTTGTGATGGTAGCCTCTCCGCTTCATCTCCTCAACCAGTTCCTCATGGCGGCTGTATAGGTTGTGAACTTCAAGAAGCCCCTTCTCCAGATAGCCCTTCACCGATTTACCGCGACTAATGGCTCCAATGAACATGTGAATCTCTGCATGCTCCCCCAAAAGATGCTGCCTACACATGACTCTCGGATTTACCATCCACATTCTCATAAACTAACACTGACAAACCCTCGCATTTTAAACTGTCCCAAAACAGCACAGCAAACATATTAGGAGACTAATAAAGGTACATTGTTGAAAACAGTATTTTTTCCTGAAAACCAAGCAACAAAAACAAACTGTTACCGATGCGCAAAATAAGCCGTCAGCTTCCCATCAACGCTGTCAATTCTGACGAAACCAAAACGCTGAAACTGGATAATCTCATCTGGCTTCAACGCTCTGCAAGCCTCTTCCGCCACGCCTTCAGCCACAGAAGCGTCAGGCATCACAACCTCGCATGGAACACCGCCGCCAACAGGAACCCAGTGAATCAACGGCGCCCCAACCTTCTTAGCTTCCTCGTAAGACTCGCCCAGAAAAGTGGCTTGAATCATGCCCTTTTCAACCTTTTCCACTCTAAAATTGAAGAGATCCATAAAGCGGATTACCTGTTTATCTTCCAAAAGATTCACATCACTCTTTGATACCAAGAACATTGGCCCTCCCTTAGAAGGCTCAATGTCAAAGACTCGAAAACCCATTTCGGGGTAATCAGGATGCAGCGGAACCTTCGCCGTGAAAGCATGTGGAACATCTTTAACAACTACTTTGACTGGGGTGCTAACAAAGAAGTAACGTTTCGCTTTGGGGTCGATTTGTTTTCTGTTGTGTGCGTACAGGTTTTTCCAGCTTAAGACAACATCTTGCGGTTTAGGACCAACGTCAATTATCAAGTTACGGATTGCCTCTGGCGTTATTCCCCGTTTTCTTAGCGCCGCGAGGGTGGCAAGGCGTGGATCGTCCCAGCTTTTGTAATCTCCGCTAGCTAAGCCCTTTACGATTTCTGATTTGCTAAGCGAAGCTCCTCTTATTTTGAGTCTGCCGTAGTGGATTGCTTCCGGATATTTCCACCCAAAATGCTTGTACATGTACTCCTGTCTAGCCTGATTGGTCAAATGCTCCTTTCCCCTGATGATGTGAGTTATCCCCATCAGATGATCGTCAACGGCGGTAGAGAAATTGTAGAGAGGCCAAACACGGTATTTGCTGCCCACACGCGGATGAGGATATTTGTCGGGGTCAATTATTCTCAGCGCAGGCCAGTCTCGAACAGCAGGATTCGGATGACCCAAATCCGTTTTAACCCGAACCACAGCCTCTCCTTCGCCGTACGTTCCATCCAACATCCTGTTCCAGCGAACCAAATTGTCTTCTGCAGACAAAATTCGGCACGGACAAGACTGACCTTTCCTAGTTTTTTCCTGGAAGTCTTCGCGTCTACATGTGCAGACGTAGGCGCTGCCTTTCTTGAGGATCTCTTCAGCGTGTCGGTAATAGATTGGGAGCCTGTCGCTTTGGATGAATTCGGAGTCCCAGTTGCAGCCCAGCCACTTCAAATCCTCTCGGATTGCCTCATAGAACTCCAACTTCGGCGTCTTAGTTTTCGAGTCAGTGTCCTCGAAGCGGAGAATGAAGGTGCCGTTATAGATTTTGGCGTAGTCGTGGCTGAGAATTATTGCCCTAGCCGAGCCTAGGTGCAGAACAAAGTCGGGGTTCGGAGAAAACCGCGTAACAATTTTTTCGTATTTTTTGGCGTTCGGCAGAGGCGGAAGCTGCTTTGTTTCCTCAGGTTTTTCTTCTATAAGAGCCTCAGGCCACTTCTCCGCTACAATCTCTCTCTGCTTCTCTAAGGTGAGTGAGTTAATTTCCTGTACAATCTCATTGATTATTGGGGTGACCTCTTTTATTCTTCGTCTAAACTGGGGATGTTCACCGAGCAGCTTGCTGAAAACTGGTTTATGTGCAGCTTTTCCGTCGTAGCGAAGCGCGTTTAGGAGCACAATTTTTTTGATTATTTCTCTTGCTTCTTTTTCTTCTGTCGGATTCAAGGCATTCCACTTAGTTTCGAGTTTAATGTTGCCTAGCGAAAATGAGGTCTGAGAGGCTTATGAGGTCTTCCCTCTCTTCTGAGGCTGGAAAACTAACCAGCGCCTTTTTGGCTCTTTCGATATACTTTTCTGCAAGCTGTTTGGCGTAGCTGATTGCCCCCAAAGAATCAATCAAATTGATTGTTTCCTGTATCTGTTCAGGAGACGCATCCTTGTTTCCAAGCGTCTCAAGAATCTGTTTCCTTTGATTCTTTGAAGCCTTTTCGAGGGCATAAACAACCATCAGAGTCCGCTTTCCCTCACGGATGTCATTTCCAACAGGCTTTTTCAGAACTTTCTCGTCCGCAGTCAAACCCAGAATATCATCGATTACCTGAAACGCGATGCCCGAGTAGTGCCCAAACAATCCGAGACACTTAATCTGCTTTTTGGTTGCGCCGCCCAAGATTCCGCCGCACCTTGCAGACGTTTCAAATAATGCCGCGGTTTTGCCTTTGATCATTTCGAAGTATTCATCCTCAGAAACGATTTCCTTGCTTTCAAACATCATGTCCCTTGTTTGCCCCTCGCAGAGGGTTATGGTTGCTTCGCTGATTTCCTTCAACACCTGCAGTATCCGCTTGGGCGTTACATGTTTGGTGTCTGTATAGTTGGTGATTGCCTCGTAGACCTTAGCAAAGAGCAGGTCACCCGCCACTATGGCGATGGGTACTCCCCATTGGGTGTGAACCGTTGGGATTCCCCGCCTCTTCTCATCCTCATCCATTATATCATCGTGAATAAGAGTAAACGTGTGAAGCAGCTCTAAAGCCGCCGCCGTTGGAATCGCATCCTCTTCCCTTCCTCCCACCAGCCTGCAGCTCTTCAAAACAAGAAAAGGTCTCAGCCGTTTTCCTCCAGCATCAATTATCTGTCGGGAGGCGCGGTAGAGCGGTTGAGGCTTACTGTTTATGTCAACAATTTTCTCGATGAAACTGTTCACTTTCGTGGCTGATTCAGCTATCTGAGATGACAGACGACTCATTCCCTTCTCCTCGCATAAACTTCAGGTCGAAAGCCTCGAATTTTTAGCCATTCAGCCGTTTTTCCAGTCAGTACGAGCGGAACTTTCTGCAACTTTTGAACAGAGTTTGCTCCTACAAGAAACATTGCATTTCTCACTTCCCCAACCAAATACCGAAGTGTCTTTTTAACATCTTCCGAAGAATTTGTGGCCGGCTTCAGAAACGGGTAAGTGGCGCTAGTCAGACTTGCGCCTAAAGCTAAAGCCTTTGTTGCGTCTATTCCGTTTCTTATTCCGCCTGAAGCTATTACTGGCAAATTAACTGACTTGACCGTTTCTACAAGACTTACTGCGGTGGGTATGCCCCAATCCCAGAAAGTTTCGCCCAGCCTTTGGCTAGACCCATCTTGACACGCCTTAGCCCTGTAATACTCCACAGCTGCCCAACTTGTTCCTCCCGCTCCCGCCACATCGATTCCTGCAACCCCAGCTGCTTCAAGCATTGCTGCCTCTTCTGCTGCTATTCCTGCACCAGTTTCTTTGACGATAACTGGAACATCTGACTCTTGGGCAAGTTTGCATATTTTTTGGAGAAGATTTGAGTAGTTTGTGTCGCCTTCTGGCTGCACAGCCTCCTGCAAAGCATTTAAATGGACGGCTAAAACGTTTGCTTTCACCATCTCAACCGCTTTTTTAGCTTCTTTGACGCCGTATTTGCCGACGAGCTGCGGAGCTCCAATGTTTGCTAGGATAAAGGCGGTTGGCGCCTTATCTCTAACTATGCTGAAGGAACGTTCAATTTTTGGGTTGTCAATTGCTATTCTTTGGCTTCCGACACCCATCCCAAGGTGGAGTTCCTCTACCGCTTCGGCTATGGCAGCGTTTATTTTTGTTGCTTTTTCGGTGCCTCCAGTCATGGCTCCCACAAAGAGGGGTGCAGAAAATTTGTAGCCGAAAACGGTTGTGGAGGTGTCTATTTTTTCTCTTTCTATTTCGGGAAGAGCCTTGTGGACAAGATGGACATCTTCAAATCCTGTTGTTGCTCTTCGTGATTGAACATTTTCTTTAAGGCAGACTTCTATATGGTCAGCTTTCCTTTCTCCAATCATATCATCCAACTGTTTTCACCCTTTCTCGATAATTGTTCCAACCACTTTTTCTCCCTTAAGAGCCTTATAGACCCTCAATGGTTTTGTGGCGTTTACGATAACCGTTTCGATGTCATGCTTAATTGCAAGTTTTATCTCATGCACCTTTCCGAGCATGCCCCCGGTCACGTCAGTTGCCTTTGACCCTTCAATCTTGTGCTTCAGGCTTTTCAATTCTTCCAAAGTCAAGTGATTAATTAGCTGCGCCGAAGAGTCTGCTTTGGGGTCAGCCGTGTACAGACCATCAACATCCGCGCCCATTATAATGCGGCTTGCGCCAAGTTTTGTTGCCAGTGAAGAGACAAGTTGGTCTCCAGACAATATGGCGAAGCCTTTCTCCGAGTCTAGGACAGCGTCTCCGTACAGAACGGGCACAAACCCGAGTTTAAGCATTTTTTTCAACGGCTTCAGTTCCATGTTGGCTATTCGACCAGCCTTCGTAACCGCACAGGAGGATGGGTGAACCTCTACTGCGGGGATATTATGGCTTATTAGAGCCTCCATAACCCAACTGTTCAGCAGGGTCATAGCCAGATGGGTCTGCGAAAACCCCAGAATCTGTGATGGGTCAACGTAACCCCTCGCTATGTCGTATCGTTCCGCAACCGGATGTCCAAAAGAGCCTCCTCCGTGAACCAGGACAAGTGGCGAAACCTTGGCTCGAGAAATTTCGTCTGCCAACCGTTCAATTGCCTTCAAGTCAGGAGTCAATGGCTTCTCCTTGTCTGTTATCACAGAACCACCCAGCTTCAGAACAGTTGGCTTAACGCTCATCCTTCGCACCATCTTTCCATATTTCTTATTGTAGGCTAGTTGACTGGCATATTTTCAACAAGCTACTTTTTTATTTTAATCACACCGTTTTCTATTCGAACAGTGTCTCCGGTTTTTATTTTTGAGATGTCAATTTCGTCAACGCAGGGTATCTCCGAGATTATTGCACCCACAGCAACCACCGTCTCGCACTCCCTGTTTATGATTCCAGCGGGAGCCATCCCGCCCTTTTTCAGTCTGTACAGGGTGTAGGACCCAACTGTTGAGCCTTTGCCATTCGGGAAAACCAAAATTTTGCCTCTGATTCGCTTTCCCTGCAGCTCATGCCCCTTTTCCAGTATCTCGCTGGTCTCCGGGTCCACCCCCCCGTAGAACGAAATCGGCTGAGTCGTGGTTAACGCTTCGCCCTCTGCAACTCCCCTAGAAATAATTCTTCCTTTCAACTCCATTTTCCTTTCACCGCAGCCTCTATACACTCCTCTAAGCTTCCCATTTTAGTCAACATCATGTTATGCCTCGAATAGTAGCAGCCCTTCGCGGAGGTTGTGGCAACAGCTCTAAACCTTCCCTTCAACGGCGCTACTGCCATGCAGGTGTCGCAGGCAAATTTTCCTCCCGCCTTCTCGATCGCTTCCGTGTAGCCTCTCTTGTCAGCGAGCTGCTTCATTGACCTTGAAGTTGCAACCCAGAATTCCGTATAAGGAGATGTCTTCTTGTTTTTGAGCATGTCAGCAATTTTTGCTATCTCTTTGATGGACGCGTGGGGGCAGCCTATACACACGAAATCGATGTCTTCAACGTCATCGTTGATAGCTTCGTATGCTTCTCTGATGTCCCTGTCCTCAAGGATGATTTTCTCTTTTGGATGCTTATATTTCTCGGATGCCGGAGTTATTCCTTTCATATAAAATAGCGGTTTTGAGCCGAAAGTCACCACTGAGGCACAGAAAGTCTTCAGCTCATCTACATTTGCATCTTTTATGCCTGTTATGTAGGGAATCTTGTTTTGCACCTGCTTTCCAATACAGTAGCCAAGTGCTCCCCAATCAGAAAATTTAGTCAATTTCGCCTTTACTTCTACATGAGTGTCTGGAACTCTGTTCTCGTCCAAATGGAGTCCATAGTAGGGCGTTTTTCCCACAAACGCTGCTGCAAGGGCTGAAGGTCCTCCTTCCCTATTTGTTTTGGCTCCGATAACCGAGTTGGCGAAGGTAACTGCGGAAGATTCTGACCAAGCGATGTGTTCTCCGTATCTGGGCAGGTTGCCTATCAGGTAGGGTGTGCAGGTGCAGGAGATGATTATGCCCATTTTGCTGAAAGCCTCAATAACCAAATTCTGTTTTCTCGCAAACTCGGGGTCAATTCCGAGGTTTCGCCAGTTTTCTAAATCCATTCCTGCAGGATTCAGGGTTGTAAGCACTTTGACTTTTCCATCTTTTGCCAGCTCGTTCAGAAACTCTAGCCCCGCATCCCCGAGGTTATGATATGATACGCCCGCAACTTGCACTGAGCCAACTTCTATGAGTTTTTTGGCGCCGTAAATGTTTCCGAGGGCAACAAGTATCTCCATGGACTTTTTTACTGCGTAGCCCTCTTCGCCATCCAACATTTTTTCTTCATTTTTTGTCAGATACATACAATCACAGGAACTTGTTTAACTCAACCTTTCGGCATTTTTCCTTTTTAAATCCTTTACCTGCTCCTCTGAGTAGTATTGTTGCGTCTAACCCCATCTTGCATGTTCCGGCTTTTTCCCTCACAATTTTTGGATTCCTATCTTTGTTCTCAACACTTTAAAGCCTTCATTCTCCATGGCTGCCGCAACCGCTTCCTGCAGGTCTTTTCCTGGCGTCAACGCTAACATGCAGCCTCCGCCTCCGCCGCCAGTCATTTTTGCTCCAAACGCGCCCTGCTCCCTCGCCAACTCAACCAAGTAATCCAATTCCTTGCATGAAACCTCGATTTCCTGTAGTAACCGATGGTTCTCGTTCATTAATTCGCCAACTTTCCGTAGGTCAAACTCTTCCAGCGCCTCTCTTTCTTTGTGCGCAAGATTTTCTGCTTGCCTGAAGATTGCACCGTATTTTTCGGGGCTTTGTTTCTTTCGCTCTGCCACTCCAGCAACCATAGCCTTAGTGTTAGCAACGATTCCAGTGTTGCCTATGACGATTTCAACTGGCTCTCGTATGCTTAACCTCTCAATCGTGTTTGCACCCCCGCTTAGATTCTTTTTGAACCAGATCAAGCCTCCATAGGTTGCTGCGGTGTTGTCGATGCCTGAGGGGTTTCCAGCATAAGCCTTCTCAGCTTCATAGGCAGCCTCATTAATCTTCTCATCGGACAAATCCATCCCCAGCTCCTCTGATATTGCCCTAGCAATCGCAACGCTGCTTGCTGCAGAAGCGCCAATCCCGCTAAATCCAGGCAGGTTTCCGCCCAACCAGATTCTAAAAGTAACTTTTTGCGGGTCAATGTTCATTGCTTTAAGCATGTTTTCGATTGACTCTTTTTGCTGAAGCTTTTTCCTTTCAGCGTAGCCCTTTGCGCCCTTTCTTTCATCCTCTATGGTGATGCCTTTTCCACCTTTTTTCGCTTCTGCGTCAGCTGCTGAATCAATTGCTGAAACAATTCCAGGTACGCCGTGAACAACAAAGTGTTCATTAAATAGAATGGCTTTTCCGAAGCCAGAACCTCTTCCCATTGGAACATACCCAGAAAGACAATGGAAGAGATTATATAAAATAGTTTTAGGTTAATCTTCTTTTTTGTAAAATCGAGGTTTTGGTCAACGGGCTTCAATTATAAAAAGAAAGGGTTCACAAGGGAACTGTGGATGTCGGTGTACACGTTTTCTATGGGTTTTGGTTGTTGTCTTACATTCTAGGGAAGAACCAGATATTGACGAGTTCTTCGAAGTTTTTGGACTTTTTCGTTTCGAGTTCAGATTCGGTTTTCGTTGATTTTCTTGTTTCCATACCCGCTCACATCCATTCAACTAATTGGATTAATATTATACGGTTATATATAAAGTTTACTTTTTACTGAACGAGTATTCTAAAATAAGCCTATTTCATGAATGTTATGGAAGCGTAGCCTACTACCGCAGAACGGTCGCCTAGTACGTCGCCGCTCGTTTTGTAACATACTAATTCAGCTTTTTTGGCGCCCAGCTCTTTTGCTGCTGTGATGGCAGCGATGACGGGACCGTAACCGCAGGTGGATATTCCATAAGTTTCTACAGTGTGATAGTATTGTGTTTCGTCCATCGCTAGAGCGGCATCTATCGCCATTTTGTCCTTTTTTTCGGCTCTTTCCTGCGGTTCATAATGGGTCATATCGGAGGATGCAATAACCAGCCCGTTCTTTCCCCTCAAGGCTTCTGCAACTGCTTTTCCCACTTCGTGGCTGGACTCTAAATCTTGCATCCCAAAGCATATGGGAACAAACTTGAACTCTGAACCGTACAGGTATTGAAGGAAGGGAAGTTGAAGCTCAATAGAGTGCTCGTAAACATGTGCCCTCTCATCCACATCAACAATTCGGGATGCACTCAAAATCTTGTTAGCGGTTTCGGTGTCAATCTCCACATCGCCCAGAGGAGTACGCCACGCCCCCTCATTTATAATCGAAAGCGCGCTTCCCCGCCCCGTGTGGTTGGGGCCAAAAATCACTATGACGTCTGGTTTTCCATCTTCTGCAAGATGATGATAAGCGTGAGCGGCTACAGGACCAGAAGCTATGTATCCGGCGTGGGGAACAACAAGCCCAACAATGTTTCGTGGGCCCTCCTCCGCTGTATGTGGGAGGCTGCCGGGTCCTAGCCTGTGAGTGAAAAGCTCTTCTATCTGACTCCGTAAGCTGTTGGGGGTGCCAGCATACCATGAACCTGCGACTGCCGGACTCCTAATTTTCAAACCTCTTCTCCTTCCCCTCTTTCCCTAGTCAGCTTTATTTCGAAGTCTTCGATGGTCTGACTTGGGTCTCCATCTGCAGGGATTTCGCCTCTCTCGCGCAGTATCTGTCTAGCCAGCAGCCAATAGATAACCGCTAATGCCCGTCTTCCCTTGTTGTTGGTGGGTATAACTAGGTCTACAAAGGAGAAGTCGTTGTCGGTGCTGCAGAGGGCTATCACAGGAATTCCGATGCTCGCCGCTTCCTTCACCGCCTGCACATCAGCTTTGGGGTCAGACACTATTATTACGCTGGGTTCAAGGCGATCTGGGTAAAGCGGGTTTGAGAGCATTCCGGGGATGAACCGCCCAACGATTGGGGTTGCTCCCACCACTTCGCAGAATTTCTCTACTGGAGAGTGCCCATACAATCGTCCAGCCACAGCCGCTATCTTCGAGGGTTCAAATCGGGCTAGAAACTTTGCTGCCACTCGTATGCGTTCATCCGTTTTTTTGACGTCCAAAACGAACAGACCGTCGGCTCTAACTCGGTATATGAACTGTTCCATGTCTTTTGTTCTCATTCTGGTTCCTATATGAACCCCCGCGGACAACAGCGTATCCTGGGGTAACAGAAGTTCTTCCTCGCTGAATGTTTCCATGTTTTCTTCACTTTCGGACAATTTTTTTCCTCCAATTACTTAAATTGCTGCCATTTTGGCTCTGTTTCCAAGAGTTTCCTCTATGCGGATTAGCTCGTTGGCTTTCGCCACTCGCTCTCCATGTAACACGCCAGCCTTGATGATTGGACAAGAGAAAGCAACGGCTAAGTGAGCTATATGTGTATCAGTTGTTTCTCCAGAGCGATGGGACATAACCGGAACATACTCAGCACCCTTCGCCAGTCGCGTAGTCTCCCAAGCGTCCGTGAGCGTGCCCACCTGATTCATTTTTATGATAATCGAGTTCCCTGCACCCATTTTTATGCCCCGATTTAGCCTTTCAGAGTTGGTGACGAACAAGTCGTCGCCGCAGATGAGGCAATCTTCAACTTTTCCGGTGAGTTCCGCAAAACTTTCAAAATCATCTTCGTCGAAAGGGTCTTCAACATAAGCAAGATTATAATCTTCGATGAGGCGTAGCATAAACTCCAGCTGCTCTCCAGAATCACGTTTTATTCCTTCCATAGAATAAACATAAACCTTTTCTTTCTCGTTCCAGAAACTGGAAGCGGCAACATCGAGACAGGCTCTACATTCGATGCCTAGCTCAGCTGAAACCTCTTCACAAGCCTTCGCAACTATCTTCAGGGCTTCCTCGTTTTCTATGTTGGGCGCCCAAGCTCCTTCGTCTCCTCTTCCGCTTGTAAAGTTTGGGTCAGCCTTTCTGAGAAGAGCGCCGATCCTGTGATGCACCATAATGTTGGCTTTCGCCGCCTCTGCGAAGCTGCGTGCCTTAAACGGGATAACCAGGTACTCTTGTATGTCCGTTGTCCTTCCGAGGGCATGTTTTCCTCCGCCCAGCACGTTTCCAAGGGGGTATGGAAGCTCGTTTGCGAGGTATCCGGATAGCTGCTGAAACAGGGTTGTGCCGTAGGAGGTTGCGGCTGCTTCTGCCGTGGCTAGGGAGGTGGCGAAGACCGTGTTTCCTCCGATGTTTCTGAAGTTTTCTGTTTCGTCGATTTCGTGAAGAAGAGCATCAATTTCCTGTTGTTCTTCAGCGTCCATGCCTATCAGTTCGGGGGCAATCAGCTCTTCCACCTTTTTTAATGCCTCGTCCACTCCTCCTTCAGGATAGGAAACCACCTCAGCTTTGCCTTTGCTGGCTCCAGCTGGGGCAGCGGCTCTTCCGAACCCGTCAACGGTTACGATGTCAACTTCAATCGTTTCCTGTCCTCTGCTGTTGAAAAGCTTTCGTGCCATAACATCTTCTATTATTGAGGACATTTTTGTTCCCCGCTAAAACGGTTGAGTGCTGTCTATTTTGCCTTTTTCTTCGTAGAACCTGAGAATCTTGTCGGCAATCTCTACGTGAGAAAGAATCATTCGGCGACAGCAATATCTGGTTACTCCTAGGCTGTCCAGAACCTTTTTTGCGTCTTCTCCCGCTTCGACTCTTCGGGTGAACTCTTCCCATTTGTCAGCTATCAGCTTGCCGCATGTGAAACAGCGAACTGGGATAATAATTTCAATTCATCCTCCTATGCATAATCATGATCTTCAGGTTGTTTCGAGCATTTAATTCCTACTTATACATTTCGGCATCATTCTGTTAAGACTTCTTAACATCTTTCACTAACACACACTTTCTTTTAGGGTGCTCACCTGTAGCTTTTCTGATCTCTGGCTCTAGCCCCGGGACCTCCAAACTTCTTGGGCTCGCTTCTTCTAGGATCACCGGCAATCATCGTTCGATCATAGTCTCTAAGCGTAGTGCGAAGCCGGGTGCTCTTTGTCCACTTCAGTAGACCATTAGCTATGGCCATACGCGCAGCTTCAGCCTGACCCATGAAACCTCCTCCAGAAACCTTAACGTTGATGTCAACTTCTTTCCAAACTTTCTCATCTACCAGAAATAAGGGTTCCAGAATTTTGTCGCGAGCCAGTTTAGGCTCAAAAATCTCTAAGGGCACATTGTTTATTCTGATTCTGCCCTTTCCAAGCCTAACTGTGGCTCGAGCTATTGCGGTTTTCCGCTTCCCACTTAACACCAAAACCTTTCTTGATTTAGACAACCTACTCAACCTCTGGGCTCCACCCAATCTCTTTAGCCAATTCTCCAACGGTTATATAAGGTGATTTCAATTTCTCTGCGCTGGCGTCAAGGATTGTTTGGGTTTCTTTGCCATCAAATTCCTTGGGAGCACCTAAGTAAACCTTAAGTCTTTTGTAAGCCTGCCGACCTTTCGGTTTCTTCCAAGGAAGCATACCGCGGACGGTTCTGCGAACAATCCTGTCAGGTCTTCTAGGATGATATGGCCCCTTTTTTGGATGACCCACCTCAAGGAAGGCTTTAGCTTCCTGGACTATTTGCAGCCTCTTGCCTGAAATGGCTGCCTTTTCAGCGTTTAAAACGACGACGGATTCGCCTTGGAGAAGACGTTTAGCTACGATACTGGACATTCGTCCAAGAATCAGCCCCTTGGCGTCGATAATTATGGCGTTTTCGGAAGACATCGCAGTTTACCCCATCAGTTTCACGTTTTTGCCGGTTGGGTTCTTTTCCATCAAGTCTCTGATTGATAAACAGTTTCCCTTAGCCTTCAGAATCTTTGATTTCGCCCGGTCGGAAAAGGCGAAGGCCGCTACTGTCATGGGATGGTTGGTTTTTCCGGCGCCCAGAACTTTACCTGGGACAGCAACGGTTTCTCCATCTTTGGTGTAACGGTTCAATCGACTTACGTTTAATGCTATGCGGCTTCTGTTGGAAGTTGACAGACGTTCTGCTATGCTGCGCCATAATTCGGTTTTGTTTTCTCGCGATTTTTTCTTTAAATCTTGAATGAGCTTAATAAGCTCTGGATTGGTTGCCTTTACTTTCTTCACTTCTTGATACCCTTTTCCACTTGTTTTCTAAAATCTTTAATGTTTTTGTCAAGAATCTCGACAGCCTCAACGACTATTCGTTCTACTGGGAGTGCTCCAGTGGACTCGATTTTAAAAATAAAAGCTGTTTCGTCCCAGGACACTTCCACGGCTGGCTGGTCTTGGGGGCAAGCGTCTACGCAGTCCATACAGAGGGTGCACTCGATCTCATTTTGAGTTTTTATTCCTCCCTCCGTTTCTACGAAAATCTCTTCAGGGCAAACCTTGACGCATTTGCCACATGCATCGCAGCGTTCAGAGTCAATCTTGACTTCTGGCAGGTACATGTAAGTGCACATGGAGACGGGCTGCCATTTTGCATGGTTCTTTCCTTTTCCCAGTCGAGCGTAGGCTTCCAACTTTAGTCGTTGCTCGGGAGCCAATTTTACTAGCGGAATCTTGTCACTGACCGGGGCTATGTCAGGGTTCTCTGGCTTTAACTCTCCTGAATAAATTGTTACTGTTTTGTCTGCGGCTTCGGCGTCCAATGTTAGATTTGCTCTGCAAAGGTTGCATCCAAGCTCGCTTCCGCATTTGCACTCTTCAGGAAGATTGTAGGAATCCAAGTCGGTTTTGAGGGGAATTAATCCCATCCTGTGGGCGAGAATCTCATCGTTAAGAATTGAAGAGTTTTCGAGGATAATAATTTCGTCTATAGCCATTGCGGGGACTTCGGTGAGCATAATTCGCCGTAACGCGTTTACAAAAGGTATATTGACTCCTCTAACGATAAAACGCATGAAATCATCGGTTTTTTCAAGGATTTGAATCTCTACCACAGTTAAGCCTCAACTAGAGCCTCTTTGTAATGGCACATTTAAAGCTCGTGCTTTTCAAAGAGAGAGAAAGGGATTATTTCAATATTGTGGTTTATGACTGCCGCGAATCATGTATATTTTAGCTGCTCAATCATTGTTCCTGAAAATTTTTGAGATCACTGGCATATTAGACTCTTCGTCCTCTGCGTCCGCCCTTCCTTCGGGTTCCATCGTGAGGGATGGGTGTCACTTCTTCGATGCGGCCTACGCGGAATCCAGCTCTTGCCAGGGCACGTATGGCAGCTTGGGCTCCTGCTCCGGGTGTTCTGGCGCCAGAGCCTCCTGGGGCTCGGACTTTTATGTGTATGGCGGTTATTCCCTTGTCTTTTGCGATGGTGGCGGCGTGGGCTGCGGCTCGCATGGTGGCGTATGCTGATGATTCTAGCCTGTCTGATTTGACGTGCATGCCTCCTGAGGAACGTGCAATGGTTTCTGCGCCGGAGATGTCTGTGAAGTGGATGATTGTGTTGTTGTAGGAGCTGAAAACGTGAACGACCGCCCATTTGTCAGTTTTTTTAGTCACGGCTGTTTTCCTCCTCGTTATGTGATATGGGCTCGGCTGGAATGCTTGCAGCCTTTGTTATGGGATGATCAGGGTTTGTGAGAGGGCTTTTTGGGGCGTAAGCTATCTTTTCCTCTTCATCTTTGAGCACCAAATAGCTTGGAGTGGAGACTCTTTTTCCATCAATGGCGATGTGCCCATGGGTGATAAGTTGACGGGATTGCTGTATGGACTGGGCTAAGCCTCTCTGGAAAACAAGTGTTTGAAGCCTACGTTCCAGTATATCTTCTAAGGCTAGGTCCAAAACGTCGTCAAGTGCAGATTCCTCAGGCAGGATTCCCAGCCTGTTAAGTCTGTCTAGAAGCTGCTTTTCCTGTTTTTTTCGTTCTTCAGTTGACATGCCCAAAAGTGAACGTCCGATTCCACGGTACTTTGAGAGCAAAGTTTTGTGGCGCCATATTTCTCTTTTGTTCCGTAAACCGTATTGACCGAGCAGTTTGAGTTCGGCGTCCAGAGCGTCCATTTGCCAAGGGAACCGGGGTGTATCGAATTTTTTTCTTTGCTTCTTTGGGTCTCCCAATTTACTCTGCCCTTCGTTTTATCTCTTTTTTCTTTACGCCTATGGCTTTTCCTTTTCTGCCTGTTGTTCTGGTTCTTTGCCCTCGAACCTTTAATCCATAGCTGTGACGAAATCCTTTCCACGATCTTATCTTTTTCATCTGATCTATGTCGTTTTTGGTTTGAAGAACTAGGTCTGAGCTTAACAGATGGATGTCTTTTCCTGTTTCCAAATCTTTTCGGCGATTCAGAAGCCACACGGGTATGTCATACTTCACGGGGTTTGTGACGATTTCTTCGAGTTTTTCTACCTCGGCGCTGGAAAGTAAACCCATTCGTGTTGCTGGGTCTATTCCGGCTTTCTCTATGATTGCGTTTGCCAGTTTTATTCCTATACCCTTCACGCTTGTGAGGGCGTAGGTTACCGGCTGGGTTCCTTCAATGTCGGTTCCGGCAAACCTTATGATGTGCTGAAATTCTCTCGGCATATTGAAATTTCACGTCTCTTTTAGGCTAACTACGGAAGTGAACTGTAGTTTATTAAAGTTTTTGCAGATAAAATCTTAAGTTGAACATAAAGGGAGGCAACCTCACCATTGAACTGCGGTTATTTGACATTTAAAAGCACTTTTCAAAAAGCAGTTATTTAACCCACGTTGTAATCTCCTTTCTCCGCTTCTTCTGCTGTTTCAGGAGCGTCAGGAAGATCGCTGATTTTTCTGATTTTCTGAAATGGGATTTCCGTTTTCAGGATTTTCATTTTCCATTTTCCAGAATCTCCCTTTTCAATTTCAGAAAATACTTTTATTCCGTCAGGAGCATCTCCATCTGCTAAGCTGCCGACCTCGGCGCAGAGCCGTTAGCAGGGTTAGGCTGGTTAGTCCAGTTAGTCCAATATGTAAGCGGGAAGGGTATCGTGTATAATTAGCAGATTTTACCAGCTTTTGAGAAAAACGCCTCCGCTTGCATACGAGACTAATTAGACTAACTGGACTAACTTGATCGACCTCGTCAGCTCGGCAGGATTTCGGAGGCCTGACAAAAAATTAATAGTCCAAGTGATGACCGCTAATATCTTGCCCAAATCAGAAAAAGGATTGATTTCAAGGTTTTCATATTCAAAAATTTTATTCATGACCTAATCCACTTTTTCACTTATGCAATCAACCAATTCAACACGATGACAAGTGAAAACCCAAGATTTTCATACAAAAAGTGGAAAGTCTACAAATTGTTCCTTATTTTGTCCCTTATTAACATAGTTTAACAATGATTTAATTTTGGGCACATGTAATTGTATTTGGTGTAATCCTGAAATCTCTCTTAATTGATATTTCACATTTCTCCCGGATTGTTTTGTATTTCGATGTTATCTCTTTCAAAACACAATATTCTATCATCAAGTTCTTCGAGAAATGTTTCTTGATTAATTTTGTGACTCGTCAATTCGCAAAACTTCTTAATCGTTTTTCTTGTATAATCTTCTAATGCTGACGTCAAATCTTCTGTTGAATATTTCTTGCCATCAATTCGTGCAAGTTTAATTTTTTTTCCATGAACTATACAGCTTCTTTGGGTGTAAGCAGTTTTCAAGATTCTCTTAATTCTAGTTTTTTCTGACCCTGTTTTTCCAATAAATGCTGGAATCCTTAAAGAGAGTCTATATACTAGTTCAGATTTTTCCTTTGCACTAAGCATAAGCGCCTCAAGTGCTGTAATGTAATCAGTTAATCTGTCTTCAATTCTTCGACGGGTAGAAGCAAAATTGAATCGTTCGATAGCAATTTCAATAAATTTATTTTGCGTCTTTAAATCATCAAGAACTCTGTTTAAAAAAAGGAGATCATCAACTTCTCCCTCCTGAAGAATATAAGGTGGTCCAAAAACTAACTGACTTACAAGAAAGGAGCTCGCTTCAATAGGTTCCCAAGAGGTAGGAATGCAATAGATATTATTATATGATAGAGAGCCTCTCTTAAAGATCCTAAGATTACTAATTATCTTTTCAATTTCTCCAATTGGAAGTCTCTGACCAATTTGTTCGTTCTTTTGTATGCTAAAGGAAGTTTTTAAGGCAAAAATTGGCAAATCAGGACTTACTCCGTGGATATTGACCAAGTTAGATTCCAATAAAATTCTTACTTCAGAAATCTCTATAGCTGAAAGGGTGCTTTTTTGCCCAAGATCAATTCTCCTGATATTTGATTGGAAACGCTTTAGTGGCGTGATAGCAATAAAATCCATATTTTTTCCAAACAAATAATCTTCCATTTTGGAATATAGACGATTAAACAGTTCTTTTTCGAATCTCAAATAACCAATAGAATTTAAAAACTTCGAAAGAATTCTAATTAGATAATTATTTATTGAATAAGTTTCCGAGGTAATTTTTCGATTTTTTTCAGTACCGTTTATTTGTAGCAAGTGATTTTGAAAAATTGGACTTTTTTTAAAATAGTTGTGACAAGATATAAACTCAGGTAAGGCAACCAAATCTGCGTCATGAATAGCGATGAAAGAATCGAAATTTGGAGTGGGCAAAAATTTTTTAAAGACAATTTTTTGGTTTAATATTTCAAATTGCGGTTCATTGAAGACCGGTACCATTATCCTTTGGTCTAGTCGATTTTTTAGCAAAGCGATAGCAGCTATTGTAAATTCTTGAATTTTTGAATATAGTATTGGATCGTAATGCGTATGCCTTGGGGGTGAATTTAAATTGTTGATTTTGGATTCCTCTTTTAACCGCGCTTTATATTGGTAGAGAACTTCCTTCTATCAATAAACTATGTTTTCCCAATTCTTTTACCACTGAAGCAGCCTCTTCGGGTTCTATATTAAGATTTTTTGAAATCTTTTCAACAAGTTCAGGTAGATCAACCCACTTGGTTCCTTTTTCTTGAAATAGCCTCACAGCCTCTAACAATGCTTTTCCTTGTTTTTCGGGAAGCAAAGGGCTCAAATTGTTGAATAATTTATCGCGTAAAGATTGCAGTTTGAATAACCTTTCTGGCCAGTTGTATATGGTTTCCCCTTTTTCTAGCACTGTTTTGATTGCTCCCTCAGTAATTGAAATTTCAGTTTCGAAATCCTGAGCATAACTGTCACAAAGAGAAAATGCATTCTCACCGATGCCTTTCTTGAGAATTTCAAGGAAGCTTTTTGTCGTTTTTTGAGTAGATTCAAGAAAAGAAAGAGCGCTGGAAAATATCGATTCAATATCTTTTTCTGCTTTGGTAATTTTTGGATTTATTATTTCCACGAAGTTTTTGTGTGTTGTTTTTGCTACTTGAAAAAGGACATTTAATGGTATTTCCGTTTGAGAATCAACTCTTGAGAATACACTCTCATAGGAAGTGGTAGCAGCTTTAGTATCAGTTTCAATGTTACGAAATTCTTTGTTGTAATAATCCAAAAAGAATTTTTTTGCGGATTCGTAACGGCCATTTATGTCACAATTGAGAAATTGTTTTTCTGATACATAGATTAAATCGATAATGCCCAGAATACGATTTACTTTATCATAGTCCTGACTAAGTTTCCTTTGAAGACTTTTAAAGAATTCGAAGATAACATGTAATCCGATTTTTGGTAGAGCACATTGTGCTAACATGGGTTTTGATTGATAGTTTTGAAGGAAACCCAAAAGCCTAGAGGTTATTGTATCCGTTGGAGGATTTTTAGTAGCCAATTCTCTTTGAATGTTGGTTTTTGCCTCTTCAGTTTTTCTGACGATTTCACTAATATTACTGCACATGTTTACTATTGAATTAATTCCATTATTTAGTTCGTCGAAGTCTTTCTTCAATTTTGCAAATTTTAGATTGAAAAAATAAGCCTCTTCAGGATCACGTGTTCGACAATGGAATGTAAGCCAGCCAAAATCTCTATAGATTTTTTGAAGCTGATCAGGAGAAAAAACCCTGTCAAAATCCTTTTTTATTTTATCCAGCATATCAGAAACTGTGTAATGTTCATTAATATCCTCAATTTTGTACTTCTTTCCTGAACAATATTCATCATATGCAAGCAATATCGGCATAATTGCGTTTTCAGCTTTTTCATTTTGTTTTCTTAATTCCTTTTTCAGATTCAATGATTCTTGGAAAGCTGAATCCACCTTGGGCTCCAGTTTTTTAGCGTAATAATCCAAAAGCATAAGAGATAAGTTCATTTTTTGGGCAATGATTCTTTCATCATTTTCATTCTTGATTTTTTCTATAAGCTCATTTAGGATAAGATTGAAAAATTCCAAGTCAATTATTTTTACCGCTTTCTCTCTTACTCCTCCTTTGGACACGCAAATTTTGGCAAAACTATTCCACATGGGAGCTTTGGCTTTTATTTTCTGTTGGTGATATAGAAACTCCATATCAAGTTTTGCACGGCTTTCTTTTAACTCCACCGCGATGATGTTATTTGCTTCAGTTCTGATTCGGCCTTTATGTTCAAGTATTGGGATATAGACCTTTTCGAATATATTCTCAGCCCTAGCTGCGTGTATAAAAAATTGTTTTAAGCGATACAAAGGTGTTGCAGGGTATTTTTTCATTATGTGCATTATGCGTTTTTCTATTGGTGTTTCCTCAACGTCGACTGTTAGGTCGCTTCTCCTAAGAAGAAATCCATTTCTGATTAGCTCATCTTCATATTTGACGAAAGTAGTGGAAGCCTCTATGTCAATAGGCGCAAAAGCCACATCCTTGTCCCCAAAAAACTTCAACTTTTCCAGAGTGGCTTGATACTGTGAAAACAGCTCTTCGGAACTTTTAGATTCGCCTAAGAAATTGATATAGAGTTTTAAAATTCCCGCAAGCATACTTCCGCTTTCTGCTTCGAAAGTCAATAGATCATCAACGACGATTCCCATCCTTTTACATTTTCCATAACACTCGTTTAGTTGTCCTCTGAGATCTATTTCATCAGAAATCTCTCGTAGTCTAGAATCTAAAATTCTCTTATCAATCTGAAGAATTTCTTTTCTAGCGAGTTGCTCAACAATCAATTGGAGCGCCCGAAGCTTCCTGAAATGCAATTGAAGGTAGGAATTTTCAATACCATCTGTGTGCGATGGAATATTTCCCTCAATTTCCCCTGTGTAGATTAGAATCACGAGATTTGGTCTAAGCGATCGGATATCTTTGTTAATCTCAATTAGATCATTTGGTGATATATTGCCTGTACTCGCATGGACGTATGCGATTATCTGTATTTCTTTTCCTGGAGATATTTTCATGTTAAATCTATAAAATTTGGGATTCCCTTCTGAAACATGCTCAAATTTGCCTATTTCAAGGTGTTCAATCAGCTTTAATACGCCAACTTTAAATTCTTTTTCAGACTCTCTAAATTCTTTACTAGCTTTACGCCAAAGATCCATTCTTTTACTTTTGTCTTTAACGAAGTCCATGAGTAACCATAAAGGGGAAGGAAAAATCTGGTTAGCAAATTCTTGAGAAATTATATAATGTCGATTAGCCCCAATTGGATCAAATAAATTTTCAATAGATCTGAAAAGACTATTACATCCGTCTTCATCAAGATCTTCAAAGATAAGTTGCAAGTCCAATGGTTTTTTAGGGAGGAAGTGATGTTCAATAATTTTCCCATCTTTTTGTATACTATAATAAGTCAGCCTTTCTTCAAATTTCCTTAGAGGTATTTGATTCTCTCCTATCACAACATTATTCTGAACTATGCTTAGACGATTTTTGACGGTAAGAAACGTCTTTTCTTCATATAGTGGCATGAGTTGTGTGACAGATTCTCCGATACCCATAGAAACCAATTCACTATTTATTTTGGAAACAAGGTCATGGATATCGTCTCTCGGAATACCTAATCTCCGGCCTAGGCTATTTGTGGCAAATGGTTTAAACTCCCCAATAAGAAGCCGAAGGAGTTTACTACATTCTTTACCCCGTTTCCATTTTTTCATGCGAGATAGAATTCTAACCAACAGTTCATTATCAATTGCAGCACCCGTGGCACCATAAATTGCCACTTCCTCTTCTTCTAGAGAACGAAGGAAATGGATGCAGTCTATAATTTTCAATTGTTTTGATTTTTCGTCTACAGCTGTTGACAGCAATTTTACGAAGAGCTTTATCATCTCTCTTAGATTTCCATGAGAAATTGAGTAGATCCCATTCAAGGGTCCTGAGTTAAGAAACGGAAAGATTTCTGGCAAATTATCCTTATAGCTAAATCGGATTAAATCAAAAAGGAACTGAATTGCTTCTTTTTTTCCAACTTCAGGAAGAACAACTGTTGTGAAGCGAGATTTAACCGAACCAGTCATCTGGCCGATCTCAGGATTGTCCATTATTCTATTGTAAGCGTATGGTGTGCAAGCGATGAAGAAATTTAACATTCCAGCATGCTTTCCGTGTTCATGAATTAAACCAACTTGTCCATTCACTAATTCTTTTATTCCAGATATTATCTGATTTTGGAATTCCAATTCATGTTCACGCAATGAAAGCAATTCCTCAAACTCGTCAATGAAAACAAATATCTTCTTGAATCCGTTTTCGGCATGAGCTTTCAAGGATTCTTCTATGAAAGCTAAAGGATTGTCTTGGTAGTTATGGGGACTCGGAAAAAGGTCAGCTTCGTTCCCAAGTGAAAAAGACTCATCGATTATAGATGTAAATAAAGCAGCAAGAAATTTTGAAGCAATAACATATTTTGTTGTCGGAAAAATTAAATTAAAATTTTTGATTTTATCGATTACTGTTGAAGTTGATACAAAATAACACGCTTCACCTTTTCTTTGGATCTGAGGAAAGATGTATCTTTCATAGGCGTCTGTTTTCCCTTCACCCCACTCAGCTTTTATTACTTTGACACTAAGAGAATTAGCGTCCCGAAGACAATAAGTAATGAATGCATTTAGATCTCTTTCAATTGGTTTCCTACTTTCAATAGGTGCAAAATCAAACCCTGCAAGGCTTGGAGATGGAACTCCTGGACCCAAAGGAAGTTGATCATACATCTTTGTATATGCCTTTTTAGATTTTGGTGAATAATTCATGTTTCCGAAAGCCTCCTGAGACCTTCCAATACATCTGTCTTTCCAGTTGTCTGAGGAACTAGCCTAGGATATGGGACTCGAATTAACATTGGGAAAGGGATTCTAAGCATTTGCCCACTCACGATTAATTCTCCATTTTCGAGAGTTGTCAAACGACGTTCAAGAGATTTGGG
The DNA here is from genome assembly GCA_964399485.1 of uncultured Candidatus Bathyarchaeia archaeon. Lineage (GTDB taxonomy): Archaea > Thermoproteota > Bathyarchaeia > Bathyarchaeales > Bathyarchaeaceae > Bathyarchaeum. The sequence goes on along the minus strand of CAYNQS010000002.1, from coordinate 225,576 downwards.
AAGACCCCCAGTGACTCGTTTTACAAAAGATACATCTTCTGGAGAGATGCGATGAATAAAGAAGGAATTACACATCGATAAAACTACTTGATCAACAAATGAAGGCCGTTGAGATATGAGGCATAAACTCAAACCGAATTTTCGCCCTTGAGTAGCAATTGCCGATAGTTTCTCACGTGCCAGACTATAGCCAACAGAATATGTCGACAAGTTTGGGCAATAATTCTGCGTTTCTTCAATGATCCATAACATATAGCGGGCTTCGCCTACTGTTTTATATTCTGTAAATACTCGAAAAAGTACTGAAGCGAGATAAGACATAATGAATTGTTTCAAAGTTGGCGCAATTCCTGGGGCTCCAGCTGCTGAAAAATCAATAATAGCAATTTCTCTGTTATTTGTGAGATTGTCAACAAAGGCTTTTCCCAACTTAGGTTTTTGCGATAAGAGATTGTGTTCGTTCTCAATGTCGGAAAATTTTTCCAAAGCTCTCAAAACAGCAGCTGCAGTAGCCCCGTGTATACCGAGTTCTTTTAGAGATTCAGTGGCTTGATCAAATTTATCCGAGTCTGTAAATATGCTATGGTAATTACCTTGGGATATTATGGCACTATCTTCCATATATGACAACAATTTTTCAATCCCAGTAACTTGAAGTTCGTTCTTAGCTCCCCCAGAATAAAAAAGAACAATTGCTTCCGCTAGATCTCTTTTTGTCATCAAATTTAGATCTATAGCAATTGGTTTCACCCTTAGTTTACTTAATTCCGGAGACTTCGGGAAGACGTACCTTGTGACATTAGCAGCAGCACCAAACTTCTTTTTTTCTTCAAAGAAGTCAACGTAGTCTAAATAATCGCCGCTTGCATCAATTATTAGAATTGGAAATGCTAATATTCTATCTTCTTTATCATATATCTTGACTAATTGTTCAATTAGAGCGCCAGTGTCAAAGGATTTTCCACTACCAGTTGTTCCAAAAATGCCGATGTGCATTGGGATATTTCCAATGTCGAGTGGAATTGGTGCGTTTTTATATCCAACAAGAGTTCCATACCAGATTATCCCCTCGCTTTTTGTGGGTAATCCAAAAATCTCTTCTGATTGCTCAGGTAATTTCATTTCATAAACTTTATCGTTGGGATAAGGCGGAACTGTCAAAGCCCTAGCTCCAGGCATTTCTGCGAGTATATCTAATTCGCAAACTTCATATTGTCGGGCAAGTTGGGCAGGAATCTCAATCTGTTTTCGTCGAGCTTCTGTCCAAGCATCACCCTCTGTATAAAATTCATTTTGTGGAATTATTTTTGAAATACGTGCAAGAATTCGTTTTCCTTCGGACCCACTCTTAACTACTAGAAACTTTCCTTCTCTTACCTTACCTCTCTCTGAATCTTGATACAATTGGCAAAGTGCTTTTTGAGTAGTCGCTCCAGTAAGAATTACCCCTACAGGATTAGCTTCCAATATTAATTCACCTTTTTAACTTTTCATTCATCAGATTTTCGAATGGGTCTGCGCTTTTTGAGCGTGTTATTATCTCTCCATATAATACATCGGCACATCCTTTCCTGACCTCACATTTCTTATGAGCAAGAAAAACCGGTAGAGGCACAGAAAAACCTGGATAAAACCAAGCAAAACAAGCTTTCAGAATCTTATTAGCTTGCTCAAGAACGGATTCTTCAGTATCTGGCATTATTGGAAAATCTAGCCTCAACGGCCTTGATAGATCATCAATTTGCAAATACATTGAATATACTATTATTCCACATTTTCGATAGGCTTCGTGAGCGACACCTGTTTTACTAATATCTATAGGTATTGTGGTAAGTACTCTATTGGGTGTTATCATGTTCAATTTTGTAAAAACAGCTGTTATTAAATGAGAATCCCAAGCGTAATTGCTAATTAATTTCCGATCAATATCATTTGTTAACAAATTGTTCTTCATAAATTCTATTAGAAATCTCGCTTTCATCCGTTTTACACAACCGATGACTAATATTTTTTTCTTCAAACACTTCGAGAGTGCAAGACATCGATATTTCACATATTTTTCCTCGGCAAAAGATGGAGGATCAATGATAGGCCCATCTATAAACAATAAAGCTGGTTCTTCTGTTCTTTCTGCATAATCCATAATTGCTTTTGTTTCAGCCACCATCATTCTGGACGTAGCTTCCGTACCTACTCCGAAATATTCATGTTCTTTGATTTTTTCAATGGAAGCGCTTACTCTGACTTCAGCATGGGAATAAGGTCCCTGCTCAAATAAAACTGTAGCACAGCTTGTCGGAACGAACCAGTATCCTCCGAATCCTTCGATTGGTTGCAAACTGCCATCTATTCCAGCAGACTGCATATTTTGATATTTATCGATGTCTTCAAGGTTTTTTGGATCTGTACTAACGACAAATTTTCTATGATCTAAAACTTTTAACAACTTTTCTGTAATTTCCCGAAACCTCTTAAGCTCATCTTTTAGTTCATCACCAGTTTTTACAGCGTTTTCCACCAAACTAACAAGTGTTTCTGGTTCCGTTTTATTGAACTCATATCTTCGAAAAACTTCTTCAAGCGACTTCATCGCAGCCCCTTTTTAGAGTTATATGCTAAATGTGCTAATTAGTTTTTCTAAGAATTTATACTATATTGCTTAACATAAACCAAAAAGTAAGAAGGAAGTTTCAAATCAAACCTCAAAAACTCATTAAAGAATTTAGAAATTCAGAGATTTGAGTGAAAGACTTAAAGATGTAAATACCGAATAACTGTCTCTTGATTTCATTGAGTGATCTCGGATGCAAGACACGCGTAAGTTAATTGACCAGAAAATTCGTATTTATTCTTTGGAATCGTGTCACAAAGCTAAAAATGGTGTGAAAATTCCTATAGATCTTTGTCTTTATACTCCTAAAGAAGTATTTGCAGCATTGTTGACAAATTCTCATATTATAAGTTGGCTAGAGTTTATATCAAAAAGATATTTTCCTCCAAATGAAAAAACTTTTTTGCTTCTTTATCCTTGCTCAACTATTAAACCCTACTCGGAATCTCGATCATACAAAGCGCTTTTCAAAACCCTTTCTTCAATTTCATCTGATCGAGAACAAAAAATCCATGTAGTTACGATTTCAGAACCATTTGGTCTAGTTCCAGAAGAATTCTTTGATCAATTTCCTGTTTGGTATGATTGTCCTGGACTCTTTGAATGGTGGTGTAAAAAACACAAGTTACCTTACTCTGATAAATACCTCGAAAGATGCATTGAATTCTTGGCAATTCCTATAGCGAATTTTCTGGCACGCACAAAAAAGCATTATAAAGGTAGACTAGCGTTTATTAGAACATTTTCTTCTAACCTCAAAAGGAAAAAGGATCATACTCATGTGAGGATTTTGGAGAGAGCGATAGAACTTTCTGGCGTTGCTATAAAAATTCTACCCGATAAGAGCTGGGTCACCGATATAGTTTCTTCACGTGGGACTTTTGCTTGGGATATGTATGGAGTTGCACATCCAAAGGCTCAAAACTTTCTCCTCAATTTTCTCAATAATGGCGGCATGAAAAAATGATAAATCAGCCATTTCTTTGGTTTGCACAAGTAATAAATGGTAAACCCGAACCTTGGAAACAATTTCCTTTGGAAGGGCTAATGGTTAACGCCTATGAAATCCTGAAAAAAACAAAGGCAAATAGTGAAGTAAGAAGTCAAGGAATCCACGAATACATGGAATTTGATGGCCCAATAATGATGGATTCCGGAGGCTTTCAATTCATGAAAAAAAATGAACTAAATGTGGATCCAAAGGAGATTTTAGAATTATACCAAGTAAGCAAACCAGATTTTGGGATTGTTTTAGACCATCCGTTGGGTCCTAATCTCGACCATAAAGAAAAATTGGATAGGTGGTTAAAAACCCTAGCAAACACGCGAATAATGCTTGCGAATCATAACATGGATTGCACAGAATTGGTGCCAGTAATTCACGGTCATGAACTATCCAAAATTGAATGGTTTATAGACGAGTTAAACAAAATATCATCATTCAACTATTTGGGAATAGGTAGTCTGGTTCCATCCGTTTTTTCAACCAAAGGCGCTGGTGGTATTTCAAATGTAGTTGAGATTGTAAATTTTGTGAGAAAAAAATTAGTTGATAAGAGAATCCATGTTTTTGGAATTGGCAGTAATTTGACGATGCATCTTATGTTTTATGCAGGGGCTGATAGTGTTGATTCATCTGGGTGGAGAACAAAAGCTGCATATGGTGCTATTCAACTTCCTGGAATAGGCGATAGATACATAACATCCAGAACTAGAAACAAGACATATCGAGACGTCTCTGAAGAAGAAAAGCAAATATTAGCTTCATGTGGATGCCCAATATGCACAACTGAAGGTCTAAAAAAATTGAGAAAAAGCTTCAAATCCAGAGCAATGCACAATGCTTGGGTTTACCAAGAAGAAGTAAAGAAAGCAAGAGAACTGATAAAATTTGGAAAATATGAAAAATATGTGGAAGATATTTTATTAAAAACGCCTTTTGCATACGTTTTTAATAAGGCTAAAAATCTAAAAGAGGCTTGATTTTTAAATTATCAATAGACGTAATCTTAGAGTGAATAACGGAAAATTCCCTATATTCTATTTACTCTAAATATATAATTCTGGAAGTAGTTGATAATATAGGAGAAGAAGGAGAAAATGGTGTTTGGAATATCTGATATAACTTCCTCTGAAGGTAGACTTCATCGCTTCACTTTGATATGTAAAGTGATTGGGTCAGAAAAGGGATTGACAAGAAAAAAAGCTGGACATCGAATAGAAAAAGAACTTGGAGTTCCATTTATTAATAAAAAAGTTATACAAAGACACCTAATTATTTTAGAAAAATTAGGCATTATTGAAAACAGGGGCGGCCTTTATTTATTATCGAGTGAAGGAAAGGCTCTGGATGCAATGGTCGATGAATTACCCCTCATGAATGATCTGAGTTTTGAAGAGCGCGTTTTCTATTTTAAAATTATGTTCAATTCAATTTTGAAAGAACAATTGATAAAATTTTTGGAAGTTATCCGTGAACAATCTTACATGGAACGAAAAAAGATTGTTTATCAGTTTTTTTCCACTAACTTGGCTCAAAATCTTTGGAACGTAACAACCATAGAAAAAAATCTAAAAAAACTTGGTGAAAGTAGAAAAATTCCCACTTTCTTTGAGAATAAATTTAGGTGTATGGAAATGTGGCTTGAAGATATTGGTCTTATTGTTAGAGAAAAAAATAGATTATCTCTTCATGAGAAGGGAAAAATCTTTTTGGATGAAATCGGTAAACTCGTCGATAAAAGCTATGAATATTATGGGTTAATTGGACAAATCTTCGTTAGTAATGTAACTCCATTCCTTTATGATAAACATAGGCAAATTTTTGTAGAACTTTTTAAGAAGGCATACTATCGATTTAGAAGCGAATTATATACAAGTGATATAAGAGCAATAAGAATTTATACTTGTATAAACTTTCTCAAGAGAAATATTAAACTTGAAGAAAAGGAATTTGATGAAGTCATTAACACTCTATCATTGGAAGGTATTGTGCGATCAGTGATGCTTGGGCGTGATGGCAAACCAGCATACGTAACTTTGTCCGAGATCACTTGAATGTAACTCTTTCCAAATTTTCCTCGATAAAAGTAATATCTATCTCTTCTTTGACATTTTCAGCAGCATATCTTACAATATCTCTACAATTTGGCAAGAAGTATCCTGGATAATGATATCCAGGAGACGTTGATTCGAGTAACTTGATAGGGCTGTCTTTGGTGAATGGAAAAATATGATCTTTTACTTTACTTTCCTTTTTTCTATACGCTTTGTGATGGAGACTAAGAAATTCTAGAAGAGTATTTTTCTCTAGGCTATCCAATTTTATGGTATAATCAAACCGTCTTCCTAAAGCTTCTGTATATCCAAGATCATACCATTCGTCAGCTTTTTGAGCAGTAAATGAAGCAATTAACCCAAATCTCTCTGAAAAAACATCAAGCATATCGCGTAAACTATCACTTAATTGTCCCGCTAGCTTTACTGAGGCGTTTTCGAGCTCATCTACCACTAATATAGAAGTCGAAAATACTCGTGACAGTTTCTCAATTAGTTTTCGCAGCATCTCGAATCTTTCGTAATCCGAATCCAAAGAGTAAGTTATTTCTAACTCTGAAAGTTCTTTTGTTGTGATTTTATCACCGATTAACCACTTTTTAGCTATGGCTTTTTCAGTAGTAGTCCCGGTTGAAAGTTTCAGAAAGCATACGGAGAGTTCAGGCTCTCCAATAACTTTCTTCCATGAATCTAGATCAGTTGCGCCTGTAATTTCGGTTAATTTCTTGAAATGATGTTTAATGAAATAATCAATAGCTATACGATAAACGATTTGGAACGTAGGTTCTATACGTGGAATCTTTGTATATAAAAACAGTATTTTATCGTCTTTAATAGAGAGTTCTTTTTCTATAATTCTAGTAAACCAAGTTTTCCCGCTACCCGATGGCCCAAATATTCTTAATCCTACCCTTTTATTGTTTAAGCTATCTTCGATAAATCGATCCAATTTCTCTCGCGCTTTACTTAAATCCGGTCTGTCCCATACTAAATACTCCTCTTTTATTGTGTAAGGGTCTAATTTTTCGTAAGGATCTTTAACAAACTTGTATAGTTCAAACCAAGTTGGCACGATAATCACCTCCGCGAATACTAATATTTGTCTCACTCAATAATCTTGTAGTATAATCATAAACTCGTTCATAAATATGTACAAGTTCGTTTAAAAGATAAACTCCAATTTCTTGTTGTGATCCGAGTCCGCTTGGAGTTAGATTTGCGCTACTCACCAAAACACCTTTGTCACTTCTACTTTCTAGCAAGATTGTTTTGGCATGTAAGTCTCTTTTTAGATGGATCTTTACACCCATATCTTCAAATTTCCCCAATAACTCAATTTCTTCTCGTTTCTTTATGAATCGTGGGTTCACCAATAACGTTACCATCGCATCTTTAAACTTAATCAGTTTTAGTATTTTTCCTGATAACATTTCTCCATCAGAAAGCTTTGTATCATGTATTATTGGTGTTATTATTCGAACATGAATTGGCGAATCTCTTTGGTACGCTAACAGCTTCCCTACAATGTCTCTTATTTCCCTGTCGTAAACCGCACTAATTACCATATCTGACTTTACAACTACCAAATGTAAATAGTTTTAGGTTTTTCTAAATATATTAAAATATTTTTTATTGCGAGCCTTTTTTAAGTTTAAATAGATTTTTTACTGTAAAATCGAGTTAAGTTTTGATGGCTTTAGATATCCATTAATTTTTCCAAAAGTTTTTTAACTGATTTGAAACTTAACTTAAACACACTTGCGGGTAGGTGGAGCCTCCCACCCGTTCCGCAATAAAAACCCCGGAGTAGGGAGGTGAAAAAAGAGTGAAAACCAGTGAACTGAGTTTAGCAGTGGTCTTTTCCAGTTTATACGCGGTTCTTGTCGTTGCCTTGGCTCCCATATCTTACGGTCCTGTACAACTGCGTGTTGCTGATTGCCTGATTCCCTTAGCTGCTTTGTTTGGTTGGCCAGTAATCGCCGGAGTAACAGTTGGCTGCTTTTTGGGCAATGCCTACTTCTGGCTGGGTCCTCAGGATGTTGTCTTTGGAACAGTCGCTAACCTAGTTGCAGCAACCATAATTTTCCTGCTCAGAAAACGGCAATTCTTGGCTTGCGTTGCAGGTTCTTTACCCATTGGAATCATCGTAGGCGGCTATCTTTGGCTATTCTTTGGATTTGAGGCAGACATCTTTGGATTACAGTTGCCAATATGGAGCGCCATGATCATAAGCATCACAATTAGCAGCCTGATTGTAATGGCAGGAATCGGCTACATTCTACTAAAAGCATTAAGCAATACAAGCATTATCAATTCCTTGAAATCATATGGATTAGCAGTCTACACTAAAGAGTAGGAGCAAGGGTGTGCACCAAAATCGAGCGTAGCCATATGTTTCTGATGTCCCCTCCATTTTTTCCCTACAATAGGAAAATCTCAAATTATATAACTTCAAGTTATATTAAGAGAATACAGTTGTAGAGGTAAATGAGATGGTAGAAGAAAGTCCATTCTGTCCTGAATGTGGGGATGAACTTAGTATCAGTATTTTTAAGGATGATAAAACAGGCAAAATTATTATTGAATTCTGGTGTGAGGGGGATGGCGATGACGAATTTCAGTTCCAGATTCTAACAGGAATGGATGATGACGACATTGAGGAACTATTTGAAGTGGGAAAAATCATTCGAAAGGAAATGCGTATAAAATTGGTTAAACGTGTTTCTGAGGAAGAGGCTCTCAAAGGCATAGACGAATAGTTACATGTAATTTTCCTTTACTTTGCTTTGGCATCGAAGTCACATCTTAGGCGAGGGATCAACTTCCATTTTTGTTCATGCCCGTCCAAGATAGTTACGCCGATCTCTTGCTCCATTCTTTTGTTCATGCATTGGATCTTACGAGAAATTTCTCGATGGTCGATGTCCATTTGAGCTGCCAGTTCACCTGATTGGCGACCTGTTGCTCCTGCTTCACGAACAGCGGATAAAATTGCTACATCAATTTTGTTTTGGCATACAATCATGCTTACGTGGTTTCTCCTAATATGAGGAGTTCAAGTAGATCGTAGATAACATAAGGGTTCTACCATCAATACCTCCCAAAATAACTTCCTGAGGTTGCGCTCGCGCAAAGTCAGTCATTATTATGCAGATTGACAATTCTGACTTGGACCTAGTTACCAAAAGGTTATTGTTTTTGTGTGTGTAAAATAATAGTGATAAGTCTTAATGATAATGAGGAATAAAATTGAAGATAATACAAAGGTCTACAAAAATTGGTCTTAAGGGGTTTGACGACCTTAAAGAATTTGAGTGTAGGGAGTTGGCGATGTTGATAGACACCGATGGTTCTATTAATCCCATCAGTCATCTGCGGCCTCATATCAAAGTTGGTATGTCTTCGGAACTGCCAATCTTGATGTGGGAGTTATATGGGGGTTGTTTAAATAAGGAATATCGAAAAGGTAAAAAAATCCATTATGAATGGGAAGTTAACAAAAGAGAACAGGTCAGAGATTTTCTTATAGCAATCATAGATTACTTAATAATCAAAAAACCTCAAGCTCGTATAGGTCTTAAAATGGTTAACTTACTCGAAAAGAAACCTCCAAATTACAAGGAGACGTTAAACTCGTTAGCGGAAGAACTGAGCAAACTAAACCATGCCTTATCCCCCGACATAGATATCGAAGAATTCAAAGCTTGGAGCATGGGATTTAGTAGACTGAATTCAAAAGAAAAAAAGATCATTTCCTAAAGAAAAATTGATTTTTAAATTTTGATTTTTGTTTTAGGAAATCGTCTTTCTTTCTTGCAGTTAATTTACCCCAAGATACAGGATACGAAGCACGACAGCAATAGCAGTTATGCGGTCGATACCGAAAACAGCCGCTTTCGTCCAGTTCGTTCTCGAAATGAGCCGCATTAGCCAAGTTCGTTCTCCTTTCAAGCTTTTCGACTTGCGTCCTAGGAGCAGATCGAACAGCAGTCCAGGAGCATCCGAGAGCGTTCCAGTTAGCCAAAAGCAGCCTAAATTGAGCTTCTACCATCCGAGACCGTCTCAGTTCAGCGCCATCGAACTGCTCCATTTCGGCTACGCTAGCTCCTAGCTGCTCCATTTTAGCTGCTTTCTGGAAGAGACTTGGGAAATCGTAGCGTCTCTCCGACCTGCCAAAGCTCTTGGTCGCCGCTTTCGTACTCTTTCGATACTTTTTCGAGCGTTTATTGCTCCATTTAAGCTTCTTTCGGCTATTTCGTTCTCCCTGCGCTCCTATTCGCTGCAGTTCGTGCCTGAAATGAGCTTCTTTTGAAACGCTGGCAAATTGGATGTTCGAATCTGGAGATAAGGTGCTTTCTCGGTCGCAATTCGCACTTGAGCGATTTTGACCTGAAGCATAAAAATGTATATGCGCGCGCAGTGTACATCTGAATTTGTTTAGTATATATTAATAAACCATAAACACTAAATCTTTCTGAGTAGCACCTTAAATGTATGACCGGGGGTTACTAAAACGCCATCACATGAACCTAGATATTGGGGATCGTTGAAGGGGTGTATTATCAAGGCGATTGTTTGGGATGGTGCCAAAACATGGAACGATATTCACGAATTTACGGGTCTTTCCCAACGTTCGCTGAACAAGACCATTTCTGAGCTGTTTGATTTAGGGATAATGGAGAAGAATAATGGAGTATACAGGGTCAGTCTTGAAATCTGGAAAGAATACAGAAATTTCGATTTCAGATATGAAAAAGAAGAATCTGTCAAATTTACTATTGAGAAGAAGAAGGATCTTATTGGTTGGATAGATAAGTGGAGGAACGTTAAAAGTTTAGATTTCTCTTTGGAACCTAAACACTTCTTCTTGGAAGGCAGACATCTTGATGACCTTTCAAAATCTTTGATTAGTAGAGCTGAGAGCGAAGTCTTGGTCGTAAACCCTTTTGTGAATCAATGTGATTTAAGCGACACTCTTAGAGAGGCAAGTAGCCATGGAATAATTGTTAGATTGATAACTCGCCCTCCAAGTGACAAGGATCATCAATTTCGGGAAAAAAAACAAGAATACCATTCAACACTCAAGGAAGAAGGTGTAATGCTGACTTATAACAAACAAGTTCATGCAAAATTAATTGTAGTAGATCGTGCAGTAGCAATTTTATCCTCTATGAATTTCTATAGTGGGTCTTCTGGTGGAGCATCTTGGGAGGCAGGTCTAATTTCTATGGAAGAAACAGTTGTGGAGCCAATAGTGAATGCTATTCTTCAGCTTCTTGAAAGACCTGAGACTGAAGAGATAAAATAAACGCATATTGTGTTGGGATTGTAAATGGGAAAGGAAAGATGCTACCAAGAAGATCGCCGCACCTATCCAGGGTATTTAACAAATGATGAATATGCAAGAGAACAAAGACGGACCAATAAAATGGTGGAAGGGTTTCTAAGATGGGATCCGATAGAAAAGGTAGGAGAAACCGAGAATTTCTGCATCGAAGTTGATCGTGGACAAAAAAATGTTTTATTAAAAGAAAGGAATATTGTGGCTCAGTGTCCTTTTAAATTATCAATCAAACCGGATGAAGTTAAGGATATAATGAAACTGCTTACTAAAGGCGTTGGAATACTGCGAAAGAAGCGTTGAATGGAATGCGCGCATTCACACACTTCTTTCTTGACCATGAACAAAGGCATTTCTATTATCTCAAAAAAGGGGAAGGTTAGGTGTTACTGATTACTACCTTCCCACTGGGCAGCACAGCCGCTACATGCCAGCCCTTCGCCAGCAACGGCGGCAGCTCTTTTTCCGCTACTATACGCTGGCAGTTGCCGTTCTGGCAGTTTTGGCGGTTGGCAGAATTTTGTCTTCGCATTCGTTCTTTTCGGATTTCTTCCATTTCTATTTCAATTGCATCTTTTGAGATCAAATATGCGCCTTCCATCAGGTTTATCCCCTCCCTGTCAGCAATGCGCTGGATTGCTTCTGCTTCCAAGCTAATCTGGGGTATTGCAGTTCTTGGTTCTTTTCCGAGGTATTTTCTCTCCAAGTCATCAATCACTTGACTGGGTATTCGCCCTCGAAGACTATCTAAGTGAAGTTTTATTCTAAGGTCTTCTTCGCTTAACGTCGGAGTCTTTGACAGAAACTGTAGCATCGGAACTGCTTCTCTATAGGCTGCTCTTAGCTGCTCGATGGCAGGTTGCGAATAGGGCGCTTCTTCTCCCCTGACTTTCCTGCCTCTGATCTTTCGTGCCCAGTTAGGGTTAATCTTTGTCTCTTCCAAAGCTGTTTCCACGTAGCGCCTTGCGTCGTGCCAACTGAATTTGACACCTGCCCTCTTCGCCAGTTTCCAGATCAGCATGCCTAAGCCAGTGTGAGATAAAGGCTCGTAGGGCGCATAAACATCAAGCCAAACATAATCATCCTGAGATAATTTGCGCCCCATTCTTTCTTCAATCCACTCCTTGTATTCGATAAGCGCTTCTTTCGCTTCTGGGGTAAGAAACGTTATCTGCTTAACGCCTCGCCATTTGCCTATGCCATGTCCCTTCAGCTTTTCTGAGGGAACAATTACGCAGGGAATTTCCTGCCCTTCCCATCCTTCTTCAAAATCGTTCCAAGTCAACAGATCTAATGTTACTTTAGCGATAGCAGTGGAGTTCACGAATGTTATCAACGCTCGGTCTCTCGGCGTGTAGCAGGCTTTCCAAAGCTTCATTAACTCTTCTTTTGTGGGTTTTCTTACTGGTCTCTTTCTGGGAACTATGATTTCCCCGCTTTTCTTCGCCAAGTCACGATAGTTATGGCTAAAGAAGCTTTTAACAGCCTGAATTACTCCCCACTTGATGCTTTTGGTGAAAGGCGCCTCTTTGTCAGCCACAAAATTGTCCAGCAGATACTCCGCGTCAAGGCTTTTTGGATCATCCTTTAATGCATACAGTTCTTCAGGAGACAGCCCTGACCAGTTGCAGAACATGGCGAAAAGGTAGCCTCTATGTTCAGGCTGCTGAACCTTCGCAAGCCAGGTTTTGACTAAAGGATGCTTCTCCGCCCACGCCATTACTTCTGTTTCTGTGATTTTCCTTTTTCTGCGGGCTCTTCTGATTTTCTTCATGCTTCTCCCCCTGAGTTTTTGTTTTTATTATTCTGCTCCTGCCTAATAGGTTTTCTTGTTTGTAAGTTTAAGTTTATTTAAGTTTTCCTTTATCGGTATCGCTTCTTTTCAATAAAGCTTAGATAACGCAAAGGTGTACAGTCATTTCGGTAGTTATCTGCTCAGAATTGGGGTGCTGTTACTCTTCCTTTATTTTTTACGATAAGTTTTTTACGGCTACATTGTTGCTCTTTACTGGGGCATTATGTTGGCTCGGCTTAAAGGGTTTGAAAAACTTACAAACGTGGATGCTGCTCTTCAGTCTTTTTTTAGACAACTTAAGCCAGAACGGTTGGATTCTGAACAAATCCCAATCAACGCTGCTATGGGACGAGTCACAGCAGAGAATATCCGAGCCAAGTACGATTTGCCGCCTTTCGACCGCTCAGCCGTGGACGGCTACGCCCTACGAGCAAGGGACACCTTCGGAGTTTCCACATTTAACACTAAAAACTTCAAACTAACCGAGGGCAAAATCCGCGAAAACGAGGCAAAAGAACTGTGGACTGGAAACTCAATTCCTGAAGGCGCCGACGCCGTGGTTATGCTTGAGTACACCCGGAAATCAGAGGATAAAATCGAAGTGGAAAAAGCGGTTACTCCAGGCAGAAATGTTTCCAAACGAGGCGAGGATGTAGCTGAAGGGGATGTTGCAATAGAAGCTGGAACCCGGCTGAATCCGCATCACTTGGGCTTGCTGGCGGCGCTGGGCGAAACCCATGTTAAAGTTGTCCGGAAACCTAAAGTCGCCATCTTAGCCACCGGAAGCGAACTAGTAGAACTGGGTCAAAAACTTGAGCCCGGCAAGATTGTGGAAACTAACCGACTGGTTTTTTCCAGCATGTGTAAAGAGTTAGGAGCGGAAGCATTGGACTTGGGTGTAGCTAAGGATGACCTAAAGGAGATAAGTGTCAAAATTCAGGAAGGATTAGAACAAGCAGATGCAGTTATCACTACCGGAGGGACAAGCGTCGGCTATCCAGACTTGGTTCCCTTGGCAGTCAACCAGCTAGGAAAGCCCGGGATCATCATTCACGGCGTAGCCATTAGACCAGGCATGCCAACGGCACTGGCGATCCTTAAAGGCAAACCCGTTTTTGTGCTGTCTGGAAACCCGGTTGCAGCCACTGTAGGTTTCGAGGTGTTCGCTCGACCCATCTTGTTTAAGCTGCTGGGGATAAAGGAGGCTAGACCCGCCGTCGAGGCGAAGCTAACCCGGAGAGTTGCAGGGGTTCTGGGACGAAGAGTCTTCTTGCGAGTCCGCGTGTTCGAAAAAGATGGCGGCTTTTTTGCTGAACCTGTCAGAGTAACCGGGTCTGGAGTGCTCACAACAATAACGAAGGCAAACGGCTACGTGATTGTTCCCGAAAACCGTGAAGGTATAGAAGAGGGCGAATCAGTTAGGGCGCATCTTTTCTCTAGCATCATGAGGGAGTAGCATGTTCCGTAAACTTCTTTCTTTTGATGAAGCCAAACAACTTCTCAAAAAAACTTTTTCTCCTAAACCTGTTGGAGCTGAACAGGTTCCCATCTCAGAAGCCAACGATCGCGTGCTAGCCCAAGACATTAGAGCACCATTGAATATTCCCCCATTTAGCAGATCAACAGTGGACGGGTACGCAGTGAAAGCTGCTGACACCTTCGACGCAAGCGAAGACAAGCCCGTCACCCTCAGAGTCTGTGGGCATGTGGCAATAGGCAAATCTCCCAGTGTGATTGTGGAAAAGGGATTGGCTGCCGAGACAGTCACCGGCGCCCCTCTGCCTGACGGCGCAGACTCCGTGGTTATGGTGGAGTACACAAATCGGCAGGGAAACAAGGTTTCAGTTCACCGCCCCGTTTCCATAGGCGAGAACATTATGGCCACAGGCTCGGACATCCGCAAAAACGAAACTGTTCTGAAAAATGGTCGGATTCTGGGTTCCCGCGAAATCGGGGTTCTGGCCGCCATCGGCTTGACGGAAGTCTGTGTTTACAGGCGCCCTAAAGTGGCTGTGTTGTCTACAGGAGCAGAAGTTGTGGAATCCGGAAAAGCCCTTCCACCTGGAAAAATCTATGACATAAACGCGCATACCCTAAGTGCGGCGGTTCAGGAAAGCGGAGGAGAGCCGATTAACTTGGGGATCGTCCCCGATAAGAGGGATAAACTGAAAAAGGCTCTGGAGAAGGCGTTAGATTCGGCGGATGCGGTGATAACTTCGGGCGGGGTTTCAGTTGGACCCAAAGACTTCACTCCCCAAGTCGTGGATACTCTGGGAAAGCCCGGGGTGATCATATCTGGGGTAGCTGTGAAACCCGGGAAACCATTAACCATCGCAGTGGTTGACGGAAAACCCGTTTTTTCATTGCCCGGCAACCCAACATCTTCCCTATTCATGTTTAACGTGTTCGTTCGCCCCCTACTGGTTAAACTTGCTGGCAGAACCGAGGAAACGTTGCCTAAGGTTAAGGCAGTGGCTGCCCAGAAAATGTTTCCAGCAAGGGGACGTCGAACCTTCGTTATGGTCAACTTAGCCTACAACAAAACTGGAACTCTGTTTGTACGCCCGGTTCCCACTGGCTTGTCAGGCGCCATAACCACTTTGGCGAAGGCTGACGGTTTCGTTGAAATCTCCGAAAAACAGCAGTTCATAGATGCGGGAACAGAGATAGACGTTTACTTGTTTGGGAAATGGAGAAAAACGGAGACAGCTTAAGTGTTTTAGTTGAAGTTTTCTCGTTTTGCCACTATGTAGACTGAGGCTATCAGCAGTATAATCATGTATGCTATCAGGGCTGTGTGGAACAGCATGGCGTCTCCGAGGGTCTGCAATTCAAGCGAGTTGGAGAGGGTTGTCGCCCCAAAGGTTATTCCCACAAAGAAGAGTCCAACTACAATGGGTAACGCCCATTTCTTCATCTTGAAGACTGTGTATGCGGTGATTAAACTCAAGATTCCCAGAACTGGGATGTGTGGGGGTGCAGCAAAATTTTCGATTGCAAAATAGCCCATTTCAATGATTCCCACTGCAACATAGAAAATTGAGAACAGCAACACGGCTGGATTTTTAATCTTGGAACTCGTTTTCGATGTCATCTCGCATTCCTTGCCTACCGCTATAATACGACAGGTAATAAATTAGTTTCTCCAGATTTGGTTACAGCAGAAGTTTGTTTCCTGCGAGTGAGTGCTTCTTTTCAGGGAATGAGGGATAGCTGCTCTTGATGGGGAAGATGGATTGTTTGTAATAATTCTGTTTTCATAAGTGTTATCATCTGTTACTGTAATGTGAGTGCGATCAAGATGGACCCGAAAAAATTGCTTTCGAAGGAGATAGCCGCCAAAGTCGGGGGTCACATCAGCGAGCAAACCGTTTCTGAGATGGTGGATCACTTCTTCAGGCATGGCACCACATTTCTTCTCCTAGAATTGATGAATCTAAGAAAGGAAGTTGAAAGCCTGAGAGAAGAGCTACATCAGAGGGAAGACAAGCAAAGTTCTCTACACACACTACTGGCTCCATAAAACACTGCAGCCTCCTTCACCCTCCATTTTTCTGTTGAGCAAACAAATAACGCGCGATAACCAAAGCTGAATCCTGTCAATTCTGTTTGTGTTTCCTTTTTCGTAAGCTTTAAAAGTACACTGAATGTTGGCTAATTGTTGCTGAGGAATTGTAATGGGTCAATTTCCTGAGGAAGTTGTGAAGAAAGCGTTTGCAAGAGCAAATGCCCGATGCCAGTGTGAAAGAGAAGACCATGGTCATGGAAGTTTTACCTGCTTCAAGCAGATTTTATGGGAACATAGAGGAAACAGCAAGGAAAGAAGTGGGTGGGAAGCCCATTACTTTGTTAGCCCTGAAGAAGGCGGGAAACCTACAGTAGAAAACTGTGAGATACTGTGTTGGGACTGCTATACCAAAACAGTGCAAACCCAATAATCCTAAATTCTCCCTTTTCCTTATGTTAAATTTAATAGCTAAAGCGTATTTTCTAAGAGTGACCAACTATGAGTTATCGTGAACTGTTCGTGTCCCCATCTCCCGTCTTCACGGGAAATCAACAATCTCTTGAAGAGGCTGAATACGCCATTTTAGGAGTCCCCTTCGACGTAACCAGCACATACCGCACAGGAGCAAGATTCGCGCCCCTCGCCATCAGAGAAGCCTCACTCAACATTGAAGGCTACAGCTTCAGAACAGGCACATCCATTGAGGAACTGAAAATCCATGATCTTGGAGACCTGCATGTCGCTGGAGATGTGGAATTGACTCTGGGACGTTTAGCGTTGGTTGCACATGATCTTTTTGAAGCCAAGAAAGTTCCAGTGTTTATGGGAGGAGAACACACGATTACGTTGGGTGTTATGCGGAGCCTCGACGAAAACGTTGCCGTGGTAAGCTTCGATGCTCACTTAGACCTGCGCAACGACTACCTCGGTCTCTCCGTGTCCCACGCAACCTTCATGCGGAGAATCAAAGAAGACGCTAAGCCCTCCAAGATTCTGGAGATCGGCACCCGAGCAGTATGCAAAGAAGAACTGGACTACGCAAAAGAATCTGGAATCGAGTTCTTAACTGCCCATCAGATACGGGAAGACGGCGTCAAAAATATGGCTGAAACCATCCGTGACCTCCTTGGGGGCTACGAAAAACTCTACCTCACAATTGACATGGATGTTCTGGACCCTGCGTTTGTGCCTGCAGTTCAAAACCCTGAACCTGAAGGACTGGACACCACAACGCTTCTGGACCTTCTGGGGGCGGTGTGTGACAGTCGGGTAATCGGCGTCGATTTGGTTGAGTTGGCGCCTCATTATGACC
This sequence comes from uncultured Candidatus Bathyarchaeia archaeon, assembly GCA_964399485.1. GTDB lineage: Archaea > Thermoproteota > Bathyarchaeia > Bathyarchaeales > Bathyarchaeaceae > Bathyarchaeum. The sequence continues at coordinate 207,952 of CAYNQS010000002.1, read as the reverse complement.
GAGGCTTAACGGCCATTCAGGCGGCGAAGATTCTTTTTGAGGTGTTATGCTGTTTAGAGAAAGCGCGGAAAGGCTAGTGTGCGCTGTTCTGGGCGTCTTGGAGTCACATGTTTTCTTTTTTTAGTTTAGCTACGAAGAAGCCGTTGCATTCATGAATGTGAGGATACAGTCTTTGGCACTTGGTTAATCCCCTGAGTCCGGGTAAGCCGATCTTGGGCACTGTGTCTACCAGCTTATATTCTGGATGCTGCTTCAGAAAGTTTTCGATCACCATTTCGTTTTCCTCCACTGTTATGCTGCATGTGGAGTACACCAGAAAGCCGCCCTTCTTCACGTATTCTGCGCACTGTTCTATCATCTCCATCTGAATCTTTGCCATACCCAGCATCGACCTTTTGGTGAGCCTCCACTTTGCGCCCGGCGTCTTCCCGAAGGTTCCTGTGCTCGTGCACGGAGGATCCAGAATCACCAAGTCCGCGGAAACATTTAAAGGCAAAATTTTCCTTGCGTCAGCAACCAGTGGCTGAGCTATGTTGGCGCCCATCCGCTCTGTTTCCCTTTTCCACACCCGTATCCTACGCTTTGAGTAGTCAACAGAAATGATTGACCCCCTGTTTTCCATCAGCTGCGCCAAGTAAGTTGTTTTGGCTCCTGGGGCTGTGCACACATCAAGCACTGTGGTTCCCGCTGAGGGGTCTGCGATTTCCGCTGCTAGGCAACTGGCTTTGTCTTGTATGTAGAAGAGTCCCTGACCGAAGCTTTGGGTTCTTATGAGCGGTTTCCTGCTTTGAACCAGCCTGTAGGTGTGCTTGAGTTGCTGAGCCTTTTCCAGAACTATCTTCTCGTCTTCAAGTTTTTTTAGCAAGGCTTCTTGTGGCGCCTTCAAAGTGTTAAGCCGCACGTAAACTGGCGGAATCTCCGCGGATTTTTCCAAGAACCTTAGGGCTTCTGCTCTTCCCAGCAGCCTGAAACAATATTTCACGAACCATGCGGGGTGATATGTCTGGAGCCCCACCTTTTCTGTTTCTTCCAGCCCCTGTAAGGCAGATTCTGGGTTGATGCTCAGTATTTCCCCGAGAACCTCTTCCGCATCTTCGAGTTCCCGCCATCCCAGTATTGAGCGCCCCATCTTCGCTATCTTAGCGGCATTCTCCAGGTTTCTGTCCGCCAGTTTTGTCTCATAGACGTAGAGGCGAAGGAAAGCTCTTGCTCCAAGTTTGAAGTCGTTAAGGGACCGGGGCGCTAAAACCGAGTTCAGCAGGAAGTCGATGTGGTTCTTTCTGCGAAGAGTCTCAGACACTAGCCTGTGGGCTAATCCGATGGCCTTGCGGTCTTTTATTTTCAGCTGTTTTGTTGCCCTGTTTAAGGCTAAACGCTCACCTAACCGCTTCAGTTCGATCCAGCTTAATGTTTCTATGGCGAGCGTCCAAGCTTCCCTTAACATTTTAATTTGCCTTTAATGAGTCTCTGCTGGGTGCCTATTAAAGGCTTGATTACCGTTAAATAAATGAAGCTTCTTTGGATATTGAACGTTGACCTGTTGTGGTGGAGCATGAAGCTACAGGAGACGGCTGAGGGAGTGATTCTGGATGTGTATGTTAAACCGAAATCAGAGAAGTTTCGGGTGGAAGTAGATGGAGACCAAGTTGTAGTGTCGTGCCGTGAAGCTCCGGTGAAGGGCAAAGTCAACCGAGAATTGCTGAAACAGCTTTCGAGGCTCTTTAATAGACAGGTGGAGCTTGTTTCAGGGTTTACTTCACGACAAAAGAGATTTCTGGTCAGCGACATCGGGGCTGAGGAAGTTAACCGAATCCTGGCCTCCGCATCGAATACCCGGCAGTAGTTTGGCTGATCCGCCCTTTTGTGCAGTAAGCTATTTAAAAGCTGGAATGAACGCTTCTTTTAGCTGTCTGGTGCTATAGAGGAGCATGAGACCAACGTTGCCCGTTAAGGTCCATCTTTGGGGTGAGTGAAAATGGTTAAGCCTGAAAACGTGGAATGCAGGGAGCTCTCAGACGAAGAGCTGGAATACTATTCAAGGCAGATTGTTATGGCTGAAATGGGCTACAGCGCCCAGCTTAAACTAAAAAACTCTAAGGCTTGCCTGCTGGGTGTAGGCGGGTTAGGCTCTGTTGCGTCTATGCAGCTGGCGGCTATGGGCGTTGGGCATCTGCGCATTGTTGACCGGGATGTTGTGGAGTTAGATAACTTGCATCGGCAGCACCTCTACGGCGTTGACAGTGTGGGGTACCCGAAGGTTGAGGCTGCCGCAAAACGGTTACATAATCTGAATCCTTACATCACCGTAGAGCCTCTTCCATTGTCCATAAACGAAGACAACGCAGAAGAAATCGTGGAGGGCATGGATGTTGTGGTCGACGGCTTGGACAGCATGGCTGCCCGCTACGCCATCAACAGAGCCTGCGTCAAACTTGGTGTACCCTACGTTTTCGGCGCTGCAATAACCACCACCGGAAACTTGTCCACGATAGTTCCGGGAGAAACAGCATGTCTCGAATGTTTCTATGGTAGCCTTGATGACAAAAAGCTGCCTAAATGTGGGGTGGTGGGGGTTCATCCCTCTCTGGTGAATATCATTGCAAGCCTAGAAGTCAGTGAGACGGTTAGGATACTTACTGGAAAGCAGCCTCGCTTAGTTAACAAGCTTCTTCATTTCGACTTGGATGAGATGGAATTCAACGAGATCAGCCTCTCCAAGGTTGAAAGTTGTCCCGTCTGCGGAGTAAACCCATCCTGTTCTCCGATGCCTCTCCAGCGAGAACTGGTTGAGGAGATTTGTGGACGAAGAGGCAGGAAAGTGTTTGTTGTTGCTCCAGAAGAGAACTTGGATGTTAACCTAGGGGGGTTGAGGAACTATTTGAAGAGGAAAGGGTTCAGCATCAAAGTTGAAGGCAAACTTGGGTTAACCTTTGTTCGAGGCGATGTTAAGGCGAGTGCTCTCAAAAGCGGAGTTGTTATTCTTGAAGGCATCAAGGGAAAAGATGAAGCGCTCAAGTTTTTCAGCGAATTAACAGGCAACTGGTAGCGCAAATTCCAGAAAAAAATTAGTTTTCAACAATCTTCTGTTATTAGTCTCCTAATATGCTCGGGGATTTGGACAGCAAATCCTGTTCTTGCTTGGAAAAACAGAAAAAAGACTGTTTTCAACAATGTACCTTTATTAGTATCCTAATATGAATGTGCTTCTGCAAGTTTCTTTGACGCTTTACGCTCTGCTCCCAACCCACATGCACCATAAACAAATGCTTGAGGGTTAAAATTTAACCCAACCAACCAACCAACCAAAACTAGCCAATCCAAGACTTTGATCAACGAAGAAGTCTCTACTTGGGAAAAATATTTAAGAAGTGACTACAACCCATAAGTTTCAAGAATATCGTAATTAACTAAAACTGCTATTACGAATAGACTAACTAGAAAGATCAGTATTAGGAATAACAACGAATGGTTCTCACATCTAAGGAAAAAATTGAGCGTGGGAAACAAAGAGCCGAGGAAGCCATTTTGTGCTTAAAGTTGAGTGGACATAATCCATCTTTGGGGCTGTTTCTCAATTTAGGTTGTGGCGCAGGTTATCTTCACCCATTTTTTTTAAAAAATGATATTGAAGCTATTGGTTTAGAAATTGTTAAAAAGCGTATCCTGAGAGCCAAAAAAAATGCTCCACAGGGGAATTTCGTTTTAGCTGATGGTTGCAACTTACCCTTTAAAGAACAGTGTTTTAACACAATTTTAGCAAACGATGTTTTAGAGCATGTTCCCTATGAGAATGCAAAACCCATGTTGAATGAAGTGCACAGAACCCTAAATGAAAATGGAATGTTTTACGTAAGTGTTGCAAACAAATATGAATTGCATGAACCTCATACCCTAATTCCTTTTTTGACTTGGTTTCCTAGACCGTGTTGGAACACAATTCATAAACTTTTAAAAAAACGCCCAATGATGGAAGTGTATCCTTACACATTCAGAATGTTGAAAAAGTGTTGTAGAGAAACAAATTTTGATTATAAAGATTTCACTTGGCTATATGCTTCAAAAAAGATGTCAAAAATTGATTACATAGGTAACCGAACAGTCAGGAAAATTGCACAATTTATTAAAAAAATTGGTTTGTCCAAACAAGCTCAAATTCTTGCCGAAAAAGTCAGTGTTATAGTTTTTGTTTGTAGAAAAATATGAAAAAAATTGTCATTTCTAAAATGTTTGTGTTTGGGGTTAAAATTTAACCCCAAACCCAAACATTTCTACTCTCTTTCTCTTACATACATACACACATGCTAAACGCGCACCACACACGCGCGCACGCGCACAAAATTGATGCTCATTCTTTTTATGTGGCGAACTGGTAGTTAGGATTTTCTAGATGTTTCGGTACCACTCACATTGTTTCATGGAGGGTGAGATTCCAACATATGAGACATGTGGCGGATAAGGGAGTTCAGGATGATCGATAAAATGCTGGAAATAAAGGCCTAATGCTGTATGGTTGCCCTCGAGAATCGTAAACGGACCACCTTTGTTTGTAGCAATTAAGATCAGTGTTAGATTGTGGTCCTTGTCTCCCGCACTAGTTCTAAACTTTCTAATATTTTCTATGAGATCAGAAACGTACTTTTCTACGGTTCTTCCATCAGGTAGAAGCTTATAGGCAATTTTAGGATTGATTTTCGTTGGCGTTTTAACATTCCGTGCGATGCTCGAAAATTCCCCACTATAATCAGACACAATTTCCCAGCCAATATCATAGTTTAAGACTCTGAATGAGTCAAGGTCGTCCTTGCTTATGCTCACTTTGAACCATGATGTGTCTTTTGGAAGCTTTTTTATTAAAGGGTCTCGATCATGAAGAAGCTGCTCTACGGTCTTCTTTTCTCTTTTTGCCCATTCAGAAGCAACCTCTTTAAACGCAACATTACCGATATACTTCAAGTAGATTAACTCAACTCCTTGGAAATCCTACCCGCGGCATCCAATCTTTTGTTTCATTATTTAAGTACTTTGCAAACTGAAATGCCTCTTCGTTAATTAATTTGTCAAGTGTTTGTGTTTTAGCGTGTCTGTGAAAAATGGTTTGGTGCGGCCGCCGGGATTTGAACCCGGGATTGCAGGCTTGGAAGGCTTACACCAGCTGTCTGTGTCCTACCAGGCTAGACCACAACCGCACATCCAACTAACCGCAAATTAATGCAGTGAACCTCTTTTATGAATTTTCTCTCCTGTTAAATAAACTTTCAAAACCCAGTCTCAGAATGGTGGTGCGGTCGCCGGGATTTGAACCCGGGTCGTCAGCGTTCCGCCTTTGTGGGTTGGCAGGCTGATGTCCTTCCAAACTAGACTACAACCGCTCAGGAATGTTTCAAGGTAACTTAGGGCATTTATTTCTTTTCTTTGAAATGAAGTTTTCCACATCCTCAGAAGCACTCAATGATCAGGCAAACATTACAGGTTGCAGCAGAAGTAACCGGATTCTGATTTCCGCGCGAAACGTCTTTTTCATATTTTTTCACGGGTTTCCTAAAATAGCATTCACTCAATTACTATTGTACATGTCTTTGGGAGGGCACAATCAGGTATTGAACCTAAAGAAAGTGGCGATAATAGTTCTTCTAACTCTTGTTTTGTCAACAACTTTTATGATTCTCAACCCAACATTAGCTCAAACAAACGACAACCAGAAACAAAAGGCTGAAACACTCCTCAAAATTCTCGGCAACGGCAACATGAGCATAATTGAGGCTTTCAGTAGATTTGATGCTCAGAACATTCCGGTGCCGCAAACCGCTGAAACAGCATACAATGAAGGCCTAGAGCACTCTGAAGAAGCAGTCAGGCTCATGAACCAAGAAAACTATGATGAAGCAAGCGTCGAAGCTGTCAAAGCAATGCAGAAATTCGAGGAGACCTTAAAGATACTGGAGTCTGCCTCGCCGGTGGAACCAACAGAAACAGAGTTAACCGCTGAAGAGGCAATCAGTTTGAAGGCTAACATAACTCGAACCATCGCGCACGTCGAAAGGTTAGAAAACCTAACCGCAAAAGCTGCAGCAGCAGGATACAACACAACAGCAATCGAGAAGAGACTTTCAGAGGTTAAGCAACATCTGGAAAACGCTACAAGAGAACTGTCTGTCATGAACCTCGATGGGGCTGCTGAAGAACTTGTCATAGCCAAAACATTACTTGATGAATTGAAGGAGCCCTTTGACCAATTAACCGATCTTGTGAAGGCATCAAACACTGAAAGGTATCTGGAAGCAGCTGAAATAAGGGTCTCCGCAAACAAAGCAAACATCACATCATCTGCAGCGTTAACATCAGAAGCCAAAGAAGATGCGATTGCTGCCCTGAACAATTCTGAAGCAAGCCTAGCAAACGCCAGAGACTCGATAGAATCCAACAACGTTGATGAGGCAATTGAAGAACTTGAAGAAGCAAAAAAATGGGAAGAAGAATCCAACCGCGCCATAGCATCAGTAGCCGCGACTCCAACATCGGTTGCGCCCACAACTGAAAGCTTCACGAGCGCAGAAACCGCGACGTCTAGGTGAAGGGTGCTCCAGCCCTGAATTTGCAGTACACAAAAGTTTTAGGCATAGAATCCACACCTTTTGCAAGAGAAGTGAGAGCCCATTGAATGAAAAACGGGCATCCGCCATTCTGCTATTCACTTTACTTCTTACGTTGACTCTGACTCTTCACCCATCCTTTTCAGAGGAGACAACGCCAGAAACGTTGCTGTTAACAGTCTACCCTGACGGCTTCGTATCCGTCGACTATACGCTTCAGGTGGACCCAACATTCCCCACCCAAAACATCACAGTTTTTGGTCAAGTTTTGGAAGACCCTCTGATAGTAGACAATGATGGATTGCCCCTAGACTACTCCATAAGCAACGGCACAATCAGCGTTTACAGCCTTGGCGCAGACAAAATCAAACTCTCATACCTCACCCAAGACCTTACCTCAAAAGAGGGAAGATACTGGACTCTGACGATAGATACGCCAGTAAACACACGGATAATCCTGCCTGTAGAAACCACGATAATAAGCCTGAACAAGGTGCCAGAAATGATAGAAACCAGCGACAATAGGGTGGAGCTTCTCATGAACTCTAGCTTAATCAAAGTAACCTATGTTATAGGTGTGGTTGGAACCGAAGAGCATGCGCGAATAGTGTTGAATGAAGCTGAAACCAGCATATTGTCGATCCAAAACTTAGGCATCAATGTCACAGAAGCTGAGGCTAAGCTTCAGGAGGCAAACGCAGCTTTCAACCTCGGAAATTATGTAGACGCCGAAACATTGGGGTATGAAGCGAAAAACTTGGCACTTCAGACCAACCAAACAGCAACCCAAGCCCAGTCCAAAATGGATGAGGCGGAAGATGCAGTAGCCAACGCCAAAGATGAAGAAAGAACTGTGGGATTAAGCGAAGCCCAAGATCTGCTCGACCAAGCCTACAACGCATATAACAATGGAAATTATTCGGAAGCACTGAACTTGGCGACTCAAGCAATAGCCGAGGCTGAAGAGGCTGAAATTTTTCTGTCCGAAGGAACTGATCCTGGGCTCGTTTACGGCGTTTTGGGAGCCATTGTCATTGCATCCATCGTTATCTTCGGCTTCTTTTTTGTCAGGTCAAGAAGGAGAATTCAAGTTGTTGAGGTTAAAAAGAAAAAACGGCGAATAGACTCTGAGCGAATCTTTCTGGTACACAAGGATTTGCTGCCGGAAGAGAAACAGGCGATCCAGTTTCTGGCGGAAAACAATGGCGAGGCTTTTGAGGCGGAACTCTTTGATTATCTGAAGCTTCCGAGGACAACCACTTGGAGATTGGCTAAGCGGCTGGAGGGAATGGGCATCATAGAAAGAACCAAGTTCAGAAGACAGAATCTAGTACGCATAAAAAGAAAATACACCCTCAAAGAATAATTCTCTCTTGGAAACTGTCCAGCTTGATTTGAAATTGCTTTTTCATGCCTTTCCATGGGTTTCTTAATGTTGCGCCCTGTCCACAGTTACGGTTTGGTTATGAAGATGAAAAAGAAAATCGTTGTCTCTATGGTTGTGGTGGCGCTGTTGCTCATCGGAGTAATGGCAACTTCAGTGCTGGCGTCAAATGTAGTCTTGGCAAGAAATACGAAGGTTTCAAACGAGTTAGCGGCGACAGCGAATTCGGTGACAGCTGCGAGCCTCGGTCCTGTAAGGGAAGTCTCTCCAGCCCCTGTAAGTTCTAGACAAGTGGAAGAACTGCCGGAACTTGATGTGGCTGAGGAAGTGGAAGAAATTGGCGATGCGAATGTGGAAATCGGGTACCTAAAAGAAATGGTGCCTGGAACCTACGAAGAAGCTGATGCCCTAATATGCCAAAGAACCAGATTCCTGATGTATACTCACGATGGCAGGCATATTATGTGGGGCTTCGTTGGAAACGGCTACTTCGTGGGACAAGACAACCTAGGCAAACGCTGCTGGGGAATATACGGTAACGGCGTCTTCGCAGGATTCTACGACGGAGACTTCTTCTGGGGCAAGTATCGGTGCGGCAACTGGAAAGCTGAGGGTCTCTTTGGAGAAAACTATACTCACGGAAAATACATACTGTTTCCAACAGCAAACATAACACCAGCAATAACAGCAACCGATCCATAAGTTAGATCACCACACCCCCTCCCTTTTTTCTGAAACGCCTTTAAATCGCGAAGTTATAAGCAAAAACGAACACTTTTACCTAAAAAAGGGAAGTGCCTAGATTTGCCTCTGACTCCTCTTCATCATCCTGTCGCCTACTTCATCTACAAGCTTGACAAACGCTTCAGTCTGCCCGGACTGGTTGTAGGCTGCATGTTCCCCGACATTGAGATACCCTTCATAGTTCTGTTGTTTGGAACTCAGGTTCCCAACCGCATGGTTCTGCACAGCCTATTGGGTTCAGCCACCATCGGAACCATTCTTGCTTTAATAGTCACAGTTCGAGTTTACCCGCCTCTGGTAAGCCGCCTCTTTCATGTTAACAAGAAAAAAGTCGAAAGTAAATGTAAACTCTCCTTTGCCTTGGTTTTCTCAGTTCTTGTCGGCAACCTCTCCCATGTTCTGTTAGATGTGACAAACCATCCGTATAACCCGGTTTTATGGCCTTTCCTACCCACAACCGCCACACCCAGCCCCATCTACTTCGCTCTTGGAAACCCCCTTGGTTCCCTGTGGATGCAAATTATCATGGCAGTTCTTGTTGCGGCTTTGATTGTTGTTAAACGGAGGAACCTTTTCGAAGAGCTGCTTGTCGGCTAGAATCTTTTTGATGTTCTGTTAGCTTTGGAGCTTAAATATTAGCTAACAACAGAGTAAGTGGAGGATTGGAGGTTATTCAATGAGTGTTGAGCTTCCAGAAGCCAAGATTCTTGCTGAACAAATGAACCAAGAGCTTAAGGGCAAACGTGCCAAATCTTTTCAAGTTAAAGACTGTGAACGATTACAACGGATTGGCATGATGGACAAGGACTTAACATCCTTCAATCAGCTTGCAGACGGAAAAATCGAATCTGTAGCTTCTAGGGGCAACGTGATACGCGTAAAATTCGACAACGGAGCCAACCTGATTCTTGGTCCCGAGTACGGCGGCGAAATCTTCTATCACACAGATGCAGCAAATGTTCCCAAGTTTCATTTGCGAGTAGACTTCAGCGACGGCACACTGTTGACTGTCAGGTTAACCAGTATGGGCGTCATCCAAGTGCTGAAGGATGATGAGCTGGAGCGCTCCTACGTCTACAAACGAGACTTCGACTCCATAAAACTCTCACCCATCGATGAAGAGTTCACTTTTGAACGGTTTTCGGAACGGCTGACAGACCACAACAAAATGTTAAAGTCAGTGCTGGTTGGAAAAGACGCTGTCCTTGTTGGCGTGAGCAACAGCACTTTCCAGGACATCCTGTATCGGGCTAGAATTCATCCGAAGAGGAAAGCGTCAGAACTTGATGCAGAAGAAAAGCGAAGCCTATACGATGCCATCCGGATCGTACTCAAAGAGAGAATCCGACTAAACGGAAAAGACAAGTTCCAAGACCTGTATGGAAAGCAGGGCAGCTACACGCCAGCCATGGGACCAAACATGAAACAGCAAACCTGCCCCCAATGCGGAACCAAGATAGAAAAGCTGAGCATGGGCGGAGGACACGTGTACCTGTGCCCCAACTGCCAGACATAATAATAGCAAGTTTTGTGGACTTTCGATCAGCTTATTCTTTGGGTTTGCTATACCAGAGTCTTTTGCCCTGTAAGAAAGCATCCTTCCCTTTTCGTTTGATTGCCCTAAGATTCTTTATGTAAGCATCTCCATGGACCGGAAACAGGAAATCCATTTTTTTGCAGCTTTCAAATTCATCACACAGCCAGCAACCTTCAATTCCCTTCTTTTGTGCGCAAATTCTGATTTTGCAGAAGGGAGGCCCTCCCCCATTTCTGCAGCCTTTTCTGCAGCGAAATTTCACCATTGCGCCAAGAACTTTATAGCACTCCTCATAGTTTTTGAAATCTTTGCCAAACGAACCTGTGGAGATGGCTTCAGCAAATTTGTCGTATCTCATTTTCCTGAGTTCTTTTCTTAAATCTCTTGCCAGATCCGGAATTTTCCCTGAAAAGCCATGGCAGTCTCCGCAATAAAGACCACAATACGCAATCAGATTCTCATCAGCTGTCATAATTCATGACACCTTGTTGCCTTCTAACGAATCCTCTGCAAACAAGTAAAACAGCTAAGGCGCCAGAGACTTATTAGCTTTTTATGCAGAAAAGAAACTTCACGCCTGAACATATAGCGCCATACGGAATGAACTGTGGAGAAACGAAATCGAATCCTGAATGAATGTTCATGTTTATGGTTTTTGCGTATATGCAAAAATGAATGTTTGACGTTAATAACACCCTCTAATTGAAAAAACTTATAAGAATCCCCAAATAATGAGGCAAGAGGTCGCCGTATACCGTAAAAAGAATGTATTAAAAAATTGGAGATAAAAACAAAATGAATTTAAGAAGACCAAACTCAGACGAATCAACCGGCACATTCAACCGATCCAAGAACGTTGTTCCCATGTCCGGGATCTGCTCAAGATGCCTCGATGGATGTAGAGGCGGTTGCGAAATTTGGTTATCGTCATTCAGAGGCCGTGAGGTACTCTACCCAGGACCATTCGGAGAAATAACAGCCGGAGCAGACAAAAACTACCCTGTAGATTACTCCCACCTGAACATTCAAGGCTACGCCCGAGGCGCAAAAGGCCTTCCAGCAGGCGTCAAAGCAGACCCAGACACAGCCCTTTTCCCCAACGTGGACACCGAAACAGATTACGGATGGACCAAAAAAATCAAAATGAGAATACCCATATTCACCGGCGCCTTGGGTTCCACAGAGATTGCACGGAAAAACTGGGAACACTTTGCAATAGGCGCCGCAATTTCCGGTATCACGCTTGTCTGTGGCGAAAACGTTTGCGGAATCGATCCTGGGCTTGTGCTGAATAGCAAGGGAAAGATAACTAAATCGCCTGAGATGGATAGGCGAATAGAAATTTACAGGAAATTCTATGAAGGCTACGGTGAGCTGCTCGTCCAAATGAATGTTGAGGACACCCGATTTGGGGTAGCCGAGTATGTGTCATCGAAACACGGGTTAGACACAATTGAGCTGAAGTGGGGGCAGGGTGCCAAGTGTATTGGTGGAGAAATCAAAGTGAATTCATTGAAGCGTGCTGTCGAACTCAAAAAAAGAGGCTACATTGTTTCGCCTGACCCTACTCTGAAAGAGAACCAAGCAGCATTCAACGAAGGCGCAATCAAAGAATTTGAGCGCCACTCCAGATTAGGTTTTGTAACTAAAGAGGCGTTCTTGGAGGAAATTGATCGCCTCCGAAGCTTAGGATTCAAGCGGGTCACCCTGAAAACGGGAGCTTACTCTGCCTTGGAGTTGGCTATGGCACTACGCTATGGTGCAGAAGCAAAACTGGACCTGCTCACAGTTGATGGCGCTCCTGGCGGCACAGGGATGAGTCCTTGGCCAATGATGAATGAGTGGGGAATTCCAACATTCTATCTGCAGGCTCTAACGTACAAGTTCTGCGAAAAACTTAAAGGAAAAGGAATGCGGGTTCCTGACATTGCTATGGCTGGCGGCTTCTCGTCAGAGGATGGAGTGTTCAAGGCGCTTGCCATGGGCAGCCCCTATGTTAAGGCGGTGTGCATGGGCAGAGGCTTGATGATTCCGGGCATGGTTGGAAAGAACATAGCAAAGTGGCTGGAAGAGGGCAAATTGCCAAAAACAGTTTCAAAATACGGAAAGGACGTTAGTGAGATCTTTGTTGCCTATGCGGAGCTTAAGGAAAAGTTTGGTTCAAAGATGAAAGACATACCTTTGGGCGCTGTTGGACTCTACACTTACTGCCAAAAGTTCAAGGTTGGTTTGCAGCAGTTGATGGCTGGAAGCAGAAACTTCAGACTCTCAACAATCTCCCGCAAGGACCTCATGGCGTTAACGGAAGAGGCAGCGAAAATCTCTGGAATACCCTACGTTATGGACGCCTACGGCGAAGAAGCAAACAAAATCCTAGAAGAATAAGAGGGCTCCCCCTCTTTCTTTTTGTTTCCATTTTTTTGTTATCACATAGTTTCACAAACGGCTATTCTGCAGGAACCAACTCAATTTCGAAAAGTTGTGACCACATTTTTCCAGTCACGAAGAGCCTATCCCCGTTCTGGTCGTATGCGATTCCGTTGAGCACATTTTCTGTGGTCTTTTCTGAATCGTTGATGCCACTCAAGTCTATCCACCCTGTGACCTTCCCAGTTTCTGGATTTATTATCGCTATCTGATCTTTTTTCCAGATGTTCGCGTAGACCCTTCCATTGATGTATTCAAGTTCATTAAGCTCGTCTACAGGCTCTTCGTCGTACACTTCAACCTGTCCAATAATCTGGAACGTTTCTGGGTCCAGAAAATACAGAGTTGCCGTCCCATCACTCATTATCAGCCTACTGCCGTCATGCGTGATTCCCCACCCTTGAGTGGGGTACTCGAACTCCTGCAGCAAATCAAAGGAGCTTCTATCGTAAACGAAGCCTTTCCCTGACTTCCAAGTTAATTGGACAATTTTGTCTTCGAAAATCGTGATGCCTTCGCCGAAGAAGTTGTGAGGTAAAGAGTAAAGCTGGGTTACGTTGCCGGTCTCCAATTTTACGCGGCGTAGCGTTGATTGACCGTAGAGTCCTGTGCCCTCATATAGGAAGCCGTCCTCAAAAACCAGTCCTTGCGTGAAAGCCGTTTCATCATGATGATACACGTTAACAACATTATAGGTGTAGTGCACTGGTTCACGGTCAACAGGAGTGTTGCCTAGCAAAACCAGCGTAACTGAGCTGACAGCTAGTACCGCTACGGCGATCAGTATTATTGCCAAATGTTGCCGTTTCATGAACTTCTCCAGTAGCTTTTGTTGCTGTTGTTCCTTTAATATTTCCTGTAGCCAATTTACGGCTCTTTTGCATTTTCCATGTGCCCGTTTCGGTTTATGACAATCTTGTTAGTCATCCCATAGCTCTTCCTGATGATTAGGCCCTTCAACTCCAGATAATCCAGAATTCTTGTGATCTTTGCCTTCGAAAAGCCAGTCTGCACATGCAAGTCGCTTTGCAGAATCTCCCCGTTAGCCTCCACTATCTCGTTGAAAACCTGTCTTTTGTCTCCGTCCAAGAGACGAAGCGCAAACTTTACGTCAAGCTCTGGAGCATCACGTTTCTCAACAACGATTGACGAAATATTCTGGTTGTCGCCAGAGTTTGCGAACATCAAATAGAAGCTGCTGACCGCCAAGATTATGGCGGAAACGCTGATAATAGCGACGTCAAATTGAGTGTATTTGAAGATTTGTCCCACAATGATTGGTTCTTCTCCGGGGATTACTATTTGAATCGGAGTGGGCATCAACAGCTTGCCGACAAACGTGAACGCTGACACAGCAAACAGCACTGCCATAATCACAGTCTTTGGTTTTGTCCTCATGTTAATTCCTCGTTGAGCTGTATTTTAGGCAAAAAAAGTGGGGCATCAAAGTTTTGTATGTTTTCACTTTTCATCTCCCTCTCAATTTTTCTCGATTCTTGTGGCGTATATTGTGTCAGGTGCGGCGAATTTGCCTGTTACAGTTACCGTGTCGCCGTTTTCGATGTTGGATACGTCAACGGTTGCTTCCTCATGAACATAGAACACCGTCACTGTTTCGTCGAGCATAAATAAGGATCCGAAGACCTCGCCGAGCAGGCTAACTTTGCCAGAAACTGTAACAACCACACCGTCATAGTTTGATGCTTCTTGGACAAGTTCACTTGGGGACAGAACAGCCTCATCGATGTTTGGTACAGGTATTTCTGGGTTCGCTTCATCGCTTTTCGTTGCGTCGTCGTTTTCGGAAGCATTTTGTTCAGTTTCACTTGGGGGCTGGACATCATCCTCGACTTCTGGCACATCTGTTTCTGTGTTTACTTCATCGATTTTCAGGGCATATACTGTGTCGGGCGAGGAGAATCTGCCTGTAACCGTCACTGTGTCACCGTTTTCAATGTTGGATACGTCCACATCTGCTTCTTCGTGACGATAGAACACTGTTACTTTTTCATCGAGCATAAACAGGTAACCGAAGACCTCTCCCAGCAGGCTTACTTTTCCGGACACCGTCACAACTGCGCCGTCATATTCTGAAGGATTTTGGACAAGCTCACTTGGGGACAAACTTTCGTCAATGACTTTTGGTTTACGTATCTCTGGATTCACTTCAATCTCGGTTATCTCTTCCTTCTCTAGGTCAACAGTTACTGTAATCACTTGCACGCCAAACTCTTCGCCATAATCATTGTTGATTGTTATAACCGCCTGCGCAACGCCCTCTCTTGGAACCAGTTCTACACCTCCGCTGACGCCTTCGTTAACCTCAAAGCTGACCTCGTTTATGTCAAAGACCTCAGAAACATCGATTGTGTAATTGTCTGCGCCCTCAAGCAGCTCCTGTATCTGAGGATTCGCAAGCACTATATCCATGACTTTTTGTCTGTCTTCAGCGGTAAGCAGAAGAGTCACTGATGCGGATTGTATGTTGATTTCAGCCTTTTCTATATTGCCAAATCTCGGCATAATGCCTGTTGCCTGCACCACCATGGCGGAGCCAACAGATGCCACCAGCAGAAGGCACAATAGAGCCAATCTTTTTGTTTTTTGCATTTTCTTCACCACGTTTTATTTTCTAATCGCCTATTGGCTGAAACAACCCTAATGCCTTGCCTGAAATGCATTTCATTCTACAATATTTTAGACCTTTTTTCCTATTTACAATTATTCATGTTAACCTACATTTCCCGACTTGATGACTTGTATCCGTTCATACCTGCTCCTGCAGTGTCTTGAGCACATGTTTTCAGTTTATTTCAGTTACAATTGTGGTGCCGAGGGCCGGACTTGAACTGGCGACAACCCGGTCTTCAGCTTCACCCCCAACAACGCCTGCTGTTGAGTCGGGTGCTCTCCCAATCTGAGCTACCTCGGCGCCACTCAACATGAACCACAACTTGTTTTTTAAGCTTTTTGAAAAACATGGTTCATCTGACGTGATGCTGAACCGCAAAATATTAACCCCTGCAAGAAGAAGGCTGAGTTATCGGAGTGGAAAAAGAAAATGAGTGTGGTTTGTCCCTTCTGTGGCATAGCCTCAGGCAAAGCACCTGCAAGCATCGTATACGAGGATGCTGCTGTAGTGGTTTTTATGGATTTGAATCCCTCCAACATCGGTCACACTTTGGTTGTTCCCCGTGGACATTGGGAGAACATCTATGAGATTCCCGAAAATGTCTTAGCTGACCTGTTCTCGGTGGTTAAGAGGGTCAGTGCTGCCGTGAAGAAAACCGTTGGCGCCGAGGGCATCAGTGTTCTTCAGCTTAACGGGAGGGCTGCTGGCCAGACAGTGATGCACTTTCACGTTCATGTTATCCCCAGATTCAGAGGAGACCTGCTGTCAAAAGCTGTAGGAGCCATGGTGGAGCATCATGGGTTAGAAAAGCCGGAGAGACGAAAGTTAGACGAGACGGCACAGAAAATACGGGAAAACCTCCAAAAAGTTAGGCTCCCCAATAAATGATTTTGGTGGTGGGCCCGGCCGGATTTGAACCGGCGATCTCTTCCGCGTGAGGGAAACGTCTTTTGGCCTCCCAAATGGAGTTAACCAACTGGACCACGGGCCCGTCTTCTCCGAATCTTAACGGTTGCAGGATTCGTTTATATCTTTTGTAACCGTGTTTTTGTGTTCTGCTTGTTTTCTGAAAAAAGGCTGTTTTCAACAATGCACTGTTATTAGTCTCCTAATATGTGGGTGTTGAGTTTCTGAAAGGTTATCAGCGAGTTTACTGTTTACCTTTTTAGGTTTGACTGTACGATGGATTGGCTTTTGTTTGCTTTGCTGTGCCCGGCGTTCTGGGGCTTAAACAATGTTTTCTACAAGTTTCTTATGACCAAAAAGTTTCGGAGTTACTTTTCCATGCTGGCTTTTATGGGTTTCATAGATTTGGTTTTCGCTGTCGTCATCTGTTTGGTTACGCCTGCCAGCTTCGTTTTTCCATATGTGTTTTTTGCTATGGGGGTTGGTCTTATGCCGCTTTTGTCGTTTTGGTTTTACTCTAAGGCTCTTATGGTGGAGGAGATTTCGAGGATAACGCCTCTGTTTCAGTTTATACCCATATTCGTTGTCTTGCTGTCAGTTATTTTTTTGAACGAAATCTTGAGCGCACAACGATATTTTGGGGTCGCCATAATCATAATCGCCTCAGTACTGATTTCGTACAGAAACTCGACAAGCGGAAAGTCCTTTTCTTCTGCGCTTAAATTTATGATTCCCTTCAGTGTGGTCCTTGCTGTACACGCCACTTTAGAAAAATTTCTTCTAAGCCACATAGACTACTGGTCAGTGTTCTTCTGGAACATATTGGGTTCTTTCTGCGGCATCCTGTTCTTGCTAGCCTTTTCTAAACCACGCAGAGAGTTCACTGAAGCCGTTTCTGCTGTTGGAAAAAGAGCCTTTCTTGTGGTGTTTGTGGGAGAGGGAGTGTACTTTTTGGGAACAATATGCTGGCTGATCGCCGCATCTACGGGTTACGTCTCTCTAGTCTCCGCACTTGCAGGATTACAGCACTTCTTCGTCTTCATCTTCGTGTTACTGTCAAGCCTATTCGTGCCTCACCACCTCAAAGAAGAGATGACTACAAGAGTAATTGTGTTGAAGATTTCTGCAATAGCCCTAATGTTCACGGGAACTTGGCTGGTAACAGTGTAACCTCAAATGTGCTAAGGAGGTGTTTACGCTTTCTAGGTTGCCGCTGCTAACTCAGAGTTATTTCTCTCTTTTCTGCAGATTAGCGGAAGGAAAATCTAGTTGCTTGCTCCCAAAGAGTATAACTATCGCCGACATTGCGATCAGAAAGATAAGTAGCAGGATTGTTGACGGAAACTCGGGGATTACATCGTTAGTGAATGTTGCCGTTAATACTTTGTTGCTGTTCATGACGATTGTAGTGTTTGTTGTTCCTGTTGCGTCACCGCTCCATTCGCTGAAGCTCCAGCCATCAGAGGCTATCGCCTCAAGAGATACACTCGATCCAGACAAGTATGTTCCGTTGCCTGGAGAAACTGCGCCCTCGCCAGCAACAAGCATTGTTAGGCTGTACTCGTTTTGGGTGAATGTGGCTGTAACAACTTTGTCTCCATCCATGACGATTGTAGTGTTTTCTGTACCCGATGTGCCGCCGCTCCAGCCGTTGAATGTCCAACCATCAGCACCTATCGCCTCAAGAGAAACGGTTGTGCCCTGCACATAAGTTCCGTTGCCCGGAGAAACGGTTCCCTCACCGACAACGAGCATTATTAGTGTGTAAGAAGGGGGTGAAATTGGAGTGAATTCTATGTTTATTATGACGCTTGTGTCATTCACCGTTAAGGTTCCTGATAATGTCGAAGATGATGTGTAGCCGCTGGGCACGCTGACAGAATAGGCGTAGTCGCCGTTTGGCGCAGTAAAGCTGATTGAAGTTGAAGTAGACGATTGGGTTGCACCGTTAAACGTGACCGACCAGCTAGTACCTGGAGCTAAACCGGATTCAACAAAGGCTACAGTATAGTAAGTGATTGCTATCTTACCGAAGGCATATGTGTCACCACCGCCTGCACCTGCAAACAATGTAACAGTTGACAGTAACAGGATGAATGCTAGTAGTGAGAGTTTTATTTTAGCCCCCTGTTTCATGGTTAGCGTTCTCCATTCCCCACAAGAGACGATTCTTAATCGCCATATTTATTATTTCTTGATTACAGATCCGTAAAAATAATACATATTTCATTTTAGACAACGTAAACGACTGAAAAATGTCCAAAAGAGCGACTGAACATTGAACCTCAGTCTTACAACACATTCGAGTAGCGCCACAACTCAAAAAAGAAACAGCAGGAAACACCGTAAAAAGGCTGGATTTCAACTGTCTAGAGACTGAGCTTCTTGAATAGAAGTGGCCAGATGAAGATAACCCAAATTGTAACTAAAGCATACTGGATTGCGCACATCCAATAGACCTCTTCTGGAAGCATGAGCGATAAGCTTGCTGCAACAGCAAAGACCATGATTAAACCGAGGATTAGTCTTAATGCTGTTCGCCACTTCTCCCCATTTTTGGGTGCTATCTCAAAGTTTACATATCTTTTTTCAAGAGCCAGCCCTATCCCCAATCCGATCATCAATCCGCCGCTTGGACCGAAGTTAGCCGCTAAGCCCTCAGCTGTAAGTGGGGAAAGAGTCTCGGTTAAGATCAGGGCTCCTAAACCAAAGATGACGAGACCAGGATACTGTAAATTCGGGTTGTACTTGGATAGAAAAGAACGGATTGGCTCCTCTAGCTTCCACAGCGCTATCAAAATGAGAATGCCAACTGCCCAGCCAGCAACAACATCGCCGAGCCAGTGTACCCCAATATACACTCTTGACAACCCTATCAGCCCTATCAAGGCTATAGAAAGAGCACCCATCCACCACCTTCTGCTCTTTAACCCCATCCAACCCCACATAACCACAGAGTTTTGTGCATGTGCACTGGGTAGACTGTAGTTAGAGGCATTTACCCCGGAAAGCCAGTTCGTTACTGGAGGTCGTGGATTCCTTAAAATTATTTTCAACCAATAATTTGAAGCAACGGAAACAATCAGCACTAAAACCGCCAGCATCGAACCCCGTTTATCTACTGCCCAAAACCAGATCGCGATGAGCACTACATAGAAGTATTCGGACCCCAGCACTGTGACTCCGCGAAAAAAGAGTTCCGCCCATGGCATCAAGGATCTGAATGCCTCAGTCCAGAAGACATCGAACAGCTACACATCACCCCAAAGTTTCTATTACACACAAAGAGGGCAAAGAACACAATTCTTTAGCAATGTTTTGTGAACACAATTACTTCTTTTCCAATCTGGTAATTCCGTCTTGTTTACCTAGGTAAACTAGGTCTGCCATTCCAAGGAAGAGACCTGTCTCGATTACGCCGGGGATAAGCTTGAGCCGCCTATTCAGCTCTTTAGCATCGGCTATAGTCCCAAAATCCACATCAACAATATAGTTGCCGTTATCCGTCACCACTGCACCAACCTTCCCTTTAGACTCCCGCAGAAGTGGCTTCCCACCTAACTTTTTTATGTCCGCCGTAGCTGCCGCCAAGGCGAAGGGCAAAACCTCCACCGGAACGCGGCAGTCTGCTCCCAGATTTTCCACCAATTTCGTCTCATCCGCAACTACAACAAACTGTTTAGCTGCTGAGGCAATAATCTTCTCTCTGGTCAATGCTCCGCCCCCGCCCTTGATCAAGTTAAGTTTCTGGTCAATCTGGTCAGCGCCATCTATAGCCAAATCCAGAACAGGATTTTCATCTAAACTTGTCAAGGGAATGCCTGACCGCACAGCCAGCATCATAGCTTGACTGGAGCTTGGAACTCCCAGAACCTGTAATCCTTCCTGAAGCATCCGGCGCCCTAATTCTTTGATGACATAAGCGATTGTGCTTCCACTACCCAGCCCCACAACAAAACCGTCTTCCACATGCTTAACCGCTTCCAAGGCTACCCTTCGCTTAGCTTCTTCTCTCCACGTCACCTTTTCAGGCCTCAGTTTCCATTTGCCCAAGCCGCTCCAAAACCTTTTCTACCTCAGCTCTGATCTGGTCAATTCTCTCTTCAACCTCACTTTTCTTCGGCTTCGAGGGCTTCCGCTTCCTCGTAACTTTTTCAGGTTGAGAAGGCGGCAACTCTGGTGAAGTCTCGGGAAACTCAGGTTTCGGCTTTATGCCCAAGTTCACCCTCAAGCCCCCTATCTTCTTGTTTATCTCGTCGAAACGGTCATTGAACAGTTTGATAAGGTCGTCTTGCATGGATTCCAGTTCGTGGAGGGCTACAACTGACTCTTTTTCAGTGATGGAATCTTTGATCTCTCGCATCCGCTGCTTGTAATTCTCTGCTAACCGGTCTCTCTCCTTCTCATCTATCTTGCCTTCAGCTTGGGCTTCGTAGATGCGTCGGATGCCGAAACTGAGAATTTCCCTCTCCACGTCTAATGTTCTGAGTTCCTTTCTAGATTTCTGAGCGTCAAAAGGCGTAATGGTTCGCTCTCCCTTCAGGGGCAATATCGCGGCAGCTTCAGGAACTTCCCGCGGTTCTGTGCTGATGTTTTGTCTTCCGCGCCTCATAATGTAGATTGTTATCAAAGCTACTATAACTGCCCCGAGTGCAACCGCGTACGGCAAGACCTCAGAAGTCACGAGGGTTCCTTCTCCAACCACGTTCCTTTTTTTATTGTTGTATATAAGTTTGAGGAATAAGTTTCTGAAGTTTTCGGTTATTTTTATACAAAAATCATCCGTAGACCATTCTAAAACCCTTTATTGTGGGGTATCTAACAAATCTTGGTCGAAAAAGTTGATGGCTAAAGCAGCGATACGGGGGGAGAAACCCGGCTCTTCAACTGACCTCTTTTTGTAGGCTTGCCCGTTAGCCTACCATCTAAGCTAGAATAAACGGATTGTGTTTGAGACAAGCTTAACGGTTTCGTTTCGCTCTACTGCTTTTGAGCCTCTCAGTTATGGGCTGAGTGGGTTTTATTCAGCGAGGAAGCCAAAAGCTTGAACTTCATTTCATAGAGCTCGTCGAGAAGCAAAAAGTGGGCTTCCACCTCTTCATATTCTTGTTTAAGCTTGAGACATAATCGTTTGATGCTGGCCGTCTGGATAATTTGTGCTCCCTCTTTACCAAGCAGCTTCTCTAGGTAGGAGATAATAACCTCAATGTTGTTGCCGACCTCTTTCAGTTTCAGTGATGCCTGCCTTTCTGTAAGTGAGTGAATCAACCTGGAGACTCTTTCTCCAAGCATTAGCCTGAGTGTATCATCCAACGCTTCAAACATTAGGTCATTAAAGTTATCCATTTGATCAATTCACCCTTGAGTGGAACCAAAGTTGTCAGTTGTTTAATTCAGATTCAGATTCTGCCCTATATAATTTTTTGTTCTAGTCAGATTCTAAATTAGAAGTTTATATAAAAGTTATAAAGAAAAAACTACAGAATAGTCTAATTCTAAGTTGGAGTCTGATTATATGGCAACAAAAATTGTAGAAAACCTACGAAGGCGAACCATAAAAACTTTCATGGATGTGCTAGTGTTAGGTGAACTACAAGAGAAACCCCTAAGCGGCTACGACATTATCACCCTCATTCACAAAAGATTCAATGTCTTGGTAAGTTCAGGAACAGTCTATTCCCTCCTCTATTCGCTAGAAAGGAAAGGTCTCGTGAACGCCGAGATGAACCAACGGAAGCGAGTCTACACCTTAACGGATAAAGGAGAAAAAATCTTGGAAACTGTGGGGCGAGCAAACGGGGAAATTAACGGTCTTATACAAAATCTGATATCGGGCACCAGATAGGCTAATTGTCTGAATAACAGCACAAAATCAGCTTTCCTCCGAAACTGTAGGTTGCCCCCTCATCTGATACCATCAACGGCATTCTAACACTGACTCAGATATATTTTTGCGTGGACTAAAAGATGGTTGGTAGATGTACACGAGAGTAACGCTTTTATATCACATCTGATATCGTGTGTGATATCGCCTGTGATATTATGTTTGGTCGACTTGCTGAACTAAAAGAGATAGTTTTTAAAGATGTAGAAAAGTTCCGTCAGAAGGGAGCCGTAACCCCTGAGAAGGCGATGAGTATTGAGGAATTGGGGCTTTCACCGAAATTCAAAATCTTCTTGAGGAGTTCCCCAAGGCTGCTAGGTGTTTTCGTAAAGGTTGATAACAAGTACTACCTCTCAGAGGAACGGTTAAAGGAAATTGAGAAACAGCTTTCAGCTAGTCCCTTACGACAATGGTTAAGGCATACAGCAAGCGTTCCGAAAGGACTCCTCAGATTCTATATATTCAAACTTTTGAGAGATAAGCCCATGTCTGGATCGGAAATAATGGAAGAGATTGAAGAGCAGACTGGTGGACGGTGGAAACCAAGTCCAGGTTCAGTTTATCCGCTTCTAACTTGGCTCCGGGAGAATGGTTATGCCGAAGAGTTGCCCCGGGAAGTGACTGGGATTAAACGTTACATGCTTACAGAAAAGGGCGCAAAATTCCTTGAGGAACATGCACAGTTCGAAGACAAGCTGCAGAAAAAGATAGGGTCTATGTCGCCCATGTTCTTTTTATGGATTGACTCCCATTCCAAGAAACTAATTAAAATTCAGGAACCTGTCAGGCAATTTGTCGCATCCATTTATAATCTCTGGGTGGCTTTGCGAGAAAATTTGACAGAGCAAGCCTTGAACGAAGTTGAACAATTCTTGGATGAGTCCACTGAAAAAATTGAGAAATTAACTGAAAAAATTAGGAGTTGATGGTTTTGGCGACACCTGTTGTTGAAACAGCAAACCTGAAGAAAACCTACATTCTGGGAAAGGTTCCGGTGAATGCGCTGCGGGGAGTGAACTTGAAGGTTGAAAAGGGCGATTTCGTCGCAATCTTGGGTCCTTCTGGAAGCGGTAAATCCACGCTTCTGAACATGATCGGTGTATTAGACAAGCCGACTGAAGGAAAAGTGTTCATAAACGGTGTCGACGTTTCCACCTTAAACGATAATCAGCTGGCTGACTTGCGGCGAAGCATAGGTTTTGTGTTCCAGTTCTTCAACCTTATTCCCCGCCTCGATGCAAAAGGAAACGTTGAGTTGACGCTGTCTATCGCTGGTTTAGACAAGAATGAACGACGGAAGCGTGCTGAGGAACTTCTTGAAACTGTAGGCTTGAGGGAACGGATGAACCACAAGCCAGCTGAGCTTAGTGGCGGTGAGCGTCAACGTGTGGCTATTGCCCGTGCTTTGGCGAACAATCCCCGGTTTTTGCTGATGGATGAGCCTACAGGAAACATTGACTCCAAAACTGCGAAGGAGATTATGGGTTTAGTTAAGCGGCTGAACAAGGACGAGGGTGTGACCATAATTGTGATTACCCATGATCAGCAGTTGGCAACGCAGGCAAGGAGAATCGTGAAGATGCTTGACGGCTCCATAATTAAGGAGATTGATCAGCTATGAAGGTAGGTGACGTTTTCTCTTACGCTTTCGGTGCAATACGGTTAAGGAAGCTTCGCGCAGGCTTAACCACCTTGGGCGTAGTCATCGGCATCGCCGCTATCGTTGCCTTACTTGCAATCAGTCAGGGACTCCAAGCGACCATCACTGATCAGCTGCAATCGGGGTTCGCAACTGACACGCTGATTGTTTCGCCCAGAGGAGGAGGTTTATTTTCTGGTGTGGGAGGCGGTATTGGCGGTTTAGGTTCAGATTTCAGTTTGGTGGTAAATGACACTCAGATAATAGATGAAATTGAGGGTGTTGTCACTTCTGCAGCGATTATTCAAGAGATAGGATATGTTAAATCTGGAGACCGAACGGTGACGTCTTTGGCGGTGGGTGTAGATTTCGGTGTTTATTCAGAGATTTACGGCAGCACCTTTGTAGCCGAAAGCGGAGAAATACCGTTTAACTCCGACAATGACACTGTTGTGGTTGGAAAACGGATAAGTGACCCATGGAAAAATGGGACGATAGTCTGCAGCGTAGATGATTCTGTTGAAATCGTCTGGACCAACACCACTGTCAGACCGCCAAAAAATGAAACCCAGTTAGTTACTGTTGCGGCTGTTCTCGAAGAGGTTGGCGGTTTAAGCCTGACCGGTCCCTCAGACTCGGCGGTTTACATTCCAATCTCACAAGCCCAGAGCTTCTTCGGAACTGATGAGTGTGACCGTATCGTTGTGAAGTTAGCGAGTGAGGACGATGCAACAATTGAGGCTGTTTCGGAGGCGATAGAAGATGCTTTCAGCGGCCAAGTTTCAGTGACTTCTGCAACAGCAGTGTTAGACATCATCTCAAGCGTGTTTTCTACAATAGAGCTTTTCTTGGCTGGAATCGCAGCAATATCGCTTCTGGTGGCTGGCGTGGGAATAATGAACATCATGATTGTTTCGTTGATGGAGCGCACCCGAGAAATCGGGATACTCAAAGCCTTGGGGATGAAAAGCCGAACAGTGCTTGCCATATTCATCAGCGAGGCAGTGATAATTGGTCTGCTGGGGGCAGTGTTTGGTGTAGGCTTAGGTTGGCTTTTAGCGAATGTTGCTGCAAGAGTGTTCACTGGAGGAGGCTTTGCGGGTGCAGGCGAGCAAGGTGCAGTTAGGGGTCAATTTGCCATAAACCCTGTTATTACTCCGACAGTGCTGCTGGGCGCTTTGGGCTTCGGCGTAGCAGTCAGCGTAATCTTTGCAATCTACCCCGCATGGAGAGCCTCGAAACTGAAGCCAGTGGACGCACTGAGATACGAGTAACAGTGTTTTGGTGGTTTCCAAGAAAAAATCCAATTTAGTATGTTCTAATGTGCTTGTGAACGTTGGTCTGTAACCTTTTGCTGTGCGAGAAAATTTCTGAAAAAAGACTGTTTTCAACATAGCACTGTTATTAGGAGCCTAATAGGCGAAGTTCCTGCAAACTATCTGATAGTCAAAGTTCACATTTTCTTGCATGCTTGGAACTTGGAGAAAACTGTTCTTCAACAATGAATCTCTATTAGACTACAAATATGATTACGTGTAATCTTGGCGCCGGGAGTGGGGTTCGAATCCATTGTTGACGGAGTTATCTTTTGGGTTTTCACTCTTTTGCGTAAGTTTGTTCATTGTGCTGTGGTGCATTCCAGCAGTTTTGGGCAAAGAAGGCATTCTTCTGGAATGGGTTTGTCCTTGGGTAATTCAGACAAGTAACCAAAATGGTGGGGGCATTTTGTGCTGTTTTTTTCTATTTGTGATTGATTAGAAATTGCGTCCCTTATTTTTTCGAGTAATCTATCAGAAGGAACATTAGAGGTCATTATGCTCCCATCATTAATGTTTTCAAAGGTTCTGTTTCGTATATAACGCCTGTGAAATTGGAATATACATTTCAAGTAATCTAAAATTAACTATAAGAGAGCTTTGTAAATGTCGATTCAAGTCTACCGCAGGTGAACAGTGTATCCTGGTGTTTTGTCTTAGTGATTGTTTCTCTTCTTTTTAAATTGGGAAGGAATTCTCCACGCATCAGGATTTTGATATTTTACTTTTGGGCTGTCTTTTTCAAACAGAGATTTTAGAAATGTTTCAAACTCTTCTTTTGAACGTCTCTTCTCTGACATGGTGTCTCTGTTAACTTCAGAATTTTGAGAAGCCATATACTGTTTATTGCAAACAATGAAATATGTCAAAAAAGAAATCGTACTTTCTACCTAAATGGGTGCGTCCGAATCAAAGTGCAGGTGCATTCTGTCAACGAATGGCTTTTTTTATCAAGTTGATTTTGTCTTCGACCTCTTTGTTTTCGACTTCTGGTTCAGCTTTATCTGTTGTCTTCTTTTTGGATTTGCAGGATGTGTAAAGATACCAGTTTGTCGTGTTTTTCATTCTTTGTTCACCATTCATTTTAAGCGACTTTGATCCCAGCAGCATATATTATATATCATGACTTGATATATATGTTGATATTACGTATTTCGATATATTCTTGCTGGAAGAAGATTCCTTTTTTATACCGCTGTTTAGTAAATCTTTAGAGATGAGACAATGGCTTTTGGCTTCTCCGTGGGGAGATCAAGCAATGCTGTCAAGTTGATACGGAAGTATGTAAAAGAGAGAGTTAAAGAAAACCAAATTCTTAATGACCAACTCGAAAGATTGGATGCTCAACTAGAAAACAAGACAATCGACAAATACACCTATGAGCGGCTAAGAGATGTGCTCGAAATCAACTCTGTCAAGCATCGAGATGAAGCCCTCGAAAAAGCCTTCCTTACGAGTAAATAATGTAACACATATTCACAAACCCTAACAACCATTAGATTTTAATATCCTTCTGCCGAAGGGACGGTCATGAAGAATTCTGAATGCACAATTTACATCATGTCAAAGCATGGATGGATACAGAAATATCGAAAAGGAAAGGACGGCTGGACCCAAACCAGCTCAAATGGTGCAGTACGCTCTTTAAGTGCAGAGCAACTGCTTTCTCATATCCTTCCGCCTCTAGCAGGAATAGGACACTTCACCGTCCGAGTTGAACCGGACAATAGAATTGAAAATTGATCTTCTCTCTGTGCACGTAATCAATTCTAGGAAACTTGGAACAATAATTCATTATTTTTCTTGCCAGCAATTGATATTGCACCCATTTTTCTAAGGCAGTAAGTGATTTTCTGAGCTAACCTAACTGAAATCCCCAGTTTGGACGCCAAAACTTTGTTCGTGAAATATCCATCTAACTCTTTTGGTAAAAACTCTAGAAAATCTCCACTATCCTCAAAAATGATTCTATCAAACACATTCAACAACTTTCTATCTTTAACGCTAATCCCTCTTCTCCTCCAATTTCCTCTACCATCATTACACCTTACCTCCTCCTCTTCAATCAGCAAAACCTCAAGCGAAAAATTTCTGTCCTTAATCAGAGTGGGCGTATGAATCAACTCATAAAAAAGATCAGTCAATTTCCCCTTCTTCGGAGACTTTCTTCTCCTAATAAACTCGCCTGACTCAGATACGTGAACTACCCATTTTAGTTTAGCAATTGGATAAACCAGCCGGACCTGATTGTTTGGAAGCAGTTTAATCAGTTTCTTTTTGACGGCAGAAAAATTTCCGGTCTGAATCTCGATTAAAAACTTTCCTCTAAGAATGTCAATTATAAAATCCTCTACTTTAACCTCAAGTTCGTCTCCTGAAACCGTATACCAGCGTTTAATTTCGGAATGCAGAGAATATTCAGTCATCAAATACCAAAACAACAAAAAGAAATAATAATATTATTATTCATGCTTCCGGGTTTGGAATTAAAATTTAACCCCAAACCCAAACTCTTTCTCTCCCTAGCCAACTCTGAAAAACACGAATAAAAAGTGGTTAATGATATTGAATCGAAAAGCTGAAGTGTGTTTTAGAATACTTGATTTACAGAGGTGAAATTATGAAGGTAAGATACAGAGTTCACAGAGTTGACATTATAATGAGAAGGGACCAAGACAGATTTGAGCAGTTTCTGAACAGTCTTGAGGGCGAAGTTGTTTCGGTTATTCCAAATGTTTCTCCGAGCTGGACTTTTGGAGGAATGGGAGCTAGAGTGCATTATTTCTGGGTAATTGAAAAAGTGAAACAAGAACAGAAGAGTTAAAATTTGATTGGTTGGTAGGGCTAGTTTTAGTTCAAAATATTAACCAAGCGTTCGCTTACTAAGGAGAACCTTTCTTTTTGAAGAAATGTAAGAAGTAGGTGAAAAAATTAAGGTTTCTTTGTGATTCCGCGGCTTAACCAGATAAGCCCTATTATGATTGCTGGAATTCCGAAGACGATTGCACCCCAAACTAGTATTGTTATCATTGAATCTACGACATAGTCCAAAGTCCAAGATGCAATGGCTAAATTCCATTTTCCGTCAATGTAAACCTTGATGCAGAAGACAACAAAGAACAGAAACGATATTCCGCTTCCACTGTTTTGTGCACGAGAGCCTTTGCCAAAGAATTCATATTCTTTCCTTTCCTCGTCAGGTATTTTTTTCCACCATAACCAACCCGCTATTGCTGCTATGGCTACCGGGATTCCGATCAGTATAAGTTCCCAGAATATCAAATGTAAAATGAAGGTCACCAAATTTCCCATTGACCACTGTCCCAAAGTCATAGGCACCATATTGGTTGATTGAGCTTCTTCTACGAACCATAAAAAGACTAGAACTGCGCCAATCGCTGCTATAATGGCTGCTACTATCCAATAAACAAGCATGTTCAAATGCTTTTTCAAGAATTCTTTCCAACCATTAGATCCTTTCTCTATTTCAGTTTGATTTTCCATAAATTCCCTCTCTATTAGATTCGAACAACAAAAGTAACTGGTATTTGCCTTACATATAAAATTATTTACTGGCCTTGGGCTCAACTTGATCAACTAAAACTCTACCTTTTCTGGCAGAATAGCTGTTTTAGATGTTAGTTACACGCTTGGGAGCAAGCGCATGGCTAATCTGTCACACGATCTGTACTCAGTCGTTCACGTCCATCTGTTCACACCGTCAGAGAGGATTAAAATTTAATGCCAAACCCACGACGTCTTCCGGTTCATGTGGGATTCGTGATGCTATGTAAGGTGTTTGAACCAGCATTCGAACCCGCTATATACTAATGTTGTTAAAGCAAATTCGCAAGTTTCTTTATGTCCTTATTTGCTACCTGAGTGTAAATTTGTGTGGTTTTCAAGTCCTTATGCTAACTCCGCCGAATCTTCAATAGATTAAAATAGAATCGAGCTAATTTTATACATTATGAACACGCTCGAAGCAATCAAAACAAGAAGGAGCATACGGAAATTTCTCAAAAAAGATGTTAGTACAAAGTATGTTGAAGAAATAATCAGGGCCGGAATGTATGCGCCATCATCAAAAAATACACAGCCTTGGCACTTCATAGTTTTAAAAGGGAATAAAAAGAATGAAATAGTACACATCGTTGAAGAGGAGTTTACAAAGAAAAGAAAGATTTACAGAAAAGGCGGAACAAAGGTGAAATCTTCAACGTTGGTATCTTGCACGTTTACGAAAGAGGCGCCTGTATTGATATTAGTTTTTAATAAGGCGCCGTACACAGGTGGAGAGGAAAACGTAATTAAAGACTGTGATTATGAACCGATGGACGCTTGGACAGTAGAAGTCGAAGGCGTATCCGCCGCAATTCAAAATATGCTTTTAGCCATACATGATTTAGGACTTGGCGGTGTATGGTTGGCTGATTTCAATTTCGCTAGAAAACGAATTTGTGAGTTTTTGAATTGCGATTATGACTTAATTGCAGGAATAGTAATTGGATATGCCGCGTATAAAGTTCCACCGAGAGAAATTTCCGAAATAAAGCTGCAAATATTAGAATGATGACTCGCCTACGGGAACTTCTTCGCCTTCTATCCAATTTGTCAGGCTCGACCTTCCAATTATTCGGGGGCACATAACAGACATTTTGCAACCTCTCACATAAGTTTATTTTATCGACTTATTTAACAAGTGGCGCCGGGAGTGGGATTCGAACCCACGCGGTCCAAGGGACCACAGACTCTCAAGGCCTGCGCGTTATCCACTCTGCCATCCCGGCATTCACAGTCTTTCTAGGTGCCAATCTATAAGCTTTTACACGAAACTCTGCCTGTGAACAGGATAACTGGTGACACAAAAGAATAATTTGATGAAAAAAGAGGGAAGAAAGTGTTTGCGATTGTTTGATGCCATTACAGCTCCGGGTCTGTGAGAGGAACCATTCCCACCAACAGCTTCGAGAAGGTGTCAATGTGCTCCTCTTCTTCGGCAAGGATTCTTTCGAATAGTCTTCGGGTTGTGCTGTCGCCTTCATCTCTTGCAACTTTTATTGTTTGATTGTACAGCCGTATAGCCTCCTCTTCCGCTTTCTCGTCCAGCCGAAGCATCTCCTCCAAGCTTGAACCCACAAAGATGGGATCCGGTTTAATTGTTGGAGTTCCACCAAGATACGCCAGCCTTTCAGCTATCTCCTCAGCATGCTTCATTTCAGTAATCGCAATCTCCTTGAAGACGCCCTCAACCATCGCGCCTTTGATGCCCGTAACCGTGACGTGCTGCCACATATACTGGATAGCCACCTGCAATTCACGAGCTATTCCTTTGTTCATTAATTCAAGCAACTTTTTTGATGCCACAAAAATCACTCCCACAGATTAACTGGGGAAAGATATGATTTTAAGTTTTCTAAACAGCCTGAACAGCCAATATTAGATGTCCAGAATGAACCTGACCGTCACTGACCCCGGCTTCTTCACGATTTCCATCCGATGATAAGTCACCGATTTCACACCAACCTTCGACGGATGCCTCTCCGGGTCAAATTTTTCTCCCCACGCCCTCGCACGCAACCTATAACCCCCAGAAGTTTCTTCAATGCCCGAAACCTCGAAGCGGGAGTAAAGTTTGCCCTTCAACTCGAACTCCAGCAGCACCTCCTCAAGCCAACTGTAAAGAAGCGCAGGCTCGTCTGAAGCCTCAACCACAAACGTCTCCTCGTTTCGTGCCTCAACCGTCTCTACCTCAGTCATAACCTCAGTGGACGCCAACGCCGCATTCTCGAAAGCTTCCTCTAAGCTGCCGCCGTAAGCCTCAACGTATGCGTCGGCGGTGTGCTCCAGAAACCTGAAACGCTTCTTCATGTCCAAGACCAATTTTCTGGCTGTAGCCTCAAAAATATTTTGAAACCTTTCTTATAGCTGCGACAGTGAGCTTAACGGCTTTCTCTGCATCTTCAAGGTTAAGGATAGCCGCTGGACTGTGGATGTAACGGGCAGGAGTTGCTATTATTCCACTTGGGACACCTTCTCTGGTTAGGGCGATTCTGGAGGCATCCGTGGCGCCTCTGATTCCCGTTTCCAGTTGATATGGAATCTTGTTTTCTTTCGCCGAATCGATAAGTAACCTTAACACTTTCGGATGAGCAATCAAACCCGCGTCTGCCACAGTTAACACCGCTCCCTCCCCCATCTTCGCCGGTGCCTCTCCCTCTCCGACTCCAGGCGTGTCCCCAGTCACGGTTGCATCCAAGGCGATGCCCACATCCGGTTCTAGCTGAAAAGCTGCTATTGTGGCTCCCCTCAGACCCACCTCCTCCTGTATGGTTCCCACGGCGTAAACGTTGCAGTCAACTTTCTGCAGTCTTTTCATTGTCTCAATCATTATGGCGCATCCAACGCGGTTGTCAAAGGCTTTTCCCAAAACAACTTTGTTGCTTAGACGAGCAAAGTTTGTGTCAAAACTAACAACGTCACCGACCTGAACGCCCATCTTTTCCGCTTCTTCTTTGTCTTTGGCTCCGACGTCGATGAAGAGTTTATCCGCGTTAATGACTTTCTTCCGTTCTTCCTCAGTCTGTATGTGAACCGGTTTGGAGCCAATAACTCCTTTTAAGGGACCTTTGTCCGTGTGCACGATCACTTTCTGCGCTAACAGAATGCGGTCGTCGATTCCCCCGATCTTCGTGAATTGAAGGAACCCCTTCTTCTTTATGTTCTTTATCATCAGCCCAATTTCGTCCATGTGGGCTGCAAGCATGACTGTCGGCGCATCTTTGTTTCCCTTCTTGAATGCAATCAGGTTTCCAAGCCTGTCTTCCCTGATTTCGTCAACGTAGGGCTTCAGGTACTTCTTGATTAAATCTCGGACTTCGCCTTCTCTTCCCGTTACTCCGTTAGCGTTCGAAAGTTTCTCCAGAGTCTCAACCAACTTCATGGAAATCATCCACAACCATAAACATCTGAAGCCGTATATCAAAATATCTAAGTTTTGTATAGGTTCAACATAACTATTGGCAAAACACAGAAGCAAAAGCGTTAGTTTCTATTTCTCTTGAAATCACATTTTCTCGTGTCGAAAACAGCTAAAAAACTAACAAATTCGCTACTTCATTCTGAGCACTCTTATGTAGTCTGCAGTGTCTGCGCATGTGTCGGCTATTTTTTCTAGGCACTCTAACAGGTCTTTCAATACTAATAATGTAGCCACATCTACTTCGTCACTGTATTTCAAGAACAGCGCTTTCACTTTCAGGTACTCTTCATCTACGATATGTTCTTGCTCGTCAACCTTCTTGGAGAATTCGAGTGATTGGGGAGGGTTAACTCCAATCATTTCTATGGCAGTGCTTAAGAAAACTGCAGCCTGAACTAAAGCATCTACAATTATCACATTAACATCCAAAATTTCTTTCGGAATCCTTGTGTTCAGCAAAATCTTGATGTTTCTTGCTGAGTCTTTAACATGATCTGCCAATACGTCCAAGCACTTTATTATGTGTATGACGTTTTGGCGGTATTTTGATGGCAGCTTCTGTTTAGTTAATTCGTTGAGAATTGTTCTTCGAATTTCGTCGATTTCTGCCTCGTTCTCGAATAAGTTTTTAATATGCTCTTCTGCCTCGGAAGCTTTTCCTTCAGAGAAAGCCACCATTATATCTTTCAGTTCAGTTACTGTTGCTATAGCCTTCGTAATTTGTTTTTGAGCTAAGATAGTTGTGGTTTCTTGTTCTTTTCGAAACAAATCAAACCAAGACAATTGATTCACCCATTACAATAAAACAATTATATGTACTGAATATAGAGGAGATGAGGCTAATTTAAGTGCTTTCCGTAATGCGTTACAAAAATCTGTTGCTGGTTCTGGTAAGTTTCTATTTTTTTGTAGCCTCAATAGTTTTCATAAAAGAGTCAATAGTGCTAATTGGCTTAGACCAAGTTGAGAGTTTAGTAAATTCAGTGGATGACACATTGACTGGCGTGTTTGCAGGCTGGTTTGGAACAGCGCTTCTTCAAAGCAGCGGAGCCTTTGACTCCATAATTGTTACCTTTGTTTCTGTTGGCGTGATGCCAGTACCTATTGCTGTGGCTGCAGTAATCGGAGCTGAAGTTGGAACAACAGTAACAACCCAACTTGTCGCAGTAATCGGCTACTTCAGACAAGAAAGAAAAAGGTTCAGAACATCATTTTCGGTGGCGATGCTGCATTACTGGTATAATTTCTGCACTTTAGCGATCTTCTTTTCCGTGGAATACTTTTTCCACACGTTCACAAATATTGCGGAGGTTGGCAGCTCATTCTTCTCTAAAATCCCCGCATTAACGGAAATCCCCTCAATATTCAGCCTGATTAGTCCGTGGGTAAATTTCGTGCTTGAATGTATTCCTGCGTGGTTAGGTTTCATTGTAGGATGTGGGCTGTTATTGTTATCTCTGAAGAATTGTGAGAAATATTTGTCAGCTACATTTGCTGGTGAATTGTCAGGCAGTCTGATCCGATCAACATTCGGGAGTACCGCAAGAGCCTTCTTGGCAGGTTTAGCCTTCACCATCTTAGTTCCCAGTACATCCGTGATGATTTCGATGCTTATCCCATTAGTTACAACCGGAGTCATTGATAAGGAAAATTACTTATTGCCATACATACTTGGAGCAAACATCGGCACCGTATTTGATGTCATGTTAGCGGCTTTAGCAACAGGCAACCCTGCCGCAATCGGAGTTTGGCTCGTTCACCTGACAATCAATGTGTTAGGAGCCCTAATTTTCTTGCCTCTAGCAAGACCATTCAGCTCTTCAGTTAATAGGATAAACGAGTATCTCACGTTTTCAAAGAAGCGAACAACAATATTTCTTGTCATAAGCAATGCAGTCCCCGCAATTCTCCTAATAGTTGGAATTCTCTACTAAATACGTCAAATGAGCATGTTCTTGTTATTTCAAAATAAAACTCTATAAGTGAGTAATGATGTCCTTAAAAGGAAATGTCCAACGACAATAAAGAAAAGCGCGCAGCTGTTTTTCCCATGGTTCTGATGGGTTGCCTATTTGTGGTAATCCATCTTCTCTCTATGCTGATAATGAAACCTTTTGAAGAGGGAAACATGGGCGCATTCGACAACCCGAACGACCCAATCAATCTGATTATCTTCTTCGTAATCATGTTAATAGTCACAGCCACCATACTGTTGATTGCCAAATTCTGGAAGAAACAGTTCATCCAAGTCATCATTCTAGGCTCAATAGCCTACACTTCATTCTTTGTCTTCTATCCGCTGCTATCCTTCGTGGTTCCCTACGCTACATTATCATCGTTTCTCTCCATAATCGCCGCGGCAGTCTTGGTTTTTGCGCTTATCAAATACCCCGAATGGTACATCATAAACCTGTGCGGCATAATAGTGGGTGTAGGCGCCATTGGACTATTCGGAATCTCCCTCAGCATATTTCTGGTAATCGTGTTGCTTATCGGACTGTCAATATACGACGCCATCTCAGTGTACAAAACCAAACACATGATTGACCTTGCAGACGCAGTTATGGACCTCAAATTGCCCGTTATGCTGGTTGTGCCAAAAAAGCGGAACTATTCGCTGCTCAAAGAAACAAAGGGGCTGAAAGAAAAAATTGAAGAAAAAGAAGAGCGGGAAGCCTTTTTCATGGGCTTAGGAGACATAGTGATGCCCGGAATACTGGTTGCCTCCTCCTTCTACAACATTCCAGACAACGGATTTCTCATAGCCCTATCCGTGATGATCGGCACCCTTGTGGGGTTTGCAGTTCTCATGTCGATTGTGATTAAAGGGAAGCCGCAAGCTGGACTACCATACTTATGCAGCGGCGCCATTCTGGGCTACGTGATATCCAGCCTTCTGCTATCCGGAGGGTTAGCTGGCTTAACCCTTCCCCTCTAGCTTCATGTTTACGTGTCCTGAAGTCTTAAAATCCAAAGGTGCTTCTGAAACGCCACAGTTAAACCGAGGAAATAAGAGAAAAAACTCTTTAACCACTATCTTAGGACGTTCCTACAATTTCTGTTTCTTTTCAATCAGAAGTGGAGATTAAAACTAAAAGGGCAGATTAAGCGAGTGGCTGAAAGAAAGTGTATAACTATGAATTGTGCCATAAATTATAAATCGTGAAAACAGCTACTAACCTAATGTTGCGAGCTGAAGTTGTTGAAAACTACTGAGGCTTCAACTCGAATAAAAACTTTGTAATAGGGGAAAAAAATGGAAAAAACAAACAAAACTGCTACAATAGTTTTGGTTCTAACATTAACGTTTGCTGCTATTTTTATCGCTTTGCCAGTTAGCGGTCAGCGGGTGGGTAATATAAAAAGCTATCCTTTCATTGGTGCTACGCCTAACCCTGTGGGAAAAGGCCAAGAGGTGCTGCTCCATATGGGCATTACCGAACCACTGGAAAATGTTGAGCAAGGTTGGGAGGGCTTAAGTGTAACAATTGAGAGACCTGACGGTCAAACTGACACAATTAGTGACATCAGGACCGATGCGACGGGCGGAACAGGCAGATCATACACGCCCAACATGGTCGGCTCATACTATTTGCAGACACACTTCCCTGCACAATGGAAAAACTTCAGCGGTTATGCCCTATATTTTGAAGCCGGTGTCAGCGCAGTTTTGGAGCTGGTCGTACAGGATGAACCAATACCATACTATCCGGGCGTGACGCTTCCAACTGAATACTGGACTCGTCCAATAGACGCACAGTTTCACGAATGGTCAAAAATTGCAGGAAATTGGCTGGCAATCAACAGTCAATTTATTGAATCCTTGGCTGGGAGAATCGTTTACAATAACGAAGAAGCACCTGAAACCCCACACATACTGTGGAACAAGCCACTAGTACACGGCGGCCTCGCTGGGGGACTGCTTGGCAATCACGCCTACCACATGGGGGATGCATACGAAGGCTTTTTCGGTTCCCAAGTAATCATTGGTGGAAAACTCTTCTACAACAAGTTCAATGATATTGGCAACGTCGACAACTACGTCGTTAGTGTAGATTTACACACTGGCGAAACACTATGGGAAAAGCATCTTACGACACCTGACGGAACAGAAGTAGGTGTAAGCTTTGGTCAAGTATTCTATTGGGACTCATATAACGTCCACGGTGTCTTCGAGTACTTAATTGGATCTACCGGCGGCGGCTTCTTCTTTGGGGGTTCAGAAACATGGCATTTCTTTGACCCCGTCGATGGACGCTGGCTGTTTACTATGACCGATCTTCCCTCAGGCAGCAACTTGGAGGGTCCAAACGGTGAAATCATAAGATACACGGTTAACCTACAACGGGGCTGGATAGCTATGTGGAGCTCAGCGGCTGTGATAGACGCCTACTGGATGACAAATCCTACCGGTCCAGGTTTCGGTTCTTGGAGACCCCAGGGAAAGACTATTGACGCAACAGGTTCTTGCCCTGTAACAGATGTTACTCCGTTGGGGCTGAACGGATATCAGTGGAACAAGACAATACAAACGGGCTTGCCGGGAAGCGTTGACTACTATGCTCTTTATGACTATGTGATCGGCTATTCTAGGAGCACCTACGGTTTTAGTGGCGCTGCCTACAACAACCCCCCCTTCACATTTTGGGCGATAAACTTGGAACCAGGGAAGGAAGGGGAACTGAAGTTCCTTAAAACCTATGATGCACCAGCAGGCAACGTAACACTTGGATACACGCGTTACGGTACAGGAGACAACAGGGCATTCACTATCCACATAAAGGAAGACGGCACAAACTACGGCTTCGACCTTGACACAGGCGAACCTCTATTTGGTCCAACTGAACCGCCGGAGCATTACTTAAACTATCTTGAGACGTGGACCATCATCTACGAGGGCAAATTCTACACGTTTGGCACAAAAGGAATAGTGGACTGCTACGATCTGTATAACGGTACGAGACTGTGGAGCTACGAAGCAACTGACTACCTCAGCCAAATCTTGTGGAGCGATAACTGGAATATTCGTGTTGACTTCATTGTCGACGGAAAAATGTATCTGCGTCACAGTGAGCACTCTCCTGTTGATCCTATGCCGCGGGGTGCACCATACGTCTGTCTTAACGCAACAACTGGCGACGTAATATGGCGGGCAGATGGGTTGTTCCGTGGAACCGACTGGGGCGGACATGCGATGATCGGAGACAGCATAATAGCTACCATGGACACCTATGACATGCAAATATACGCCATTGGTAAAGGACAAAGCGCTCTCACAGTCACGGCATCACCGGAAATTGTGGCTGAAGGATCCTGTGTGATGATCAAAGGCACTATTACCGATGTGTCTCCGGGCACAAAGGACATCGATCTGCAAATGCGATTCCCGAATGGTGTCCCCGCTGTATCGGATGATAACATGAGCGAGTGGATGATGTACGTGTATAAACAGTTGACACCACGTCCAGAAGATGTCACGGGCGTTCCAGTTAAATTGGCGTATCTGCTGTCAGACGGCACCTGGAAAGACATAGATGAAACTACAAGCGACATTTACGGCAACTTCGGGTACAAGTGGGCTCCCCCAGATGAAGGCACATACATTGTTAAGGCTTTCTTCTTGGGATCTGACGCTTATTATGGTTCACAAGCAACAACATACGTGGGAGTTGATCCAGCAGCAGAAGATGTTCCTAGCGCAGAAGAGATTGCTCAAACCACAGTAAACAAACTTCCTGCATACCCAGCAATTCCAGAAGTACCAGCATACCTGACAATAGACCTAGTCATACTGATAATCGCTGTCGTCATCTTGGTCATAGGCTTACTAGCATACATGGCACTCAGAAAACAAAAATAACCCAAAAACTTCCCTTCCTTTTTTTGAGTTTTTACTCTTCAATAAATAAGGGACTGAAAAAGCTTAGAAACAAGAATGATCCAAAGCGACATAATTGCTTTTGATTCCATCTGCTTTACCTCAAATCTCCATTGGAGCCTCAGCAAACCTTTCTTATTACAGTAGAATTTAATGCCGGTTAAAATTACAGAGTAAAGATAGAAATAAGGGAAAAAGTATTTAAAACTCGGAAAGACGATAAGGCAACATCAAATGGAGTATCTTGGCGATGGTGAGAAAGGCGAGAATCAAGCTGACCAGCACAGACTACAAAAAGCTGGAGAACGTATGCAACGAACTGAAACTCATCGCCGATAAGACAGGAGTGAAACTCACAGGACCGCATCCCCTTCCCACAAAACGACTCAAGGTTCCGGTGCGCAAAACCCCCTGCGGTCAAGGAACTGCAACTTGGGATCGGTGGGAGCTGCGGATTCACAAGCGCCTCATCATAGTTGACGCTGAAGAACGGGTTATGCGTAGAATTATGAGGGTTCGCGTGCCCGAGGAAGTTTTCGTCAGTATAGAGTTGATGTAAGCCACATTTCTTTTTGTGGCTGGCTGTTCTGTTTCTAGAAGAAACCCATCAAGGAGGCATACGTGTAAACTGTTAATGCGGCTGCTGCAGTGAATGCTGTTGCCCAGAATGTCTTGTTCCACCTGAAAACCTTTAATCCATCCATTATGCCGAAGGGAATGAGATTGAAAACTGCTAGAAATGCGTTGATAAAGGCAACAATTAGAAAGAGACTGGGACCAACAGCCGCAATCATGATGCATAAAATTGAAAGGATGATGTTGGTTACAGGTCCGGCAAGAGATGTTTTTCCCACCGTTTCCCTTGTTCCTGAGCCCGCAATCATCACTGCCCCCGGAGCAATAATTTTGAAAGGAATAAACATTGAAATCAACGTTATTAAGGCTCCCTGCATGGTTAGCCGAAATTCTGCCCATAAATTGAAGTGCTGTGCTGAGAATTTGTGGGCGAGCTCGTGAAGAAGAAACGATAGCATGAATGCGATTGACAGAGTTGCTAGACTCAGCAGGTCTTTTTCGCTGGTGATGAAGTAGGTGAAGCCGACGCCCATGACCAGAAGCGCTCCGATGGTCAGGTGTTTAAGTTCTGTTTGGCTGAATCCGAACATGCTAGAGGTTTTAGGCGTATATGATACTGTATATCTATATGAAGGCTTTTCAGTCCATCTTTGGGTTATCGGCGGTGTTTCTCTTGGAGCCCTTGCCCTCCACGCTTCTGGACATGCGTGACTCTCTGGGAGACGATGCTCAGCGCAGAAGAAGCCTCCACAATAGGCACATTTAAAGGGGAGAACAACCTCATTGCCGCAGTATTGACACTTCGCCGTTGCCTTCAGCTTCCTGAATGTTTCTGAAAAACTGGTTAGACGGGATGGTTTAAATGTTTAGCTCTAACTCCTGAAGTTTAAACATTGAATTAGCGTGTTTTTGTTTGTTCATAGCCCGTATTGGCGATTACGAACTCTTCAAGAATTTAGGTTGGTGCCGAAACAAAGAGGCTTTTTATTCATAGTGCGCCTCTTGTAACATTGTGGGCGGATAAAGGTTTAATAATGGCTTCTGGTATTACGAAATACTCAAAAGGTAATACTGGCGGGTCGTTTGAACCGATAACAATGCAGGAGAGACAATGGGATAATGCGTGAGGATGCAATCATAAAGCTGGAGGACGTTTCCACAGTCTACGAAGGCGAAAGTAGACCCGCCATCAAAGACATAAATCTGACTCTGAAAAGAAACGAGCTGGTTTACATCGTAGGTCCAAACGCCTCTGGAAAAACAACTCTCCTCGAAACCATAAACGGGCTGCTTCCATCCTTCAGGGGGAAAGTTTCTGTTTTCGGATTAGATGTCCAATCCAATGGACGAAAAATAAGATGCAAAATCGGGTATGTCCCTCAAGACTTCATGGTGAAACCTGGAGAACCCTACACTGCTCTGGATGTGGTGTTAATGGGGCTTTATGGGCAGATAGGATTTCTCCATCACCCTGAAGAAAAGGACAAGAAGAATGCCCTGGAAGCCATGAAACTGATCGGAATAGAAGAGCTTGCAGACAGACCCATGGGCAAACTTTCTGGCGGACAGCAACAGAAAGTGATGCTAGCCCGGGCACTAGCAAAAAACCCGAAAATCCTTCTTTTAGATGAGCCCTTCAGCAACTTGGACCCAGATTCACGCGGACAAATCCCCGCCCTTATCACCAAACTTCACAGAGAAAAAGATCTGACCACCCTTATTGTAACACACGACATCCATCACATGCTGGACAGCTGCAACAGGGTCATAGTGGTAACCAACGGCAGAATCATGTTTGATGGAACCCCGGAAAACGCTTTACCGCTCGTAGAAAATCATCCCCACACAACCTCATTGGAGGCAACCCACCATTGATTTGGCTCGAGTTCGCCATAATGCTGAAAGCCCTGCTGGCTTGTCTCCTAGCCGGTTTCCTGATGGGGTTGATAGGCGTTTTCGTGGTGAGGATGCGACTCTCAGCCATCGGCTACTCCATGTCCCACGGCGCATTTGCAGGCGCAGCATTGGGGATAGCCACAGCAACGAACCCGCTTGTAACTGGTCTACTTTTTGCCTCAGCTACTGCTTTTGTGATAGGTCCCATCGCAGATAAGGCAAGATTGCACGCGAGCACCATAACTAGCATAGTTTTTCCTCTCAACATGGCCTTGGCTTTCGTGTTTCTGACCTTGACGCCGGAGATAGGGCTCACCAGCCAAGTAGCCAATGTGCTTTGGGGTAGCATAATCTCCATGACCAACAGTGACTTGGTGTACCTTACCACCTTGTTTGCAGCGACGTTAGCCATAGTGTATTTCATCTGGAAGGAGCTTTTTGCCATAATGTTTAACAGGAAATTGGCTGAAGCGGATGGAATCAATACCAAACCCTTCATCTACCTAATCATCTTTTTGGCGGGAGTTGTCGTAACTTTTTCCTTAAAACTTGTGGGAGGGCTACTCATTTACGCCCTTCTCTTCAATCCTGCCTCTACTGCCCTCCAGTTTTCTGAGAACATGCGAAAAATAATAATCGCTTCCCCAATAATCGGGATGGCCTCAACTGTTTCTGGACTTATAACTTCTTTGTTTTTTGATTTGCCTGTTGGCTCCTGCATAGTTATAGTCTCAACCATCGTTTTCGCCATCGCACTTCTCCTATCGCCGAAAAGAAGGAGAAAGGAGGTGCAATGAAGAAATGAAAAACAATAAACTGTTAACTTTAGGCATAACCCTGATGCTTACTCTGATGCTTCTATCCGTAACGGTAACAGAAGCCCAGGATACCACAGAAAAACCCATAATCGTATGCACAACAAGCGCTGTCGGCAGCGTAGTTGAATCGTTTTTAGGGGACACAGCTGATGTTGTGGTGCTAGTTCAGCCCGGTTTGTGTCCCGCCGATTTCGACATGAAACCCAGCCATGTCTATGCAGTGAGCAACGCTGAGATACTGTTTAAACAAAACATTCAGGGAGAATTCTGGCTGGAAGGATTAGTTGAAGCTGCAGGAAATCCGGAGCTAACACAGGTTCCTATTCCCGGAGCATACAACACGCCTGCGGGAGCGAAGAACTACATAAACTGGGTGGGAGGAAACCTGAGCCAAATCTTGGGCATTGACTTGGATTCGAAGATTTCGGAGATGCTGACTGATGTGGACGATGTTTCCAGTTGGATGGCAAGTCAGGCTGAAACCTTGGAGGCGTCAAATGTGAAGGTTATCTGCATGAGCTGGCTGAAAACCTTCATAGAATCTGCTGGCTTCAATGTTGTGGCAACCTATAATCCACCGGAAACGCTGTCAACTGGCGACATAACCGACCTATTAACTACTGCGCAGACCGAAGGTGTGGCTTTGATAGTGGACAACCTTCAAATCGATGTTGAGTTTGGAGCGGAAATTGCTTCTGAAGTGGGTGCTGAGCATGTAGTGTTAACA
This sequence comes from uncultured Candidatus Bathyarchaeia archaeon, assembly GCA_964399485.1. Taxonomy (GTDB): domain Archaea; phylum Thermoproteota; class Bathyarchaeia; order Bathyarchaeales; family Bathyarchaeaceae; genus Bathyarchaeum. The sequence goes on along the minus strand of CAYNQS010000002.1, from coordinate 166,016 downwards.
AACTTTCCCGGCGCTATTCCAAACACCGAAACCTTGCCTAAAATGCTACGTTACGACGCAGAGCAGCTTTTCAACAGCACAGTCACTTGGCGGTCTACATCCACTTTCAGGGCTGAAAGAGAAGATTTGAAGAATCAAGTGACCATGTTCCAGATAACCACCTCGGTAGCGGTTGTGGTTGTTGCGGTGGAGGCAGTGCTGCTCTACGTTAGAAGAAAAAAATAATAGAGATTGCCAAAATGAGTAGGAAAACATACTTCAACAAAGCAGCAGACAGTTGGGACAAGATGTTTCACACGTCCAAACTTTCATCTTTTTTGGAGAAACTTGTTCCCCAGTTCGGTCTAGAACAGGGGCAGAAGATTCTGGATGTGGGCACTGGCACTGGCGTGTTGATTCCTTATCTAATCAGAGTGGTTGGACCAGCCGGGTCAGTTACTGCAATTGACTACTCGGAAAAGATGATTCAGTTATGCAGAACAAAGCATTCGCACCTCAGGAACGTCAGCATAAAACTTGGGAACATCGAAGAGGATACTTTCCCCACAGAATCTTTTGACGCCGTTATCTGTTTTGGCGTGTTTCCTCATCTGGAGAACAAAGAAAAAGCCCTGCGGAACATCAATCGTATACTAAAACCTGATGGCAAACTCGTCATCGCCCACGCCCTCAGCAGCGAAGAACTAAAAACTCACCACAACAATACTTCATCGACTGTAATGCACGATGTTCTGCCTGAAGAAGCTGAGATGAAAAAGTTGCTGGGGCAGACCGGATTCACGGAAATCAGCATCAAAGACGAACCTGGATGCTACCTATGCATCGCCAATAAAGCTTGAAAGTTAAGCTGCTGCTTGATTTTTCCAGAAGAAAGGCTGCTTTTTAACAATATAAAACCTCATCAGATTACAAATATTCTTGTTATTGATTGTTGGTTTGGGTGGTGCCGGGGGCGGGAGTCGAGCCCGCGACTTCTGGGCACCTGTTTAGGAGATTTGCTCTCCAGATCATGAGTCTGGCGCCATAACCAGGCTAGGCTACCCCGGCTCTGTTTTCCTTTGCTATCTTGATGGATAACCGTGAATTAAGTTTTTCTGGATAGGCGGCAGTCTGTGTCGCAGCTTTTGGTTTCCGCAAATTTTTTGGTAGCTTCTATTGACTTGGACGCGTCTTATGTGGCTCTGATGCTTACGTGTGCTGTATCTGTTCTACAATAACGAATGTTCAGGAGATGTGGATTCGTATGAATACTATTTATCTTTAATCAATAGAAACTGTATTATGATTTAATGCTAATTGATAAAATCGTTGTTAGATTCTTATTAGGGCTCCTCAAAGAATATAAACTATTCTTGCGTATAATGGAGATTGGTTTAAGGCCCATGAGACGTTCAAAATTGGAAATTCACATCGACATTCTTCGGGCTCTGGCTTACCATGGAAGATTAAAGCCAACCCATATCACGTATAAAGCTAACGTAAACTGTAGTGCATTAAAAGAATGCATAAACTTTCTACTGGAGCGCAACTTGGTTAAAGAACAAACGATTAACAAAAGAAGGAAAAAACGAAAAGTCTATGCCATTACAGAGCTAGGTCTAACTGCACTCCGAAACGTCAAAGAAATAAACAATGCTCTCCACGTATTTGAAGAGCCAAACGTGCCCGGAATCGAGTTGCCATACCAAAACCAGCGAACTCCCTTCTAAGCAGCACTTCAGATACTGTTCCGCTTTTTCGAAAAGCATCTACTGCTGAAGCCTTAACCCTTAGTTCACCACTTAACGTAATATCGGTGATCTTGGGTCTTCTTTATTCTGCCGAGAAATGCTCCGGCAAAATAGTCTAACCACAATTGCTCTTGACGGTCTAATTCTGCTTCCCTAGTTGTCACAGCGCTGTCTTTTGAAATGGCTCCTGCTTTTCTAAGCTTATTGAGAATTTTGTAGTGCATCTTGAATTGAAACCCGGAGAGGGACAACCATAAACCTTCTTGTTTCTATTCGATGTTCTTCAGTGCAATAAAGACAAATGGCAAATGTTGTGGAATGTTCTTGTCATTTATCTTTGCTGAAATTCCATCAGTATATATTGTATGTGTTGCCCCTATTTATATCCGGCTATAAGTTTTATCCTGTGGTTAGAAAATATTGCCGTAAATTGTTTTGTTAAGACTGATTGGACGTGTGACATCTAAAAAAGACTGATTTGTTTACTGCTTACCTGTGGGTCACTTGTCCTCTTCGTTCCACTTCTCTATCTTGAGTTTGTCGTCTCCTACAGAGAAGCTGATTTTCACCGGAACTGCAGAATTTGTTTGGAATGGAAACATGCTGTCTTCAGCCAAGTCCACAGGAACATAGATTAGATATTTGTCGTCTTTTCTTTTGAATAGTCGTCCTTTTGCTTTGTTAACCATAGCGGGCACCAACCAAGAAGAATGCTGGCAGCACGCGTATATTTAAAGCTTTTATGCTCCTGTTGGCTTAAATGGACGTTACTTCGACCGTAAGGTAAATTTTTGTTACACATCAAGAATTCAACTTTATGTAATACGCCGCTCCGCTGTTCAACAATTTTCTCCCGTTTCATAGAAAAATTTTCTGTTCAGTCACCTTTTTCGGCGCCCACATGCTTCTCAAAGATTTTCTCCCAATCAATCTTGATCATTGCCACAATTATAATAATTAAGAGAGCTGAAGTGACAACCGTTCCCAACAATCCTGACCCCGCAAAGAGGGTTTTAATTATGGTAATGGATTGCTGACCACTGTACGCCAGAATAAAGGTCATCATTATCTTGCCGAAAAGTGCTGGTATGAAGGCTTTCAAAAAGGAATACCGCATGACGCCTAACGGAATGAACAGCAGGTCATCAGGTAGAGGCGTCAGGGCAAAGAGAAAGATTGTAACTGGTCCGTAACGGTCAAAGACTTTCACCATGTAATCCATCTTTCTGCGTCTTTCCTCGCTTACCACTGTTCTTCCATAGTAGCCGAGTGCGTATCCGGAGAATTCGCCGAGGGCAGAGCCTAAGCCGCCGCTGATTGCGACAAAAAAGGGGTCCAGAATAGCTCCTAACAGATAGATTACGATTGTGTAGGGTATGGGGAAGATAACTGATACGGAGCCGATGAAGCTTATGATGAAGACGCCAAGGTAACCAAACTGAAGCGCAAACTGCTCCATCTGCTCTAGAAGCCAATTCCCCCCAGTCTCCAAAATATGCTGCATATATTTCACGTTACCAATGTTGCTTTAACTTTTTTCGGAAAGTCAACCGTCAACAAATAGTCCGCAGAAATCGGCAAGTCAAGAAAATCTGCCTATACCTTACTGAGTAGGTTATTCATTAAAGAATGAAGTTGAGCAGGTTTTGTTCAACTCGACTTTGCTTGCATGCTCAGCCTTTTGTGCTCTATGACGATTTTGGATATTATGAGTGCTGGCAAAGCTATGATGATGCCGCCGAGGAACCAGAAACCAACTTTGAAGGACATGTCCGGTATTGGAGACGGCAGTACCTGGATGATGCTTGGATCTAACACATCTTTAATCAAGTTCTCGTAGGGGATAAATGCTGAGACTAGAAATATGATACCCATCACAAAGGCACCAACTCCTTCTGTGAGAAGGTGTACGAAATCCTTCCACGGAACAGTTTTCCAGCTCTGCCTTGAAAATGTAAAACTCAATGTGCCCATAGTCATGGTTACAGCAGCCAAGCAGATTGGATAAAGCACAAAAGCAGCTTCAAGAACGGCAGGTGAAGTTGGCTCTATGGTTTGCATCAGAATTATGCGTATCGGTATGGGCATGATGGCGATGAAGAATCCTGTGAAGAATAGAATTGTGTTTATGCCTCCGTAAATTTTGTAGTCTTCGAAGTACACGCGTATGTTCATCCAAGACATGAAGATTATGAAGTATGAGAACCCGAAGAATCCTATTGCCACAAACAGATCTTGTGGTCCTGTAATGGGCAATTCTGTCAAAGAAAAGGCGCCAAGCCCCAACGACAGACCGAAAACAGCGTCAATTATGATGTATATTGCATGCCTTTCAGCTCGATGGTGGAGAGACTCCTCAACTGCTTCCCTCTTCTCTTCAGTCATCATTTTCTACCGTATTGAGAATTGATTGATTGATTTATAAAATATTTGTGTACACACAATTTTGTTATCCAACTTTTTTGGCAAGATTTAACTAGTTTTATAGGTGCATCGAAGACGAATGCATACTGTCAAATTGAAATACACGCCGAGTAGTAACAACAAGACTTTTGATTGAAATTTAAGTTAATATGTAATGTAAGAACCCGAAAAAACTGAGGGCGAGTGTTCAATGGAAAAAAGCTTTACAGGCAAGATTTTAAGGGTAAACCTGAGCAAAGAGAAAATCTCTTCTGAGAATCTCGAAGAGTGTTTTTATCGTCGCTATTTCGGAGGCAGAGGACTAATCTCCTATCACCTACTCAAAGAACTGAAACCGAAAATCGACCCTCTTGGTCCAGAAAACAAGCTGATTTTTGCTTGTGGTCCCGTGACCGGCGCACCCGTCAGCGGCAGCGGACGCAACAGTGTAGGTGCCAAATCGCCCCTCACAGGCGCATACGGAGAAGCAGAGGCTGGGGGTTACTGGGGAGCAGAACTGAAACGGGCAGGCTTCGATGCCCTCATCTTTGAGGGAAAGGCATCAAGTCCCGCTTATTTGTGGATTAAAGACCAAAAGGTGGAGCTTAGGGATGCTTCCCAGCTGTGGGGGCTGGAGATCAGGAAGTCTCAGGAAACGATTCGAAACGAACTGGAAGACAAAACTGTGAAAGTGGCTCAGATTGGTCCAGGAGGAGAAAAACAGGTACGATACGCTTCTGTAGTTAATGATCTGCATCATACGGCTGGTAGATGTGGCATGGGAGCAGTTATGGGTTCAAAAAACCTGAAAGCCGTGGCAGTCAAAGGAAGCAATAGAGTTCAAGTTCGCAAACCAAAGCGGCTAGGAAAACTAGCTAGGTGGATGGCACAAAACGTGATCAATCTCGCTTACGGTTTGCATACCTATGGAACAGGGGATGGCATGGATGCCATGGTGGAGACTGGAAACCTTCCTATCCGCAACTTCAGAGACGGCGACTTCCCAGAAGTAGATAATATTTCGGCTCAGGCTGTCAAAGAGCATGTGCGGGTTGGGATGGGAACCTGCTTCGCTTGTGCTGTTGCCTGCAAAAAAGAGGTCAAAGTAACGGAACCGTGGAATGTGGACCCAGAGTATGGTGGACCTGAGTATGAGACCTTAGCTTCTTTGGGTTCAAACTGTGGAGTATCCGACCTCAAGGCAATCTGCAAAGCCAATGAACTGTGCCAAAGATACTCTATAGACACCATAAGCACAGGAGTTACGATCAGTTTTGCCATGGAATGCTTTGAGCATGGCTTACTCACCAAAGAGGATACTGGCGGCTTGGACCTGAGTTTCGGAAATGCAGAATCTATGGTTAAAATGGTTGAGATGATCGGCGAAAAACGTGGCTTAGGAGCACTATTGGCTGAGGGCACCAAACGTGCTGCTGAGCACATCGGAAACGGCGCAGAGGAATTTGCGGTTCACGTTAAGGGACAAGAGGTTCCCATGCATGATCCCCGACTGAAACGTGGCGAGGCTCTGGGCTATGCAGTGTCTCCGACTGGGGCGGATCATGTTCACAACATCCACGACACGTTCCTGTATCCTCAGCTTCCAAAAAAGTATAACAGCCTCGGAGTCTTGGAGCTTGTGCCCATCGAAGATTTTGGACCCAAAAAGGTGCGGCTGTACAAGTATGTTGGCCAGTGGCGTACCCTCAACAACTTTCTGGTTATGTGCCTGTTTACGCCATGGAGCGTCGTACAGAAAGTTGATATTGTTCGCTCGGTGACGGGATGGAACACCACAGCCTTTGAGTTGATGAAGGTGGTGGAAAGAGGAAACACGCTTACAAGAATCTTCAACAACAGGGAGGGCTTCACCGAGAAAGACGATTGGCTTCCCCCCAGATTCTTCAAACCCAAAACATCAGGCGCCCTAAACAAAACTGCTGTGAACCTCAAAGAGCTACAACAAGCAAAACTCACCTACTATGACATGATGGGCTGGACCGAGCAGGGAATCCCAAAACAGAGCACACTAGAGGAACTGGACATTGCATGGGCAGCAGACAAAATCTCTGCACAATAGCTGGCATGTTTGATTCCATGTTGGATTTAGGATTAAATTTTAACCCCAAACCCAAACATCAACTTTCACGACGACTGTACTGACTGACACAACCACAACCACTATATGGACAGACTGACTGACAGTCACACAAACGATTATTATTTAGTCAATGCGCGCGCATTAAAGAATAGTGTTCAAGTTAATTAAAATATTATATAGTCATTCGTACATAAATGGCAAAATATTAGGCGGGTTTGACTTTGAAGCGTATTTATCTAATTGTAACTATTTTTACAGTTCTGATTATCATTGTTGCTGTAGTAGCCTCAGCAATGCTGATAAAGCCTATAACTGATGAACCTGAAGATGGGGACGATGACACAACTGGACCTGACGACACCACAGACGACACAACAACAGAGCACCCATCAATTAGCGGTTTCAACCTCGAACTTGAAACAGGAACTTACTGGAATTACTACTGGACTTCAGAATACAATGAAGCAGTACAAGGCAGCAGTGGTATCCATTCCGTAATATACGGCGACTTCATAATAACACTCGGCGAAGCCATTCTGATCGATGGCATTACAGCCTACAAGATAGAGATAAAAGGCGATACAACTTGCCATGACTTTGAGTACACCCTCCGCTGGACACACTTAGCAGTCTCTGACAACCAACTCCTAGGCTCCGACGATAATGGCGCCTCATTAAAAACCATTTTTGACGCAAAAACAGGGGTATGGCAAGGTGGAGGATTCTTTCTAGATTTTCCTGATGAACTTCATATCCAGCCTACTCAAACCAGAATAGAAAACGAATACATCAACACTGAAGCGTATTGTGTGAGCGTGTCAAGAAGTGAAGGGGGAAACTTCCACGATCCAGTTACAGGAATAACAATATACTCAACAGGAGAAAGGTCTTCTACTGATGGGAAAGAGTTTTACAAGGGTGGTCTTGGTCTAGTTGGATATTACTACTACTATGGTTGGAGTGATTCTGGTGGTAATTTCTTTTCTTCATTCAGTTGGAAACGTGAGTTGGGTCTTGTTGATTCATCTTTAACTGCGAGCGATGGTTTCGTCCTAGAATCTACTTCATGGGTTCGCAAAGCTGATATGCCTACCCCACGTTATAACCATGGGGCAGCGGTTGTGGATGGAATAATATATGTCTTTGGTGGAATGGGATCAGATCGGCAACCATTGGATTCTGTTGAGGCTTATGATCCAGCTACTGACACTTGGACAACCAAAGCTTCGATGCCAATCTCATGCCCTATTGCAAACTGTGTGGCTATCAATGGTTTTATATTTGTGGTTGGTGGGGATAATGCAATTAGGGTGTACGATCCTGTAACAGATACTTGGCCGTCAACACACATAGGTCTCCTTGAATGGCTCAATACTCCAAATCCTGTCTTTCTAGAATCTGCGGTTTTTTCCGACAGGTATATGGTTTTATTTAGGTCCGTCTATTGGGGGCACGCCATTGGAGAGACGAAAACACGGTATACTGGTAGACTCCTTATTTATGACACAGATGAGGAAGATCCTGGTTTTGTGTTTTTAGTGGAGGAGACGGAGCCAGATGGCCTCATGGACGGTCCTGCAATCACTGCCGACTGTACTTACGTGTATTTATTTGCCGGTGGCTGGAATTACCGTTTCAAACCTTTTTCGGGAAGTCCATGGGAAGAGATAGCATCTAATTGGAACCCTTACGACCTTGCTACCGTAACATCAGATGGTTTGGTGTATAAGATTGGTGGAAGGAGTACGGAGGATAGACCTTTTCGTGAAGTTATGGCTTATGACCCTGAATTGGATCTGTGGACTGAGAAATCATCCATGGCTAAACCGAGGTATGATTTGACAGCTTCGGTTGTGAACGGAAAAATCTACGCAATTGGCGGGTATGGGGGCAACAAGGCACTGAGTGTGGTGGAGGAATATAATCCTTCACTTGATTAAAATGATATAATGTTGCTAAACATAGATAAATTCAGCAGCTCAGCTATTCTTCTGCTTATAATAGCTTTTTTTGGGTTTTGGGGTTAAATTTTAACCTTTCTCTATTCAAGCATTTGGGATAACAGTCATTGCAGTTAGATGCCTTTTCCTGTCAACCCTTCCTCTTTAGTATAAACTAATATCAATCATTTTTTAATTATAGGGCATCTAATAGAGGATAACGTTTGAAGGTGCAAGGTTTGGCTGTGAAGAGACAGAAATGGAGCAAAAATTTTGGTGAGTGGTTCCGCGATGTGCTCATAAACGCGGGCATAATGGATTACCGATATCCCATCAAGGGCTGCGGAGTCTGGATGCCCTACGGCTTCAAGATAAGAAGAAACAGCCTCCAGATTCTACGGAATTTACTGGATAATGCAGGGCATGACGAAACCCTGTTTCCTCTTCTGATTCCCGAAACTTCCCTAGCGCAGGAATCCGCTCATGTTAAGAGCTTCGAGGGAGAATGCTTCTGGGTAACCCACGGCGGTTTCGAACCCCTACAGGTCAGGTATGCGTTGCGTCCCACCAGCGAGACCGTTATAGCTCCTATGCTGAAGCTTTGGATTCGCTCCCACGCAGACCTGCCCCTGAAAATGTATCAGGTTGTGAACGTTTTCCGCCATGAAACCAAGGCAACCCGTCCGATTCTGAGGATGCGGGAGGTAGAACCATTCAAGGAAGCCCACACCTGCCACGCCACCTCTGAGGAAGCCGAAAAACAGGTAAAGGAGGCTGTGGAACTCTACAAACGGTTCTTTGATGAGGTTGGCGTTCCCTACATTGTTTCCCGCAGACCTGACTGGGACAAGTTTGCCGGAGCACTTTACACGATAGCCCTTGACATGCTATGTCCCGACGGCAGAACTCTACAGGTCGGAACTGTGCATAATCTGGGGCAAAACTTCGCCAAAGCCTTCGACATAACCTACGAGACCAAGGATGGCGGTCAGGAGCATATCTGGACGACCAGTTACGGGATTTCTGGAAGAGGAATCGCCGCTGTTCTGATCATCCACGGAGACGACAACGGCATCGTTTTGCCTCCAAAAATAGCGCCCATACAGGTGGTGGTTGTTCCTGTTCCGTACAAGGGAAAAGAGGAGCATGTAAACGAAGTCTGCAGAACTGTTGCCGCCAAGCTTAAGGACGCAGGGTATCGCGTTGAGTTGGATTTGCGGGAAGATTTGACTCCTGGAAACAAGTTCTATTACTGGGAGCTGCGAGGTGTGCCCATCCGAATCGAGATAGGACCCCGAGACCTAGCGAACGGAGTGGTAACGATTGTCAGGCGGGACAACTTGAAGAAGCAAACGTGGAAGATGGATGACGTAACCTCGGCTATGCAAACGTTTACGGAAGAGATGGCCAGTGACCTGAAGGCAAACGCTGAGAGGTGGATGAAAGAACGCGTTTACCGTGTTGACAGTTTGGATGAGGCGAAAAGTTTGCTGAAAAGGAAAGCAGGAATAGTTGAGGTTCCGTGGTGCAGCAAAGACGAGTGCGGTCACAGCTTGGAGGAAACGGTTGAAGCTCGGCTGCTGGGATTTCCCGAAGACACCACAGAAAAAGTTGATGGAAAATGTCTGGTCTGCGGAGAAAAGGCGGTGAACGTTGTAAGAGTTGCCCTAGCATACTAGCATCCAGAGAAGCTGTTTAATACGTTGTAACCACAATTTCTAAGAAAGCATAACCCGTTAAGGTATTCAGCAGATGTTGAAGTGGAGAAGCTTGGAGGCTACGAATGGTTGCTGACGAAACTTAAACAGCGAGCCCAGCTGTGGTTCGCCTCAGAAGCAAAAATGCTTCATAAGCTGGGCTTGTCCCCAAATCATGTAAGCATCCTAGGGATAGCCTTTGCCGTGCTTTCCGCCATCACCTACTGGCAATGGAAACTTAATCCCCTCCTTCTGATACTGGCTCCCCTTCTGATGCTTGCCTCTGGTCTTCTCGACGCCCTAGACGGGGCATTAGCGAGACTGTGCGGGGAAGTTACAAAATTTGGCGGATTCTTCGATTCCCTTCTTGACAGATACGCTGACGCAATCGTCATCTGCGGAATCATCCTCGGCGGATTAACTGAAGTATCGTGGGGTCTTGCTGCGCTCGTAGGCTCCATGCTGGTCAGTTACGCTCGGGCAAGGGCAGAAGCTGCGGGAGTGAAAATGGAGTCCGTGGGCTTAGCTGAACGAGCAGAACGCCTAGTGTTACTGGCATTAGCAAGTTTCCTCAGCTTTGTTTGGCTCGACGCTCTATGTTGGGGAGTTCTTATTCTCGCGGTTCTCACAAATCTGACTGTAATTCAGCGGGCAATCTATTTCCGCAAGGCGTCCCAATAACTCAAAAAGAAAGGAGTGTTTCGGTTTAGCGTCTACTTCTTCTTGAGGTGCCTCTTCTCCGCTCATCTTTCGAGCGCACCTTTACTACGCCACGATGCACTGCGCAGGAAACGCAATAATATTTTGTTTCTGTGCGGCTGGCAATGTATGTGCCCTTTTGACGAAGTTCCTTGTAGAGGCGCGAGTCCACTAATGAGACTCTTCGTGAGACTCGTTTAGCTTTGTCGCGGGGTACCTGCTGACCGCAACCTACGCACTGAACCAATGCGCCTTTGCCTTTGCTGCCTTTTGCTCGTCCTCTGGACTTTCGTTTAACTGGCATTACTTTTCCTCACTGTTGTATTTTGGATGGGGTTTATTAAGTATACACTGACAAATGTTAGGGCATCTGTTATCCACAAATTTTTACCAGTTATACTTTCACCTTGAAGTCTAGTATTTTGATTTGGGATTAATAAGAATGTCGTTTGATGAATTTCAGAAATTCGTTTACCCCAAATCTTTTCTTTGAAGGTTAAAAGTTATTTTTACTTCATACCTTTTAAAAATAATCCAAAAGTGGACGGGGAGGGGTTTGAACCCTCGTAATGAATCAGACCTAGAGACCTATTATTTCCGCAAAATTTCCTTGGAGTGAAAAAAATGTTGAAAAATATTATATCTTAAACCACTCAAATGTTGAATCATTAGAGGGGAGTTAATAGATGTGGAGTAGCAGAGATGTTGCACTCGTAATTATTACAGCTGTACTTGTTTTTGTATTAACGGTATTAATTTTCCAACTCGCTACTATGATAACTGGTGTCCAAGGAACAAGCTTCATCTTTACATTTGCTTTTGCGACGTTTATTAGTCTCACATTTTTGTTATTTGAAGGAAGAAGATGGCGATTCTTCTGTCATAATGCTCTATATGCATTGTTGAGTTTGCCTACTTCTACTGGCGGAATCCCCTTTGACATATTTCCTAGATTGGTGATTATTTTGGCAGGCGTTCCACTTGATTTGATACTCAATAGTTTTTATAATCATTTTAAAAGCAGAGATGGGTTAATGTGGTGGTCAGTCTTAACAGGTTTACTAACGTTTTCAATAATTCCTCTTATGCAAATACTAATTTTTCCCATTTACTTTCCATCAGGATTTGTTACAGCGTACACTAATACCGTAATCTTAATGTCTCCATTTTTGATAGGTGGAGGTATAATTGGTGGATATTTAGGATACAAATTGTATATGCGAGTTTTACCACACATATAGGATATTTATCTTTTTCAGGAATATGATGTACGCACGACTTCTGTGTCAATGAATCCTTCAGTACCAGAACCAGAATATTTTGATGATGGATGAAAGAAAGTAACAAATGCATCTAAACAATTGTAAACAACTTCATTCTTTCGCCCCGAAGGAAGAACTGTACTCAATTTCCCTGACTTGATTTTACCATATCCTTCAAAGAGAATGCAGGAAGGTGGCAATACATACTTTGAAGGAATTAGAGGTATTGGCACTGTCCAACCTGCAAATAGAGTGTTACCACTCTTCCTAACATGGAACTGATCTTCTCTTAATAATCTGATATTCTTTGCCGCTGGAGTATTTACATGATCAATCTTACGAAAACTCATCGCTTTTGGATTGGTTTGAATAACGGCAACGTTTTCAGAATAATAACTATCTTTTTTGTTGGTCAGTAAATAGACATACATCACATCCTCTGCACCAAATGATGATTTATAATTATTTTTAACCAATCCAATGATAAATTTGGGTAGTTCAAAAATCCTTGGTGGAAGAAAAAAGGCAAAGGCAGCAATACCAAAATATCTAACAATATCTGGTGGTGTTTTTTCAGAATAATCGTCTATTGGATATTTTTTCGCATTATTAAATTTGTCTAAAACCTCCTCTCTAGTTATTATCCCGAATTCATCCTTTAGGGATCTAAAAAAGCTAACTCGTCTCAATACATTACGAGTCTCCACTTTGGAGCCGGGATATTTTGTAGATTCAAGACCCCCACTAGTAGATTCTAACATTATGACTGATGGTATCCGAGTTTTCCTCCAAATATCAAAAAGCATTTTCCTAGTTTTCTTAACATAGTTAATATCATTAGTATGGAAAGTATTCCCAAAAAACGGGGTTTGGACAGACTTCCGTTCTTCTTCCGGATATTTGAACTGAAAAAGATGACACCCATCAACAATTGTAGTCTCGAGGTAACCTACAGGAATATGTCTAACTTCACAGAATTCCATTAGTTCCTGAGCTGCATTCAGATTTTCACCAATTATCGGAGCCATAACCCTAATGATGATACCCCGATCATACCATTGCCTGAGTCTTAATTTGTCATTAAGTAATCCAATCAAGCCGTTTGAAGATGTGACAATCAATATTTCCTCTTTAGCGGAATCTAAAACCTTATAGTAAAGATTCCTAGCGGCTACAGGATCTTTGATAACCTGGGTTTTAGGTGGTGTTTTTCCAGTTTCGATTTCAGTAATCCAATCTTCAATATTTGTTGAATCTTTCCATGAATCCTCAAAGATAGTCGAGAATGCTTCGATAATTGACTTGCAGTTAGTACAAAGACAGACTTCTTTCCCATCATTCAAAGACGCTTTATTCTTATCTGAAATGAACAGAATAATCTCCTCATTATCTCGTATCGCCATTCTGGTAAACGTAGGCGAACCTAAGCTAGGATCTTTTCCTCTGAAATCAAGTATCGGCTTCAATTTTGTTTTGAGAAGTTTTATTGCTTTCAAATTCTGCTTTGATGTTTGAGTGAGAATTCGAAACTGAGATTTCATAGGATGCTTATTTAATATATCAAATACTCCAAACTGTTCAGCTTTAAACAGATCAGAAACCGTTGATTTCATAGAAAATTGACTGTTAGTCTCGTTGATCATTTGAGATATTTTGTGAAAGATTTTCTTTTTTCCTTCAATCACAGAGAATTTTTCTAATGAAGAATCAAGCTCGCTTTGACTAATTTTCTTCCAATCAGAAAGCAAGTCTTCTTTTGCTTCTTCTACATGAGCAACTTCCTCCCGTTTAGATTTGACAAAAGAGTTAATTACCGTTTCCAATGGAACAGCAGTAAAACGAGCAGGGAATTCAAGGGTTTCCTCAACTACCCCTTTCTTTTCAAGTTTTCTTAGGATGCGATAAACCTGACCTTTATTCATCTTTAAACGTTTAGTAATCTCACCGCCTTTCAGGGGACCACTTTTCCCAAGAAAAATGTAGACTTCTGCTTGCTTCTCAGATAAACCAAAATTTTTTAAGGTCTTTTTTATTGTCCCCTCCTTCACTTTAAATCACATCTAATCATATCGGTTGGTTGTACATGCAACCAACCCAATTTTAAGTACCATTAAGAGCTTTAACTAATTTTCGATGTTTGGATCTAATTCTCCGATTAAACTATTCAGAGGGAGGTGAAAAAAGATGACGAAGAAAAATCGCAATAGAATAAAAGTTAAAGCAACTTCGTTAACTGCTCTGATTGTTTCAGTATTTGTATTGTCTGCAATGATTGTTCCAGCTCTGTCTCAATATGACTGGGACGTTGGCATCGAGGTAGGTGACACATTCAAATACAAAGGCACTCTTGTTTTGTGGGAAGGCGATGGATCATTCCCGCCTACGTCGTCTCTGGAATATCTGCAAACGTATAATGAGTCCGATTGGCTGGAGTATAAAGTTACGGATGTTGAGGAATTAATTGTAACTTTTGAGGTTACAACACATTGGAAAAATGGCACTGAAACTGTGTCTACTCTGGAAGAAAACATGACAAGCACCACACCGCTGACGGTTATCGGCGCTAATCTTGAAGAAGGTACCGAAATACGGCCTGAAACTACATTCTTTGGCCAGCCAATGCCAGCAAGATGTCTAAACGCGTCAATAATGCGTGAATATGAAAGTGGACCAAAGGAAACGAATGTGATGATTTGGGATTGGAACTTTTTCGATGTTGTTTATCACTATGAATACCTCTTTGACAAAGAAACTGGAATCCGAGTTTATTTCCAAAGTAGTGCAACAGACGCATTTGATATGAGTGAAAACATTTTCAGCTACAATGCGACGTTAGAACTAATAGAAACAAACATGGACGGCTGGACAGTAATACCTGAGTTTCCCACTGGCACAGTTATGCTGCTCATATTTGTTGCAGTCACAGTCAGCATATGCATTCTGCAAAAGAAAACAAAATGGAAGAGATGGTGAGTAAAGAAAGCATAGAAGCATAGGATCAACCGTTCAATCTCCATCTTTTTTGATGCATCCTTGAACAGAAACATGCGAGCGCTAAGGCGAAATGATGTCCAAAAAGTTAAATTGAAATCAAAGAACTAAGTGCAGTCCCACTAGTTTCTTTCATTTTTTAAAAAGAAACAACGATGTGAAAAAACATGAGTCTGGAAAGAGTGATAACAGCCCTCATTGGTCTTGGGCTTTCAAGAGTTGATGCTGAAGTATACATTTACTTAGCTAAGAAAGGACCAAACAAAGTAGTGACATTAGCAAGAGACATGAATATTAGCAAACATAAAATCTATACTAGCCTAAGGACTCTACAGACCAAAGGATTAGTTTCTAAAGACCGTTACATGTTTTCTGCATTGCCCTTTGAAGAGGCATTAGAGCTGTTAATCAAAATGGAGAAGGAACAAGCAGAAGCTATGCATGAAATCAAAGACAACAGGCTTGATAGTTGATGTAGAACCAGAAGAAGCTAATTGGAATCCAGATGTCCTTGAAGAACTGCTTGATTATTATTAAGTATCACCGGAAACGGTTCATATACCTTACGTTTTTTACGAGTTAACAGTTATTATGCTCGTGGGGAGGGAGCCTCAGTGAACCCTTTTCATGTTGCCGTCAGATTTAGGCTTAATTCAAAAGAATTAAATGAGTGCGGTTTTAATATGCGATAAAGTCAAGTGTATACGTTAAGAGTCGGTGATGTGCTTTGGGTCGGGTTGCTAAGGGCGTTAAATGCAGTGTGGTAGGCTGTGACAGAGATGCGGTTCGCTCCCTCTCTCGAGATAAGGTGAGCGCCGCGGGACTGAAAGTTGATGGAGCTAGGCGCTCCTACCTCTGCAGGCTTCACTACAAAGAATACAAGAAGGGCTCCAAAAAAGATAAGATGCTTGAGCAATGGAGGTTCAAGGGCTGAGAATTCTACAGTTGCATTCGAACTTCATAGAGTACGAGGTTGTGGAGAAGGAGATAGCGTTAGCTGAGGAACCTGAGAAAAAAAAGGATCGCCTCGAAGAACTCGCTGTACTATTCACCGCAGTCGAAGAGGGAGACACCGCAGACATCGCCAGGAAAGCGATGGAAAACACAAAGGCGTCCCTCGACAAGTTGAAGGTTAACCGAATTCTGATCTATCCCTACGCGCATCTAAGTAACAACTTGGCGAAACCAGCCGACGCCCTGAAGGTCATCAAAGAAATGGAAAAAATCGGCAAAGAATTAGGATTCGAAACATACCGGACTCCCTTTGGCTGGTGCAAAAAATTCTCGGTTTCTATTAAGGGTCATCCTTTAGCCGAGCACCTCAGAATTGTATCCTCTGAATCGGTTGAGGAAGAGGCTGTCTGCGAAGCCTTGAAGGCGGAGGAGAAGCTCAAATCATTCTGGTATATTCTGCAGCCCGATGGAGAAATGATTCCAGTAGAAGAATTCCACTTCAAAGGATGCAAAAGCTTGGAGAGACTATGCAAGTATGAAATCAAGAAGGTCCGCGCTGTTCATCAGGTTCCGCCTCATGTGCCATTGATGAAACGGCTGGAGATAGCCGATTATGAGCCTGGAAGCGACCCGGGCAACCTCCGATGGTACCCTAAGGGGCGTTTGATTAAATCGCTGATTGAGCGATACGTGAACGAGAAGGTTATAGATTATGGCGCAATGGAAGTTGAAACTCCAATCATGTATGACATTCAGCATCCAGCCATTGCACATTATCTTCAACGTTTTCCTGCCAGACAGTATCTGCTGTGCTCTGATAAGCGGGACTTCTTTTTGAGATTCAGCGCCTGCTTCGGCCAGTTTCTTATGGTCCATGATGCCCAGTTCAGTTATCGTCAGCTTCCCCTGCGAATCTACGAGTTGACCAAGTATTCCTTCAGAAGGGAGAAGAGCGGCGAATTAACTGGCTTACGGAGGCTCAGGGGCTTCACCATGCCCGACTGCCACGCTTTGGTTGCTGACTTGGATCAGGCGAAGGAGGAGTTTCTGGTCAGGTTCAAGCTTTCCATGGGGATTCTGGAGAACGGCTTGGAGCTGAGCAAGGAATCCGATTACGAGTTGGCGATCAGGGTAACGAAGGACTTCTATGAGGAGAACAAGGATTTCGTTCTTTCTTTGGTGAAGCTGTTCGGTAAGCCTGTTCTGGTGGAGATGTGGGAGGAGCGATTCTTCTATTTTGTTTTGAAGTGGGAATTCAATTTCGTTGACAACCTGAACAAAGCTTCTGCCCTCTCTACCGACCAGATTGACATAGAGAACGCCAAACACTACGATATGACCTACATTGACGAAAAAGGCGAAAAACAGTATCCGCTGGTTCTCCACTGTAGCCCAAGCGGCGCCATCGAGCGAGATGTGTATGCTTTGCTGGAGAAGGCTCACAGAGACTCCTTGAAGGGAGAAGCTCCGATATTTCCGCTGTGGTTGGCTCCTACTCAGGTGAGGATAGTTCCTGTTTCGGAACGGTTCTTGGATGAAGCTGAAAAACTGATGATACAGATCGAAAGCAGCAGCATACGGGTTGACGTGGACGACAGACCCCTAAGCTTAGGCAAAAAAGTCAGAGCAGCCGAGAAAGAATGGATAAACTACGTTATTGTTATTGGTGAGAAAGAATTGAGCTCGGATGTTCTGCCGGTGCGAGACAGGAAAGCTGGAAAGAAAGCCCGAAACATGAAACTCCAAGAACTAGTAAACGAAATAAAAGCAGAAACAGGAGACAAACCCTTCAAACCTCTAACCTTACCAAAGTTGCTATCCAAAAGACCACAATTCGCCTTTTAAACCACAGTTGCACTCTGCTAAGCTTTGAATAAACTCGTATTCAGGATCAGGCATCCAAGCAACGCCAAACAGTTAATTAGCTTCCTCTGCAATCTAACAGGCGACAAAAGCGAAGTTGGGTTTTTGAATTGTTCCCGAAAAAGCTTCAGTTCGCTTCAAAGCTGAATCCGGTCTGGAAGGGCGTGGCTAAACAGCTTGTTGAGCAATGCGAAAGATGCAACCAGCCTAGACTCTACTCCGTCTTCGAAGCCTACATTTCAGGCGACAAACCCAACTGCAAAGGCTGCAGCACTGCTTTTCGGTTAGCCCGTCCGTTGATTAAACGGTTGTTCAGCAAGACGAATCTGACAGAGGCAGAAGTGAAGAAGCTACTGTCTGATCCCCTCATCCGCAAGAGCATGCTAAATGTTGTTCGCGGCATAAGCCACTTCGGTTTACGCACCCCCCAGCCCACAGCCGTTCCAGTTGTCATCGTGTGGAACTTCACGAATCGGTGCAACCTCTATTGCCGCCACTGCCACCAGAACTCAGGCGAAGCCGAGGAGGGGGAGCTAACAACCGAAGAAGCGCTTCAGGTAATCAAAAAACTTGAAGCCGCTGGAATCTCTATTCTCACTTTCTCAGGCGGCGAACCTCTTGTCCGTTCAGACATTTATACTGCCATAGAGGCTGCAGTGGATGCTGGAATGCTTTGCACCATAGCCTCAAACGGCATATTGATGACCAAACAAGTCGTCAATAAGCTGAAGAGTGTAGGTATTAGGCGTGTTGAGATCGGTCTTGACGGATGTACCGCGGAGACCCATGACTTCCTCAGGAACACGCCCGGCGCCTTTGAGGCTACTATACAGGGAATCAGAAACTGTGCCGAGGCAGGGTTCGATGAGATATGCGCAACAATGACGCTGAACAAAAAGAACGTTGATGAGTTGCAGGGCGTAGTTGAGTTGGCGGAGAAACTGGGCGTCAACAGATTCTACCTGAACAGGCTTATCCCAGCGGGTAGAGGAAAAGAGGCGATTGACCTTGATGTCACCAGAGAGCAGAAGATAGATGCCCTTGAGTACATTCACCAGAAGTTCTGCGATAGCGTGGCGCACGGTGAAGGCATTCAATGTTACGCCCGGGGCATGACCTACTATGGCAGACTGGGTTTCGAACGGTCAGAAGGCAAGGTTTTCACTGTCAGCGAGGCTTTATCCGGTTACGGTAGGATGTGGCGAGAAAAATTCGGCGATGGTGTTGCTGAGATAGTCAGGAAGTATGCTGCTGGGTTTGGGGGCTGCTCAGCTGGAATCACCTACGCTGGACTGACAGCGAGCGGCGACCTAATTCCCTGTGTTCCAGCACCCATAAAGCTCGGCAATCTCCTGAAAGAAGATCTGGAAGACATCTGGGTCAACAACAGGCTGCTCAATTATATGCGTTGCAGGGGCGATCTTAAGGGTGCATGCGGTAGATGTGCCTATAATTCGTTATGCGGTGGATGCCGCTACACAGCCTACGCAATCAAAGGCGACTGGTTGGCAGAAGACCCCAGTTGCCCCTTTGGACCAAGTACCAAAAAAACAAGTAAACGCTGATAAGCATCAGGGAATAGCAATAAAAGTCAAAATTTAAATAGATAATCGATAGTTTATGGTTGAAGTTTCACGTTTGGAGAAGTGTTTTGGTATGCCTAAAGAGCTTCTTGTTTACATCGATAGCAAGTTTTGTCCTAAATCTGAGGCTAAAGTCTCTGTGTATGATCATGGTCTCCTGTATGGAGACGGGGTGTTTGAGGGAATCCGAGCCTACAATGGCATAGTCTTCAAACTGAAAGAGCACATAGACAGGCTGTACAGGTCTGCTCACCCAATCTTTCTGAAGATACCCCTAACCAAAGCTGAGCTTACTGAAGCCCTGCTGGAGACCCTCAGAAAGAACAATCTAACAGACGCCTACATCCGCTTAGTGGTCACCAGAGGCATCGGAGACTTGGGGCTTGACCCCAGAAAATGCCCCAAACCCACAGTCATCATAATCACTGAACCCACACTTGTGTTGCATTCGCCTGAGAAGCTTGAGAAGGGGATAAGCACAGTTATAACTTGGGTGAGACGAAATTCTGTGGATGCCGCAACTCATGAACTAAAGTCCCTTAATTACCTAAACAGCATATTGGGTAAAATCGAGGCGAACAACAGCGGCGTGGATGAAGCCATTTGTCTTGACAAAACAGGGTTTGTCTGTGAAGGTGTCGGCGAAAACATTTTCATAGTGAAGGACGGCAAACTTTTGACTCCGCCGCTTTCTTCGGGTGCGTTAGACGGGATAACGAGAACATTTGTTATCAAATTGGCTAAGAAGATGGGAATTGAGGTTATAGAGAGAAACATCACCCCCAACGAACTGTTCACTGCCGACGAGGCGTTTTTCACCGGAACCGCTGCAGAAGTGGCGCCTATACATGACGTGAACGGGCGAGTGATAGGAGCTGGAAAGCAGGGTCCACTTACGAAGCGGATAATGCAGGAGTTCCTGAAGGCTCTTAAGGACCCGAATGAGGGGACGCCCATCCGATAGAACCTGTGAGTGAATAGTGTTTAAGGCGTCTACCCATTTTTTGCTTTGTGAATATAACGGAGTTTAGGGTGTTTCTACGGTAATGTCTGCTGTATGTAGCCGAGGTATCCTTCTGGAGTCTTAACGTAAATTCCAACAGTTTCTCCTCGGTAATCTGACCAATCCCACAGGCACTTCAATGTGACCGTTTCGCCTATTGGAAGTGTGTACGGTAGCTCTGACGGCGATTCCACGGACACTTCTTCAGTTGTGTAGTCTCCAAACCTTATCTCAACAACTGTGAGGTTGGCTGCAGCAAGCGAGTTTTCAGAGTTTTTAACGGTAATGCTGAAGCTTGACAGAGCGGAGGAGTCGAAGGCGGCGTCTGTAATCGATAATTGCACTGCTTTAGGTGTGGTTTCGGTTCGATGGAATTCGTAGCCTTGTGATGTGTACACGTTGATTGTGGCGTTCATTCCCCGATAGTATGTCCAGTCCCATGAGCATACAAAGGTTGTGGATGTGCCGGTGAGAAGTGTTACTGGAATTAATGGGGTTATTTCGCGTATGTTAACGTCTGTTCCGTTCTCCATGGTCACAGTTATCTTGGTGACGTTAAGGTCGCTGGCAGAAGCTGCGGGGTTCTTTATGGTTACGTTGAAGTGCTGGGTGTCAGTTGTGGTGAAAATGACGGGTGAGATTTCAAGCCCCACTGAGGCTGTCTCAATTTCGTAAACTGCGCCTGACCCTTCTTCAGCCACGATTATGACTTTGAGGGTTTCGCCAGCATAATCTCCCCAGTTCCAATCACAAACGAAGGTTTCCTCTTGCCCCTTATCCAGTTCGTAGGGCAGTTCGGGATTCACAGTTGAAATGGGGTGGATTTCATCGTCTTCTGTTGCAACCGAAATTTCTGTGATTTTTGCTTCTGTGGTGGAGTAGGTTGGGTTGAGGATGGTTATGTTGAATGTTTCCGCGTTTTGCATGTTTAGGTCGATGTCAACTACTGAGAGTGTGGTGTTTTCTGGGACTTTGATGTCGAGGTTCATGTAGTAGCCTGCCAACAGGAGGTAGGAGAATATGGAGCCGATTATCATGGCTAGAAGTAATAGAAGGATGAGGAGAATCTTTGAGATGGCTTTCAGGTTTCGGGCTGCTTTCACTTTTTTCCTCTCTTATGCGGGTGCTTGGTTATTGTTTTGGTTTTGGAAGTTTATTATAAATGTTTGTGGAGTATTTTAATTCTCTCTTGTTTCAGTAGATTTTCTGGAGGGTTCGGAGCGTAGTTTGTGTGGATGAGAACATCTGAGTTGCGAAGCGTTTTTCACTTGTAGACTTGCAGCATCTTCACTGCTTTTTCCGGCGTTATATGCAGGTTTTCGCCGCAGTATGGGCATACCTTGAATCTTGGAAGCACGGTGTTGCCGCAGGATGGGCAGAGGTTCGGTTTTTTGAAGTTTTCTTTGAGTTTCTTCAGTTCTTTTTTCAGTCCCTCAACTTCTTTGCTCAGCCTCTCGGTTTCTTCTGGCAGGGAACGGAGGTTAACAAGTTCGGATCTTACGTTGAAGGTGACGTCTCTGGTTTGGGCGAGCACCTTGTTGTTTTCGCTTATGGTTTCGCACATCATATCCAACACTGATCGGTTGTCTTCCACCATTTCGCACTCGATTTCGGATTGTCTTTGTGCGTCTGAAAGCATTCTGTTCAAGAATCTTTCTACAGGGGTCTCGACAGCCACTTTGCAGGTTATTCCCCACATGAGTATGGTTACTGCTGTGCTCGCCAAGAGGTAGGTGGCGGGGTTAGGGTTTAGGGTGTTGATTATTGGGTATGATTTCAGCAGGATGACGTCTGTGTTGAAGAATAGTGCTAAAGCTGCTTCTAGTGCGTGTATGGCTGCCAGAAAGCTTAGGCTGCTGAAAATCCAGACGATTACTCCTCTTTGGCCCATAGTTCTGTCTCCTGAAGGTGCTCCTTTATGTAGGGTGTCGCAATATTTAATACAGTATTTCGGCAGGGACACATATCAAAATCCGTAATATTCAAATTTTGCTTCGGAATCTGAAGTTTACGCTTCTAACCTGCATCTCCCTTCTTTTGATAATTTATATAACAGTCTAACGTGAAGTATCTGCGGAGACATTGTGGAGAGGTCGCTTATGCATCTGCTTACTCTTAAGGACTGGCCCTCGAAAGAGGTTAAGGAGCTGATTGACAGTTCGCTGGAAATCAAAAGTAATCCGGAGGATTACGTGTTTGCTTTGGAGGGCAAGTCTCTGGCAATGATTTTTCAGAAGACTTCGACCCGGACTAGGCTTTCTTTTGAGGCGGCTATGACTCAGCTGGGCGGACACGCCATCTATATGGATTGGATGACCACGAATCTGGTTCTGGCGGATCTGAGGGATGAGACACAGTCTATTTCGGGGTATGTTGATGGCATCATGGCTCGGTTGCTGAAGAATTCGGATTTGAGGGTTATGGCTGGGGCTTCCCTGGTTCCGGTGATTAATGGCTGTGACGAGAAGTATCATCCTTGTCAGGTCCTTGCGGATTTGGTGACCATCAAGGAGAAGGTGGGGCGGCTGAAGGGGCTGAAGCTTGCGTATATTGGGGTGCACAACAATGTGTGTAACTCGTTGATTGTGGGCTGTACTAAGGCGGGGGTGAGGATAGTGACTGTTACGCCTGTTGTGAACGAGGCTTCGGTTGATGAGGAGTTGCTGGAGGCGGCGAAGGCCACGGGCTTGTATGAGCATTCGTTGGATGTGAAGGCGGCTGTTGAGGACTGTGACGTGGTCTACACTGATACGTGGGTGGACATGGAGTTTTTCTTGAATCCCAAGTTCAGGAGGGAGAAGGAGAAGCGGGTCAAAACTATGCTGCCCTTTCAGGTTAACAGGAAGCTTCTGGGTGACAGCGATGCGCTGATAATGCATGACATGCCTATTCATAGGGGCTACGAAATAGCCGACGACATAATAGAAGACCCCAACTCGGTAATCTACACCCAAAGCGAAAACAGACTACACACAGCAAAAGCAATACTCACAAAACTACTAAAATAACTGAAAAACATCCTGAGCGAGCTCCAAGGCTGCCGTCGGTGTTAAGTTTTGATGGTTGTTTTTGGTGAATTGCTTGAAACACTCTTTTTTATATGTTGTCTTAAGTCATAAGATTTAAATCCAATTTCAGCCTATTATCCTAGCGAACTCAAAGGGTGAAAAGAACTGAAAATGAAAAAACTCCTTAAAAGTAAAAAAGCTCTAAGTCCAGTTGTTGCAGCCATCATACTTATTGCAGTAACGGTGGCAGTCGCTATCGCAGTTGCAGCGTGGATGGGGTCATTAACCATCGGATTCATGGAAACAAGCGAACTGA
Source organism: uncultured Candidatus Bathyarchaeia archaeon (assembly GCA_964399485.1). Taxonomy (GTDB): domain Archaea; phylum Thermoproteota; class Bathyarchaeia; order Bathyarchaeales; family Bathyarchaeaceae; genus Bathyarchaeum. The sequence continues at coordinate 142,466 of CAYNQS010000002.1, read as the reverse complement.
CAATCACAGATGTAGCTTTCACTATTGGCAATGCTACTAATGGAAGAATTGCTGTAACAGTGACTAATTCAGGAACAAGTGATTTTACCATAGTAAGGATAAGGGTCAACGGTGAAAATGCAACTACTTGGTCGTCCGGCACTTCAAACACAGTAACTCCGGGTATGTCTGAAACGTTTACAATAACACAAGCTGTGGAAGCAGGATCCCAGTACGCAGTAAGCTTGTATGACATCGATAACACAATGATAGGCGCAAATGTATCAACAGCATAAAAAATCGCAGACAATTAGCCATTTTTTTCACTAAATAACCCCTGAGCGAGCTTTGAGGCTGCCGTTATCAAAAATGTAATATTCAAACCACATAACAATTCATAACAAACATCTTCAGAAGATATCCCTGTGTTTTTTAGCCTTTGTATTTGTTGATTATGGGCATTTTCCATCCTATGCCGAAGGCTTTGGGGGTGATTTTTATGCAGGGTGTTGCCTGTCGTCGTTTATATTCTGAATTTCTTACTCGTCTGTACGTGTCTTCAACAGCTTCTCTTGGATACCCCATCTTGATCAGGTCCTGTTTGCTTCTCCGATTCTCTATAATCTCATCAACCAGCGGGCTGACTATATCAAAGTCGAAGGGGTCAAACTGGCATTCTTTCAGTTCTGGCGACGGCTTCTTCTTAAGCACACTTTGTGGTATCACCTGTTTGCCTGCTTTCTTGTTGATGTATTCTGCGAGTTTGTAGACTTCAAGCTTGCTTACGTCGCCGAGCGCTCCGATTCCGCCTGCCATATCCCCGTACAGGGTGCAGTAGCCAAGCGCAATTTCAGTCTTGTTTCCGGTGTTCAGCACCAAGATTTTCAGGTCCTTCAGCCTGTTGGAGATGTCCATCAGAATGTTTCCTCTGGCTCTGGGCTGAATGTTCTCGTCGGCAACAGGATCATCATCCTCCCTTTTTACACCAAAATGCGCTCTTATCTGTTCCAACGGCTCCTCCAAAGTTCTGCGGTAACTGTCAACAACATCCTGTATCCCAACCCTGACAAAATATATCCCAAGATTTTCTGCCAGCTGCTCCGCATCCGCTTTGCTGTGGTCACTAGAGAACCGAGAGGGCATAGAAACTCCAATAACATTCTCTTTGCCTAGGGCTTCAACAGCTATGCACGCGGTTACTGAAGAGTCGATTCCGCCGCTCATCCCAACCACAGCCCTCTCGAAACCAGCCTTCATGAAGTAGTCACGTATCCCCAGCACTATGGCGCCGAACATCTCCCGCGTCCTATCATGTGGAGGAGCCTCAATCCTTTTGGCGGTACCCTTCTCCAAGTCAATGTCAGTAATTACCAAATCCTCCCCAAACTGCCTACCTAACGCTATCAGATCGCCCCGCTTGTCCACTGCCATGCTGTTTCCGTCAAAAACAAGTTCATCCTGCCCCCCAACAAGATTCACATAAAAGATGGGCACCCCATTCTTTGTCGACTTCTCTTTCAGCAGCCTGTTCCGTTCAAGAGTCTTTCCGACAAGAAACGGCGAAGCAGAAATGTTAACAATCAACTCCGCCCCCCGCTTAGCCAGCAAATCCGATACCTTCACGTCATAGCTGCTGTCCCAAAGGTCCTCGCAAATCTCCACGCCCAACCTGACAGCCTTCCCATCTACGTCAATCGGCACCGGCGCAATTTCCTCCTCTCGTGAGGGCTTGAAGTACCTGTCCTCATCAAACACATCATACGTGGGCAGAAGCGTCTTGTAGACTACACCAACTAACCTATTTCGGTTAAAGATGGCTGCGGCATTGAACAAATCTTTCCCTCTATAGTCAACGAAACCAACCACGCCAGCAACGTCAACAGTGTTGCCCCTGATCATCTCTTCGAGTGTCCTCTTGTTCTTTTCAACAAACCCGTTCTCAAGCAGCAAATCCTGAGGCGGATAACCCGTAACAGCCAATTCGGGAAACACAACCAAATCGGCTTGGCGCTTTTTTGCGTCAGCAAGAAACTTTCGTATCTTCGCTACATTCCCCTCTAAATCGCCCACAGTTGAATTAATTTGCGCCATGGCAACCCTCAACACCAACTTCCTCCCGACTAGACCCGAAAATGCAGAAACCCAATTACCAAACTTAAATGAATCGTTTCTAACTTAAAAAAGATGATATAACTAACCATCTGTATGCGCCTGCGAGATGTTTTATATTACTTCTTTGAATAACAGCTAATGGGCAAGGTGTTTCTACATGAAAGAAAGAGTTATGTTACTATTAGCGTTTCTAGCGGTAACCGTACTCACTGCTATTGTTGTCTTGTTTGCTAACATAGGAGTTTTTGGTGAAGCTGTAAGAACTTCGGATTTTGCGAAATGGGGTCTTGGAGCAGTAATAGCGGAAATAGTTGGAGCAACTGTAACTGCGCTGAAGTGGACTCTTCCTCCCTATGACATCAAGGTTAATTTGGATTTTTCACCAGAAAATCCGATTGATGTAGATTTGGATGTTGACAAATGCATCTACGAAATCAGAGAGGCGGGCAAAATAATTGAAGAAGGTAGAATGGATTTAGCATTAGCACATGGAGGATGGCAATCTACTCTTCCATCAACCGTTAAACCAAAGCAGGTTGTAAGACTTAGCTTAACTGAGAGAAGTGGCAAAAAATGGGAGGTCAGGCCATTTTATCCGTTAGCAACTACGCAAAAAGCGAATAGGATGTGATTGTTATGAAAATTCGATTTAATAATTATGCCAAGAAAGTTGTAAAAAAAGGCGGCTATAATTGGTATCAGTGGAGAGTTTTTGTAGACGAAGAAGATAAGGTCCTAGATAGAATTGAATATGTTCAGTATCTTCTTCATCCAACGTTTCCTAATCCACTAAGAATTTCGGATAATAGAAAATCGAAATTTGCACTGGAATCATCTGGATGGGGAAGTTTCACGATATACATAACAGTCAGATTCAAAGATGAAACAGAAATTGATGAACAATATTTCCTCGATCTTAAAAAATCGTGGCCAACGTAACCGAGATATGCGTAACCGCTTAATGTAAAAAGATGGAACCGTTTGGGTTTGGGCATAAACTTTAGTGGTTCTTTTCTATTTGAGGATCATCTGCGTGAATCGTTCAGGCTCAAAAGCTTCTAGGTCTTTGTAATCCTGTCCTACGCCGATGAAGATGATGGGTTTTCCTGTCACATGGGCTACGCTCAGGGATGCCCCGCCCTTAACATCCGCGTCAACCTTCGTCAATATGGTCCCGTCAATGCCCACGCTCTGGTGAAACTCCTCAGCCTGCATAACCGCATCATTCCCGATCAAAGCATCAACAACCAAAACCGTCAAATCCGGATTGACCACCCGCTTAATCTTACTCAACTCACTCATCAAGTTGCGGTCAGTCTGAATGCGCCCCGCAGTGTCAATCAAAACCACATTCACCCCCCGGGACTCCGCGTGACTAATGGCATCATACGCCACAGCCGCAGGATCAGCACCATACTTATGCGTTATCATCCGCACACCCAGCTTCCGGGAATGCTCCTCCAGCTGCTCTATAGACCCAGCGCGGTAAGTGTCGCTTCCGGCAAGCACAACCGAGTAGCTCTTCTTCATCAGAAACCAGGCAACCTTGGCTATGCTGGTGGTTTTGCCTGTTCCGTTGATTCCCACAAAAAGAATCGTGTATGGCTCCTTAGCCTGCCTCTTCTGCTCAATGTTCTCCAGCAGGTTGATTGTCTCTTTTGTAGTCAAAATCTCAATCAAAACCTCGTGAAGCGTGTCCTTCACAAGCTCTTTCCGGTCGCCCAGCCGCTTCACCTCAACTCCATCCAGCCGCTTCTCCAGCTCATCGGTGATATAATAGGCTACGGGCACCGCAACATCGTTTTCGATAAGATTCAACCTAAACTCGTCCAGAATGGGACGCAGCTTCTCTGCTTTCAGTTCAGTAGTTACGATCTTGTTGACGGCGCTACTAAGCCCTTTTCTTAGCTTCTCGAACACCGCTCTGCCCCTCTCCTTTCCTCAGCTTCGCCGTAACCTCTTCAAGTTTCGTTCTGTTTTCCTGAATCCTCTCAGCAACCTGACTAAACTGCTGCACCAAGGCTTCCCTTGTCTTCTCCAGCTCAGCTATCCGCGTTTCCAGCTCCTCTTTTGCCTCCTTCAAGCTTTTTTCCACAGCCACATCTGCCCCTATGCCCACAACAACCTTGCTTGCAGTTTCCAATCTGGCTTTAACATAGGAACCTCCACCAATAGGAACAAACAATTGAGAATCCTTCTGCTCCGTCTCCAACCCCTCCAAGGTTATGCTTGAAACCCTCAGCTCGGTTAGGGCACTGTTTATCAGGTTGATTCTGGACTGCAGCTCGTTTACTGTTTCCTCTAAGAAACGCGACTCCACAGCCAACCTACGGAAAGTCTCTTCGTTACTGGACAGATTCTTCCGCTCCTGGAGTCATCTTCTTCACCAGAACATCCTCAATCTCCTCTAGCCCCAGCTCCTCCACCTTGAAGATGGTCATCTGATACCGCTTGACCCTATGCTTGCTCCCCAACTCCATGTACACCTTCTCAACTGCATCCTCCGGCTTCAAGGCTCGAACTTCTTTCCGGAACTCCGTTTGAAAGTTAGGTTTCCTAATCTTCCCGATCACTCGGAAGACTTTGACTTCACTCATTTTCCTTCACCACATCAAGGGCTTGTCCTATTATGAACGTTTCGGGTCCAGTAGTCAAGAACCCAGCCACAGCCCCATAACTATTACCTAAAAGACCCGTGGCAACATAAGGTATTCCACAGTTGACGGTCCCCACATCCACAGGAACCTTCAACACATCCTCCAAAACTTTCCGCTCCCCCTCCCCCAACATGGGATGAGCCAGCACACCCTTGTTTGTGGCGGTGGCAAGCGACCCCACATACGGCAGCCCAGCTATCTCATTGGAGACCACCTCAACCCCCAAAGTGTTCCCTATCCTCTTCACAACCCTTTTTTTCAGCCTAGGATCAGCCACGGCGCCTTTGTCGTTCGCCAACACCATGTTCCCGTAGGCTGTTTTTTTCGTGTCCATGATAGCCACGTTAATGTCGGCGGCTGATTTGATGGCTGCCACCTCCTCCTCTGTGGCGAATGGGGGAAGGATTACGCCGTTGGAGTTGGAGCAGGCTAGGGCGCCTGTGACCAACGATTTGCCCACTGTGGTGGCGACAACTTTGACTTTCAACCATTCCTCAACCTTCTTTCTCTTATTCTCTGGGACCTGCGGGGGAACAATTGCAATTCTGTCATTGACAAGCGAGTAAACCCCTATGCTGGCGTTACCGAAAACATCAAAGAGGAAAAGCGGCAAATTCAGTCTCCTTCAGCAAGAAGAACAGTTACTACTCCTTCCTTGTCCTTAACCACGCGGACTCTGATCTTTCTAGGCGGCTTCTCGATTCCCCTGTTCCACAGTTTCTCGTTAACTTCATTGTCTATGACCAGCCTCTCAGGCTCTTCCTCCCCCTCAGCCTCTGTGCGAACCTTCATGTGTTTTAGTACAAAACTTTTCACGATTCTTGCAGCTTTGGGGGCGCGTTTCTTTCTCGGGACAATCCACGCCTTTCCTAGAGGAATCGTGTAGAACCTTTCCTCAACTATGTCCTCCTCTGGCTCCTCCTTTTCTCTCCTGCTGACCTTCTTTTCAGCTTCCGGGAACTCCTCTTCTTCCTCGGAAACTTCAGAATCTAATTCCTCTTCTTCTATCTCCTCGGTTTCTTCTAATTCTTCTTCGAGTTCTTCTTCCTCTTCTAACTCTTCGTCAGCCGCATCAACAGGTTCTTCCATCTGCATTTCCCTCAAGCCTTTATCTTACCCTGCCTCCAGCGTCTCCTCTTCGGATTGGTTCTAACCCGCCCATTTGTTTTGGCTATAACCCATGTGGGAACAGGTTTCTTCTCTTTTCCAGCCTTGATAAGCCTCCGTTTTTTGGCGGTCGGTTTGTTTCTTGCCATCTTCTACACTCTCCTAATCTTGTAGTCTCTGCGACCTGACTGAAGCCTTACAAGAAGCTCTTTCAGCTGCTCATCAGTTATGGGAATGTTTATTCTTCCCTGCTGAGCCAACTGAATCAGCTGCAGTTCAAGCTGCTGAGTGAACTCGGGTTTAACCATGTTCAAGTTTGTGAGGCGTCTCCTAGCTTCAGGAGTAAGTATTCTGCGAAGCAGAGCCTGCTTTTGCTTCTCAAGTTGCTGTTGCGCTTGGGCTTGCTGCTGCTCCTCTGCCATTCTCTGCTGCAGCTCAAGCATCCTTCTTTTTCTGAGGGCTTCAAGTTCTTCTTCGCTCACTCTTTTTTCACCTAATATTTTTCGAGTTCGGGCACAGTTTTCTCCAGTTCCCTTTTCAGTTCAGTGGACAGCCTGTCTAGCAGCCGTCTTCCCTCACTCGTTACTATTTTTCCCTCATTTCTTAACGGTTTCACCAGACCAGCTGTTTGAAGTTGCTGCATGGCTTTTCTGACTATGGCGCCGCTTCCTTTTCTGGCGTGTTCCGGTTTTGCTCCTCTGTCTATTCTGCCGCCGTATTCTTGGCGGAGTTTCTCGATGCCTATGGGTCCTTTCACGTAGATTTTGCGTAGAATAGAGGCGCATCGGATGAACCACCACTCTGGGTTGGTGGGCGGTCGCTGGGCGTGAATGCCAGTTTTGGCGAATGGCGCCCATGCAGGGGGACTTATTTCATCCACTTCTTGTTTCAGATGCTTAGCTAGCCTGTCTATGAGAGCTGATGGAGGAACGTCGTATGGTGTCGGCAAAGTTTCTTCTCCTAATTTTCCTTCAGTAAGGGAAAAGAGATGTCTTATATTAGTTTCGTGGTCTAGAAACTCAACTTTCCTGCACTGTTATAAAGTTTTCACCCGTTTTTTCTTCTTACGCTTGTAGAGGAGGAAGGTGTGGCCTCGAACCTCAATCAGCTGCGACTCTGTCTGTTCGGCAATCTTTGATGCAATGTCTTTTGCCTCTTCGTCTTTGAGGGCGGTTCTCAATATTTTAGCTTTGATCATCTCTCTTGTGTCCAGCTGCTTGGCTACTTCGTTTATTATCTGGGCTGTTGCCCCCTCTTTTCCAACATGCACTGTTGGTCTCTCGGCGCTGAGTGCACGCTTTATTTGTCGCTTCATTTTGGGTGTTATCACTGTTTCTTCCTCCGTTTTAGTGGAGTACGGGTGTGTCCGCCGCAATTTAAGCATGTTATTACCATGTGAGGTTCCCTTCTCTGTTGTATCCGGATGCGACCGTTCACGCCCGGCAAAATAAAGCTTTTACATTTTCTGCAGATTAGCCGCCTGTACTCTTTGGGAAGCCGCAGTTGGGTTCTCATGGCTATCCTGCGCGCGATCTGGACGTACCGCTGAGCCAATTCAGGGTCTTCACGAATCACTTCTTTAGCTAAGCTGAAGAGGGTGTGAACGCGTTTAAGGGCAATGCGTTTGGTGGAGTTCATCGCAAATAATCATTCTATGTAGTATGCATTAAGGTTTTACATGAATCTGCGAGAGCATTATGTAACTGTTTCAGCTTTTTGGCATTTAAACCAGAAGGTATGTTATTAGCGCCGCGGTCATTGAAACGATTATTGACGGAATTAAATACTTGTAGCTTTTGCTTATTGATGCCCTGAAGTATTGGGCTGTGAAGACCAGACAAAGATGTGTTGGGGCGCCCAAATAGCCAAGGTACGCTGAAATGTAGATTAAGCTTACGTTTTTTGGGATGAAAGTCACGGTTTCGGCGAGGATCGAAACGCTCAGTGCCACTGCTCCGGCGGGAGAGCCGAGAAGAAAGCCTAGAGCCGCTGGGACAACTGAAAGTATTATGATTTCGCTCAGGTTCGTGTTTGTCAGGGCGCTTCCGAGAATCTGTGAAGCTCCAGAAGCCAATGTGACGTTTCTGAGGAATAACGCGGCGAAAGCCGCCAGCGTCACTTCCCATATTGTTCTGTTTTTCAGAACTTTCTGGAATGTTGTTACTTTAGTTCTTGTTATAGCCAAGAGAGTGATTACTCCTACAAGTGTTGAGATTGCGATGTTCACGTTTAATGTGGCTGTAAGAATGACTGTTATGATGATTGGCGAAAAGGAATAGGCTAACCCTTTAAGGTTGGCTTTTGGGTTTGATTTTGTCTCCGAGTCCGCATTTTTGATGTTTCGGATTTTTCTTAACCCTACAAAGTATCCAACTATAATCATAACTGCTATTACGAGGGCTTGTCTAACGATGAGAGCGTCTATGCTGGTTCCGGTCAAGGCTGCTGTCAGGATAAGGAACTGGCTCACGGGATAAACCGGTAAGATGGCGTGCCGGAACCAGATGTTTATATAAGTTTTCTTTGATTCGTCAAGTCCCATCTTGTCCGCTTCAGCCTCAACCATGGGTGCTGACATTAGGGCTCCGCCTGCAACGGGCAAGAGTCCGATGACCGCTGGGAGAAGGCTAACTGTGACCTTTGGGTTTTTGATGAATCCGCATAGGTTTCTGGTTAAAACGTTAACTAATCCTGTTTCCTTGTAGAGTCTGCTCAAGAGCATGATGAAAAAGCTGGCGAAAACCAGCGTCAAAGCTGTCTGATCCATGCAGGTTTCCGATAACACTGTTGCTGTTCCTGAGATTCCGAGGGACAGAAAGCTCATCAGAAACGCTGCAACCGTTAAAGAAACGCCCAAGCCTACTCGCCGATACATTAAGACAACGAAGAGGATGATTGAAACAGCGAAAACAAGTAGCGGATTAAAGTAACTCAACTGAAATACTCCTGTCTACCGTATTTGAGCAGAATACGTATCCCCGTCACCTACAAAAACTTAACCCAGCAAAACAACAAAAAATCCGTTTGGGTTTGGGGAATAAATTTTGACCCCAACCCAACACACACCCAGCCGTTTACCTGTTTTTTACGAACTTTTGCTTAATTCTCTTTCGACCACGTGCTCAATATTCAGTAATTCATCGGTAATTAGAAAAAATGTTCATGAAAACACAACTTTTATATACGTATGTACAATGTTTAGATTATTTGTTGAATAGCGGGTGGTTGAGAAATGGCACTGAAAAAAATTGAGAAACCCAAAGGTCTACTGAAACTGGAACACAGAAGGATAAATGAACAACCTTCCGAACCTTGGTATTTCACCCACGCCTAAAGTCGAGGCGGACCAACTATGCAAGAACGAATAATTCAACCTTACAGCGACTTGAAAAGAGACGAGTGGATCAGGGAATACTTTGGAAACGAAACAAGATGCGTAATATGCGGAAACAGCTCTTTTAAAGTTGAAAGAATATCGCCAGAACGCATTATGTTAATTTGCGAGAATTGCAAGGAACCCCATCTAATATGCGCTGAAATATATGGCGAAGACAGGTTGCGCGCCCGCTCCCTTCTGAGTTTCTTGTGTCCAGAAACGGAGATAAAAAAATAAATGTCACTCAATCCACGCGCCTGCTTTAACAGTTGGGGAATCATCGGAGCGCATGCGTGCAATGAATATGTAAGTATGTTACCAAAGGTTCGTGCTTTAGTGAACAAAGTTGTGCAGAGAAACATGGCTGAAGGCATTTTGTTTTCAGCAGGGACTGACACAAGCATAATAGCCTATGAGGCAGCAACATTCAACACAGACATTAAAGCTTTAACCGTTTCTCTTAAAGAGGGAAAACCGAGAGACACCCCATACGTGAAGAAAATGGTTTCCTTTCTTAATCTCAACCATGAATTTCATGAATTTGACAGCAAAGACGCAGTTCGCGCTGCCGGAAAAGTTGTAGAGGTGTTGAAAACGTTTGATCCAATGGATATCAGAAACAGTGTGCCAGCGTATATAGGCTTAACCATTGCAAAGGAAACGGGCATAAAAAGTGTTCTCACAGGCGATGGCTTAGACGAGCTTTTTGGATATCCATGGCAATTCAATTTATCCGAAACAGAGTTTACCCAAGCTCTCTCTGAGATGTGGGGCGAAATGACCTTTTCGTCAATACCTATGGGGAAATCTGTGGGTGTAACTGTGAAAGCCCCCTATCTAGACCCGTTGTTCATGGATTACGCGAAAAAGTTGTCTATCAAGCTAAAAGTAAATATCGAAAATGGGGAAAAATATGGCAAATTTATACTCCGGAAAACATACGAAAATTTGATTCCAAACGAAGTAATTTGGAGGTCAAAAGCACCTCTAGAACAGGGAACAGGAACATGGGTTCTCCCTGAATATTTTGAGAATGAGATCTCCAATGAATATTTTGAAGAGAAAAAGAAACACTACCTCGAAAAGGATGATGTAATACTCACAAGTAAAGAACAGCTGGTCTATTATGAGATTTTCAGAAAAAGTTTCGGAAAACCTTCCGAAGTGTATAACGACAAAAGTGGAAAACAGTGCCCAAATTGCAAAGGATACGTTAGAACAAAGATTGGCTTCTGCAGAATATGTGGAAGCTACCCGATCTAATTTTATGATGCCTACGCACGTGCATAGTCATTTTTGTTGGTGTATACCCCTCTTTAATCATACACACTTTCTTTTTGTAGGTGTATACAGGTAACCGTCCATTCAGGTCTTGCCCACCGTTGGACGTTAACCGTTCCCGTCGTCCCGTAAATGGGGGGAACAAATTTTAACCCGAAAACTTCGTTTCTAGGTTAGGGATAATGTGTGCTTATTCTTGTGTTGGCTGAGGCTGCTCTTGAGACGGTTCCCAAAGATTTGTGGAGTCACCCCTCTATCAGGTGCCATTCCAAAAGACAGAGAAAACCTCCAGCGCAGCTTCTTCTTGACAGGTCACTGCATCACCAAGCCATGAGGCGCCTAGAAGATAACCTGAAGAGGGGGCGCCCAGACATAACCCATTTCGCCCTGCTGGAAGCCCTAGGCTCCCCCCTCAACAAGGAAGGGCTGCTCCAAACCTACGTTCACACCAATAAAGACTACGCCATCACCGTTAATCCCGCCACTCGGCTGCCCAGAAACTACAACCGCTTCATCGGACTAATGGAACAGCTATTCCATCAGGGAAAGGTTCCATCCACAGGAGAGACGCTGCTTAAGCTGGAACACAAAACATTACAGACTTTGCTTGCCGAGGCAGAAGCAGACTATATCCTAGCCCTCAGCAGAGAAGGAAAACCAAAAACCATTCAAGACGCAGTTTCCACCCTACAGGCAAAGCGGAGGCCAGCAGTGATTGTCGGCGGCTTTCCCCACGGTCATTTCTCAGAAACTACAATCAGGTTGGCGGACGAGGTTGTCTGCGTGGACTCGGAGATGCTGGAAGCGTGGACTGTGACTTCGAGAGTAATCTACGAATATGAACGGTCTCTTTCAGTGCCCAGCAAGAGGCTCTGCGAAAACTGATTAGTTCATACTAGGCTCCTAACATGATTGTTTTACCATTTCTGTGAACCCCAATTTCTGGAGTTTCTCGACGACGCCCATCATAAAGCATCAATTAAGAATACAGACTTAAAAATAAATAATTACTGTAACTCGGCACAGTTAATGCCCAACGTTCTGTTTCAATTTTCGTTTGTTATTGAATTTTCAAATCTAGCATTAAATTAACATCGGTTTTCAATCAAAATATCGAAAGTTCTAAATTTGGAAGAATGGTTATATAGTCTGTATAGAGTTTCTTATGGGCATAAAAATGGCAAACCAAAAGTTGATGCTTCTTCTCGGAGCTGTTTGTATACTATTAATTGTTGTAGGATACGTCAATTTAAACTGGGGTCAAGAAGGTGCCAATACTACACCCGAAAACATTACGCCCGACAACAGCACGGCAGGCGACAACCCAGAGGGAACAACAGAAGACAACACTAGCACCAACAGCACAAACAACGATAACACAGAACCAGGTGCCACAAGCAACAGCACAGACACACCAGAAGAGAATACAAGCACCAACAGCACCACCACCAACGGCGACACAGAAACTCCAACAGAAAACAACACAAATACTAACAGCACGACAAGCGACACCACAGACACCACCGACAACTCAACTGACGAACCAGATAACTCATCTGACGACACAACCAGCGACTCTTCAAACACTACGAAACCTGACACACCACAACCCAACGAAGACGACCATGAAGAGGACGAAGATTATACGTGGGATAGCTCCAACGTCACCACAATAACGCTGAATACAGATTCCATCAGCGTCGATAATGAAAACGGCATCAGAATCATCGGAACAAAACTAACCATCACCTCTGCGGGCACCTACAGCATAAGTGGCACTTTGGAAAATGGTCAGATAGTCGTAGACACCAACGATGAAGAGACTGTGAAACTTATTTTAAACGGAGTAGACATCAGCAGCACCACAAACGCCCCTATCTATGTTGAAGATGCCGTAAAGACAGTCATAATCCTCGCCGACAACACAGAAAATTATCTAACAGACAACGCGAACAATGAAAACAACGGCACACTCTCTAGTAGAGACAACCTTACAATCTGCGGAAATGGATCGCTCACAGTATACGGAAACTCTAACGACGCTATTCGAAGCAACGACGGACTTATCATCAAAAGCGGGAACATTAAGGTAACTTCGGTTGATGACGGGGTTAGGGGCAAAAATTACTTGGTGATTAAAGGCGGAAACATCACGGTGAACTCGGTTGGCGACGGCTTGAAATCGGATAACACTGAGGAAGAAGATAGAGGATACGTTTCTATTGAAGACGGCACGATAAAGGTTACTTCTACCAAAGGGGACGCTATTAGTGCCCAAACAGATCTTTTGGTGACTGGCGGAACATTCACGTTGACAAGCGGCGGCGGAAGCAACGCACGGCCAGATGACAACGTATCCACTAAAGGGCTGAAGGCAGGAGTATTCATGATTATAGATGATGGAGATTTCAGCATCAGCTCTTCTGATGATGCAATTCACTCAGATCACAAAATAATCATAAATAACGGCATATACCACCTCGCCACAGGAGACGACGGCATACACGCCGACACATCCATCGAAATCAACAACGGAACAGTCGATATATCACAATCCTTTGAGGGAATTGAGAGTACAACAATTACCATCAACAATGGACATATTGAGATTGTTTCAAGCGATGACGGAATTCAAGTAGGCGGTGGAGACTTATTTGGAGGAGGTTGGGGCGGCGGAGGCGGTGGCGGCGGTGGTGGCAGATTTGTGCCTGAAGACTTCATCTACATTAACGGCGGCTTCATTTACGTTGATTCAGGCGGGGATGGACTTGACACAGATGGACTCATTGAGATAAATGACGGAATTGTAATTATCAACGGTCCAGAATCGCGCGAAACAGATATGATGGATGCTGCTATAGATTACGGTTTTGAGGGCTCATTAAAAATCAATGGCGGAATTTTAGTAGCGGTAGGAACCTCCGCTATGGCAGAGGCTCCAAGCGAATCATCTACTCAATATTCTGTACTCATTAAGTTTAACTCAGAGCGGTCAGCTAACACTTTAGTAAATATCCAGACTGCTTCAGGCGAAACAGTTCTTACATACAAGCCCCCAATGGCATATCAAGCGATAACGTTCTCTTCTCCTGAGCTTACAACTGGTTCATACGTAGTGTATCTGGGAGGAACATCCACAGGCACTATCTCATACGGCATATATGAGGATGGAACCTACACTCCGGGAACCCAGAATACCACCTTCACTATTTCAGGGATGGTGACGACTGTCGGTGGCGGCGGCGGAATGTTTTGGGGACGGTAATGACTGCAGGTAACAGTTCATTTTTGTTGCTTGGTTTTCCAGAAAAAGTACTGTTTTCAACAATGTACCTTTATTAGTCTCCTAATATGATTGCCGCTACGCACACAAAATGGTGCGGGGGGTGGGATTCGAACCCACGAACCCCTACGGGACAGGCTCCTGAAGCCTGCGCCTTTGACCTAGCTCGGCGACCCCCGCCCCTTTGTTTCAGAAAATCAAACCTTCCTTAAGTGTCTTTTCGCCTACGTTGGAGCTTAAAAGATTAATGAAGCAGTTATCCCTAAAGCCAAGTGTGACGTGAGAGCTATGGACTGGATGGAAATACTGCAGGAATGCTCACAGAAGATGAGAAGAGCAGCCCTCAGATATTATGGCTCGCCGAAAGCCGCTGTCGGTTTCGGGGTTGGAGCAGGCGGCGACATTTCAAAGAGAATCGATTTGGCTGCGGAGAAGGCGCTGATAGACTGCCTAAACAAGCATGAAATATCGTGTATGCTTGTCAGCGAAGAGGCTGGAACAAAAAAGATTGGTTTTGGACCCTCCGAGTACTATGTTACTACAGACCCCGTGGACGGCACAACCAACGCTGTCCGAGGATTACCCTTCAGCGCTACGGTTATTGCGGTTTCTAGGGAACCGTGGCTTAGGAACGTGGAAACAGCAATCGTAACCGACGTCATACATGGCATAACCTACACTGCCCAGAAGAATGGGGGCGCCTTCAAAAACGGTGAAAGAATCAAGACCTCTGAAACGTCTGACTTGGAAGAGGCGCTTATCGGCGTTGACTTGAACACCTTCAAGATAGAGGAGCTGGTAACCAGACTGAAAGGCTTATTCAAGAGGGGAAAACATTTCCGTCACTTCGGAGCCAATGCCCTAGACATCTGCTACGTCGCAGACGCCTCCACAGACGCCTTCATCGACATCCGCGGAAAACTGCGGGTAACAGACATGGCAGCCTCCTATCTCATACTCTGCGAGGCAGGCGGAATCATGGTCTCGCCGGAAGGGGAAGAGCTTAACGTTCCCTTAACGCCCACCCAAAGAGTGTCCTTCATCGCTGCAGCTAACAGGAGAATCTACGAAGCCATCCAAGAGGCATTAAACAGGTGACGGCGGGCAGTCCAGTTTTTAACAGAGAAAACCAGAGAGTTATGTGTGGTAACTTGACGCAGATAAAGCCGATACAGCCGTATCCAGCCCTGATGCTGCAGAGGAAACATGACCGCGCCCTAGTGGTTGCTGACCTTCACATAGGCTGGGAAAGACTGCTAAGCAAGAGAGGAATCCACGTTCCCCCTCAAACCCCAAAAATCAAAAACATGCTGCTTAAGCTAATCAAAGAATGCAACCCCACACAAGTAATATTTCTGGGAGACATAAAGGACGCCATCGCCAAGGTGGAGATGGAAGAGTGGCGGGACATCCCAGAATTCTTCGAGGAGATACAGAAAAGGGTTCCAGACCTGCAAGTCGTTTTGGGAAACCACGATGGAAACCTTGAACCCCTCCTCCCCGAAAACGTGAAAATCATCCCTCCAACAGGAGTCAGCTTCGGAGATGTCGGACTATTCCATGGGCACGCATGGCCAGCGCCAGAACTGCTAGAATGCAGAAGCCTAATTTCAGGTCACGTTCACCCCACAGTGCTTATCCGCGACCCCATGGGTTTCAGGATGACGAGGCAGGTTCTGGTCAAGGCGTCATGTGACGGAATGCAGCTAGCGGGGAGTCTTCTTAACCGTTTGGGTGCCAAAAAAGATGGCGACAATCTTTCTGCGGTTCTTGAGGAGCAGTATAAGGTGAAAGTTAAGGTTTCGCAGCTTTTCATAATGCCCTCCTTCAACCAGTTTCTTGGAGGCAGACCCATCAACGAGAGAAAGAGAGGAAAAAAGAAGAGCGGAGCGTTTATTGGTCCAATTTTGCGTTCCGGCTGCGTAAACATGGATGAGGCGGAGGTTTATCTTCTGGACGGAACCTTCATGGGAACAGTGGCTCAGCTGAAAGCATTGAGTTAACCAGCGAGGACCGGCAGGTTGTTAGAAGGCTAATTCAGAAAGGTTTTAATGAATTTCTAGGCGTACGTACTTGCGAAGGTGAGAGAATGTCAGAGGACGACTTGCCTGAATGGTACAGAAAAAGAAGGAAGCGCACGCCATTTTTTGGAAACTGGTTCTTCGGAGACATCGAAGAGATGATGAAGGAAATGGAGGAGATGATGGAACGAGAGTTCAGCCAATTCAAAACTCGCATCCCAGAAGATTTGAAGCGGGAACGCAAGCTTCCTGACGGCTCGACAAGTGCTGAGTGGGGACCCTTCGTGTACGGCTACAGCATGACCATTGGACCGGATGGAAAACCGAAAATAAGGGAATTCGGCAACGTCAAGCCTTCAAGCGACCCAGAAAAATGCGGCATCAATCGACCATGCCTAGATGTGAAAGAAGAACGGGAACCGCTTGTGGACATAATAGACACAAACGGGGAGATAAAGATCATAGTGGAATTGCCTGGCGTCGCAAAAGAAGACATCAAACTGCATGGAGCAGAAAACAAGTTAACGATTTCTGTTGAGGCTCCTGAACGCAAGTACTTCAAAGAAATTGAGATGCCAGCGAAAATTGACCCCAAGAAAGCTAAAACCTCATACAAAAATGGTGTGCTAGAAGTCACAGTATCCAAAATCGGAGAAAAAAAGAAGCCCAGCGGAGAACAGATAAAAATCGAGTAACCAAAAACGGCTGTGACCTCCGCTGTTGAAACGCAAACACTTCCCAAGAAGTCCATAGCACTCTGAAGGAAAGATAAACGGTGAAAGTGCCCAAAGAAATCAAGGTGCTCGAAAAAGTTTGCGAGGAAGCGAAAACCAAGGGAGAGTTAACGGATAACCACTTAACTCAGCTTTCAGAGGCGTTTGGTTCACGGTTCACTAAGGCGTGGGAGACCCTGAAGGAGAAGCGAGTGAAAAAGTATGTTTTCAGTCCCAGCGGCAGGGTTGTCTGGATAGTTGTGGGCAGAAAAAGGGAATATCAGATTATGCCAGCCGCGGGTTTCTGTTCCTGTGACGATTTCTATTTCCGCGTCATGGACAGGGAGACAAACATCTGTTACCACCTTATCGCCCAGAAATTAGCGGATGCTTTGGAGCTGTACGACAAGGTTGAGGGAGAGGATAGACTCTACGACTGCCTCCTAGAAGAGTGGAAAAAGGTTACACCTTAAATATATCACATTCAAATAATAGGATCAAGGAGAGATTTAGATGACCCCGAATGACTACTTTGGCTGGATAATCCTCATTTTAACAGTTTTGATTTTCATAGCTTTGGTACTTGGCTTCCTGTATTTGGTTTACGGCAAAGAGAAAAGCGTCGAAGAAGAACAATAGCTTTCTTTTTAGCACACCCCGCTTTTTGCAATACAAGGAAGATCGACAAAAGAACAATTAAGGCAGTAGACAATATACTCGACCAGAAAGCAAACGGCTCAGCATCCAAACCCATAGTCAAAAGAAAACTCGGCACTGCGAGTTCAATATGTAAGAGGAATAAAAACAGATGAGCAAGACGAGTTTAGAGGAAATCGTTAATCGAATACTGTCGTCCCGTTCTGACCTTAACCGCAAAGAAATTCTGGAACTGATTGAACAGAAAAAGAGGGACGCAGGCAATTTTCTGACCGATGAAACCGCGGCGCGGATTGCCGCTTCGGAGTTGGGGGTGGAGATCGTTAAGAAGCCTTTTCGGCTCAAAATTCAGATTCAGGACCTTGTTTCGGGACTGAATGATGTGACTGTGACTGGGCAAGTGGTCGCCGTTTATCCCTCCAAAACCTTTACGCGCCGAGACTGGACAGAGGGAAAGCTTGCCAGCCTTGTTGTTTCCGATGAGAGCGGAACTCTGAGGGTGGTTTTGTGGGACGACAAAGTGGAGTTGGTTGAGGGTGAAAAGATTCAGGGGGGACAAACGGTTAGAGTCTCACATGGATACGTGCGGGAAGGATTGGATGGAAAGCCGGAATTGCATTTGGGGCAGCGGGGAAGCATAAAGGTCATAAAACAGCCAGAAAAGTAGCTTTCACGCAGTGGATTCTTTTTCGACTTCTTTGATAACGTCTCCGATTATTTCTAGGCTTTTGTCCACCAGTTCTCTGGTTATGGTTAAAGGCGGAATCAATCTGAGGGTGGAAACGCCACAGGTTATGATGGCTACTCCTCTTCTCCAGCAGCGAATCATCACTTCTCTAGCCTGATCTGCCCCAGCCTTTTTGGTTTCCTTGTCCTCCACAAACTCGACACCAATCATCAACCCCTTGCCTCGAACATCCCCCACGATTTCCTGTTCCTGCTTCACATCTCTCAGCCACTTCAGGATATAGCCGCCCTGCTTCTCAGCGTTCTCAAGAAGCTTCTCCTCCTTGATTACCTCAATCACAGTCTCAGCCGCTGCACAGGCTAACGGATTTCCTCCAAAAGTGCTGGCGTGGGAACCAACCTCCCAGTCCATCAGCCGAGCACGAGCCACTGTTGCGCTTAGGGGCAATCCTGAGGCTAAGGATTTGGCTACGCAAACGATGTCAGGTTCTGTTTTCCAGTGCTCGATGGCGAACCATTTTCCTGTTCTTCCCATGCCTGATTGAATCTCGTCTGCGATTAGCAGTAAGCCATATTTGTCTGCCAGTTTTTTGAGGCGCTGGAAGTATTCGGGAGGGGGAACCACGTACCCGCCTTCGCCCTGAATAGACTCGAACACGAAGCCCGCAACCTCTTCTGGGGGCAAGTACTTCTGCAGAACCTGCTCGTCTATGAAGTCTACGCATCTGTAGCTGCATTCGGGATAAGACAAGCCGAAGGGGCAGCGATAACAGTATGGGTAGGGCACATGGGTTATTCCCGGAAGCAACGGAAAGTAGTGTCTTCTCTGGATTGGCTTGCTGGCTGTAAGGGCTGTGGCGCCGCATGTTCTGCCATGAAATGCTCCGGTGAAGGCGATGAATTGATGTTTGCGGGTGTGCCATTTTGAAAGTTTTATGGCTGTTTCTATGGCTTCTGCTCCGCTGTTTCCGAAGTGTACCTTCTTCTGGAAGGCTCCGGGGGTTATTTGGAACAGTTTTTCGGCTAGATTCACGGTTTGCTGATAATAGAAGTCTGTGTTGGCGTAGTGAAGAAATTTGTCGCATTGGCTTTTTATTGCTTTGACTACTTTGGGGTGGCGGTGCCCCACGTTTAGGCATGCCACTCCGGAGTTGAAGTCGATGTATTCGTTTCCGTCCACATCCTTCACTATACAGTTGTTTCCAGAATCTATCACCAGCGGGTAATAGCGAGTGTACGAGGGAGAGATCGCATCCGAGTCCCCTTTAACGACTGCTCTAGCCTTCGGACCCGGAGGGCGAACAACAATTTTAGGGTAGTCAGGCAATCAGTTCACCAACAACAATTCATTAAACCACACTATTTTTATAGATATCTGAGCTCCCTGAAGCAATCTCATAATAGCCTGCAGTAAAAAGAAATCTTGCATGAAGGCTGAGCGGTTAGGATGTTTGGGGGTTTATTCTTCTTGTGGTTTTTTGGTTTTGGCTTTGGTGACGGTTATTTCGATTGTTGAGATATTTGATTTTTGTCCGCCTTCAGCTCTAAACAATTCTTCAGTGTTTATATCAATACTTTTAATTTCCAAATCTTTGATGAAGGCGCGGCGAAGCAACTCCACAGTGTCAATTGCCCTGCAGATTGCTCTTCCCCTTGCCTTAACAGTCACCTGCTTTTCGCCGCTGTTGAAGAAGGTTATACAGGCAGTCACATAGTTCATCACCGGTTTTCTGCCGATGAAAACAACATTCTCGGTTTGGGTTGTCTCCTCTCCACGTTTTGCTCCTTTCTTAGCCAAAGCTCATTCCCTCAATCTATCGTAAACAACATCCATTATGGATTAAATTTTAGATTGCTCTATAGCTTCTTATATTTTTTCACACAAACCTCCTTCAGAAGCATTTTTTTCCCTAAATCTTTAAGAATGGCGACAACTTGTATGTCCTAACTTGTGTACGTGAGACGCTGTTTGGAGGAAGTTTATTGACCCTCAAAGAGTTTAGATGGCACGGACGAGGCGGTCAAGGAGCATGGACAGCAAGCGAGCTTCTGGCGCGAGCTGCAATCCACGAAGGAAAATACATACAATCCTTTCCGGAATTCGGTCCTGAAAGAATGGGGGCACCAGTAAAGGCTTACACGCGAATCAGCGACGAACCAATAAACCTACATTGTGCAGTCTATAACCCAGATCTTGCAGTAGTTATGGACCCAACCCTTCTGGCAACCGTTCCGGTAGCAGATGGTTTAGGCGAAAAAGGAATTCTCATAGTAAACACGACCAAAGAACCAAAAAAACTTAAGGAAGAACTGAAAATGACGGAGGGAACAGTTTGGACAGTTCCCGCCACCGACATAGCCATGAGGATTCTTGGAAGATTAATCACCAACACAGCCATGCTGGGAGCAGTCGCCCGTGCAACAGAGATAGTTAAAATGGAAAACATAGAGCAAGCCTTGAAAGAGCGTTTTCCAGGTCCACTAGCAGAAAAAAACATGGGAGTAATAAAAGAAGCATACAAGGAGGCAAAACCTGAATGAGCACACAAAAAAAGGGATGGAAGGAAATTCCCCTTGCTGGCGCATGTTGGATGTCTAGCACAGAATACAAAACCGGGGATTGGCGATCCTACAAGCCAGTCTGGAACGCGGATAAATGCACCCGATGCATGTTCTGTCACATATACTGCCCAGAAGGCGCCGTAAAACATGACCAAGAGACAGACAAGATGGTTTTTGATTTTGACTTCTGTAAGGGATGTGGAATATGCGCCAACGAATGCCCCGCAGACGCCATAGAAATGGTTCTGGAAGGGAAGGAGTGAACAGAAAATGGCTAAAGTTGAACAGAAAATTGTGCCCCTAAACGGAGACAATGCAGTCGCCTACGCGGTTAAACAATGCGACGTAGATGTAGTGGCTGCCTATCCAATCACGCCACAAACCATAATTGTAGAAAAATTCAGCGAATACGTCGCAGACGGCGAAGTAGACACAGAGTTCGTTTGTGTAGAATCAGAACACACCGCAATGACATGCTGCATAACAGCATCTGCAACAGGCGCCCGAACATTCACTGCAACAGCGTCTGCTGGTTTGGCTTTGATGCATGAAATGTTGGGTGTTGCTTCTGGCTGCAGAACTCCTGTTGTTATGTCGGTTGTGAACAGGGCGTTGTCAGCTCCAATCAACATTCACTGTGACCACTCGGATGCCATGTGTGAGAGGGACATCGGATGGATACAGCTCTATGCAGAAAACAGCCAAGAAGCTTACGATTCGATAATTCAGGCATTCAGGATAGCTGAGAACTTGGATGTGATGCTTCCTACAATAGTTGGGTTGGACGGTTTCGTTTTAAGTCACACATTAGAGAACGTGAGCGTTCTTCCAGACGAAGCTGTGAAAAAGTTTGTTGGAACACGGCAGGTTCCAATGGTAATGAATCACCAAGGCAAGCTTGTTCCTTTCAAGCTTGATGCAGCAAACCCGTTGACGATTGGACCGCTCGACCTCCAAGACTACTATTTCGAGCATAAGAGGCAGCAGGAAGAATCCATGAGAAAAGCATTGGACGTGATTAAGCAGGTTCACGACGAGTATGCGAAACAGAGCGGACGTAGCTACGGAAACGGCTTAGTTGAAGCCTACAGGCTTGATGACGCGGAAATAGCAACAATTTGCATAGGCTCAACAGCGGGCACAGTGAAAACTGTTGTAGATGAACTGCGCGAAAACGGAATCAAAGCTGGGCTACTCAGAATGAGAACTTTCAGACCATTACCAGTAGAAGATATCGTCAGCAACCTTTCAGACAAGAAGGCGGTTGCGGTGATGGACCGTGCATGCAGTTTCGGTGGAAACGGGGGACCATTGTTCCATGAAATTCGCCACGCAGTCTACGACTTGCCAGACAGACCAAAACTGGTAAACTACATTTATGGCTTGGGAGGAAGAGACACGCCGCCATACATGATAGACGGCATCTACAAGGAACTGCAGAAGATAGCGGAAACAGGAGAAATCGAAAACAAGGTTCAGTTTATTGGGTTAAGGGAGTAATGAGGTGAAAAATATGTCAGAATGGAAAGTCACAGCCAAAGAATTCGCTCAAACACCTGAAAAGTTTCTGTCTGGACACAGAGCCTGCGCTGGATGCGGTCCAGCAATAGCTCTTCGTTTGGTAATGAAGGCGGCAAGAGGACCAATCATAGCCACCAACTCCACAGGCTGCATGGAGGTAGTCTCAACAATCTACCCATACACAGCCTGGAAGATACCGTGGATACACACCGCCTTCGAAACCGCAGCAGCCAACGCGGCTGGAATAGAATCTGCACTGAAGATTCTGAGGAAGAAGGGGCGAATAAAAGATGAACATGTGGACGTTGTTGCCTTTGCAGGAGACGGCGGAACCTTTGACATAGGTTTTCAGGGTTTGTCCGGCGCAGTTGAGAGAGGACACGACTTTCTCTATGTGCTCTACGACAATGAAGCCTACATGAACACGGGAATACAGAGAAGCGGAGGCACCCCACATGGAGCATGGACAACAACTTCGCCAGCAGGAAAAGTTATCCCAGGAAAAGCGGAGTACAAAAAGCCCATAGCAGATATAATGGTAGCCCACTATATGCCGTATGTTGCCACAGCCAGCATTTCACACTGGAAAGACTTGGTTTTGAAAGCCAGAAAAGGAATGGAAGTAAACGGACCGGCCTTCCTACACGCCTTTGCTCCATGCCCAAGAGGATGGAGAAGCGAAACAGCAAAATCTGTTGAAATCGCCCGCTTGGCAGTTGAAACATGCATCTTTCCACTTTGGGAGGCTGAATACGGCGAATACAAGCTGTCGTCACCAAGCAAGGTGATAGCGCTGAAGCCGGAGAGGAAGAAGCCGGTAGAGGTGTACCTGAAGACGCAGGGAAGATTCAGGCATCTGTTCAAGCCGGAAAACAACCACGTTCTGGAAGATATCCAGAAAGAAGTTGACAGACGCTGGCAAAAACTGCTGAAAGAGTGCGAAATGGCCTGATCTTAGAATGTGCAAAGCTGACTGATTGAGAAAGTCACTAGTTCAGATTGTTGCTTTGATTCTTTCAGTCAAAACCGTTTCTATTTTTTTATCCGCCTGGGGCTCCGTGGAACGGAACGTTTTCCCACATGACATCCCACCACTCTTTGTCAGTTATGGTTTCGCCTCTAACCAGAATCTCCAAGACTTTCTTCAGGAGGGCGTGATGTCTCTTCTCATCCGATAAGATTGCATTCAGGAGAAGCTTAACCTTCTCGTTCTGGATGGATGGAATAGCCTCATTGAGTTTCTGTATGATCTCCGCCTCTAATCGTATGTGCTTCTCCACAAGTTCTCTCTGCCTGTCAAGGTTCCCTTCTGTCAACGCCTGAGGAACACTGGTTAACAGGTTAATCGCAGAGGAATACATTTCCGCGTGCTTCAAGGAATCTAAGGAAATTCCCTTCAGAACTCCCTTGACAGCAGGATTCTGGATTTCAACCAACCCCTTTTTCACGGAGTCGACGATGGTTTGCTCAATTTTGATTTGATTCTTGAAAAGATCAACTAACTCATCATTTGAACTCAAAACACAACACCTACCCTTGAAAAAGAGCGACATAAAGAATAAGGTTTTCGGAAATTTTCAGCAAAAGGGTATGAGCAAAAATCGTTTCTGTTCAAGTTTATGATTTAGCATCTAAAGGAGAAAAAGCAGAAGCAGAACCAAAGATACGGCAGCCGTGGGAAAGACGGATACGGCGAGTCTTCGAGCCCGATGCGTGGTCTTGTCAGCCAAAACAGTCAGTTCTGTTATCTGCTGCTCCCCGATGACTTTAACGTTGGGGATTACTTCAGTGCGCCATGACGCCTCCACAGGTTCCATATTGTCTAAAGCATGAATAGTTGCCTCTCTGATGTAGCTGATGAGCTTCAGGTGATCGATTGCTTCACCCACCAGATTGTAGCCTCGGGCAGACCGTATCATGCCGCATACCGAGTGGGTGTCAGTAGTGAGGACCTCCCCGTCGTCTATTCCCAGCTCTTTCAGTGTTGAGAGTATTTTGTCTCTCAACCCAGACACCATGTTGTTTCCGTCGATAGTTACATAAGCTACCTTCTGGTCATCGGCCTCCACAACAATCACGCTTATGCCTCCGGGACCCATCCCATCCTTAACTGTGAACTCTTGGGGTACAACTGTTGCTGCTCCCAATTTGAAGGATGAAGGGTTGCATTTCAGCGCTTTTTCGAGACAGTCCACAGAAGCTTTGCTGAAGGATGTAACAGCAGAATCGCGGTCGAATGAACCGCCCATGCTGTTATGGGCATCGATTGCAAGAACGGAAAGCCCCAGTTTCTCAGCTTCGCTGACAATTAGGGAATTCAGTTCTGGGGGAAGGTCTTCAATGGTTTTCGGCGCTGTGGTTAACGTTAGAAAAGCGCAGTCACCGAATAGTTGGCAGCTGGCTTTTGCATCGTCGCTTTCGGTTCGAACCATGGGGGTGGCTTTAGAATATGTGGATGAGGAGCCGACGAATTCCAGTATGCTCTGTACAACTCTTTGATTTTCAGACTGAGTGGAAACGTCTAATTCGTGACCCACTAAGCCGTGAGGGGCAGAAACAACACAATCAAACCTGTTTTGTATAGTGGTTTGAATCAAAGAGGGGAGGAGGCTGCTTCCAAGGTTCTTGAATGGACCCGGATGCAGGGCTGGAACAACAATCACCGCCTTTATCTTTTCGCCGGTCCTGAAAGTCAACAAAGAGACTTTGACGTCCTGTTTGCTGCCAAGCTTCTCAAAGAAAGTCTCCATGGGTGCGATAAGGCCCTCTGTCCAGTTGGCTAAAAAGGCTTTGAAGAGCACAGAGGAGGCGATGCCGAGGGTTCCAGTGCCTATGCGGTCCATGAAGTATTTGAAAGCAAACACGGTCAAGAGAGACACGGAGACAGAAGTTGAAGCGAGAACGAGAATTGGCAGCTCCAAGGCATATCCAATCGTAGAGAGCATAAAAAGGATGGGAAGCGCAACTAGGGTGGGCTGCAGTATAGAAGAGAAAAGGGTTCTTCCAAACCCCGCTAAGGAGGTAATGGAAAGAACTAACAGGCGAAGGATTAGGGCTCCACTGAAACCCAAAAAGAAAAATCTGATCCAAAGCTCTGGAGCTCCTAGAAGAGCGCTAATTAGACTGCCGAGAAACAGTATTCCAAACCATATGAGTGAGGAGAAGAAAGAGAGGGCGTAACATCGCCTCAAATTGTAAATTGGAGCGTTTTTCATGGAAGTTTGGCTGATTATAATGTCTGAGAGTAAAGTTAGGACGAGAAAACTTGCTCCGAAGCCTAGACCAACAACAAAGTTTTGGAGAGAGAGATTCAAAGGCAGGATTGACAGGATTCCGCCGTGCAGAGACAGGACTCCAAGATAAAGCGTTATTCTACTTCGGGAGGGAAGCACAAACAGTTTTGAATATCGCTTCACAACCTTGTCAATGTATTTATCTGTTGAATCGTTGGTCAATCTGACGCCTCTCTGCCATATTCTTCTAGGAACCGCTCAAAAATATTAATGTTATACCTCTGCCTCCTTGGTGCTACTTAAATGTGCCGCGAAAAACGTAACACAGAACTGTTTTTACATAATTGGGATTATATCAGGAAAATTCTATTGACATTTTTATGAATAAATAGTGCCAAACTGGATGCCAGCATCGAAGGCAACCCCAAAAAAAGTATGTTCAAAATCATAATTTTGGGGCGTAAAAGCTTTTATGGCGAACCCGAATTAAATTTAAGGGCTATGTCAAACACTGGACTTCCTCCGCCTTCAGTATTCCAGATTCTCGAACGGCAAATTGGGCGAAAAATGGTTGCAATTTTGGACCCTTCTTACGGATTCGAGGGAACCTTAGCCGCTGTAACTAGGGAACCGCCGGGCATCTGGCTTTCTGACGCTGAAGTTGTGACTTTGCGGTCCACTATAGCGCAGCCTGTGCCGCAGATTGTAAGCAGAGAAGACCGAAGCGAGGTTTTTGTTAACTTAAGTTCTGTTCAGCGCATCGAAGTTCTGCATGAAAAATAGAAGTTACGTGAAAAAGATCGTTGCCAAGATACTGCCCACTATGAGGGCTATGGCTAAGATTACAGCTAATTCTGGTTTAACCTTGATGCCTCTTGTGTCCTCTTCAAAGAATCTGAGAAGCCCAGCGCCTTGAGCGGGCATGCGTGCTCCTTCTTTCTTTTTTTTCTTTCGAACACTCATGGCGATTCAGTTCATACAAATCCACGAGACGTTAATTAAAGTTACGCCTATGATTTCAGAGTTGCTTGTTTTTATGACGCTGCAGAAGAGGGTGACGGCCCCGTCTAGTTCTGCCTTTAACAATAGCATTATAGCTTGGTTGCTTTTGTTCGTGTGGCATCCAAAAAGGCTAAGGTACATTTTTGTACTCAGAAGGTTTAAATATGGCGTTACAGTTTATCAGTGTTCCTTGGGAGAGTTGTGGCATGAGGGATAATGTTTGGCTTCCAAAAATCGACAACGCCAACAATCTCCAAAGTTACTCGTCAGTTGAAGATTAGAAAACTCTCCTTTGAAAAGCCGCCTCTAGAAATCTTCTCGAAACTCTACAACAAATACGAAAACATGTATATCCTCGAGTCAATCGAGGGACCAAAGAAACTGTCACAATACTCGTTCATAGGATTCGACCCAACCTTAACAATCACAATCAAGAACGGAGAAGTAGTTATCCGTAACGAAAGAACGGGTGAAGAAGAGAGAAGAAAAGTCAACGAACCATTAGCTGTAATCCAAGAAACACTCAGAAACCTACCCGGATTCAAGGAGCAAAGGTTCATCGGCGGAGCGGTGGGATACATCTCCTATGATGCGATTCGATGCTGGGAAAAACTGCCTGAAAGCGCACTCGACGACCAAAACTTCCCTGACATTGAGGTCGGAGTTTTCGATGACGGCATCGTTTATGACCACAGAAACAAGCAAGCATTCTACTATCACCTAAACGAAAATCGGCTACCAGAAATTAGCAAAATACTGCAAATGCCAGAAAATCACGAAGCATTGTCGCATAAGCAACTGAAAGTCAACATATCTAAGGAGCGGTTTGAGGATGCCGTGGAGAAGGCGAAGGAATATGTGACCGCTGGCGACGTTTTTCAAGTTGTTCTCTCCAAACGCTACGACTTTCAGATCAAAGGCGACCTGATCGGCTTCTACCGCAACCTCAGAGACATAAATCCGTCACCGTACATGTACTTTCTGAAATCTGGCGAACATCAGATAGTTGGGTCAAGCCCTGAAATGCTCGTGAGAGTCGAAAACAGGGTGGTTGAAACTTTTCCGATAGCAGGCACAAGACCCCACGTAAAAAATCAGGTCGAAAACAAGCGGTTGACCGAAGAGCTGCTGGCGGACCCCAAGGAACGCGCTGAGCATGTGATGCTAGTGGACTTGGGCAGAAACGACATTGGAAAAGTGTCAAAGTTCGGAAGTGTCCACCTCCCAGAATTCATGAAGGTGCACCAATACAGTCACGTACAGCACATCGTTTCGCGGGTTGTCGGCGACCTCAGAGACGAATGCGACTGCTACGACGCGCTGAGAGCAGTTTTTCCAGCCGGCACAGTCTCAGGAGCCCCCAAGGTCAGGGCAATGGAAATAATCGAAGAGCTTGAGCCCACAAAAAGGGGACCATACGCCGGAGCCGTAGGATACTTCTCCTACAACGGCAACGCAGACTTCGCCATCACCATCAGAACCCTCATCGCCAACGGAGACAAAGCCCACATTCAGGTGGGAGCCGGCATAGTGGCAGATTCTGATCCGGAGAGAGAATGGTTCGAAACAGAGCAGAAGGCTCAGGCACTAATCAAAGCGTTAGAAGTTTCAGGAAGTGAAAAAGAATGAAAGTTTTGGTCATCGACAATTATGACTCCTTCGTCTACAATCTTGTCCAATACATTGGAGAACTCGGAGGAGAACCAGTCGTTTACAGAAACGACCAAATAACCCTCAAACAAGCCATGCAGCTGAACCCCCAGCGCATAGTCATTTCCCCAGGCCCCGGCACACCCGAAGACCCGCACTACTTCGGAGTCTGCTCAACCATTCTACAGCAGATGAGCTGCAAAATCCCCACACTGGGAGTTTGCCTCGGAAATCAGGGGATAATTTACGCGTTCGGCGGAAAAATCATTCAGGCAAAGCGACTGATGCATGGAAAAACTAGCAGAATAAAACATGACGGAGAAGGCATTTTTGAGGGTGTCAGAAATCCGTTCACTGCAACACGATACCATTCCCTTGTTGGAGACAGAGGATCTATTCCCTCATGCCTCAAGATAACAGCCGAATCCACTGATGATGGCGAGATTATGGGAGTCCGCCACAGAACCTACCCGATTACAGGGGTGCAGTTTCATCCCGAATCCATATTGTGCGAGGACGGAAAAAAGATAATCAAAAACTTTCTTGAAGCAAGGTGATGATTAGTGATTAAGGAAAGCATACATAAACTGGTTAATGGCGCCGATTTGACCCACGAAGAGTCTACGGCAAGCATGAAAGAAATTATGTCTGGCTCAGCAACAAACGCCCAGATAGGCGCATTCTTGACAGCGCTAAGAGTGAAGGGCGAAACAGCCGAGGAGATTACAGCTTTCACTTCTGTAATGAAGCAATATTGTCACCGAATCCATCCCCACGTAAAGGGAAGGTTAGTTGATACTTGCGGAACCGGAGGAGACAAAATCAAAACCTTCAACATCAGCACCACCGCCGCTTTTGTCGTTGCCGGAGCAGATATTGCGGTGGCTAAGCATGGAAACAGGTCAGTTACAAGCAAATGCGGCAGCGCCGATGTTCTGGAGAAGCTGGGGCTTAACCTCAGCATATCCCCTGAGGATGTTGAGAAGGCTATCGAAGAGGTTGGGGTGGGCTTCATGTTTGCTCCTGCTTTTCATCCCGCCATGAAATACGCTATTGGCCCCAGAAGAGAGGTTGGAATCAGAACGGTATTCAACGTTCTTGGTCCACTGACGAACCCGGCAGATGCCAATGCCCAGTTGCTGGGGGTTTACGATCATAGATTAACTGAGGCTCTAGCCTATTCCCTGAAGAGTCTTGGCTGCGAAGAAGCGATAATCGTCCACGGCTTAGACGGGTTAGATGAGATATCCACCATAGGAAAAACAGTGATTTCATGGCTAAGAGAGGGCAAGGTTACAACAAGGGAGATGACCCCAAAAGATTTCGGCGTCAAACAGGCGAAAACAGAAGACATCAGAGGAACCACGCCAGAAGAAAGCGCAGAACTCGTCTTCGAAATCTTGTATGGCTGCTGTGACGCTGATAATCCGCGAAGAGAAATAGTTCAAGTCAACGGGGCTGCAGCTATTATCGCAGCGGGCAAAGCTGACGGTTTCGGTTATGGAATAGAAGCAGCCCACGAATCAATTGAAAGCGGCGCCGCCTACAGGAAACTCAAGGAACTAATAGAATTCTCCCACGGAGACCTATCAAAGCTTGAACAGTTGGAGACAGAACATGCCTGATTTCCTTGATACATTAGCACTGGATGCAAAAGAAAGCGTCAACGAGGGATACTACAAAGTTTCAACTACGGACACATTCTCTGCCGTTAGCCTCAAGAAAGCTATTCTTGAAAGCAAGAGAAACGCGGTAATTGCAGAGGTTAAAGCCGCGTCGCCCTCCAGAGGAACCATCAGAAAAAGCTTTGAGCCAGAGAAGGTTGCAGCAGCCATGGAGAACGGCGGAGCAACAGGAATATCAGTTCTGACAGAACCAAAACACTTCAACGGTTCTCTTAGTTACTTAGCAAAAGTCAGAAAAGCAGTGAAGCTTCCAGTCCTCATGAAAGACATAATCATCAGCCCAATACAGCTTGAAGCCGCATCAAAAATCGGCGCCAACGCTGTTCTTCTGATAGAAGCCCTTTTCGAACGGGAATACTGCGAACTCAGCCTCGACGAGATGATTTCAGAGACGCATGCAAAAAATCTTGAGGTTTTATTAGAGACCCACAGTGAAAGCGAGTTCCAATCTGCAATAGAAACCGATGCTGATTTGGTTGGAATCAACAATCGAGACCTCAGAACGCTGGAAGTTGACGTTAGAATAACGGAGCGAATCCTGAAAAAATATGACAACCAAGATAAGATTGTTGTTAGCGAAAGCGGAGTGATGACCCACTCGGATCTGCTTTTTCTCCGCGGATGCGGCGCTCAAGCTTTTTTAATTGGGTCAGCAATCATGATGGCTGACAACATAGAAGAAAAGGTTAAGGAGTTTGTTGCTGCCCATTGAGAAGCGTCAGAGTCAAGATTTGCGGAATAACCCGAAAAGAGGACTTAGCCGTCGCCGTGGCTGCCGGAGCAGACGCTGTCGGGTTCCTTGTAGGCGTTCCCTCATCGCCAAGAAACCTGACCATAGAAAGGGCTGAAACTCTGCTACGGGAGGTGCCAGTTTTCGTTGACAGCGTAGTGGTTACGGCGCCCCAGAGCATCGACGGGCTTGCCAAAATCTGTGAAAAGTTAAAGCCGACGGCAATCCAGATTCACGGAAAAAAGAACTTTGAGGCTTCAGAAATTCGTGAACGGATAAAGCATATTCGCCTGATAAAAACCGTCTACGTAACAAAAGATGCCCTTAACGAAACAGCAATAGAAGAATTGAAAGCTTTTGATGCGGTGCTTCTGGACTCCTTCACTAGGGGGCAATACGGCGGAACAGGCAGAGTTCATAACTGGACGTTAAGCAGGCAAATCAGGGAGGCTGTTGCGCCCCTTCCACTAATCTTGGCAGGGGGCTTGAAGCCTGAAAACGTCAAAGAAGCGATTCTCACTGTTCAGCCGTACGCGGTTGATGTTGCCAGCGGCGTTGAGTTGCGGCCAGCGGTTAAGGACCATGAGAAGGTTAGGGCTTTTGTTAAAAATGCAAAGGAGACCAAGTTATCAGACAATTGAGTGGGTGTGTTGAATTGAAAAAGGGAAAGTTCGGGAAATATGGCGGACAGTATGTGAACGAGGTGCTGATGCCGATTCTCATCGAGTTGGAGGCAGCCTTTGAAAAGCATTACCCAACAGCTGAATTCCAAACGAAGCTTAGCGGGTTGCTGAGAGATTATGCGGGAAGACCAACCCCACTATACTACGCGAAGAACTTCAGCAAGCTCGTCGGCTGCAAAGTCTACCTAAAACGGGAAGACCTGGTGTGCGGAGGCTCACATAAACTCAACAACGCCTTAGGTCAGGCGCTCTTAACCAAAGAAATGGGAAAGTCACGTTTAATCACAGAAACCGCGGCAGGGCAGCATGGGCTCGCAACAGCCATGGCAGGCAACGTATGCGAGCTAGAGACTGAGGTTTTCATGGGCGTGAAGGACATTAAAAGGCAGGCAAGCAACGTGAAGCGGATGAAACTGCTGGGAGCAAAAGTGACCCCTGTCGACATCGGAATGGGAGTTCTGAAGGACGCTGTCTCTGACACTTTGAGGAAATGGACAGACTGTTCGCA
This sequence comes from uncultured Candidatus Bathyarchaeia archaeon, assembly GCA_964399485.1. Taxonomy (GTDB): domain Archaea; phylum Thermoproteota; class Bathyarchaeia; order Bathyarchaeales; family Bathyarchaeaceae; genus Bathyarchaeum. Next base: position 111,019 of record CAYNQS010000002.1, on the reverse strand, counting down.
GACCACCCATTATCTTATGGGGTCAACTGTAGGTCCCCACCCGTTTCCAGAGATTGTTGCAACGTTTCAGAGCGTAATCGGAAAGGAAATCAAAGAGCAGATACTTGAAAAGGAGGACAGACTGCCAGACAGGATGGTGGCTTGCGGCAGCGGAGGAAGCAACGCTCTGGGAGCCTTCAGGCCATTCATCAAAGAAAAAGACACAAAACTAGTCTTCGTTGAGGGCGGAGGCGAAAGCCTAGAATCCGATAATAATGCTGCTGCTTTCCAGATAGGGAAGCCCGGAATATTGCATGGCGCCCTAATGCAGGTTCTACAGGACGAAAATGGGCAAATAAAGCCGTCGAAGACAAGGGCGGCGGGGCTTAACTATCCTGGAAGAGGACCCGAAATCTCGTTTCTGGTTGAAAGCGGAAGGGTGGAAGCCCATTACGCCTTCGATAAGGAGGTGTTTGAGGCGGTGAAGGTTATGGGCAGAACTGAGGGATTGATACCGGCTCTTGAAACCGCCCACGCCATCGCCTACATGGTGAAGTACAGGGAAGAGTTCGGCGACGAGGAGCTTGTTGTTCTGAACTATTCTGGAAGAGGCGACAAGGACCTAGAAGCTATTATGAGGTATTTCCATGAATCTTGAAGACAAATTCCAAGAACTGAAAAGCAAGGGAGAGGGTGCTCATATGCCCCACATTTACTTTGGGGACCCCCACGAAGAGTTTTCCCTTAGACTAATCGAAACACTGGTTGAAAACGGCGCAGACATCCTCGAGTTCGGAATCCCATTCTCTGACCCAACAGCGGATGGACCAACCTTTCAGGCAGTATGTGAAAGGGCGCTGGATAACGGCGTGACCCCCGCCAAGTGTATCCAAGGTATAAAGAAGCTGAGAGACAGGGGAGTGAAAAATCCGATTGTGATAACGACCTACTATAACATCCCATATGTTGCTGGTGTAGGAAACTTCCTGAATAGAATAAAGGAGGCGGGCGCCCAAGCGATAATTGTTCCCAACGTTCCAGTTGAAGAGGCGGATATTCTATTGGCTGAAGGAAAAAAAAGCGGCGTGCACATCATATTTCAGATAGCTCCAACAACAACCGAGGATAGGCTAAAGAAAATCGCAGACATTGCATCAGGCTTTCTTTACATCATAAACGTCGAGGGCGTCACAGGAGTAAGAGAGAGCCTAGCTGACTCCACCCTGAAATTGGTCAAAAGAGTTAGACGGCACACGGATATGCCTCTGCTGGCAGGCTTCGGCATCTCAAACAGGCAGCAAGCCTCAAATGTTGTTGCAGCCGGGGCTGACGGCGCAATAGCTGGAAGCTGCTACGCCAAGATTTACGAGAAAAATCTGGAAAAGCCTGAGAAGACATTGCCAGAAATCGCCCATTTGGTAGGTCAAATAAAACAGGGATGCATAGAAGGATACAGACAACAATAAAGAAACTCTGCGCATAAATGCAGGGGACTGGAAGAGCTTATTAGATTCGACGATGTGACAGAAATCAACAGGTAGTTTGTGAGGAAGACAAGAAAATGCACATCAACGAATTCCAAAAAATGATGAGAAGAATATATTTTCACAGAGACTCTGAGCGAGGAACAGATGGAACATTAAACTGGCTCGTGGATGAAGTGGAGGAGCTGAGAGAAGCCCTAAACAAAAACGACACCGAAGCCATAGAAAACGAGTTCGCTGATGTTCTTGCCTGGTTGGCTTCTCTGGCAAACGTTACCAACATCGACTTAGAGAAGGCAACACTCTCAAAATACGACAACAGATGCCCTAAGTGTGGGCTATCTCCCTGCGAATGCCCCTTTTAGCTTCTTTCCCACCTATCAATCGTTGTTGCCCTGCACCAGTTAACTGCCAAACATAGGATCGCCTGCCTTTGCGGTTTAGAATGTTTTCTGCTTCTAGAAGGTGAAGGTGATAAAGAACAGTCTTGTAACTAAGCCCTGTTTCATGGGAAACTGTTTTGGCATCGCATGCCCTCCTCTCAAGGACGGAGAGTATTTGTGTCCTAGCCGACAAGCCTGGCTGAACATTCCTTTTCAGGGTCAGGAAAGCTTTGGGGTGATGGGCTATCTTGAACATTTGCCCTCAATATATGTTCGCTGTTGAGACAAAAAAGCTTTCTAATGCTTAAGGTTAAGTTACGAAAGCTGCGAGACTGATTTGCCGAGGTTTCTTGCCTTCAAACAACGTTACGATTTCCTCTTCCACAATCGAGAGCCTTTGAGCATAATACTCCAAGAGACCATACTTTTTAATGAGTTTCTGCGCCTCTGGCAAATATTTCTCGATCCCCCCGCGGTAGACTGTAAGAGTCAATTCGCCCCCGCAGACTGGACACTTGCCGAGAAGAGGCAATCTCCTGAATTTTTTGTTACATGCTTTGCAGCGAAACTTTTGAGTGGTGAAAGCTCTTAGGTTGCCAGCTATGTCGCGGACAAAATGTGTGGTCAGAACCTTTTTAGCCACTATGTTAGCGTCGACAGCTTTGATCTTTTCTGCCAAAACGAGTTGACTATGCAACTTGTCTGTCATTTTCCCCAATTTTTTGTATATGCTCGCAGCGTTGCCCATGTTGACGTCTGAAACAGGAACAGTATAGTTGAAGCCCTCAAACTGAGCTGCAGTATTCAATCGATGCTCAATAATGTCTATTAATTCACTTAACTGTCTAGGTTCTGCCTTCTGCAAAGTTTTTTCATAAAACGATGCGGGATACTTTCCTGCAACATCCACTTCATGAGCTTGCCGCTGCACTTCCGCCGGATTAACGATTGGAATAATTAGGAGAGGGGCATCCATTATCCCTCCAATCTGAGAAGGCAAATATACTTTGGAGAAATTCAGGATCGTATCCAAAGCCAGCATCAGTGCATCTTCGTCGCCGTCACAGTCTCTACGCTTCGCTGAATGCCATATGGGATGAGCGTAACAGACGCTCAGGGGGGTAAAACCGATGATTCTTCCGATAATACCGACTGAGGTGTGTGGTGCCAACCCCACGACTAGGCGTCCAATAAGATCAGAAGCTTTTTTGATGTTATAGTATGAGGGAAGCTCGTATACCTTTTCAAGCAACTCGTCAAGAAAGTTGGCGACATGAACAAAATATTCTGCACACTTCTGGGGGATAATTACATCCTGAATCTTAAGTTCGCAAATCTGGTCAGTTTCGGTTAAGGGGTTTCCTTCACGGTCAGATATGTAACCATTTTTTCTGAGCTGTTCAACGGAGACGCCGATCTCCTTGGGATTAAAATGAGTGAGAGGAGCATTTGTGACATCGAAACGGATTGTTCCATCTTTGAACACGGATAAACCATGCTTAGCTCGCAGAATTCCCTTTTCTAAAACCTCTGGTGTTTTCGTTTCGTTTGTCATTCCTTTCACGCCCTTCACAAGGTTTAATCTAGGAAGACCTAGATTTCTGCAAGCTGAAGTCATCAAAGCCCGTATGTTAACTTGTTGCCTAGCATAGCTTCTTGTTGAAGTCTTACAGACAGGACAAGTATCCTCTTTTAGATTTCTCCCGCATTGAGGACAAAACTTTTCTAAGACAGTCTCTGAGCCACAGTTAGGACATCTGACCCTGAAAGTTGTTTCATTACACTTGGGACAGCGACGCCGCACAAGATTAATTTCGATTTTACCTTTATTCGAAGCCTCGGAGAGGTTACGTCGGGAACCACCAGCAAGACCAACAGGAAATAGAGCGTGAACAAGCGGCTTCATTTCTCGTCTTTTAGCCTTTTCCGGGCGCCCCATTCTGGCACCTACAAAATTAGGAGCCTTTTGTCTAACTGGAATACCGGTGAATTTCTGTATAGCCCCAAAAATGCTTCCCGAAGAGTCTATCCGAGTTTCAGGAACCTGTAATCCGAGGCAAAAAGCGAGGGTGTGCGCCTCATCATCAACTAGTTTTATCTTGTTTGCAATGACTTGGTGGGGAATGTAGAGTTCTTCAAGGATATTTTTTATTGCTTTGTCTTTCAAGCCGACAATCTCTTGAACTACAGCATTCTCCTCTTTGATCTCAGAGTCCAACAGCCAGTTCCTTAAGGCTCCAAACTCTTCAAGGGAAATGTTTTCCCAGAAAAAGGTGAAGAAGGGATGAAGAGGAACCCCCAAAACTGAGGAGAGGGCAATGGCTTCCTTGATGTTCGGCTTATTTTTGAAAGGGTCAGCCAACACACCTTCAAGAAACGAGTTAGACACCCCTATTGCTCCGGCGGCTTTTTTCAAATCGCCACCAAACTTTTGCTCAAGGGCTACAACAAGTTCTTCATGCCACCATTCTTCAGTGTAGCCGGACGGACGAAGAGGCTTATTTGTGTATAGAAAGTCGCCAAACCCGATGAGGATGTCCCCAAGAAACAAAATCTTGTCAACCATCTTCTCCAAGCGCTTAAAATTCTGAAGATCGACACGCACAACAGACCCAGTTTTTAACCGCACCACAGGAGGCTCAATACTATCCACGGGAACCACAATTCCACCTTTTCCAGGACCCTCTAAACGAAGCTGAGTTCCAGCGGCGAGAAACTTTTGGACAACCAGCATTGTGGCGGGGTGGATGCCGACTGCTGCGAGTCCTGTGTTCCTAGACCGCCCATAACGAAGCCTGAAACCTCCGCTTCTAGACGGAAACGAGAAGATTGGGCGCCCCGCTATGACGTCTTCCATGAATCCAGCTTTCTTTTTCTTCGAGAATTCTTTTAGGCCTCCAAGCCAATCCCATCCCTCGATTCCCAATTTTTCAATAATTGTCAATACTTTTGCGGAACGTCCCACAATCCCGTCGTTTACAACCCTAAGAGCCCCGCCTCTAACATGGTTTGTCTCGATTCGAGGGAGGTTTCGGAAGGATGAAACTTCAATGGGGTCTGATTCTGTGCCGGTGACCTCAACGGGAATGTTCTGGATAGCTCTTCGTAACTCTTCATCTGAGATGTGATACTGAAATCTGGATACCATCCGCTCAAAAACCCGCACTTCTTCTATGAAACGTGCAATCTCTTCTTCTGTTGGTTTGTAGCGGTCCAGCTTGAGCAGGCGACGAATATGATCACCAACTATTATGGTTAAGGCTTGTTCTGTGCCACCGGCTGAACGTATTGGGCCAGCATAATATATTGCCAGATACTTTGTTCGATCAGGATTAGATTTTATTTCTATCCGAGCCACACCTTGCACTGGAGCTGCAGTTATCCCTTCAGTTAGTATGGCGAGAGCTGTTCTTATGGCCTGTTCAGCTGCTTCAGGAGCGTTCATGCATCCAAATTTTCCGTAGATGATCTGTTCAGCAATCTTGAAGGCAAGCGCCTCTCGAGGCATCTTCTCACTCAAATTTCTTATGCTTTCAGCGACCCCGGAAGGTCCAACAAGCCCCTCTACCAGTTCAGCTAAATCCTTCGCAACCTCAGGCTCTGGAATGAGGGCAGGGTCTAACCCTTTTTCTCTAGCTTTTCTTGCAACAGAATATATGCTCTCAAGGTTTTTCTCTAAAAAGACAGTATATTGCTTGTATTCTTTGCTCATGGGGATCGTCAAAATCGTTCTCCTTACATAGATTTCACGAAGCGAGGTATTGAGTCTTTCTAACATAAAAGCGACAAAGCAGAGCTTATGGGAAGTTAAGGTTATAAAACTCAACTGAAATCTGGGTTTAGCGTCTTTTTTTGTGGACTTTCATGTTATCTATTAACTCTCTTATCTTGTATCGCCCTTTGTTTTCTTCCAGAACATTGCCGGTTACAATGATGTCGGCTCCAGCTTCCGCTATTTCTTTCACCTGTTCACCGGTTCGTATGCCACCGCCCACAATTAAGGGAATATTAGTTACTTTCTTCACCATTCTCGCCATGGCGCTGGGCACTGGTTTTCCGACTCCAGATCCTGCCTCTAAGTAAACGAAACGCATGCCAAAATATTCAGCGGCTAAGGCATGGGCAGCTGCAAGTTCAGGTTTGTTATAGGGGATAGGAACGGCTTTTCCCACAACACTAACTGCGCCTCCCTCTCCCACGATGATGTAGCCAAGAGGAATAGGCTCTAAACCGAATTTTTTGATGATTGGGGCGCCTAGGACTTGAGCGCCCATGAGAAAGTATGGGTCTGAAGAATTTAGAAGGGACATGAACCATATGGCATCAGCATATCTGCTTATTCCAGTGATGTTGTTAGGGAAAAGAATTACAGGTATTTCCACAGATTCTTTCAAAGCTTTTGTGACCTTATCCAGCTGAGAAGTTGAAAAAGAGGTTGATCCACCCACCATTATAGCTGCTGTATCGCATGCTTCAGCCTCTTTGGCGATGTGAGAGGCAGAGGAGGGAGTAACTTTTTCTGGATCAACAAGAGTCATGTGAATGGTTCCTTCTTTCTCAATTTTTTCTAGGAGATATTTCTCCACTGGACCAACCATAACTTATCCCTCACTAGACCGCTAATCTTGAATAAAAGATGTCTGTGAATTGGCAGTATATGTCGATCTCCACAAAAGCGGGCTTAGTATCCAATTCCTCGGTTAATCCACAGCTCCCACACCGCACTTTAGCATGTTCACCACCCGGGAAGATCTCAATGTTGATTGATTGTTTGCCACATTTAGGGCAGAGGTAGACCGTAGGCAACTTCTTTTTAGGGATACGAACCACTTTTCTTCTTCTTCTGCCCATATTACAGCCTCTGGTACGATTCCATTTAATTCTGTAATTGCGTCACGTTTCAAATTATAATGCGCCAATAGTTTAAATATTTGTCCTAAAAGCAGGTGAAGAAAATAGTTAAGAGAAATACCATTCCACAAAAAGGGAACTTCGAAATAGTGATGTCCTGAAATCGCCCGAAAATAGGGAGGAAAATAAGAAACAGCTCTAAAAAAGAGCCATCAGGAATAAAAGCTTGAGCGTGACGTCACATGTGATTCTGTGATAATCACACGTGATCTTCATGTGATCAGAAATCACACCAACTACAAATCACAAGGTCACAAAACAGGGGGAAAGCAGCAATTAGAACAAAGATACGAAGTAACAAACTGTCTCATAGAGGGAGTAAATAACCAGATTAATAGGAATAAACTTCGTAATATACTAAACCAACATACGCTCAAGAAGGCTGGAGCAGAAAAACAATTTTCATCTTAGAACAGAGAAGTCAGAGAAAAAACATAGCGCAGAGCGTTGTTTTTACATTGGTTCAAAAGTTTGTTTCTATCCATTCCTACGTATTTTAAAGACTTTTATTTGTATTCTTTTATTATTTCAATTAGATATAAGATTGGGAGTGCATGGGCATTTTTCTAGCGAAGGCCGCAAAGCTTTTGTATCCAAGAGCCCCGTATACAAAAACGTATCCTTTAACAAGGGGTTTAAGGTTGGGAGATTTTAATTGAAGGAAAAAGCTCAAAATTGGTTAAACTACGTATTGGCAGACCCGATGGTGAAAACACTCTCCAAAAACAGCCATTTAACAAAAATACAGCTAGAAACACTACTAATAGATGTTTTAGCCGAAAATATAGCCGATAAAGCGCTAAAATACGATGAAAAAGCCAAAATAAGGCTTTTAGCCGTAAGTCGAGGCGCTTTCAACAGAAGCCTAAGGCAAGCCCGACAGAACGTCATACAATCAATCTACACGATCCTTCTCCTCGGCTACATAGGAATCCTCGAAGACACCAGCCTAGAACCATACATAGAAGCTGCAAACAAGCTCCAAACATACATAAAAACTCAACAAAAACTTGCAAAAAAGGCGCCAAAAGAAGAACACTTAAGGAGTGTAGCACTGCTCCACGAAGAGCTGAAAAACAGTCTGGAAGAACTGACCAAGCCGCGAAACATGTCAAGAAGGCTGTGACATCACAAATCACACTATTTTGGCAACAGAAAATGTAACTCTCAGTGTACATCAAAGCTCATGGAGAATCTGCAAAAGAGTTTAAAACGCTAAAGATCTTTCACGTCAGAATAAGCTCATTTTGCAGGTTTTTTCTAAAAATAAGGAGTTTTTACAGATATTACGAAGTGAAGAATTGTGTGGAAAACTGAGGGATAGCGAAGTTGGGATAATCAACAGTCCCGCATAGCGACTTTTGCTAAATGTAATCTGTGACGTGTGATGTCACGATACCTAATTTAGCAAAAAACTTAAGTTCACTTATATACTAATGTGATATGTGATCACACATGCATATCACACGATATCACGCCGAAATCACATGTAATTTGGGGGGGTTTAGATGATTTCAGATTTTCTGTTATTAGTGACGTCGGCTCTGCTATTTGTCACAATTTCCGCGCTGCTCTTTTATTATCGCCGAATAAAGACTCTTCGTCAAGAGTATGAGAGGGCGAGGGGAGTTGTAGAGGACATTGTTGTCGGGGTTGACAGCCAATTCCAGAGACAAAAGGACAGAGTTCTTTTTGTGGCTCAAAAAATTGAAGCGACTTCATTGGAGAACAAAAAAGTTGTGAATAAAATAGAAGAATGTGAACAACAATTAGCGGATTTTACCAAAGTGGTGGGGGAAGTCCCCCAGATTGAAAAGAAGTTCTCTGGGCAACTTGAGGAGATGAGGAGCGAAGTCAAGGGCATAAAGGAAGCCCAAGACAAGGTGACGAAAAAGCTTGTTGAGGTTGAGAAAATCAAGCTAGAGGCTTATGTTCCTGAAGCGAAGATAGAGGCGGCTATTCCAATAAAAAGGGAAAAAGCCTTGGAGCCACTGACTGAAACTGAACTGATGGTTCTCGAGACAATCGGCAAAGAGGGCGAAAAAACGGCGCCTGAAATCAGAGAGAAGATTGGTCTCACCAGGGAGCATACTGCCCGGTTAATGAAGAAGCTGTATAAGGACGGTTATTTGGAGAGGGACACTCACAAGATGCCGTATATCTACCAATTAAAGGAAGAGATGCAGAAAATACTGAAGCGAAGGGAAGCTAAGACTTACTAGGTTTGTCTCCAGCCGTAAGAGACTCCCCGGCAGCTTTTAGTCTTCTCAATTTTTCATTCATGTCAGAAAGAGGCTTCGATGTCGGCAAGTCATACTCGGCTTTCCCCCTTTCTTTCACATAATCAGGGTAATGAATAACTTTTATAGGAACGGCAAACCGAATCTGTGGTTCTGAAATAAGCAATGCTTCTCCCACATCAAGCATCTTTATCTCGGTGTCGCTGTATTCGAGGTAAGGTGTGTTTTGGGTCAAATAATCCCTATCCCGTTTTAATTCAGTTTTCATGATGACTTTGGTCCAAAGCTCAGCGAACACATCACGATTTATCTTGGAGGGCCTCGGCGTCACAGCATTTAGTCCAACGTGATACTTCCGGTAGGTGAGGGCGATGTTAGAAAAGATGGTTTTGTGTATTTCGGGGTCAAGAAACTCATGAGCCTCTTCCAGAGTTATCAACAGAGTTGGAAGCTTTTTCCACTCTTCGAAATTGGTCTCCCACAACCGCTTATAGTGATACGCAACATTACTTGCGGTGAGACAAGTGACGTTTTGTTGCTCCTCAGAAGTCAAGCCTGAAATGTCAATGAGACAGGTGATCCCCTTGCTTATGTTTTGAACCACATCGTCAATAAAGTTATAATTGGAGGGGGGGTAGAGATGTGACGGAAGGTCAGAAAGCCTGCTCATCAAGGCGCTAACCGCAGTCTTGTGCTGGGGACCGATAATCCGCCCAATACCAGCATGCCCTTCATTACGGTAAATCTCTAGCGATTGCTCAATCCAACACTTGCCCAACTGCTCATATAGCCGTCGGGCAACCCTGACTTGAGGCCTCCCGATTTCAGGAAAAATCGTCCATAACCTTCCAGGAGTAAGAGTGTGCAAGCCTATACATAACTTGCCGTCTCGCGCCGAGTAATAGCGAACCTTAGTGTGAAAAAGAGGATGATCCCGCAAACCACCCTCAGACCCAATATCCTTACCAGACAATAACTGACCGGCAAAATCAAAGATAAGCCCAACAGTTTCAGGGTTGTCGATAATGCGAGCATTCAGAATAAGTTCAGTGTTGGTTTTTCCCGACCCGGTCATCCCAAACATGCCCATCATCTTGGGAATAGCCTCAACACCAACACCTACTTCGCCTAGAACCTCTTCTCCTGAACGTAAACTACCTATCTCCAAATCCCCTGCAAGTTTTAAAACTGAACAATCTTCCTCGGTGGCTGTATAAACCGTATCTTTATAATTAGGATTAAAAGCCGGAGAGTGAACTTTATTTCCCATCTTTTCTAAAAACAGAATAGCCTCAACGCTACGGAAGCTAGAATAGGGTCCAAACGCTTCTTTGCCTTCGGCCTCACGAAGTTGTTCAATTGTCCTCAGAGTAGAACTGCTCTTTGCATTAAATACTCGTGCGTAGAAACTTCTTTCACCTGAATCTATTCGAACGATTTGCCCGAAGTAAAGGTTAATCCCCTTATTCAAAAAAAAGGAAACTTTATCCCCCTCAGTTCCGCATACAAACCCTACAGGCTCAGACAAGCTGGTGTTCCTCCAATTCCCATGGATATTTCCGTCCATACATTTCACTTCTAAAATTACTAAGAGTTTCTTCCATTTTAAGGAAATGTAATAATCCTGCATCATCCAAAGCTTTTTCTACCAAATCCCGATGGTGCAACAGTTTTGCATCTGAATCGACTTTGGCGAAATTGTGAGCTAAATAGAGAGACACTGGATAGCCCAAACATCTAGGATCCCCCGATATAACTGTTAATGGCGAAAGAAATTGCACTATATCTTCGCCCACCAAGTAATCCATGATATCACAACGAAATGCACGCAATGATTCTGGATTGAATTTTACTAAGTGCACATCACCAAAACGGTGTTTATCCATATTGGCTTTCAATTCAGGTATTGGATATACACAAGATGTGGTTACGGTGGACATGTCCACCGTAAATTGGGTCATTAAATCTCTTCCTTTATTATCAATCAAACTGGGAGAATTCTTTGAAATCGCCAAAAATTTTTGATTCCTTTTTTTAGCTCTTTCGTAAAGAGCAAAGGCAAATCTTCTATCTTCTATTCTACCAAAATAGCTTGCCCCATCAAGAAGCAAATAATCTGAGTGTTCCAAATGTGGAAGCAATGTTTCTGCTAATTCACTTTCATATTCAAGCCTTATTCGTTCCAACTTTTTACGTCGTGAAATAGCATCTCCAACTACGGTGGACATTCTTTCTTCCATAGGGATGGGCCCCCATGTCACGGGGTTTTCCTTTTCTTTTGGATTAACTGAAGCATATGCAACGCGTATCAGGTATATTCCAAAACGATTACCCCTCATTAACGGTTTAGTTGAACAATCAACGGCAACAAATTTTCCTTCAAAAGATTTAAGACAGTGTAAAGTTTTTCGGAGTTCAGGAACATATGAAATATATTCAGGTGTTTCCATGTCCACCGTAGATTCTCCTAAAGTTCCTTTATCTATGTAGTCTTTGAGAGTTCTAACTAAGAAGCGCAAATCAGCATGCAAGTTACTCAAAACTTTTCACTTCTCCTAAAGAACTGTTGAATATTGTTCTTTTAATATCAATATTTATGTTGGTTCTTTAAAAGGACTTGTGGTTATTATCTTTCGTGAACCTGATAGTTTGATATTGAAGTCACAAGTCTGTAACGTATTTTATTTGAAGCGCCCTTTTTACTGAAGAATCCCCGGTCTGCTAGACGAGACAGATAGGTTGAGGCAGTACTCAAGCGGATTGGTTCATTAAATTGCTTTTCGTACGCCGCCTGTAATTCTTTCGAAGAAAACCAGCCCACAGGAAAATTTTTTTCTGCAGCCAAACGAACTTTTTCGATCTTAGATACTTCAGATGTGGAGCGGGTTGTTTCAGGGTTTACGGTTGGCATCCCCCCCAAAAGTTCAACCAAATCAAGTAGACGAAGAGCCTTATCCCGCGTAACCTGACCCTCAAAGGTTATCGTGTAACGATCTCCATTATTGAAAATCTCTACGCGCATTTTTTTGGCGGGCATGCCATGCACCATTTAGTGTTAATTAGTTAATATTCACAAGTTATAGATATTGTGGTAAATAGTGCCAAGCAAAAAAGCCGAAAATATTCCTAAAAAATTAAAAGAAGCAAAAATTGAAGCTTATTAGCTTCACAGACTTCACTATAATCCACGTTCATGAAATAAAAAAAGAGAAACGGATAAACCTAGTTTTCCAGTAGAAACCAAGGGGTTGTCTCTATACGTGTGAAAAGCCATAATATAGTCTATTTTACAGAATAACCACAGAAAAAGCTGGAATCCACTAATCAACTTCACAAAATTTCACAGCAAAGTTAACAAACAAAGAAGACTCTTCGTAAAATAGCCTTTGGTATATCCCAGGAAGGTATAGTTCAATTATGCAAGTTTTGGTTAAGACTCCGACCCCTTCATTTCCATTGTACCAAAGAAGTTCAGCTAGATTTCTTTTTGAGCCTCACAATTAAAATATTGTAGAATTAAATCAAACTTTTTTGATAACTAGCAATAAATACTGCCTCGCAACATAATATTCATGAGATTCTTTTCAACAATAATAATTACTTCGTAAATTTTGATTCTTTTCTTGGCTAAACCACGGAGAAACCTTATTTTTTCCATGAGAAATATAGGGGTGTGAGAGTCTGTAAACCCGATTCCACATACACAAACAAACTGAAACCGCTTTTACCCAGAAAGTCTTGTCTCCCTTTAGTTTTTTGTGCACCTTGTCTACTTTTTTTTACGAGAGTTCTTATCTACTGGAACCGCAATCGAGGCAATAATTTCACTGCCTCTTAGAGGAGATTACCAGACTGACCAAAATTGATACTCTTGAAGACGTTTTTAACCGTTTTCTGAGTAATACTCACATTTTCAAAGACCGAGAAGTATTACGCCATGATTATATCCCCAACAAACTTCCGCACCGCGATGAACAAATTCATTGTTTAGGTGGAATAGTTGCGCCAGTCCTGAGAGGTTCTCCCTGCTCCAACACTTTCATCTATGGAAAAACTGGAACAGGAAAAACAGCAGTCACTAAATATGTTCTGAACAAACTGTCTTCTAAGGCACATGAACTAGGAGCATCCGTCGAAATTTGTTACGTGAACTGCCGCCTAGCCGGCACCGAATACCGTGTTCTCGCAAGCTTATGTAATGCTTTAGATGTGAAAGTTCCTTTCACAGGTTTGGCTGTTGGAGAAGTTTTTGACCGATTCAAAGAGGGCCTAGACCAGCAAAGAAAAATCTTCATAGTTGTCCTCGACGAAATCGATGCACTCATAAAGGCTCGTGGCGACACCCTCCTCTACGAGTTAACCAGAATAAATGAGACTCTTCGTCACGGGCGAACAGCCATAATAGGAATCTCAAACGACCTCCGATTCAAGGAATTTTTGGATCCACGAGTTCTAAGCTCCTTAAGCGAAGAAGAGATGGTTTTCAGACCTTACGACGCAGCTGAACTCCAAGACATCCTCTGGAGACGTGCTCAGCTAGCGTTTTCCGAAGGCGCTCTGCTGGATAGCGCTGTGGCATTGTGTGCTGCATTGGCTGCCGCAGAGCATGGTGACGCTAGACGAGCTTTGGACCTACTTCGTGTTGCTGGCGAATTGGCAGAACGGGAAGGTGTAGCATGTGTTAACGAAGATAACGTGCGGCAGGCAGAGAAACGAGTGGAGCACGATCGAATAGTTGAGGTTTTAGAAAATCTTCCGGTGCACTCCAAACTAGTCTTATGCAGTGTTTATCTGTTGGGTAAAACAAAACTTAGCTATACCATTACTGGAGATATCTATGGGATATACTGTGAACTCTGTGACCAATCTGGTCTCTCGCCGCTGACTCAGAGACGTGTAAGTGGTCTAATCAGCGAGTTAGATATGATGGGGTTATTGAATGCACGTGTTGTGAGCATGGGTCGGCATGGGCGCACAAAAAAAATCCGTTTAGGCATAGGTCGCAGTCTTGTTAGGAAGGTATTCGCTGATAATGATCGATTCCAGGGACTGCTAGGCTATGTCCCTAACTGTCTTACCGGTATGCAATGATTTTGAAAAATGGGTTAACTAGCGTTTTTGCTGTGTGTTCACCAAGGTTCCGTGAAATCTATTGTTGAAATCATAGATGTTTGGAGGTTTACTATAGGTACTATTCCAGGGGTAGGAACAAGCCCCATTTTTTGTTGAAAATCTGTTTGTTTTTGCCATGCCCCCGAGTTCACAATAAGCGTTCCCCTGTACCTGTTACATTTTAGTACATGAACATGTCCAGCGTGGAAGATGTCCGGTATTCTATCTATGACCATAAAATCCTGTTTTTCTGGGGCAATGGGGGTTCTCTCTCCGTAAATGGGCGCAAGGTGCCTGCCCTGTAATAAAAGCTTCATAGATTTGTCTGGGGTGTCAAAGCTGACGTTTGGGGCAACAGCGGCGATGTCATCCAAGCTCCGTCCGTGAAACAGGAGTACTTCCACTCCGTGGAGGCTGATTGCGGACGGATTTCCAAGCGAACGTATTTTTCGTGCTTCGTATAGCGGTTCTGCGTACTCTTTTGGTATTGCTGGTTGCGGTAATGCCTTTCTAGATGCATCATGGTTGCCAGGAATAATTATTACTTCAACATATTCAGGAACCTGTTCGAGAAATTTTGCGGCTTCCCTATATTGTTCATAAATATCCGTTATTGATAGCTCTTCCAGCTGCCCTGGGTATATTCCTATTCCATCGACAATGTCGCCTGCTATTACCAAATATTTGGTGTGGCTAGCAATGTTTCTGAGTTTTTGGTTGCCTTTTTCTCCTTTTAGCCAGTTTAGAAATTGATTAAATTCTTTTTCCATGAATTTTTTGCTTCCAACATGAAGATCTGACATTAGAGCTGCATAGAGTGGGATTGAGGCTTTATGGGGCGTCTTCTGGGGCAGCTCTGGCAGGATGAAGTCTTTTGCGATAATTAGGTCGTTGTTTCCCTTTATTGCATTCACACAAATAACTTGATCTAAGAGTAAAGAACGAGCTTTTTCTACAATTTCCTTGCTTAGGTTTGGAGATACAAGTACAGTGGCGCTTGATTCTAGGTCCTCGATTTTCACGAAGAGTCTTTCTTTAGATTCTATTTTTTCCGTAACCATACCGATGATGTTAACCTTCGATTTGGTCGGCGCCTTTAATGCAATCGATATGGGTACGGCACTTTTTGTATCCATTCTTTTTCTAAGAATACTCTTTAACCTTTCAAACCGATCTTGAAAGTATTCTAAGTATTCCTTGATGGAGCCAGTTGTGCATATTTTATCTGTGGGGTCTGAGATCACTTTTATTTCATCTTCAACATCTTTGGCGTAAGGTCTGAAACTCTTTCTCGATTCGGAAGTGGTTGGAGGTGAAACTGGAGGAAGTAGCTTCTCTTCTTCAGCGCAAGCCTCTTTTTTTATAGTCTCCAGAAAGCTCCGGTCTATGAACAGAGGTTTTTGAGGCAAATCCCTGATTTTCCTGACAGCTTCTTCCATTAAATAGAGAGGGTCTTCTGTTTTAGCTATTATATTCAAGAATTCGAAAGCCTCTTTGTCCAGTTGGTATCCAGATGATATTGTGAAGGAAACGGCTTTTTGTAGCCTTTCGCCTTCACTCATGTTTTTTTCCTCGTTTGATTCCCTCTGTTGAATCGGTAATATGTACGTTGCATACTATTAATTCTGTTCTTTACAGTTGACAAAAGCTGTTTTTCTGATGGGTTCCTTCAACTGGAAGCGTCTATACTTGTTAGGATATTTTTCTGTGATTCAGATGTTTTTTGGTTAACTCTTAATAATGCCTTCTGCTTTAAATTAATTCAATATTTGCTTGAGGATTCAGAGATGGACCTCCGAAAGATTCAAAGAACAAGTGGCGGAACCTTTTTCGTGTGCCTCCCTAAAGATTGGGCTGAACGAAACGGACTTGATCGTGGAACCGTTGTTTCTATAACCGAGACTGCTAACGGTTCCCTTGTTGTCAATCCGAAATATAATGTAGAGCGAACGCCTCAGGTGGCGATGATTACGCCCTCTCCCTTACTTGATCGTGTGGTCATTGAGAAATATTTGTTAGGCTATGACATCATTCAGGTTCAAGCTAAAGATAGAATTAGCCCCTTGGACCGTGAGCGGGTAAAACAGGCGTCAACTCGTTTGGTTGGTCTGGAGATTGTTGAGGAAAATCATTCAAACATTGTTATGCAGTGTCTCTTGGAGCCCTCTACCTTTCCGCCCCAAAAGATTCTTCGAAGAGAATATTCGATAGTTTCGGGAGTGCATCGTGACGCCGTGACTGCTCTTCTTGAGGGCGATGTGGAACTGGCTAAAAACGTTGTTGCACGGGACAACGAAGTTAACCGCTTGTATTTTCTGTTAGTGCGGGTTCTTCGAACCGTTATCCAAAATCCGGGGCTGAGCGAAAAACTCGATATTCTGCCAATTGATTGTTTGGATTATCGTTTGGCAGCGAGTTTGGTTGAATCTATAGGCGACCACTCTGCCTCTATCGGTGAGACTGTGATCAAGCTAGCCGGTGCCAAAATTGCGGATAATCTTTCAGAACTTGTTCTTCAACTCCATAAGATTGCCTACGAGTCTCATGAGAATGCCATAAACGCTGTGTTTTATCATAACATTTCTGTTGCAGAGTCGGTGCGGTCTGAAAGAGAAAAGGTTGAATCCGTCTTTCACCAGATTGAAACAGCTATTCTCGATCTTCCCGCTGAAGTGGGGCGCCATCTTCTCGCCGTTGCTTCTTCGATACATCAAATTTACGGCAATAGCGTGGATATAGCCGATCTTGTAATGCCAAAGCTTCCATAACATGTTTAAATTGTGAGATGCCTCTAGATTTTTAGGGTAAGTAGTGTGGCAGAATGGAAGAAAAGAGCCTAATTGAACGGATAAAGAAACTGAAAAAAGAGAAAAATGCTGTGATTCTGGCCCATATCTACCAGAGACCAGAAATCTATAAGGTAGCAGATTTTATTGGTGATTCCTACGGGTTGAGCAAAAAGGCAACAGAAACCAATGCAGATATCATAGTTTTTTGTGGTGTTGATTTCATGGCGGAATCCGCTTATATTTTGAATCCTGAAAAAACAGTTTTGATTCCAACCAAACTGGCAAAGTGCCCGATGGCTGCCATGGTTGACGTCGCCGGTTTAAGAAAATTGAAGGCAAAGCATCCTAACGCCGCTGTTGTGAGTTATGTCAATACAACCGCGGATGTGAAGGCGGAATCGGATATTTGTTGCACTAGCGCAAACGCCGTAAAAGTGGTTAACTCCCTAGAGGAGAACGAGGTCATATTTGTGCCCGACTCTAATTTGGCCAATTATGTGATGAGGCATACCGACAAGAAAATTATTCTTTGGAACGGATGGTGTTATGTTCACAGCAAATTTTCTCCTGAGGGTCTTGTCCGAGCCAAAGCCATGCATGTAAATGCAAAAGTTTTGGTTCATCCCGAATGCATCCCTGAAGTTGTGGATTTGGCTGACGAAGTTTTCAGCACAACTGGCATGGTCAACTACGTGAAAAATAGCCGCGATAAAACTTTCATCATAGCCACGGAGGTAGGCGTGGTAGAGCGGCTGAGGTTAATGTTCCCCGAAAAGGTGTTTTTCCAAGCACCGCCTGGAGGAATCTGCCTTCAGATGAAGAAAACGACTTTGGCGCTTGTTTTGGATGCTCTGGAGAAGGAGCAGTTTAAGGTTACGGTTCCAGAAGATATAAGGGTTAGAGCGGAAAAGGCTCTGGACAGAATGTTAAATGTGGCTTGATGTCTTGGATAGGCAAAAACTTGTTGAATTCGCTTACCAGAAAGGAAAAGAGCTCAATCTAAACAATGAACATTATCTAAGTTGGCTAGAAACTTTTTTTGACAAAGAATATGCTGATGATGTTGGAGCTGGAGATATAACCAGTAAAGCAGTTCTAGCGAAAAATAAACCTCGAAAGGCATTCTTGAAAGCCAAGCAGTCAGGAGTAATCGGGGGAATCGAGGAGGTAAGCTGGTTTCTCCGGAAGCATCGCCTCCAAGTAAAGGTTTGCATCGAAGACGGCAAAGAGGCTCTTGAAGGAGAAACGATTCTGGAGGTCCACGGTGGACAAAAAGATATTCTGGCAACTGAGCGGATTGGCTTGAATATTCTGCAGAGAATGTCTGGAGTAGCCACAGAAACTAAGCGTTTGGCTGATTTGCTGAAAGATTATAACACCAGAATAGCTGCAACTAGAAAAACTCCTTTGAGATATCTTGACAAGAAGGCGGTTTTTTTGGGAGGGGGGTTAACTCACAGGTTTGGACTCTGGGGTTCCATTCTAATCAAAGACAATCATCTAGAAATCTTGAAGAGTGAAGGCATAAAAGATTACATCGAGACTGCAATAGCCAAGGCTTCAGCGTTTGCAGATAAGGTTGATTTCATAGAAATTGAGACCACATGCCACGAAGAGGCTGTTAGAGCGGCGAGAAAATTTAAGGCTTTAAGGTTGAAGAAATCCTGCATCATAATGCTTGACAATTTCCTGCCTACAGCAATAGAGGGGACCATTGAGGCTCTTCGTGAAGATGCCTTTTATGATCATGTGCTTTTGGAGGCGTCGGGTGAGATAACCCCTGAGAATATAAGGGAATATGCTGGAACTGGAATCGATGTTGTGTCTTTGGGGTATCTAACGCATTCTGCGAGGGTCTTAGATATGAGCTTGGAGATGGCGCTTTGAAAACGGATTATTTGGTGGTTGGAAGCGGCATAGCGGGATTAAATTTTGCCCTGAATATTGCTAAATATGGGAATGTAACTGTTGTAACAAAAAAGGAAATAATGGAATCAAACACGAACCTAGCCCAAGGCGGAATAGCCGCAGCAACCAGAAAAGACGACTCCGTTCAGTTGCATATCGAAGACACATTGAAAGTTGGATGCGGATTATCCAACAAACGTGTGGTAGAAATCCTTGCTGAAAACGGTTCAGAAGCGATTCAGAACTTGTTGTCTTTCGGAGTGAACTTCGACAAGGAGAACAATGAACTTCACTTGACTACAGAAGGCGGACACAGCGTAGCTCGTGTGCTGCATTCTGGAGATACGACTGGAAAAGAAATAGAACAAGCAATGACTGAGTGTATGCGCGAAAACAGGAACACCAAAGTTTTCGAGAACTGCTTCGCCATCGACCTTCTCCTAAACAACACAGAATGTATTGGCGCCAAGATACTTGATATAAAAAAGCGAGAGATAATTGACATCTCTGCGAGGGTCACCATATTAGCTACCGGAGGCATTGGCTACATTTATCAGAATACTACAAACCCTGAAATTGCCACAGGCGACGGAATCGCCATGGCCTTCAGAGCAGGCGCTAAAATTGAGGATATGGAGTTTGTGCAATTTCATCCTACAGCATTGAATAAGCTTGGCGCCCCCCACTTTTTGATCTCAGAGGCTCTTCGTGGCGAAGGAGCAATTCTTGTGAATGAAAGGGGGGAACGGTTCATGGGGAACTATGACAGCAGGGGCGAGCTTGCTCCCCGGGACATCATATCCAGAACAATATTCAATGAACTCAAGAAAGGCTCCGTTTACTTGGATATTCGCCATAAAGGAGAAAATTTCATTTTAGATCGTTTTCCCATGATTCATCAAGAATGCCTGAAGTATGGCATAGACATTACAGAGGACCTGATTCCGGTGTCTCCGGCTGCACACTATATCTGCGGGGGCATCAAAACAAACGAATATGGAGAGACTACCATAGCTAATCTCTTAGCTTTTGGAGAATGCGCCTGCACTGAGGTGCATGGGGCTAACAGGCTGGCAAGCAATTCGTTGCTGGAATCGGTTGTTTTCTCTTCTTTGGGAGCACAAAAGGCAAAAAATTATCTGAGGAACAAAGTTGAAGCGCCGCCGAAGCAAAAGGAAACTGTATTCTCTGATATAGAAAATCAAGAATTGAAGGATATCCGAGCAGAATTGAGAACTTCTATGTGGAGCTACGTGGGAATAATCCGCAACCAAGAAAACATGAGCATCATGCTTAGAAAACTGGAACAGTTAAACAGAAGGCTGGATGCTCTTGGCGGAAACGGGGTGAACACGCGGTTTCTTGAATTGAAGAACATGATAACTGTGGCTCGCCTCATAACAACAGCCGCCCACACCAGAAAAGAAAGCAGAGGAACCCATTACAGAGAAGATCACCCAAACACCGACGACAAAAAGTGGCTAAAACACATCTGCCTTCAACAAAGAAAAGAAAAACTTCACATATCATTCTGTTAACGGCTCCTTCTACCCTTTCTGGGCGAAAGCTCTTTTAAGCCACAACAAACTCTAAAACTTTGGTTGCCGGGGTGACAGAGCGGTAATGTGCCGGTCTCGAAATGACTCAACCACAAGTCAGAAGACAACCGGTGGTGCCATGCGCCACAAGGGTTCAAATCCCTTCCCCGGCGCCATTTTACCGCTAACCTCTCATAAGCGCGTTTTTTTCGTTGGTTTGCGTTTAAGTTCGGTTCCGCAGACTTCACAAACTTTGAACTTGTAATCTGGAGGATATTTGCGGTAGCATGCAGGACAGTATAATATCCACTTGAAGCGAAACTTTATTCCGAAAGTCATCAACGACGTGAACTCTACGCCGATTTTGTTAGCCACGTTCTGTATCGAATAATCATCCGTGACAATCACTGGATTTAACCCCCTGCCCTTCAGTTCTAAAGCCAGAGCCAGAACCTGCAAATCCGCCTCAGAGAGGTAACGCATATCCCCAACCTTTCTGGAAGCTTCCAGAATCTCTTGGAAAACAGAATTTTTCGGGCTCCTGACCATCAACTTTCTGTTCTCTGTCGCTGCGTTGAATCGCATCCAAGACATGGAGCCCGCAATGAGTTCCTTCTTAACCTCTGGTACCGTGTACTGTTTCTCTGGGACTGCAAGAGGATCAAACCCGGCGATGAAAGCCGAGGTATCCAGAACTATCGCTCTTCTTTTCGTAATCTTTTACCTCCAGAAAGGCTGTTCGCAACTCCACAGATATATTCGCCTTTGGTCTCTGCTAGGTTTTTGCGTAGATTCCCTACTTTTGAACTAGCTTTGAGAAACCTTCTCCTCATAACGTTAAACAATTTCAGTCCCCCAACAATAAAACAGCATCTTTACGGTTTGCACCCAATATAAAATGTGAAACTGGCTATTTTATGTTACTAACCGTTCCCTTGGTGTCTAAGATGTATTTTAGGCGATAGATTATTAACAGAGAAATACGTGAAACTCTTCTATCAGGAGAACAGATAACATGAGCAAACCTATGGATGTGGGCGCCCTAAGAGTCGGCAGCTACATAATAATCGACGATGCGCCATGCAAAATAGTAAGCTACACCAAATCGAAACCCGGAAAACACGGCTCCGCAAAGGCTCGCATCGTAGCCATAAGCGTCTTTGACGAAACAAAAAAGACAATCGTGAAGCCTGTAAGCGCACAGGTTGACGTTCCACTTATAGAGAAAAAAACTGGCCAAGTTATCGCGTTGTTGCCCTCTGCAGTTCAGTTGATGGACTTGGAAACTTACGAAATGACTGAAGCACCTTATCCAGAAGATGAAGAACTGAAATCTAAACTGGAATCAGGCGTTGAAGTTGAATACTGGCAAATTCTGGGCAGAACAAGGATAACGCGAACAAAGGGCTAAACCACCCCCTTTTCTGTGACTACCTTTTATAAACGCTAACAGCAAATCTTCCTGATAGAGTATTTTTAACGTGGCGGGAAGAGTTGAAGCGCGTAAAACATATGCGATTGAAGGATGGCTTAACAGTAGCCGCCCTCGTTTCTGAAATGAATGAGTGTGGAGTGCTTGGCGCTGGAAAAATTGGTGAAGCAGCCGAAATTGTAAAGGAAATGTTCGGTGACAAGGATTATACTGTGTTTTTGACCCTAGCAGGTCCTCTGGTTCCAGGGGGACTAAGGAAAATCATCAGAGACCTGATAGAACAGGAATACGTGAATGCGGTTGTGACCACCGGGGCTAACATGGTGCATGACATGGTGGAATCCCTTGGTCACCGTCACTGGATAGGCACCTTTCTTGCCGAAGACAAAGAACTGAAGAACCAGGACATCGGGCGAATAGGCGACATATACATCGAGCAGGATGCCTTCAAGAGCTTAGAAGAATGGATCTACAAGACCCTGAAAAGCATACCGGAAGAGAAGAGAGAACGCATATCCACCACCGAGCTTCTTTTTGAGATAGGCAAAAGAATCTCCGATCCCGAGTCTATCCTCGCCACCGCAGCAAAGAAAGGGGTTCCCATCGTAAGCCCCGGCTTAGTGGATTCCATAGCTGGCTTCCACATGTGGATGTTCGGGCAAGACCAAAAATTGAGGATAGACCCGCTCCTTGACACCCACCGACTCGTTGACATTGTTTACGAAGCCAAAAAAGTAGGTATAATAATCTTGGGAGGAGGCTGGCCCAAACACTTCGCCCTCTTCGCCAACACCTTCAGAGAAGGCGTCGACCGCGCAGTCCAGATCACCATGGATCGCCCAGAACCTGGTGGACTAAGCGGAGCCACTTTGAAAGAGGCAATCAGCTGGGGAAAAGTGAAGCCTGAAGGAAAAGAGGTGACAGTCATCTGCGATGCCACAATCGCTTTCCCATTGATTGTTGCCGCGGCACTGGAAGCCGCCAGAAAAACTAGCTAGCATATTAGGAATCTAATAAAGGTACATTGTTGAAAAATAGCTTTTTTCTGAAATTCAGCAGCACAGCAGAAGATTCCTGTCTAAGGTTCACAAGTTCATTAGTATATTCTAGTAGCGCTACTGAAAACAGTTTTTTCAGGGAATGCAGATGCCGCAAGCTAAATAGCTATAAAAGGCGATTCTACTTTTAGATGGGAGAAAAGATGGTTCTGGATCGCCTCGGCTCCTCACTGAACGATGCCCTTAAGAAGATTTTCAGAGCGCCGGTTATGGACGAGAAAACCGTTAAGGAGCTTGCCCGCGACATCCAGCGGGCGCTACTGCAAGCCGACGTTAACGTTAAGCTGGTTCTCGAAGTTTCAAAGAGAATAGAAGAACGGGCACTGAAAGAGAAGGTTCCGCCCGGAGTTTCCAGAAGAGAGCATGTAGTAAAGGTGGTTTACGAAGAGCTAACCCGCTTTCTGGGCGAAAAACCCGCCTCGCTGAAGATAGAACCCGGAAAAAGGACGGTTCTCATGCTTGTGGGAATCCAAGGTTCAGGAAAGACCACCGCCTCAGGAAAACTGGCGAAATACTTCCAAAAGAGAGGCTTAAAAACCGCCCTAGTTTGCACCGACACCTATAGGCCTGGAGCCTACGACCAACTGAAGCAGCTGGCAAGCAGAATAAACATTCCAGTATATGGGGAACCAAAAGAAAAGAAACCTGAAAAGATCGCTTTGAGGGGCTTGAAACAGTTCAAAGATTATGATCTTGTCATTGTTGACACCGCTGGTCGCCACAAAGAAGAGAAGGGCTTAATTGATGAGATGAAACGGCTGGAGAAGGCTATAAAGCCCGACGAAGCGATTTTGGTCATCGACGGAACCATCGGTCAACAGGCAGCCGTGCAGGCTAGAGCATTTCACGAAGCCACGCCAATCGGCTCTATTCTGGTGTCGAAACTTGACGGCTCTGCTAGGGGAGGAGGTGCACTCTCAGCGGTGGCTGCCATCGGAGCGCCTATAAAGTTCATCAGTGCGGGTGAGAAGCTTGGCGACATTGAATCTTTTGTTCCCTCCAGATTTGTAGGTAGACTGTTGGGCATGGGGGACCTTCAGAGCCTTGTTGACAAAGTGCGTGAAGCAGAGGTGAAGGTGCCTGAGAAGAAGGTTCGCGCCTTTTTGAGCGGAAAATTCACTCTAACGGACATGTATGAACAGTTCGAGTCTATGAAGAAAGTGGGACCCTTGAGACATCTCTTGAAGATGATTCCCGGAATGAGCTATAACATCCCTGAGGAGCAGATGAACATGGCTGAAGACGCCCTCAAAAGATGGCGTGTGATCATCCAGTCTATGACCCCAAAAGAAAGGGAGAAACCTAAAATTCTCTCCTCATCCCGGATTCGTAGAGTTGCCCGAGGGTCAGGAACCACAGAAAAGGAAGTGAAAGAACTGATAAAACAGTATAACAATATGAGAAAAATGATGAAAACCTTTAGAAGAAAGAAACTTCCCTTTTTCGGAAAAGGTCTTCCAGGAACCTGAGAAAAGAATATCTGAAAACTGATAGATGATTTACTGCTCTAAACGAGGAAAATTCAATGGAGATACTCAAAAAGGCGCAAGAAATGCTTGAGGTGCATCCTCTCTGCGATCAGTGTTTAGGAAGACAATTTGCTCTCCTTGGATATGGGCTGAGTGACCAAAAACGAGGCGAAACCCTGAAGCTCCTCCTCACAATGAAAAATCATCAGCTAGCGCTTTCCGGCAAGAAAGCAGGATTCTCCAGTCTCCGAATCTTAGCGTCGAATGGATCTTTTGACATGGCCGCTGAGATACTCCGGAACATGAGGAAGAGAGCTAGAAAAAAGAGGGAATGTTACCTCTGCCAAGGGCTATTCAAAAGCGTGGATACGCTGGTGGAAAATGCCTTGGAGATGCTTGAAGACTACGAGTATACTACCTATCTTGTTGGTGTAGAGCTGCCGACAGCAGTTGAGGAGAAGGAAGATGAGTTCAAAGCCAGTTTTGAGGTGGGGTATGGAGAGAGCATGCGGAACGAATTCAGCCGTGACATCGGGAAAAAGATTGCCGCGGCTACAAAGAAACTGGCTGAATACAAAAAGCCTGATGTGGTGGTTCTGGTTAGACCATTCACTGGAGAGGTTATTATCCAATCTAACCCTCTCTATGTGGGGGGAGCATACAAGAAGCTTGTTCGCGGTATACCCCAATCAAAGTGGTTATGCAGAAGTTGTAGAGGCGAGGGCTGCCCTAAATGCGATGGGACCGGAAAGATGTATCCAGAATCGGTTGAAGAGATTATTGCTGGACCACTTTTGGAGAAAACTGGTGGAGAAGATGTGGCATTCCATGCGGCTGGACGAGAAGATGTGGATGCCCAGATGCTGGGAACTGGAAGGCCATTCATTATGGAAATCAAAAAGCCTGGGAGACGGTTCATAGACCTTCAGAGTCTCACGGAACTCATTAATACGCAAGCTTGTGGCAAAGTCGAGGTTTTGAATCTTCGTTTCGCCAGCAAAGATGATATTAGACGATTGAAGAAAGCAGAGGCATCCAAGAAAATGTATAAAGTTCTTGTTGATTTTGACAGGGATGTTTCGGATGAAGAGTTGGAGACTGTAAAGAAAACATTGACGAATGCTGTCATTCATCAGCAAACACCGTTGCGTGTTTTGCATAGAAGAGCGGACCTAGTTCGAGAAAAGTACATATATGAGACGCAGATAAAGAGGTTGGCACCTAACCGTGCAGAGATGAAGATACGTTGTCAAGGAGGGCTTTACATTAAAGAGTTGATAAGCGGCGATGAAGGGCGGACAGTCCCCAGTGTAGCCTCCATTATCAACGCTGAAGCAAAGCCTCTTGAGTTAGATGTTTTGAAGATTATCATGGAGGAATCTTAAGTTGGGAAGAAAAGCGAAAGGTTACCGTAGAAAAACCCGTTATCTCCTAAAAAGGAAGCCTAGAGAACGGGGAAAGACAGGACTGAGCAGGGTATTGCGCGAGTATGAACCTGATGAAAAGGTTGTGATTAAACTAGACCCCAGCGTTCACAAAGGCATGCCTCATCGAAGATTCCACGGCAAAATCGGCGTTATCGCTGAGAAACGAGGGAGAAGTTATGTCATTAATGTGTCCCAAGGTAAGGCAACTAAGGAGATAATCGTTCGCCCAGAGCACATTACACCTCATAAGGAGACCTAAAAATGGCGCGAAAGGCTCTAAAAGAACGTATCATCACGGTTCCCCAAGTAAAAGAAGCCTTGGAAGCTATCGGTGAGGAACGACTGGACCAGTTCCAGAGAAGGTCCCTCGACTACGCAACAAAATTCACCAAAGTTGACCCTGACAAAGTGGATACTATAGTGAAGGAATTTTTGGAAAAATTCGAAGTGGAAGAAGAAGAGACTGTGCAAATAATAAACGCCATGCCTGAAAGCATCCAAGAGATCAGAGTGTTTTTGTCTGGCGGTCGCAGGATAATTGAAAGCTCCAAACTAGAAAAAATACTGGCTTTTTTGAACAAGTATAGAAAAAAGGAATAAGGACTTTTCCTAACTATATATCCTCTAACTAGTTGTTACCATTTTGGGGGCAGGGAAAGAGTGGAAAAGAGCGAGAAGAGATACGAAGAGTATGCTTATGTTCTGGATTATCTTCCTCATGGAAGGCCAGGGGCTAGACCAGGATACAGAGCGGGGGCGCTGATTCAGGTAGTGGGGGAAGAGTACTTCACCTTTCTTGAGGCAATCGCTAGAGAAGGCATTGTTCTCAAAACTTCCGACAGAGTCTACGTTGGGAAAGATTCTCGGAGGAAAATAACCTACATTATTGGGCGAATAAACTATGAAGATTTAACCTCCAACGCTAAGATGGAACTCTCTGGAACAGTAGAAAAGATAGTACTTAATCGAGAAAAATGGTTCATCACCTTCTTCAACACAGCACAGGCAATAACGCCCAGGATGCACGCCCTAGAATTGATTCCGGGTATCGGGAAGAAATACATGTGGCAGATTGTTGATGAACGAGATAAGAAACCCTTCCAGAACCTAGAGGATTTACAGAATCGCGCCAACATGCCTACCCCCTCCAAACTCATTACGAGAAGAATTTTGGAGGAGCTGGCTGGCGAGAGCAAATATAGACTGTTTACGAGAGCGCCCTAGTGGAAAGAATTAATCTTCTTCAAAGGGCGAAGCATCTTCTTCGCCTTTACCGCTTTTTCCCAAAAAAACGTTTAGGGCAACACTTTGCAGTGAACTCAGACATGCTGCAACGGTTAGTGTCCCACGCTTCTTTAACTAAGGATGATGTTGTCTTAGAAGTTGGGGCAGGTCTCGGTTTTCTGACACGGCTTCTTTCCAGCGAATGCAAGAAAGTAGTTGCGGTTGAGGTTGACCCCAACATTGTGAGAATCTTGAGGGAGCAACTTCGCGGTCTGCAGAATGTAGAATTAATAGAAGGTGACATCCTCAAGGTTTCTCTTCCTCTCTTCAGCAAGGTTGTTTCTGCTCCTCCCTACTCCATTTCTTCTCCGCTTCTATTTCGCCTTCTAGAAAGAAACTTTGACTGGGCAGTTCTGATTCTCCAGAAGGAGTTTGCAGAGAGATTAGCGGCTTCGGTGGGAAGCAAAGATTACGGAAGGCTAACCGTTACTGTTTACTACAGGGCTGAGGTGGAGCTTTTGGATTATGTCCCTAGAACAATGTTTTATCCGCCGCCAGATGTGGATTCCATGATGGTACGCCTGAAGCCTCGGGCCCCACCTTTCCACGTGGAAGATGAAACAATATTTTTTGAGCTTGTTAGAACACTTTTTACTCAGCGAAACAAGAAGGTAAGAAACGGCTTGATTTCCTTCTTACGTAAACATGAAATAACCGGAAAAGAAGCGGTAGAATTGGCTGATTCTATGGTTTACAGCTCGAAGAGGGTGCGGGAATTGGCGCCAGAAGACTTTGGGATCTTAGCCAATGAGCTTCTCCGAAAATCTTGTTGATAAACAGGTCGGAAAAATATAAACCAACATCCGCTTCCACTTGCGCCTTTACCCGAACAGGTATTTCCTGACCCTGTAAAGAAAATCCCCTAGAAAGCGCCGCTTTTTCTTATTTTTTTTGCAAATCATCATATCGAATATAGAATAGTTTTTTAATATCTGTTTAACTATGATGAGCAGAGCAAGTGAGTAATGGACAATGAAGGCTCATAACTATCGGGAGGTAAAGGGTCAAGCCTATACAAGAAAAAAATACATCCGAGGCTCTCCCTCCTCAAAAATAGTGAAATTCACTATGGGCGATACATCCGGTAGCTATAAGTATCAAGCCCGATTGATTGCTGAGAAGGAAGTTCAGATTCGACACAACGCTCTGGAAGCTGCGCGCATAGCAGCTAACAGGGTTCTCTCAGAAAAACTGGGAAACAGTTACCTTTTAAGGATTTTACCTTACCCTCATGTTGTGCTCCGAGAAAATAAAATGATTTTTGGAGCCCATGCGGATCGGCTTCAAGACGGAATGAGAAATGCTTTTGGCAAAGCCGTGGGATTAGCAGCCCGTGTGAAGTCAAATCAGCCAGTTATAATGGTTAACGTAAACGAGGATGGACTTGAAGTTGCCACGCAGGCGCTGAAACGTGGAGGCGCCAAATTACCTACACCCTGTCGCGTAGTTATCGAGAAACTTGAGGATTAATTGAGGGGGTAGCTTTGCAGAGGTCTAGCCATGAGGGCGGGACTTGCAATAACGGCGTGTTCCTCACTTTGTTTTATGTTCATAAATCAATAAACACTATGGGGTATGAACTTGGTTTCTGAGAACTTGATCGTTAATATCGAGGAAAAAATTGCAGCTGATGGAAGATTCACTGGCGGAAAGGGTGCTAATTTAGCTAAACTTTTCCATATACTTGGAAAAGGTAACGTTCCATATGCTGTAATGGCTACAACAGAACTCGCTAAGATACTACTCAACGATCCGACAATTGTAGAGTTAGTGAAAGAATTGGATGCTGCATTGGATAAGGACAATGAGGCTGAAGCTAAATGGGTTGCGAAGAAAATAAGGAACTGGATCGAAAACATAAAGGCGCATCCAGAACTCATTGCCTTGCTAGAGAAAAAAATCGAGATGATGAAGGAGCGGGTTGGGAGGAACAGAGTTGCTGTCAGAAGCTCCGGAATCACCGAGGACATGGCTACCGCCGCTTTTGCTGGGCAATTTGAAACATATCTTAACGTTCACTTAGACCCCTCCAGTGTAATCAAATATGTTTTGAAATGTATTGCCTCTGCCTTCGGCTGGAGGGTTATAGACTACAGGCAGGATTTGCGTAAGAAAAAGATTCTTGACATGTCAGAGGCTGAACTACTTAAACAAGGCTTAATCTCTGTTGTCATCCAAACAATGGTTGACTCAGAAAAGGCTGGCGTGGCTTTCTCCATAGAACCTAATACTGGCAACCGTAATGTAGGCGTAATTCAGGCAGTTTATGGCTTAGGAGAAATGATAGTACAAGGAAAAGAGAGTGCATCTTGGACCGCTTTTATTAAAGAACCTGAAGTCAAAGTTCTCGGAACAATTCCGCCCAAAGACCCTCAAAAAGAAATGATGGTTTACGACGAGGAAACTAAGTCGAACCGTGATGTTCCCGTTGGTGTGCGTGATCCTCAGGTTCTTACTTTTGATGAAGCAAATCAGGTTGCCAACCACGTTACAGCTATAGAAAGACATTACAAAAAGCCAATGGACGTAGAATATGCCATCGAAAACGGCGAAGTTTTCATAACACAGGCGAGACCAGAAACTGTTCACGCCACCCGAACCGTATTGACTCTGTTCAAGCTTAAAGCGGAACCAAAAGTGGCTCCAATTTACCTTGGTATCTCAGTTGGAACAAAGATTGCTTCAGGGGTTGTCGCTAAAGCAGAGACTCCTGAAGAAGCTATGAAAGAGATTTCAGAATTCAACAAGAAAGGCATAAAGCCAATGCTTATCACCTCAATGACGACGCCCGATTGGGAAGTTGTTATGAGCCTCGAAAAAGTTTCTGCGCTAATTTGCGAGAGAGGTAACCGGACATCTCATGCTGCTATAGTTTCCAGAGAAAGAGGTATTCCGTGTGCTGTTGGTGTTGTTGGCGCCCTTAACATAGAAGATGGGGATAAGATTACTCTCGACTGTTCGGCTGGTGAAGCGAGAATATTCGCGGGCGAAATACCTTTTGAGGTACAAGAGAGTGAGCTAAAGGAAATTCCGGAAACAATCACAAAAGTCTTGGTGAATATTGGCAGCCCTGATGAGGCTTTGCATGTGAGCCAACTGCCCTCTCAGGGTAGTTCTCTTGTTCGAATCGAATTCGTTGTGTCAAGCGCAGAATTGCATCCTGTGTTTGCTTTGAGGGCTGACCAGCTTGGTCCTGAAAGATGGGCTGATGATGTCAAGAAAAAATATCCATTCGTTACGTCTTTAACTGATGAATATATCCAAAGGTTAAAAACTGGCGTATCAATAATCGCTGGTGCATTCAAGCCTCGCAAGATTATTGTGAGATTCTCTGATTTCAAAACAAACGAATATGCCTCTCTTCCGGGGGCAGTATATTATGACATCAACTGCAAGTGTGGCAAAAGCATATCTTTGAAACCACAGAAGAAATGTCCTATCTGCGATTCAACAGCTATCGAGGTTAATAAGGTTGAACTTGAGTTCCAAGAAAGCAATCCTATGATCGGATTCAGAGGAGCTTCAAGATACATTGATGACTTTTTCTGCGAGGCATATGCGTTAGAACTTGAGGCTTTTACAGAAGTACACAAGCTAGGTTTAACAAACGCAATTCCAATGGTTCCTTTCATCAGGACTACTATTGAAGCAGAAAAAGTAACCGAACTAATCAAAAACGCTTTTCAGAAAAAGGGCTTAAAGATACCTGACATCATCTTCATGGCTGAAGTTCCAAGCATCTGCATCATTCCAAAAATCTTCTCTAAATACTGCGACGGTTTCAGCATAGGAAGCAACGACCTCACCCAGCTAACCCTAGGAATAGATCGTGACAGCGAAAAAATTGCTTGGCAGTTCGATGAAGCTGACCCTGCAGTGACTAAATCAATTGAAATGCTTTGCGAAGGGGCTCATTCTATGAATCCGGAAAGAACTGTGGGAATCTGCGGTCAGGCACCAAGTGATTTGGGAAGAGATTTCCTGAAGTTCTTGACTATGCATCTGGATTCGATTGGCGTCAATCCCGACAAAGTTGTTGAAACTTTGCTGTCGGTAAAAGAGATAGAGAAGGAATTAATCGAAGTTATTAAGAGAAACAAAAAAGATTCAGTAAAAATAGCTAAAGAATTAGGAATAACAAAGGGTAATTCCAAGTACTTAATCAAGAAATTCGCATCCGCGGTCTGAATGTTAAATAAACCTGATTAGCGCTTTTCAATGATGGATCGTGAATGCAAAGGCTCTGGCTTGCTGGAGCCACCCTTAATTGCTGATCCCTTGTAGTAAACTGTAGATGAGAACAATGTCCTTCGATCTTGAAGAGAAGAGACTGAAGAGAGAAATAAAGAAACTGAAGCCTAAAATCGTGTTATTGCAGCTTCCGGAAGGACTAAAACCCCAGGCTCCTCACCTAGCCTCCATCATCGAAGAAGCCGGAGCTACACCAATCGTCTCAACCGATCCATGTTACGGCGCCTGCGACCTAGCTATCTCCGAAGCAAAAATTCTGGGCGCAGAACTCATAGTTCATTACGGACACACCCCCATGGCCATGCATACTGAAGTGCCAGTTGTTTATGTGGAGGCAAGGGCGAAAATCAGCATCAAAGAAGCCTTAGCAGAAGCGTTGACTTATCTTGAATCTTGGAGCAAAATTGGGTTGGTTACAACGGTTCAGCATGTCCACCAACTCGAAGAAGCAAAAAATATACTTCAGAATGCTGGAAAAACCGTTTTTGTGGGAGATGCTGACCCAGTTAAATATCCTGGACAGGTGATCGGATGTGATTTTGGCAACGCCCGATCCGTTTCGGAGAAGGTTGAGGCATATGTTTTTGTTGGCGGTGGCAGATTTCACGCTATGGGTGTAGCTTTAGCCACGGGAAAGCCAACGATAATCGCTGATCCTTACGAAAAAAGAGCATATCCTATCCAAGATGAGGTTAGACGGGCCATCAAACAGCGTTGGGGTAACATAGCTGAAGCAAAGAAAGCAAAGAGCTTCGGCGTCTTAATAAGCTTAAAAAGTGGACAGATGAGACTGAAAGACGCAATGAAAATCAAAGAAAAACTTGAACAAAATGGACTAAAGGCCACATTATTTGCCCTCAGAGAGGTTACATCCAGTGCCCTGATGCAGTTTCCCGGAATAGATGCGTTTGTAAATACGGCTTGCCCTCGCCTTTCCCTAGACGATGCACAGAGTTTCCGTAAACCTATTTTGTCTCTTAACGAAGCACTTGTATTGCTGGGAGAAATTAAATGGGAGGAACTGCTAAGAAGAGGTTGGTTCGGAAACGCGACCTAGAACGAGCGTTGTCAGAGATTGAAGCCCATCCGTTGCCCAACGCTTACCTTGAGCAGTACACTACACCCTCAAAGGTGGCTGCAGAGACACTCTATCTAGCAGCATACGTTTACGATGATGTTATCGACAAAACTGTGGTGGAGTTAGGTTGTGGCACGGGGAGACTAGGCATAGGTGCCGCTCTGTTAGGTGCAAAGGAAGTTTTCGGCGTTGATGTGGATGGTGTTGCGGTGAGGGTGGCGCAAAAAAATGCGGAAATAATGGGTGTGAAAGAAAGGACTAATTGGATCGTAGCTGATATCGGCGTTGTTAAAGGAAGTTTCGACACCGTCCTGCAGAATCCTCCATTCGGGGTTCAACGAAGAAGAGCGGATAGAAGATTCATATCTAAATCATTAGAGTTAAGTAGCACAATCTATTCGTTTCACAAAGGTGGAGAAGGCAACCGAGAATTTATCAAAAGGTTTATTGAGAGGCACGGAGGAAGAGTAACTAACATATTTCCCCTGAAAATGGAAATTCCGAGAATGTTCAAGTTTCACACAAAGAAAAAACGAAGTATCCAAGTTGATCTGTATAGAATAGAAGGAAAAAGTTCATGAATGGACCTGAAAGAAAGAGTGGACTATTCGTTGTTCCCGGAGACCGTTTAGGCGTCATAGAAGAGTTTACGTCTGGACCCGGAACCTACGTGGAAAGCGGAACTATCCACTCAAAAGTAACGGGGCGCACTCTGTTAGACATGTTAAACAGACAGGTCTCCGTGTATCCCCTTGTTCAAACAGTAAGCATCCCCAAGGTGGGAGACATAGTCACTGGATTGGCTTTAGAAGTGAAAAGCAAGAACGCAGTTTTACGCATTTTTCAGATTGGAGACAAAATGCTTTCCGGCTTTTTCAAGGGAGCTTTGCACATCTCTGGCGTGAGCCACGGCTATGTAGACAACATGTTTAATGTCTGTAAAGAAGGTGACGTCATGAGGGCGAAGGTAATTAGCACCGAAAACAGGTCTGTCTTTTTGTCGACAGCGGACAAAAGCTTGGGGGTAGTCTATGCCCTCTGTTCAAGATGTGGAGCTGTGTTGCAGCCGGAAAATCATGGGATGAAATGCTCCAAATGCGGAAACTTTGAGAGGCGAAAAGCATCTCCTGATTATGGAAAAGATGTAACTCGCGAGGCGGAGCAAAATGGAAGTTAAGATCCTGAAAAGAACAGACAATGAACTGAAAATCGAGGTGGAGGGAGCAGGTCATTCCCTTCTAAATCTGCTGCAAAAGATCCTTCTGGAAGATGACACCATCGAGATGGCTGGCTATGATGTGCCCCACCCTCTCTTTGACGGCGGGATACTGTATATTCGCACAAAAGAGAAACAAAATCCGGAAGCCGTTATAAACGAGGCAACCAAAAAAGTTCATGGTCTCGGAAAGAAGTTTCAGAAGTCTTTCAAGAAAGCATCTAAGGCATATAAACAGAAATAAGCGAACATCTTTCTGTTCGCCTCTGACAGTTTTATAGGTCAAGCTTCCTCTTTGCGGTGAGGAGAAGTAAGCTGAACACTTCAACTTTGTCTCCGTTCTGTTCTAGGATTTTCACCCCCTCTTCCATCGTCATTGCCCCCCGTATCCAAGCGTACACAATCAATGCTTCGGCAGCATCTGCCTTTTTGTGACGGTCGATTCTTGAAGGCAGAAATTTTCTCAAACCCGCCTTTTCGAAGGCATCCGCAAGCAAACGACCCTTAACCTTAGTTCCAGTTGGTTCCCCCTTCTTTTTAGATAACGCCAGAGAATAAAGGAAATTCACGTAGGCATCTCCCAAGGAGGCTAGTTTCTGATCCATCAAAACTTGGCTGAGGCTCTCATATTGTGGCACAAACGCAAACATGTGGCTCCCTTCCACCCTTTTGTCTAACTTATGACTTAGTAAAGGGGTGAATAAAATTTAAAGGCTAAGTAAACCGAATGTGGAGATGATAGTTTTGCTTCCTAAAAGATTCCGCTCCATAAAACCTGAGATTCGAGTGTTGGGTATTGACGATGGCGTGTTTGTTCCCCGCACTAGGGGAACCGTAAACGTTGTGGGGGTCGTCTATCGGGGAGGCTGCTGGTTTGAAGGAGTTATGCAAGCAGAAATAACCATTGACGGCCTGGATGCTACAGAAAAAATAGCCACAATGATCAAAAGTTCCCCTTACTACGGCGAAATTCGGGTTGCAGTATTAGACGGCGTCACCTTCGCCGGCTTCAATGTGGTAGACATCAGTGAGCTCTCCCGCAGGGTAGACTTGCCCGTTATATCGGTGGTGCGAGAAAAACCTGATTTGGCGGAAATAAGAAGCGCTCTAAAGAATCTCCCAGATTTTGAGATTAGATGGCGGGCTATGGAGAATGCTGGAAAACTTTTCGAGGTTGAGACTCGAAGAGGGGAGAACCCTGTTTACATGCATACAGCAGGAATTCTTTTGGATGACGCCAAAAAGATTATGAAAAAAACATCCACACGTAGCCTCATTCCCGAGGCTTTGCGAGTAGCGCACATAATAGCTTCTGGATTAACTCGTCCAAGAGAAAAGATTTAAAAGAGTAAGTTGCAATCGAGTTGGCGCAGAAGCGGTGGTGAGTGATATGGAATTCTGCCCGAAATGTGGAACGCGGCTGGTTTCAAAACACGAAAAAAAGGCAAAAAAAGACGTTTTCCATCTTGTATGCCCAAAATGTGGCTATAAGAAAAAGACGGAAGATGAGTCACTTGTTGCCCCCAAACCCATAAAGCCTTCTCCCCAAGAATCCATAGCTATTATTGGGAAAAAGGAACAAAAACTGCGTACTTTACCCACAGTCAGGATAGAATGCCCCAAATGCGGCAACAACACAGCCTACGCGTGGCAAGTACAAACCCGCGGGACAGATGAGTCGTCAACACAGTTTTTCCGATGTACAAAATGCAGTTATACCTTCCGCGAATACAGCTGAAACACCGTTCCAATCGGCTGAAAACAGGCTCACTTCATGTGGTTGCCAGAGAAATCAAACACCTTAAATGAGAGGTAGCTTAAACATAAATGATAACGGAGGTTTGTTGATGTTCAGGGTTAAAATGGCTGATGCAAAAGTTTTGAAGGATATGATGGGCGCTATTTCCATACTCATCGACGAAGCCACCTTTGACCTAACTCCCGAAGGAATCAAACTTCGCGCCATGGACCCCTCACGAGTCGCCATGGTCGATTTCGAGTGGCCGAAAACAGTGTTCGATGAGTACGCATGTAGCGAAACCATAAAGATGTGCATCAACATAAGCGAAATGCTGAAGTTGCTGAGGAGAACAGGAAAAGACGAATCTGTTGAATTGTCTCTGGACGAAAAGACTGGGAAACTGAAAATTGCGATCAGAGGGAATTATTCTCGCACTTTTGAAATGCCTACTTTGGAGGCCATGGAGGAGGAGGTTCCCACTCCCAAAGTCAACTTCAACGTTAAAGCAAAGACTACAACAGAGGGATTACGGGAGGCTATAGAGGATGCTAATCTGGTAAGCGATCACGTTCGAATCGAGGCGGATGACAAAAAAATGGTTATGAACGCCGCAGGCGACATTATGGGGGCTACGATCGAGTTTAAGGCAGGAGACGATGTACTCTTGGAGATGTCGGCGAAGGAGGCTTCTAAAGCCACTTTCAGCTTAAGTTACCTCTCGGAGATAGTGAAGGCGGCTGTGCCGACATCAGAAATTGTTGTCATAGAGTTTTCAACAGATATGCCCATTAAACTGGATTTCCAGCAGGAAAAAGAGGGACAACTAAAGTTTTTCTTGGCTCCCAGAATAGAAGTAGAGTAACCAAAAAATAACTGGAGGTTAAGCAGTTACTTACTGCTTACGACCGGGCAAAATATCCCTTCATGAAAGAGGCTGCTGAGCACGTAAGAGGAATAGGAATAGATTTTGACGAATTAGAACGAGATAGTGACTTTTATCTCCCATTCCTCGATCGAGCTGATAAACGCGTTGAAGCTGCATTACTACACATGTATGCTTATTCTGAAACTAAACCAGTAAATGAAATGAGTGATAGAGAGAGAGAAATTGAGATTTTCTCTTTTCCATTAGCAGTTATGTTGGCTGTTGGAACCGAAGACTCTTTCATAAAAAGCAGGTTTGCGTTAGCCGAAGCAAAACGTGCTTCTGCATTACTGAGGGATGAGGAGAAAGAGAAGCTGCTGGAGATCGCCAATAACTTCAACTGGAACGTAAGGCTGGTTGAGGATGTCAGCCTAGAACCTTATGTTTTTGCTGTTCATTTTCCGGTTTTCTTGAAGAATGCAACAGGTTTTCACGATAAGCGTTGGAAACTTGTTAATCAGAAGATGATTAATGGAAAAGTTTACCTTACAAAGCAAAAACTAAGTCGCTTGCTGGAAGAGGAAGTGCGCAAATATGTTGAAAGTAGACTTGACACGAAGATAAAGTCTCTTCCTCCCGGCATCATGGCTCGAGTAACCCGGTTGAGGCAGCTGGCTGCGGAGAAACGGGAGCAGATACAGTTTGAAGAGATGCCACAGCGTGTGGTGATGGAAGCCTTTCCTTCCTGTATTAAGGGTGTGTATGACCGCATTGCGGCTGGTCGCCCCGCTTCTCACATAGGCAGATTCGCCTTAACTTCCTTTCTGTTAAATATTGGAATGAGTGAGGAAGATGTTTTCAAGTTTTTCCGCTCCGTCTCTGACTTCAACGAACGAATGACCCGCTATCAGGTGGAACACATAGCTGGAACCAGAGGGTCTGGAACAAAATATACTCCCCCAAACTGCGCTACGTTACGCACTCACGGCATCTGCATCTCACCGGAATATGAATGCAAAGGAGCAGTGAATCCTTTGGTTTGCTATAAACGGAAACTACAAAATTTGTCTGAAGAGCCGTCAACTGATGAGAATTGAGCCTTTTCTGGCTGGTCTGTTTATTCTTCTGGTTTTATGATGATAGAAAGCACGACAGATATGGCTGTTAGTGCTAGAAAGAGGGCTCCAAATATTGAGAGGGGTATTCTGAAGATGGGCTGTCCATGGAGAACCAGATTTGAGGGAAGGGCAAGCGCGTAAGATGCCATAAAAACAGCGAAAAATACTGCTCCTATTCCTTGGGTCAAAAAAACAAGCCGAGCCAGGTGGTTTCTTTTCAACTGAAGCAGTCCCTTCTGTGCCTAAACTAAGTGTTATGGCAGTTTAATGTCTTTCTAAGACTGATGCTTGTAAATACTGTGCCTTCACAGACTACCGTAATCATAATAGCTTCAAACGCTCCGTTTCTAAGGTAGATGTGAGAACTGTGACAGATGCGAGGACAGACTGGTCGCTTAGGCTTGGAATGTTTCTGGTTTCCCTCTCCTGGTTCTCTTACATGCTTTACGAGTTCGCCAACGGTGTAATCAATCGTGGTCCCCTCACAATCTTTTTTATTCTGGTAACGGATGTGCCTGCATGTATCGGTATCGGCTTCAGGGCGGCAGCGGGCTTCATCGCCCTAGTAACCGTTCTATTCTACGTGGTCAGAAGAGACCTTTCGAAGCCTGAAGCGTTAATGGCTCTTAGATTGATTGTGCTTTTTGAGGCTGGCTACTGGTTCCTCAGCTTTTTCATGTCTGGCGTTATGGGAATTGCCCTGTTTTCTGGGTCCTCTGAATTTTTCGGAGGTTTTCTTTTGATGACGATTGAGAATACTGTTCCTTGTTTCGTGCAGTCAATAGGTCTTGCAGGCGTTTTAGTTAAGTTGTTCTTGGAATTAAGCCCCAATAAACCAGCGAAGAATGCAATAAAATGGGGGTTGATTGCAGGCACTTTCTATGTTTTTGTTTTCTGGCTAAACAACACAGGCAACTGGATAACTGCAATAGTTGAAAAGGGAACAGATTATGTGCTACTTTATCCAGCTAACCTGTTCAGCTTCGTTTTAACCACTGTTGGATTGCTTCTGCTTGCTCTATATACCACATATTTCTCGAGAAAATCTGTCGGAACAGAATCTTTGGCGGAGCTTAACATCCACACCGTAGGTGTCATCGTAACGCTTGTTGGTCTGTATTTTGGCGTGCATTATGTTATGTGGATTTTTCTTGGAAGTGTTGGCGGCTGGGGCACTTGGTACGCCTGGATTCTGGGTCATAACCTGGACTTGTGGGCTATATCGCTTCCTTTTGTTGGGGTGCCACTGCTATTCCGTAGACTATCCCAAACTTGAAAAAATGATTAAATTTTTATCGGATTAGTCTTCTTCATATTCGCTTTTCGCAAGTTCAACTGACTGGGTGTCTTTATGTTCTCTTCTTTCTAGCCCTAACCGTTTCTTTTTCTTGCCAACTTTTTCTCTTCCTAGCATATAGTTGTATTCAGCTTCCGTTATCTCGTCGTTCTCAAGCATTTCTTCTAGCTGCTCTTCGTCATAAACATCCATTGTCTCGGTTTCTTCTTCACTTGCTTCGTCAACATTTTCCTTTTCTTCTTCTCTCATCTTTCTTCAAAAGTATTAGATTTTGTGTTTCATATAAATGCACCCAATCAATCAGTCGCATTTTGTTTTATGGCGTAAACAAAAACTTCCAGAAAAGAACTTGCTGAAGACCGTTTTGATGTGGTTCATGTGGCGTGAATTCTGTTTAAATATCGTTTTTGATCTATACTGTATGATGGGCGGAAGAGTTGAATATGTCCTTTTTGTCACAGAGCTTTATCCGAGACAGATTCGCTGATTACTATAAACAGAATTCCGCCTCTATTATTGCGCCGTCCTCTCTTAAAAGGCGAGAGTTTGGTTTTCTCCTCCTTGAAAAGAGAGCTATGCTTAGGCACAAGGGCTTCATAGATGTTGAAAGCCTCAGGTCCTCGTTGGCCACTATCGTGCCTTCAGACGTTTACTACTCAAGCGCCTACTATGAACGACCCGAGGAAGAGATGAAGGCAAAAGGATGGTTGGGAGCGGACCTAGTTTTTGACATCGACGCAGATCACATCCAAACCCCATGCACTACGGTTCACGACCTCTGGGTCTGCATAGGCTGCGGCGCTTCTGGTAGGGGGACGCCTCCCCCGAAATGTCCAAGTTGCGGCGGAACAAAATTCAAGGAAAAGACTTGGCCTTGCGAAGTTTGTTTAGAGGCTGCCAAGGCTGAGGCGATTAAGCTTGTGGATGTTTTGATAGAGGATTTCGGTTTTTCGTCAGAAGGGTTGACTGTTGCGTTTTCGGGGCACAGGGGATATCACGTTCATGTGGAGAGCGAGGCGGTTCGAGAGTTGGATTCGTTGGCTCGTAAAGAGATCGTTGACTACGTCATGGGAGTAGGGTTAGAGGCTGAATTTCATGGTTTGGGGAGAAGCGCCACGCCCGATAGAAGGGTTTCTGGTCCAGACTTGAATGATAGGGGATGGAGGGGGCGGGTGGCTAAGGGAACATACGAGTTCTTGCTAACAGCTTCTAAAGAAGAGTTGATAAAAACGGGTCTAAAGCCTCTGCACATAAATCAATTAATTAGACACAGAGAAGTGCTTCTGAAGAGCTGGAAGGAAAAGGGTCCTTGGGGAGTCGTCAAGGGCATAAGTCCAGAAACTTGGAGAAAGATAGCTCAGTATGGAGTGGAAAAGCAGTCCGTGAAAATCGATAGTGTGGTCACCCCTGACGTCAACCGTTTGATTAGACTGCCTAATTCGTTGCATGGAAAAACCGGCTTAAAGAAAGTCGAATTTTCCATCACCAGCATCGAAGATTTTGACCCACTTAAGAGTGCAGTTGCCTTTAAGGAGGGGGAAGTAACGGTTCTTGTTTCAGAGGCTCCCCAATTCAGGGTGGAGGACGAAATCTATGGTCCGTTTGAAAGGCGGAAAGTTGAACTCCCCACTGCGGCGGCGTTGATGCTGCTGTGTAAGGGTGTGGCAAAGGTGGTGCAGTAAACTTGTATGATGAACTCTATGAAGTGTGGAAAACGGAAAAAGAAACTGTGGAGATTCAGAGGCTCCCCAGGAACTTCTACGCCGAAATTGCTGCTTACATCAAAAAAATGAAGCAGGAAAATCGGATGTTAGACAAAAAAACAACAAAAGCCAAGCTGCTGGGCAACGAGTTTAGAAATGTCAGGATTATGCTTAGCGAACTTCTTCAACGTCGCTATAAGAAATTCTTGGAAAAAGCTTTGGACAAAGAGACCGTGCCCAAAGAGGGCTTAACTGAAGAGGAAAAAAAGTTGTATGGCGAAGTTTTGCCGCTGCCTGAAGCTTACAAAGCCTTCTCTAAGGACATTCTACGCGGGCATTTATCAAATGTCGGAAAGGGTGCGAAACAAACCCTGATGGTTCTGCGTTTTGTTCAGGAAATTCCAGCCTTGGTTGGATCTGATATGAAAACTTATGGTCCCTTCGCGCCAGAGGATATAGCGACGCTGCCTCCCGAAAATGCTCGACTCCTCATTAAACAGGGGGTAGCCGTAGAAGTGGATTCGAACTAGTTGACAGATTAGGTTAAGATTGCATAATTAGATCTGCAATCGTGTGAAATATCTGATCACGATTTTTGCACTCTTTATTCGTAGAGCCTGATTTGCATTTGTGATTTGCTTATTTTCTCATCAAACAAAGGGACAAAAATCGGCAAAAATGTATCGAAATAAACAGTTAAGCCTAATTCCTTTTTAAGGAAGTGGGCAAAGAATGCATCAAACTTTTAAAGGACAAATCACAAAGTACTATACTATGAAGAGGCAAAAGCTCCTTAGACTACTAAGTGAGATGCTGAAAAATTCTAAGAAAAGCGACAGAGAATTAGCCGGCATCTTAGGAGTCTCGCAACCCACTGTCTCCAGAACTCGAGCTAGAATCGAAAAAGAATACATAAAAACCTACACCATAATCCCAGACTTTGAGAAGCTTGGTTACCAAATAATGGCGTTTTCCTTCGCAAAAACGAAGTCTCACCCAGACGTAGCTGCAGAAATATCACGAAAATCCAAGGATTGGTTAGCCAAACGCTCTAACGTCATCTTCGGCGCTGGCGGCGAAGGTTTTGGAAAAGACATAGTTCTGATATCATTTCACAAGAACTACTCAGCATACGCTGAGTTCATGCGGTCCTTCGCCAAGGATTGGGCAAATTGCTTGGATGACTTTGAATCGTTCCTTGTCAGCATAGGTGCAGGCTACAAGTTAAGAGATTTCGATCTGAAATATCTGGCAGACGACATATAGGCATCTGCGAGACCGCCTGTCTGTGCGTGAGTTTCAAAGTATGATTTTCATAGCAGAGCTTTTAAATTCTTTAATATAGAGAAGGCGTCCTTGACAGTTTTGTTGTGGTCGAAGGCGATTTCCAGATTTTTTGTTTCTGCTTCAGAGAAGCTGTTGACTGCCTCAACTTTGGCTCCTGGTTTGGTTTCTCCATCTGCAATCTTGCACAAGAGCGCGATGCTTATGACGTGTTCTCGGGGGTCCCTCTCTGGGTCGTCATAGATTCCAACAAGGCTTTTCTTTAAGGATGGATAGAAAAGCTTGACTTTCAGATTGGTTTTTGTAAGGGCTACTCTCTTCAGGGTGGCTTCTAAAGTTTCTTTGAACTGTACTCTTCCTCCGGGCAGGTGCCATTTTCCTCCTCCCACAATGCCTTTTATTCTTTTGGCGAGAACTATTTTGCCGTCTGGGGTCACTATAACTGGATTAACGTCTATGTAAGCATTCTTCTGGGCGGTCACTTTGATCAGAAATAGAATAGGCTGTGTTTATAGTTAAAACGTTCTGTTTCATCTAAGCTGAAAAAGTCTGTAGCCTATTCCTGTATGATAGTGAAGATGCGCTACTTTTTTTAGGGTGGATTTCAGTTTCTTTCCAGAAATGTATAAATAGTAATTAAGGGGGCTGTTTTATACTTAACCAGTCAGTGATCGTATGAACGTGCCAAAAGAAATCACCACATACTGCCCCAAGTGTAAGTCTCATCAGGTTCACGCTGTTTCCTTGTATAAGGCAGGGAAGAGGAGAGCCTTAGCCAAGGGAGAGAGGGCGCATGAGTTGCGGGAGAAGAAGGGGTATGGTGGACAGAAGTTTCCTCGTCAAAGAAAGTTTGCCAAAACAACTAAAAAGCAAACTCTGAGGCTAAAGTGTAAAAGCTGCGGCTATATGCGGCATAAGGACGGGATTCGCCTTAAAAAATTGATTATAACCTAAGGAGTGTGGAGAAAATTGAGTGAATGGGAAAAAGTTTTACCAAAACCTAAAAGCAGGTTCTACCGGATAAAGTGTCCTGACTGTGGAAACGAGCAGTTTGTCTTCAGTCACGCTACAACCTTTGTTCACTGCAACGTGTGTGGAGCGATTTTAGCAGAGCCTTCCGGCGGAAAGACGAATGTCAAGGGAGAAATAACTGCCGTCCTAGAGTAAACGGGTGGAGGATAAAAGAGAAAAATGGGTTTGAGGAGACCTGAATGGCCTGAAGTAGGCGATTTGGTTATAGCTACTGTTGTGAGAATAACCGATTATGGAGCCTATGTTAGGCTGGATGAGTACGATAAGGAGGGTCTCCTGCACGTTTCTGAGGTTGCTTCTCGGTGGGTAAGAAACATCCGCGATTATGTTCGTGAAGGACAAAAAGTTGTGCTTAAAGTTCTGCGTGTTCACGCGGAAAAGGGTCAGGTTGACCTGTCGCGTAGAAGAGTGACGAAACGGGATAAAAGGGAGAAGCTTCTGTTTTGGAAGAAGGATCGGAAAGCGGAGAGTCTATTGCGGACGGCTGCTGAAAAGTTGAATATTTCTTTTGAGGAAGCTTATGAGAGGGCGGGGGCGTTGATAGAGAAGGCTTTTGGGGAGCTTTATTATGGGCTGGAGAAGACTGCGAAAGATGGTGTGGATGTTCTGCTGGAGCTGGGAATAGACAAGAAGCTTGCAGTTACCTTGGAAGAGATTGCGAAGGAAAAGATTCAGACATCCTTGGTGAATGTGAAGGGAATTTTGGAGCTTCAGAACCCGAAGCCGAAAGGGGTGCTCATAATCAAAGATGCCTTGAAGCACGCTAAAGAAGTCGGTGAATCAGAGAATGCGGATGTGACAGTTTATCTGGTTTCGCCTCCCAAATATCGCATTGTGGTTTCGGCTGAGGACTACAAAAGCGCGGAGAACGTGTTGGAGAAAGCCACCGAATCTGCATTGAAGTTTATTTCAAAGAGTGGCGGAACAGGCTCCTTCAAACGGGAGAAATAGCTCTTAGAAACCTAATTTTTTGTGAAGCGCAGCAGATTTTCAGAAAAAAGACTGTTTTCAACAATCTTCTGTTATTAGTCTCCTAATATGCTCAGAAAAAGGAGCAGTGAGTATATCTGAATCCTCTTTTTGTAGGGAAAATTTGTTGTC
Organism: uncultured Candidatus Bathyarchaeia archaeon; assembly: GCA_964399485.1. Taxonomy (GTDB): domain Archaea; phylum Thermoproteota; class Bathyarchaeia; order Bathyarchaeales; family Bathyarchaeaceae; genus Bathyarchaeum. The sequence continues at coordinate 67,319 of CAYNQS010000002.1, read as the reverse complement.
GAGTATTATCACCAAAAATGTCAGGAGCGACAGCATTTTTATTGGAAACGTAAATAGGTATGTTCACACAAATAGATGTGAAAGTCAAAAACAATAGGGGAAAACTTGATGGTTTGGCTGCTTAGGAAATGCGTTAAGTGCGGAGAATATACGCTGAATCAGGAAAGCTGTCCCCTTTGTGGAGGTAACTTGCGTATTCCGCATCCGGCTAAATTCTCGCCTGAAGACAAATATGCGAAATATAGACAAGCAATGAGAGGTTATGGTCAAAATGAAAAAGTCAGTCATTAAGGAACTATCTAACGTTGAGTTGAAGAATCCGATTCTGGTGGAAGGATTCCCTGGGTTAGGTATGGTGGGAAGCATAGCCACCGAATACCTTGCAAAACAATTGAAAGCAAAAAAATATGCAATCCTGTATTCGCCCCACTTTCCCTACCATGTTCTAGTCGACAAAAAGGGAGGCGCTAGGCTTCTCCGCGGAGAATTTTATTTCTGGAAAAATGAGACTGGAGAAAACGACTTGATCTTTTTAACTGGGGACAGCCAAGCCCAGACAATTGAGGGGCAGTTTGAGGTAGCCAACAGTATCCTTGATTTTGCTGAAAAGAAGAAAGTGAAAACGATCATAACTATTGGCGGATACAGAAACGAAGTTGAAGGCACCCCAAATGTAGTTGCAGTGTCCACAAACCCTGTTCTCTTTGAGAGAGCTCTGAAAGCCAAGGCTGTATCCAGCGAAGCGGGAACTCCCATTGTTGGCACAGCCGGTTTGCTTTTGGGTTTAGCAAAATTTAGGAAGAAGATAGATGCTGTTTGTCTTTTGGGTGAGACTCGCGGCTATTTGCCTGATCCGAAGACGGCGAAGAGTGTTATCGAAATTCTGCAGAGAATCCTCGATGTTAATGTTGATTTGAAGGGGTTGGATGAGGAGATAGAGCGGTCTAAAGAGATACTGGGTAGAATGCGGGACATCGAGAAACGGCGAGTTAAGTATGTGCAGCAGATGCGGAGAGTAGAAGAGGAGAGAATCACCTACATTTCTTGACATCTACAGTTAATCGTAGTTGACTTTGTATACACATACTGCCGCTGCGAACTGATCGCTTGACCTTGGATACCACTGTAAATCCTCCCCGGGGTTCTGTGAAAAATAGGCTTTCTCAAAGTGTTCTAATACGATGTCTGAACTGCCAAAAACAAGTGTGTCGCTTGCGTAGTGCATCAGTTTGTATACAACAGTGCTGTTTCCCAACTCGTTCACTATCAGCTCATCATCATCTACTGAACCATCATCGTTTGTATCTACCCAATCCATTCCCAATGTATAATTCCCGTATTTGGCATCATCTAATCCGCCAATCCGCGCCATCCATCTCCACTTGCCTTCATCACCATATCCTGCATCATATATTTCAGAGCCGTCTGTTGCAAAGGTTACGAAAACCAAAACATATGTTACATTATCTTCCCCGCCTTCATTGAATCTGTCCAAGATTTCAATGGCTCCGGTTTCGTTTGACATAAACATCTGCCCAATCAAGCTTATCTGAGTACCATTTACTGTACCGTTATCTGCAAGAGTTGTTTTATTGCCGATAGCTGTAATCCAGTATCCATAGTCCCACCAAGATGCCACCACATCAGTTTCGTTCAGATTAACCCGCATCCAGTTGAGGGTATCTAACCAGTCGCTAACTTGGGTCCTGATAGGCAAACTCGAAGCGGCAATGGTTGTAGGTGAATATGCACGTTCTATGACTCTCGGATTGTCAGAGCCCGCGCTTGGCAACACAAAGGTAACCGTCAACAGGAGAAACATCAAAATGATAAAGGCTGCGCTGAATTCCTTGCCCACACGAGACCTGAAACGCATTTTACGCCTCGGCATTTTAGGACTCTCCCGCAGAATAGTAACAAAAGGTTTGACCAATTGAACCAAAGCTAATGCCCATAAGATGCTCAAGGCTGGAGCCATAAGCAAAGTTAACCGAACCATTGAACCAGCAAAGTAGATGGCTGTTAGACCGAAGATGGCGAGGAAAATGTTGCGGTTTGTGGGATTCTGCAAAGCGAAATACAAACCAATAGGTACGAAGAGGACTCCTATACCTAAGTCATAGTAAAATGATCCCCAAGTGGCAGGTTTGTGTTCTTGTACAGACTGCACAAGTTGTTGTATAATCCCCTCACCCATACGTTCAGAAGGAAATAGAGTTGTTACGAATTTGGCTTCTAATGATCCAACTAACCCGAGCATATCAAGCGCAACGAACCCGACTACAAGAAGGGCTAAGAAACCGACCAAAAACAACATTTTGTTCTTACCAGTCGTAATCCGCCGAGAAGCCTCAAACATAAACAACACAAGAAACATTCCCGCCACCGCCAAAACTGTAGGTTCTGTTAGAAATTTGACGCCTAGCTTTGGTACAGTCGTGGCTATTAACAGTGCCACGCCAAAGGTTGTGCTGTAGGAAAGAAAGAGGCGAGACGAATATCGCCGTAACAAGAGTAGAACAAGAACGAAAATCAATGTAATTCCAAGGGGATATCGTGCTGCTCCCCAAGACGAAAAAAGATAACCCAGCGATAATCCTCCAGCGACCGCATAGGCAACGCTGTTTCTGAGAGGTCTTTCGGAATCAATGGACCTTAGGAAGAAGAAGACGAACAAGAGGATGCCGAAGATTCCAACGGTTTCATCGTCAAAAAATCCAAGGGAGGTACGGCTAATATGCGATGAACTTAGGGCTAAAAAGAAAGCTGAAAAGAGACCCACCTCTTTGCCGCCAATGTCTCTTCCCACAAAGTAGATAACCAAAACTGTCAACGTAGCCATAATCACTGGAAATATTACGCAGAAATTGAAAAGAGGATCAGCAGTTAGGGGATGATAAATGTCTGAACTGAGAATCGCCGCCGGAGCAAGATTCAGCGCATTAGCTATCTGAAAGAAGACCGCTGCTGTTGCTGCCAGACCCGGAAAAATTGAGGCTGAAATGTTATATCCTTGTGGATACCAGCTCATGTTGTCTATCCATGATGCCCAGGAGAAGAATCCGTTTTCAACCATGTGCTTGGTTAAACGGTAATGAATGTGGGGGTCAAATTCTGAGAGCTGGAAACCCCAGCGGAGAGGAAGCAATCTAACTATGGCGGCTATAACAAGGATAATGAGAAGTAGAGATATGTGCAGCAGAGAAGAATGAGATATTCTGAAGCGAAGAGCTCCGATGCTCGTTAAGGCATTAACCGCTTTATCTTTACTGAACAACTTACTGATTTCCACCGCAAACCCTTCTTTTCTCGTCAATGAAAGCAATAAAACCCTTTATTTCTCTTGTGGTATTCACTGTTATCTCGCTTCCTTTCTTAAGGAAAGAACTGTTTTAGCTTTTTAACATATGCCTAAGCAAAGACGTAAAGGATAGCAATTTGAATATAAAATGCCTAATTTGGAAGGCTCTGCCGCTCCCCGTCAATTACCTATCGACCTACTTTTTGATAACCTTGGGAACGTAAATGTTACAGCATCCACACATTGGGCACTGTCTAGGTTCCGCTTTGCTTTCATCCATCCATTTATGTCCACACTTCAGACATATCCACTCTGCCACACTTCACAACTCCATTCAAATCTCATTATCTACATTAAAACACTTAATTTTTTTCCATCACAAACAAGAATTTGTTGCAGAGAACTTCTGAGATTGGAGGCTTCACCGTCTTTTAGCTGTTTCGTTGGCAGCTGTAACCTCAACTTTCTTCGGTATAAAGGATATTTTTTTGCCGCATTTGGGGCATTTACCATCGTTAGTCTGAATTATCTCGTCTGGAGGTTTCAATTCTGTGCCTTCGTAAAGAATAAAACCGCATCTTTCGCAAATTACCTTCTGAGGCACGGTCTCACAGCCACTCTAGAACGAAATACAAACGTTACACGCTATTTATACATTACGACTAAACGCAGAAGCGCGTTAGAGCGGCTTCCCATTTGCTGAAAAAAGTAACGGAAACTCAGCTAAGCCTCATTTTTTGTTCGATCGCCAGAGAATCCATTCCGATTGTTTATGAGGTTGCCTTTTTTGTGAACTGTAAATACTTGTGGTCGTAAATCATTTATACCGTTTCAAGTGTCTGAAGGAGAATGGAATAGGTACGCCGATGAGAAAATACACTCTGATAATCACCGAAAAACCGGATGCCGCTAAAAGAATAGCAGAGGCGCTTGATAGGCAGGGGAAACCCAAGAGATTTAAGGAAAACGGTGTGCCCTATTTTGTCGCCAACAGGGACCGAGAACTCGTTGTTGTCCCCGCAATCGGGCACCTCTACACCATCGTCCAAGAAAGCGGAAAAAGAAACTATTACCCAGTCTTCAACTTCAAGTGGGCACCGCGACACTTGGCGGAGAGAGGCGCGAAAAATATCCGCATGTGGGTGGAAACGTTTTCGAAGCTGTCCCACGACGCTGACGAGTTTGTGTCAGCCTGCGACTATGACATTGAAGGCAGTCTCATCGGCTACTGCATACTGAAATATGCCTGCGGCGGCAAGGAAACTTCAGCGAAAAGGATGAAATTTTCTACCCTCATGAAAAGCGAGTTAGAGAAAGCTTACGAAGAGCCTCTTCCCAGCCTCGATTTCGCCCTCATAGAAGCCGGAAGAACTAGACATGAGGTGGACTGGCTATACGGCATAAACCTTTCTCGAGCCTTAACTTTGGCTGCGCGTCGCTGGAGCGGCAGATACTCCACGTTGAGCACAGGAAGAGTGCAGGGACCCACCCTCCAGTTTCTGGCTAAGAGAGAGAAGACAATCCGCAGCTTTGTGCCCACCCCCTACTGGCAAATAAACGCTGAGGCTGAAATCCTGAACTCTGTGGTTGAGGCGGAGTATGAAAGAAAACGAATCGAAACTAAGTCGGAGGCAGATGCTGTTGTGCGAGCCTGCACAGGCAAAACTGGCGAAGTCACAAAGGTTAACATAAGAACGGTTCACGAGAAGCCCCCCATCCCCTTCGACGTAGGCACGCTGCAACGGGAAGCCTACAGCCTCTTCGGCTACACTCCCCGACGCACGTTGGCAATCGCTCAGCGCCTATATCTTGACGCCTTGATTTCCTACCCCAGGACAAGCAGCCAGAAACTCCCCCCCATAATAGACTACAAAAAAATCCTCAGCTCCCTCAAAAGAAAACGTGCATACACTAAACTAGCCTCAAAACTTCTGGAAAAGGAAGAGTTGAAGCCGAGAGAGGGCGCCAAAGAAGACCCCGCCCACCCGGCTGTGTATCCCACCGGAAATCTGTCGGAAAAACCCCTGGGAATACCCGAGAAGAGAATCTGGGACCTAATTGTTCGCAGGTTCATGGCTGTTTTCGGGGAGGAGGCGCTCAAGGAAAGCCTGAAGGTTCACCTAGACGTGAATGGTCACAGCTTCTTTTTGAGGGGAAGACGGATTCTGAGGGAAGGCTGGATGCAATATTACAAGCCCTACGTCAGAGCCGAAGAGGTTCTCCTACCTCCTATCAAAAAAGGCGGTAAGATTCGGCTAAGGCGGGTCAGCCGGGAAGACAAGTTTACCTGTCCACCGTCTCGCTATAATCCAGCCAGTCTCCTGAAGAAGATGGAGGAGCTTGGAATCGGAACCAAGGCGACCCGAGCAGAAATCATTCAGACTCTGTACAATCGCGGTTACGTCAGGGACGAACGAATCGTGGTAACTGAGCTGGGATTAGACGTTATTGATGTTCTCGGCAAGTATGCTCCCATGGTAACCTCGGCGAAACTCACTCATGAACTTGAGGGCAAAATGGAGCAAATCCAGAACAACAGTGTGAAGAGGGAAACGGTTCTCGAGGAAGTTGTTGAACAGCTGAAACCCCAGCTGGAGCAGTTCAAACAAAACGAGGAGCCTATAGGCGAAGCCTTAACCAAAGCCATCAAAAAAGCGCAAACAGAGGAAAGAATCGTGGGAAAATGCCCAAACTGCGGCACAGGCAACCTGACCATTATCTATTCGCGTAAGACCCGAAAGCGGTTCATAGGCTGCAGCAACTACTTCAAGGGACTCTGCAACACATCGTTTCCGCTTCCCCAACGTGGAACCGTCAAACCCGCCGGAAACAACTGTAAAGCGTGTGGATGGCCTCAGGTGCTGGTGTGGCTCAGAGGCAGACGACCCTGGAGGCTGTGCTTCAATCCTGACTGCTCCCTTAAATCGAGGAGGAAAAAACCGTGAAGTGTATGGTTTGTGATCGAGAAGCCGTGGAGAAAGGTTGCGAGTTCCACGAGAAGGCTTACCAGAATGTTGTTCAGAAATTTGAGGATTGGAAACGGGCTACAGGCATTTCTTGGAAGAGATATTTAGAGGAGCTTGTGGAAAATGCATACACTGGATGTTGGGCAAAAGAAGTTGCTGAGAGTTTATTGAAGAAAACAGATGGATGAACATTTAGAATGGATATTAAAAAATATTATATCTTATTGGCATTCAAATGTTAAGGTCATTAGAAGAGAGATATCAGATGTGGGAAAGTAGAGATCTTACCCTTGTTATTATTCTCGCAGTTGTCAGTTTTATCTATACGACATTTGTTGGACAACTTGGTAACCTAATAACTGGAATACAAGGATTAAATTACCTCTTTATTGTGGGTCATGCAATATTCATCAGTTTTGGTTTTCTCATGTATGAAGGAAGACGATGGAGATTATTGTTACAAGGCATTTTAGCAGCCTTGCTTACCTTAACCACATATTTGTCTGGCGCCCCCTTTGACCCTCTGTCCAAAACACCAATGATAGCCACCTCTTTTTTTGGAGATTTGATTTTTAATAGCCTTTACAACTACTTTAAGAAACGTAATAGACTAATTTGGTCGGCAATCCTAGTTGCTATTGGATATGTGTTAATGCTCCCAGTTTTCGTTACGTTAAATATGTACCTCTTCTACCCTCCACAAGCTTTGACTATGTACATAAACGTCTACCTTCTGTTGCTACCTGTAACAATAATTGAAACTATAGTTGGTGCAGTCATAGGTAATATGATATATAGACGAGTAAGAAAAGAAAAAGTGTTGGTTAACAATCCAAGCAATTTTCCAAATCTATAAGATACTGAGAACTAAGTCTCCACATCTGGTTGTGGAGGAATTGAAATAAGCACTGCATCTCTTTCAATAAATCCTTCTGTCCCAGACCCCACATATTTTGACTGAGGATGGAAAAAGGAAACAAAAGCATCAAAAGAATTAAACCATCTCTCTTGTCCTCGACCTGAAAGAGCAACATTAGTTAACATGCCAGATTTAACATCACCATATCCCTCAAAGAGCAAACATGAAGGCGGTACGATATACTCTGAGAACCCAAGCGGTATTGGTCTAGTCCAACCTGCAAAGAGAGTTTTTCCCTTTGCTCTAACTTGAATTTCCTCTTTTTTAACTACCAAAATATTATTCTCTACAGGAAAACCTGAAAAAACTGCTTTCCTAAAAGCCAAAGTTTTTGGGTTGTCTAAAACCAAAGCAACTGGAACGTAATAGAAGCCTTCCTTGACTTTTTGCCATAACCAAAAAAGTAACCAATTCTCAGCACCAAAAGAAGAATCTTCATCATTATGGGTAGCAAAAACTGTCATATCAGGTAAATTAAAACTTTTAGGAGGATGGATAACTGCTGCAGCACTACTACCGAAAAACCTTGTAACATCGAACCAATTTCCCTTATATTTGCTAGAGAGTTTCTTTTCTTTTGCGATTTTATCCAGCACATCCTTTTCACAAATTTCTCCTCTTTGATTATATTTCATGTTTCGCTTGAAACTTGTCTTTTTTACTAAAGAATGATGCCCAATCAATGATTCAGACCGATCTTTTAGAGATTTAGTAATTGACCCAATTGGAGCAGATGATGGAGTTCGAGTTTTTCTCCAAATGTCCGAAAGCACTTTTTTTGTTTTTTGAATATATTCAAGGTCATTAGTGTAAAAGGCACTCTCAAAATACGACATTTCCTGTGATACTCTTCGTGGTGAAGAAGGTCTAAATTGAAAAAGGTGATGTCCATCGATGATTGTTGTTTCAAAATAGCCTAGAGGAACATGCCTGATCTCACACCACTTCAAAAGTTGCTGGGTAACATCCAAGTTTTCATTTACAATTGGAGCCATGATTCTAATGGAAACTCCTCTTGTGGACCACTCTTCAAGTTGTGAAGTGTTTTTCGATAGTCTAATTAAACCTTCAGAAGAAGTGACTATCAAGATCTCCTCATTGGCAGAGTTTACTATTTCATAGTAACTCTTTTTTGCAAATGTTGGATCTTTGATAATTTTGGTTTTTGGTGAAGACTTTCCCGTTTCAATCTCAGCTATGAGTTGTTCTATGTCTAGTGAATCTTGCCATAGATCCTCAAAAACACCTGAATAAGCTTGAATTATTGCTTTACAGTTTGTACAAAGACAAACTTCCTTTCCTTTTTTAGAAGATTGATCATCCTCATCCGAAAGGAAGAGAAGAATTTCGTCATTATCTCTTATAGCCATTCTAGAAAACGCAGTTAAACCTAAAGTGGGATTTCTCCCTCTAAAATCAAGTATAGGCTTCAGTTTCGATTTAAAAATTTTTATTGCCTTCAAATTCTGCTTTGACAATTGAGTGAGAAAACGAAATTGAATCTTAGATTTTATATGCTGGTTATTAACATAATCAAACACTCCAAACCGATCAGCTCGAAATATATCAGTAACAGTTGATGCCATCGAAAATTGACTATTAGTCTCCTTGATCATCTCTAACACTTTGTTGAAGATTTTCTTTGTTCCCTCAATCACAGAAAACTTTTCTAACGAAGAATCAAGTTCAATTTGACTAATCTTTTCCCAGTCAGAAAGCAAATCTTTCTTTGTTTTTTCTATATGCTCCACTTCTTCTCGTTTAGATTTAATAAATGAATCAATTAACTTCGCAAATGGAACAGCGGTGTAACGAGCTGGATATTCAAGAGTGGCTTCTACTAACCCCTTCTTTTGGAGGCTCTTTAATGTTCGATAAACCTGACCCTTATGCATCATCAATTGTTTAGTTATATCTCCTCCTTTTAGGGCACCTCGTTTCCCCAAGAAAATGTATACCTCTACCTCTTTCTCGGTTAACCCAAAATCCCTTAGGGTACTTTCGATAGTCCCCTTCTTCAATTCAAGTCACATCAAATTATTCTGGGTGGTCACACCTGTAACCAACCCAATTTGAAGTATGACTTGTAGCTTTAACTAATTTTCGATGATCGGAACCGCATTTCCGGTTAACCCATTAGAGGAGTAATCCATGAGGAGGAGGTGAAATAAGAATGAATAAAAAAGCATTCTCTGTAGCCACTACTCTACTATTAGTAGTAGTGGTAGCAGCTTCAATTGTTGGATCAGCACAAGCATTTAGCTATAATGGAAGAAAGAAAATTCCTGTTACTATCACACGAGAAGCCCCTGCCGGTGAAATAATAGAAATCTGCACGAAAGGCGCTCTATACATTGTCAAGGCTAAACTTGGATTTACAACCTATATCATCGAAGGGGACAGCATATATTTAGAAAAACAACCTGGGCCTCTAGGCACTACTACCTATAGATTAAACTCAATCACTGGAGAAGGAATGGCAATATCTGAGGGAAATCTAGATTTTGGTGGTGGAACATTCAAGGGAATAGTAATTACAAGAGGCGTTTTCGGAGTTATGCCATCTGGACCAATGGCTGGCATGCCATTTCCATTAGACGTAACTCAGAAAGGAGTTTGGCATGGTGATGGAGACTATCAAGGATGGACTCTGGTTCTCGAATTTACAACAGGTGATCCAATGGAAGCATACCTCTTGGTGCCCCACTAATTATCAAGTGCAAACCTGGCATTATATCGTAATCTCCTCTTTTTCTTTAGTTTCATTATCAAAAAGGATGTGGATAATTGAGTCTAGAACGAGTGATAAAAGCACTGGTCAGTCTTGGAATAAAAAGAATGGACGCAGAGGTATATGTTTATCTTGCGAAGAAAGGTCCAGAAAAAGGTGTGAACTTAGCTAAAGCTTTGAATTTTAGCAGAAAAAAAATTTGTGATAGCTTAAAGAATCTGCAAACTAAAGGATTAGTCTCTAAAGACCATACAATATTTTCTGCATTGCCTTTTGAAGAAGCATTAGACTTGCTAATTAAAATGGAGAAAAAACAAGCACAAGCAATGCATGAAAGCAGGGAAGAACTTCTTACTACATGGGAAACAAAAGATTAACCAGATTCTAATTGGAGTATTCTCCTGTAAACAGTCATAGTAATTATTCCTTGTAGTTTCGAGTTCTATGTGCCCCAGAATCTTAGAAACTGCCCCGATCAGCAGATAACATTCAACAATGATCTTTGTACATCCTGAAAGTTCAAGATGCACCCTAGATGCGGAAGGAATATTTAAAAGAGCTTGTTGAGAATGCATACACTGGATGTTGGGCAAAAGAAGTTGCGGAGAGTTTATTGAAGAGCACGGATGGATGAGCTATGTCGAAGTGGTTTAGTAAACAGATTTCCTCGTTTGCCTTTTGGTTGCAGAAAACCTACGAGAGAATATTAACTTCTAAGCCCTCCCTATTCGTTGTAGGCATCTTAGCTGTAGCCTTCGCCTTATTTCTGATGGGCGGAGGACTCTATAGCATCATGAACCCTGACCCCAATATCCCCGCAGCTGGTGTTTTTTCAGGTTCTAAACTATATGTCTTTTATCCCTCTCTAAATATTCAATTCATCTTCACAGAGACTTTGCTGGTCATGATATTCGGTGCTATAGGGTTCGCGGGCTTTCTCACGGCATATCGAAGCACCAAATATGCCTATAGCCCTCGCCAAGCATACCAACTTCTTCTGGTTGGCTGTGTTCTGCTCATTATAGCCTACATTCTTATTGAAAACGGTCTGTTATCCAAATTCGGTTTAGCCTAGCACTCTACACATGCTGCACGCCAAAACTATGTAGCATCAACTGTTTTTCCTTTGTTTTTCATGTTCAAAAGATCAGCCCCCAAGTTTGTTAACAAGTGTATGGGAATCGTTATCAGAAGGATTATCAGAGCCGCTGTCAAGGAGGGGGGCGAAAATGGAATGGAAAAGAGGAAAGCCCCTAATATGAAGTCAATCTGATCCGCTACTGGAAGGGAGCTGCCGGGAGCACGGTTTAGCCGCCGCTTAACAAAGGACTCTACGAGGTCGCCTGTCAAAGCTCCCAGAGACAGCACAAAACCAAGGAGTATACTGTATTGAAACTGAGTGTTATACTGAAAAAGAACCTGCTCAAAGAGGAGAGTTTGCACTAAACCAACCAGTGTTCCTACAATAAGACCTGCAAAGAAGCCTCTAACTGTCTTGTGGGAGCCCAGTAGTGGTTTGCCATCAAAGAAACGTTTGCCGAAATCTATGGGCTGTCCACCGCCGAAGATCACGGGTGCTGCGTTGGCGCAGTAAGCTGGGAAAATGAACCATAGGGCAGCGGCGATGGTAATCATTATTTCCGTCATTTTTCTCATCCCTATTTCTTACTGGAGGAAAATAACTCTAGCGTCTGTAATCTGTTATTCCTGTGCTTTCTATATTGACGTAAATGAATCCTGTTCCTCTTATTGATGGATGTTTTTCGCGGAGAACCTTTATGACCCGTGTTTGCCCTGTTTGCTTCATGTCAAGAACAACTTCTGACCAGTAATTCAGAACCCGTGTTGCCACAGGCTTCATTTCAACCGTTTCTCCAAAAGGAACACTTCTCACCTGACTAATAACCAGCGTTGCCACTCCACAAGTTTTGGTAATCTGGGTCAAAACCGCCAGTTGCCTATTCAACTCTCGGTTCGCAGCATACGTTTCTTCTGTGTCATCAAGTTCAACGCGATATAATGATGTGACCGTGTCGATGATTATCAGCCCAAATTTGTTGGTTATGACCTTTTCAAGCTGATCCATTGCTCTGGACTGTTCCTGAAATGTTGTTGGTCTCATTATGATTAGGAGGGGGGAGATTTTCCTGTAATCGTACTCAGCTATCTGTGACAGCCGCTCATAAGAGAAGGTTCCATCCGTGTCTATGAACAGGGACTTGCTGCCTCTCCGTGCGCAATTAACTGCGCATTGAACAGCGAGAGAGGTTTTGCCTGTTTCCGCCTCTCCGTAGATGAGGGAGACACTGTCGGTGGGGAATCCTCCTCCTAGCAGTTTGTCAAGCGAAATGCAACCCGTTGGAATGAAATTTGGCAATGCTGTGCACAAGAAGCGAAGTATAGCCTCAGGAATTATAAGCCTTCTCTCTGCCTAGATTTTTCAGTAAAGAATGTTTCGTAACATATTTAAGCGGAGAAGAAGGAGAGGAGAGACACGCAGGGTTCAAGGTCATGCAGGCACATCTCTCTCAATTCTTTAATCGATTGTTTCTTATGCGTGGAACTTGGAAGGTGTAATCTCCTGAAGGCAAAAATAGCTGTTGCAACTGTTAACGGAAGAGCCTATTACCAACTGGTGACAGAACTGAATAGAAAGAGGTTGCCCTTCTTGAGTCTGAAACCTTGGGACCCTATTCCACTACACATCAAGGTTGTCCTAACCACAGAAGAGGAGAGCCATCAGGTTTCGCACCCCCAGATTCTGATTTTCGGGCAGGACTCGAACCCTGAAACCGCTGTAGACGAGGCAATTCTGATTGTTCAAGGAAAACAGGGCTACGAAAAGGTCGTTGTTGGAGTGGACCCCGGTAAAACCTACGGCATAGCTATTCTAGGCGACAGCAAAGTCCTAGCAACGCTGACCTCCTCAAACGTAGACGAGGCTTCGCATCTTGTTGTAGACAGCCTGAATAGGTTTCCAGCCGAGGTTAAAGTGGTGCGGGTGGGTAACGGACCTCCTGAATACACACAAACTTTACTAGATTCACTGGATAAAGCTCTGCCAGAAGAGACTTTGGTGGAGATAGTCAGTGAGGCGGGGACAAGCAGGCTAACCAACAAGTCTGTGAACCGCCGAGTGCTAAAGGACGCTGTTTCAGCCATCAAAATCGCGGGAAGAAACGGTCGAGTGATTTCGAGGAGGAATGTTGAATGAAGCGTATCGTTGATGAAGGAAAGATTTTGCTGGTTGATGGACCTGCTTCAGTGAGTCTCCTCTCCGGTAAGCTAAGCGTTCTGGGGGCGCCTCTTAGAATCAAGGAGAAGCTGGTGGTCCGGGAAGGGAAACGGCTGCCCCTCTGGGTGAAAAAAAGGGTTACTGTTGAATTGATGCTTGGGGAAGGTGCTTCTGTCAACGAAGTTGACGAGGGAAATGTTCCCTCCTCAGGGGAGGACGCCGCAAAGGAGATTCTGTCTCTAGATAAACCTGTAACTGTCATGGTTGTAGGCGGCATGGACTCGGGGAAGACAAGCTTCTGTACCTTCCTTGTGAATGAAGCGGTGACGAGTAAGTGGAGAACAGGCGTTATCGACGCTGATTTGGGGCAGTCTGATGTGGGTCCTCCCTCAACTGTGGGATTCAATTTCGTAACTGAGCCGGTGAAGGATCTCTTCGATATTGATGCTCAAGACGCGGTTTTTGTGGGGTCGACGAGTCCAAGTGGGGCAATAAACAAAGTTATTGAGGGCTTAATCCGGCTGAAAGACAGTGCGATAGAGGCAGGCGCGGATCTTCTGGTCATAAACACCGACGGTTGGGTTGAAGGAGAAGAGGCAGCCGCATATAAAGTTCGGTTGGCGGAAAAAGTTGGTCCAAGCGCTGTTGTTGGAATGCAACGAAGTAACGAGTTAACCCCCATTCTGGACTCCTTGCATGGCGTCAAGGTTTTGGTTATAGACTCTCCGCAGCTGATTCAGCCTCGGAGCAGAGAGAAAAGGAGGCTTCTGCGGGAGCTCAGCTATAAGAAGTATCTGAAAGGAGCCAAGACGCAGTCGTTTTCTCTTAGCTGGATCAAAGTTGAATGCTCTATTTTTGGGGCTGGCGGTCCATTACCTCGTAAACGTTTGGAAACGTTGGGGAATCTGCTGGGAACGAGACCTGTCTACGCCGAAGAAACCGTTGCTGCTTTCTTCGTTGTTTTACCTAAAAGTAAAGCGGTTACTGAAGAGCAGATTAAAGCTGTCGAGGAATACTTCGGAAAAAGGGTTAAATTGATACGGGAGGGAGACGAGGAGGGCTTGCTTGTGGGGATGAAAGTTGGAGAGGATAAATTTTTGGGGATCGGCATCTTGGATGGAGTTGACTACAAACGAAGAGCCCTGAAAGTCTATACTCCTGTAAGCGAGAGAGTGTCTACGCTGTGTTTCGGTCAGATAAAACTGGACAAAAACTGTAGGGAGATCGGGTTAAGTACAGTCTACTCCAGCTATCTTCTGTAAAACTTCCTGTTACCTAAACTTCTGTTCATCTGGGATGGGCAAAGCCTTGAGTGGACAATTTTTGCCCAGAGGCTTTCCTACAGGTTCTGTTTGAAAATCCTAAATAGAAGGTTAACAGAGCATTAGGTAGCCACGGAGAGTCGCGGTTGCCACGAGCCAAGATTGTTAAAGAAAAACTGGTTGAAAGAGACACGACTTTTCTTGCCCTTCACATTGAAACAGAAAACGCGAACCAACTGTTTCTGAGTGAAGGCGAAGACCGGCTGGGCACCTTGGCTATAGCATTACCCCAGCAGCAGAAACTGGTTGGACCCCCCCTCTCCTCAATCCTGCTCGGAGACAGAAACATCATGATTGCCCGCGTTCTAGCTGAACTTCTCGCCAAAAACACGAAAAAAATCGCTTTAGTTTCAGTTTTCACCAAAACCGTCAGCGAACAGGAAGCTGCCCCCATCCTCCGGAAACTTATGGAAAAAACCCTCAGAAAAGAAGAAAACAAGAGTTGAACCTAGAAAGTTTTTCAATTCTTTTCAATGTTGTCCTTGTATTCATGGGTGAATGAAAGCCTTTTTTAAGTTTCAATCTGTCTAAACTTTTCACAGCTAACACATATATGGCACTTATTCTATGTAGTTTTGGACTTCCGGAGGAAACCCTTGATGAATTTCGACGTCATAATAGTGGGCGCTGGTCCAGCTGGAATATTCTCTGCTCTTGAACTAGCTGACAAAACAGCCCTCAGTATTCTAATGTTGGATAAGGGTCCAGATATTGATCGGCGCAAATGCCCTGCCAGTAGAGGTTTAGGGTGCGTAAACTGTGACCCCTGCTCCCTGTTGGCTGGTTGGGGAGGCGCTGGCGCATTCAGTGATGGAAAGCTTACTTTGTCCACTGAGGTTGGTGGTTGGCTCAACGAATATTGCACTGAAAAGCAGCTTTGGGGTCTGTTGAAGTATGTTGACAGCATTTATCTGAAGTTTGGGGCGACTAGGCATCTTTATGGTGCAAGTCCAGAGAAATTTGCTGAGCTTGAGCGGAAGGCTTCCTTTGCTGGGCTGAAGCTTGTTAGCCAGAAAGTGCGGCATATGGGTACCGAAAAGTGTGCTGAGACTCTTCGTAAGATGCGTAGTCATCTTGAAGGCAGGGTTGACATTCGCACCAGAACAGATGTGAAGAGCCTGCTGGTCAAGGACGGCAAGGTTGAAGGTGTTCAAACCAGCAAGGGAGAAAAGTTCTACGGAAAATATGTGATTGTGGCTCCGGGGCGAATCGGCGCCGAATGGTTGAAGACTGAGGCAGAAATTTTGGGTCTGAAAACCTTGAACAACCCTGTAGACGTGGGCGTCAGGGTGGAGGTTCAAGCCGCCATCATGGAGGAACTGACGAAAACCCTGTATGAACCCAAGCTGATTTACCACTCCAAGTGCTTTGACGATTATGTGAGAACCTTCTGTGTTGCGCCTCTAGGAGAGGTAATCACCGAATCGTATAATGGCATCTTAACCGTGAACGGACAGAGCTACGCTGAACGGAAAACAAAAAACACAAACTTCGCCATCCTTGTCAGTACCTCCTTCACGGAGCCATTCAGAGAACCCATAGCCTACGGAAAATACATCGCTAGGCTCTCTAACCTGCTCAGCGGAGGCGTAATAATCCAGAGGCTAGGCGACCTGAAGGCTGGACGCCGCTCAACAGAGGAGCGGATAAAACGTAGCCTATGCGTTCCCACCCTCAAGAACGCCACGCCCGGAGACCTCAGTTTCGTGTTGCCCTACCGATACTTGGCTGACATTAAAGAGATGCTTCAGGCATTGGATCAAGTGGCTCCCGGAGTATACTCCAACGACACTTTACTTTATGGCATCGAAGTGAAATTCTACTCCTCAAGGCTGGAGTTAACTGATCAGCTGGAAACAAAGATCGAGAACCTGTTCACTATCGGCGACGGGGCTGGAGTAAGCCGAGGACTCATCCAAGCGTCTGCCTCAGGGGTTATAGTTGCCGAAGAAATCGCAAAAAGGGCAAAAAAGAAGTAGGTACGCCCCAATCATATTAGGAGCCTAATAAAGGTACATTGTTGAAAACAGTACTTTCCGAAAAACCAAGCAACAACAAAAATTTAACTCTTGAACTCCCTTGGTGGGCAGTAGTTTTGGTGGGACCGCCCGGATTTGAACCGGGGTCCCGAACGTCCGAGGCTCAGAGCCTAGACCAAACTAGCCGACGGTCCCTTCAATGATTCTTTCATGCATCAGGTTTTACATAAGCGTTCTCTTAGAAGGGTTTCGTGTTGTGAACTGCGAATTTGTGTACAGATCGGTTTTTGTGGGTCTGAAATTTTTGGGTAAATTCCGAAGCTTTTTATATTACGCCTCTGCTTTCTGGGTATGCACCTGCTGTTTGACTTTCCCCAGAATTGGGTTCTCCTCTTCTTTGCTTTCTTGCTGATATGGGCAGTTCTGATGATTAGCAGAAAGAAGAGTGGAAGAAAGGAGGTTAAGGAGCAGGTTTACTTGGCTGTGGCTGGGCTGTTTTCGCTGTTTCTTATGGAGGTCTTCGCCACCCAGTCTAACATGTGGCATTACCTTCCAGGAGATTGGCCGGTGATCTTGTGGCCCACATACGTTGCTGCTATATTGTTTGGGTATCAGTTGTTACGTTTCATTGAAGAACGTGTTGTAGTGAAAAGCGTGGGTATGCGCTAGAAGCCTATTTGGTGAATTTGCTTCGGTTTCTTTTGAATTTCTTTTTGCATTTGACGCTGCAGAAATAGTATGTTTCTCCGTCGTGGGTGATTTTGTATTTTGCCGTCTTTTCGTTCAGAATTACGCCGCAGACAGGATCTCTAGGCATCAGTTTTTCCTTCACCTTACCATTACTGGACCCCCTTGATAAGGTCTTTGCTTATCCTCGTCGATTTTGGGGCTGTTTTTGTGGTTTGTTTAGGTGGCTGATTTTCGGGAAAAACGCTGATTACGGGGCTAAATGCTTGTGCGGGTAATGCTTAATAGTTACGTTTTCTTATCAACAAGAAGTTATGTGTCCGAATTGAATGTGGTTGCTGTTTTGAGCTGCGCTTAACCTGTTTGGGGAGAAAATGCTGGTGAAGAAACTTAAGGTTGGAGATCGGGTGAAGATTCCGGTGCACAGCGTTTTTCATCAGGAAACGGGGCACGTCGGCAAAGTTGTTTATATCAGCGGGGATGGAAAAACTGTGACTGTGAAATGTGACCGGAAGCATAACGGCAAAACAGTTGCCTTCAATGTGGCGCTTGAATATATTGAAGAATAGAAATCACACGCAGAAGTAGTAAAAAGTTTGAGAGGTTAGTCATGTTTTAGAGAATCTGGCTTTCTTTTCGAACTGACGCTCATAAACCGCTCTTACCTTTTGGATGGTATCCGCATCTTCTGGATTCTTGTCATCCCTAATCCTTGTGATCCTAGCGAAACGCAGCGCCAACCCGCATCTATACTTTGGGCTTTCCTGAATCTCGTTATACGCCACCTCCACAACAACCCGCGGAGTAACAGTTACTCTCCGACGCTCCTCTGTAACAGCCAATTCTTTGAGGCGTCTAGTCATCTCTATAATCTCCTCATCGGTGAGACCCTTGAACGTCTTGCCAACCACCAGAAACTCTCCAGTTTTAGGGTTCCGAGTAGCCAAGTAATAATCTGAGAGCCAATCATGTCTCCGCCCATAACCGTATTCAGCCGCAACAACCACCAAATCTAGGGGCTCCAGAGACGGCTTAATCTTGAACCAATTTTTTCCCCGAATGCCAGGCGTGTACATGCTGTCAAGTTTTTTAGCTACAAGCCCCTCATGACCGCCATCTAGGGCTTCTTTCAGGAAACTCTCAGCTACGTTTTGGTTAGCTGTTATTTTCTGCTTGACCAAAGATATATCTCCAATAGTTTTTTCCAACTGTTTTCTTCGCTCAACATAGGAATCATCGATGAGGCTTCTGCTATCAAGATAAATCAGGTTGAAGAGTTGGAGTTGAACAGGAATCTTCTCCACCATATCTTCAACATTGCGAATTCTCCGGAATCTTCTCATAAGATGCTGGAACGGAACTGCTCTGCCCCCCTCTCCTATGGCGATGATTTCACCCTCCACGATAGCCTCATCAGCTCTAATCTGTGCCTGAGATTGTTGGACTATTTCTGGAAAGCTATCTGTAACATCCGTTAATCTGCGACTGAAAATTCTAACCTTCCCCTCTGAAACGTGAATCTGGACACGAGCCCCATCCAGCTTATATTCAAAGGCTGATTCGCCGCCATGCTGCTTAAGGGCATCCTTCACGTCCACGGCTGTCTGGGCTAACATGAGCTTTATTGGCTGAAAAACCCGCACCCTGAGTTCAGAAACTCCCTCTCTGCCACGAAGCTTAGCTACTTCTGCCACTTTTCCTATGTCTCCGGTTATCATGTTCGCCTTCCTCACCAGCTCCTTAGGAACATTGAAGGCTTTTGAAACAGCCAGTTCCATCAGTCCTTCATGGAATCCTGTCCGCATCTCGCCAATCAGTATCTTGACTACATATTTTGCTTCTAGAGGTGTGGCAGAGCCCAGCAGTGTCTCCAACAGACGCTCCTTCTGTTCTCTTGAACCTGCGCCACTGGTTTCGGCGATAGCTTCTAGGATACGTCTAACCTCAAGAATAGTCAAAGACCGTTGAACAAGAGTAGCCTGCTTTCTAATTTTTCCGGCTTCAAAAAATGCTTTAACGGTTGCCCCTAAATCTCCAGTTCTGCCGAAAGTTTCAGCGAACTTTTTCCAATCCACGTTTACTAATCGTTTAACGATGCCGCTCACTGTTACCCAGCTTACCTCAAGAGTTCTAGAGGCACCCTTTGGAAATGCGCGACCAAGAATCATTGATGTGGCGGGTTCAACTTCGTCAGAGGATAGGCTCCTCAAGAAATCTGCCACAAGCTCAACCATTAAAGTGCGGCTTCTAGTGTTTTCTAGTTTGTCGCCTAACTCAGCTAAGACCCGGAATTCATTTTGCATAAGCTTGATTCCCTTCCGAATTTATTGTTAAAAGGGGGTTTTGCGATATCTCAAAGCGATACTAAAATTATTTTTATGGCATCGGGTTAATAAAATTGTTTTCTTAGTATGATGCGTTATATATTCTTCCGAAGTTATGTTCTATCTGGATGTTTCCTCCTGAAATAGGCGTGTTTATGTATATGTCATAGTTTTCATGGAGGTTGCCTGTTGCATCGTTATCCTTTATGACCGCATAATCGTTTCCTGTGTTATAGTAGATTCCGTAGATTGTGTTATTTCTAAAGTGGTTACCGGCAACTATGGTGTGGTTTGTGTTTTCAAGTTCCAGTCCATACATTCTATTGTGCAAAAAATGGCTGCCGGATATTGAGCAGGAGGGGTAAACTTGGTTTGCCGATGCTATCTTCACTCCTGCTTCTGTGTTGCTGTAGAATTGGCAGGAACTGATCTGTATCTGGTCTGCATCAACAGATAAAAGCCCCTTGAGATTACTTCCAGCCCAGCAATCAGCAAAGAAAAATCCGAATCCGCTGCTGAGATAATATCCTGCGTTTCCGTTTCCGTCAGCTATGCATCCTATCAGGTGAACCCAGTTGCAGTCGACAAACACGAAGCCGTAGCCGGTCCCTTTCTCGGTTACGGTGGGGTTAACGTATACTTTGGAGAGTTCAATCGAAGCATAATTTTCAAATCTGATTCCCTCAGCGTCTGGGTCGGAATGTAAGATGGAGACCTCATGCATTTTTATGTCTATATTGAAACCCTTAAAATAGAATCCATGAGAGAAGGCAGTGTTACTCCAAACCACAAAATTGTAAACGCTTGGTTTTTGGCAGTCTTCTACATACACGTGAGTGTCAAAACAAGTTACTGCCATGTCATGAAGCTGTATTGAATCCATGTCTTTTATGTAAACTCCATATTTTGTGCTGGACACATCTCCGGCATCAATCGTGCAGTCCGAGATTTCGAATCGTAAGTTGTGGCTTTCAGGGTTTCCTGTAATGTTAAAAGCGGTGATGTCAGCTGATACAGCGAATTTGGTTAATTCTTTTCCTGCTCCCATGATTCGGATGTCGTTTTTTTCTGTAATGCTGATGGTGGAGGACAGTGTGTAAACGCCTTTTTTGAAGCAGAGAAAAAGCCCGTCAGATGAAAGAGAAACTATGTTCTCCACGATTTGGGATATGTTGGTTCCAGAAAATTCTGTTTCTCCGGTTGTTCCATTCTTAGCGAAGTAGCTGCTTTCGTCTTTCCAGAGGACATAATCATACGGTTCTATTGTGTAATCTAGAACATCTGTGCTGCTGTTTGAGCCGTCGGCTAAAAGTGGGCTGTTCTCTTTGGTTGGGCTTTCTCTGGCTGCGCTCGCCCAATATGCAGAACTGAAAACAAGAGTGAGCAAACAAACAGCTAATATGCTTCCCCAGAAGGCTTTTTTCTCAACTTTGATCTTGTAGCTTCTCCGTGGCTGTTCTGAGGCTAGGCTTTCTGGGAATGGTTTCATTGTATCCGTTTTTATTTTTTCTAGAAGACTTCAGCCTTATGAAGCCCACATCAGTAGCCTAGATATTAATCGTCTAATAACCGAGTTTCCCACTGGTGCAGTTATGCTGCTTGTGTTTGTTGCAGTCACAGTTTCCATAGTAATTTATAAACGAAAAAAGCTGAAACGCCAAATTGGTTAATCAGCTACTCCCATCTTTTTTGCTTCTTGGTTTTTCCAGAAAAAGCTGTTTTTCAACAATGAAGTATTATTAGTTTCCTAATATGATTGTTTAGGCGGTTTTTCTTCTTGCTTCTGTTATGAGGTCTGTCAGGGCTGCGAAGGCTTTGCTTACGTCTTCCATGGCTAACACGATTATTGTTTCCGTGTAGCAGCTCATGGTCTCCTCTATGTTGATGTGACGTCGTGAAACTGCGTTGTAGAAGGCTTGAACACATCCGGGAGTGGACGTTATATCATCTGGGCTGCGGATGATGACTGTTGCCAGATTCTGTTTCTGGTCTATCACATCGTTTTTGTCGAAGATGTCATTGATTTTGTGGAAGGAGTATAGGTCAGAGATCAGGGTAACCACCGAGTTTCCCTCTATGACCTGAAGAAATTCGCCTGAGAAAGTTGCCAAACTTTTCCTTATCTTTTCCAGACTCTTTTTTGTTTTGTCCACCGAAACTTTCGCCATGTCGGTTCGGATGGTTAGGACGCTGCCCGCGACGACTCGGGTTATTTTTCCCTGCAGAATCGTGTAGTTTGCTTTGGCTCGTTTAACTGAGGTTATTACGCTTTCGAGGTTAACATCACTGTTCACGGCTTCCTTGACTTTGGGCATCAGCATTCTGGCTATGGCGCTGTAGTTTCCGTAGTCTCTTTGCAGGGCGTCCTGTAGGGAGAGGTCTTCGTCTATGAGGGTCTGCACGGTTTTCGAGATGGAATTGACCATTTTTGGTCACATTTGCACAATTTACTATGATACTGACCAAAATCTATATAAGCTTTCCTGAATTATCAACCTCGAACTGGGAAACACAATGAAAGACACGATTATATTAGCCTACTCCGGCGGACTGGACACATCGGTTTTGGTAAAATGGCTGCAAGAAAAATATGATGTGGACCTGATAACGGTTACAATAGAGTTGGGGCAGCAGACCGACCTAAAAAAGGTGGAAGAAAAAGCCCACAAACTAGGCGTCAAAAAACACTACTCAATCGACGCTGAAGAAGAATTCGTCACAAAACATGTTTTCCCAGCCATAAAAGCAAACGCCCTATACGAAGAAAAATATCCCATGGCAACAGCCGTGGGGCGGCCACTAATCGTGAAGAAACTGGTTGAAATCGCAGAAAAGGAAGGCGCCACAGCAATCGCGCACGGATGCACAGGAAAAGGCAACGATCAGGTGCGCTTCGACGTCACCATCAAGTCTCTTACTCCCAACCTCAAGGTGATGGCTCCAGTTAGAGAGTGGGGACTATCCAGAAAAGAAGAAATAAAATATGCCAAAGAGAAAGGCATCCCTATTCCTCACCTATCCGACCCCTACAGCATAGACCAGAACATATGGGGACGCTCCATAGAATGCGGACACCTAGAGAACCCGGAACAGGAACCGCTGGAAGAAATCTACACATTAACAGTTTCCCCCGAAAAAGCACCAGACAAACCTGAGTACGTCACCATAAAGTTTGAAGGCGGCGTACCAGTCGCCCTGAACGGAAAAAAAATGAAGCCCGTAGCTTTGATCAAGAAATTGAACGAGATTGCGGGAAAGCATGGGGTTGGACGCGTCGATCACATCGAAGACCGGCTGGTAGGCATCAAATCACGAGAAATCTACGAATCCCCCGCCGCCCACGTTCTGGTTGAAGCCCACAAAGACCTAGAGAAACTGGTTCTGACACGCCACGAACTCGAATTCAAGAAGCAGGTAGACGAAAAGTGGACCCAGCTCGTTTACAAAGGCCTGTGGATAGACCCCCTGCGGGAAGCCCTAGAAGCCTTCATAGACAAGACTCAGGAACGCATCTGCGGCGAAGTGAAACTGAAGCTATACAAGGGACACTGCGGGGTTGTAGGGCGCTCCTCTTCAATGTCCCTATATGATAAAAACTTGGCAACCTACGAGGTTGAAACCTCGTTTAACCAAGCCCACGCTGAAGGCTTCATAGAACTGTGGGGGCTCCCCACCAAAGTAGCCAACATACTGAAAGAGAAGGTGAAAAAGGAAAAGAAATGCTAGACGGAATTGGATGGTTTCGGCTGTCAATTCCAAATAAACTGTTGAGAGTGAAAAAATTGTCAAAGTTGTTGCGTGGAGGAAGAATAGGCTCTGCCCGAAAGGATGTTGTCGAGTTTACTTCATCCATAAAAAGCGACAAGAAACTACTGGAAGCTGTAATCAAAATCAACCAAGCTCACGTAACCATGCTTACTGAGCAGAAAGTAATTGATTCTAAAATGGGTGCTAAGCTACTCCAAGCACTATCTGAACTGGATCCCAAAATGAAGCTTGCTCCCTCCGTTGAGGACGTTCACCTCGCCGTAGAAGAGGAAGTCAACAAGAAAGTTGGCGCGGAAATCGGCGGAAACCTGCACATAGCCAAGAGCAGGAATGATCAGGTGGCAACAGCTATCAGGATGACTCTTCGGGAAAGCCTCCTAGACCTAATGAACCATGTGATAAAGCTGCAGGAGGCTCTAATTGAACTAGCTGAGGAACACACTGAAACATTGTTTCCCTCCTATACTCACCTGCATCCTGCCCAGCCCGTGACCTTCGCCCACATTTTAGTCTCATACGTGGATGCATTAGAAAGGAGCCTGAAACGGCTAGAGGAGACGTACCCCCGAGTCAATCTGTGTCCCATGGGTGCAGGAGCCATAGCCACCACAAGCTTCCCCATAAACCGCATCCGCACCGCCGAGCTGTTAGGCTTCAGCAAAGTGCATGAGAACTCCATGGACGCAGTTGGCAGCCGTGACTTTATACTAGAAACCTCTGCCAACCTCACCCTACTCGCCATTGACATAAGCAGAATGGCTGAAGACCTGATCCTCTGGAGTTCCCCCGACTTCGGGATAATCGATCTTCCCGAAAGTTTCGCGTTCACAAGCAGCATAATGCCCCAGAAAAAGAACCCGGATGTCCTGGAGGTGGTCAGGGCGCGGATGAGTCAAGTTCTCGGCAACTTTGTGGCATCCGCAACCACAATGAAGGCGCTGCCCTCAGGCTACAATCTGGACTTCCAAGAGATCACCCCAAAGCTTTGGGAGTCACTTGAAACGGTTGCAGCTTCGGTGAATATACTTTCTGAGCTCGTCAAAAACCTGAAGGTAAACAACAACGTTTTCAGTAAACCCGTTCTCAAATTCGCAACAACAACCGAACTAGCCAACATGCTCGTCAAGAAGTATAACGTTCCCTTCAGGACATCCCACAGAATAGTCGGCGCTGTCGTCAAGACCTTGATGGACAAGAAGCTGGCGCTTTCCGAGTTGACGCCTGAACTGTTAAATAAGACCTCTAAAGATGTTGCGGGAATCACCCTAGCCGTTAAACTGGCGGACATCAAAGACTCAGTCGACCCCCAAAAATTCGTTGAAAGCCACAAAACAATGGGTGGTCCAGCTCCCGCAGAAGTAAAGCGGATGCTAAAAAACCGGAAACAGTTGACAAGCCAGTCAAAAATGAACTTGAAAGAGAAGAAAGTAGTGTTGGAGAAAGCTGACCAGCAGCTGAAATCTGTTGTTCAGCGTTACTTCAGGCACGAAAAGCGATAACCTTAAAAGCAAAGAGCTGTGAGGTAGGTCAGGGCTGTGAAGACCCAAAAAGATACCTTGGAAGCTGGGAAAGCCGTTCTAGTTTTGGAAGATGGCTCCACTTTTGTCGGTCACGGCTTTGGCGCAGCAAAGAAGGTTTCTGGCGAAATCGTCTTTTCCACCTCCATGGTTGGTTACCCCGAATCCCTGACAGACCCATCCTACAAGGGACAAATCTTAACCTTCACGTATCCATTGGTTGGAAACTATGGGATTCCACCCTACGACAAAGAGAACGGGGTCCTCAAATACTTTGAATCCGACGACATCAAAGTAACCGGCTTCGTCGTCCACGAGCTGTGTGAGAATCCCTTTCACTGGGCGTCCACCCGAACACTGGACAGGTGGCTCAAGGACGAAGACGTTCCAGGCATATACGGGGTTGACACTCGAAAACTCACAAAGAAACTCAGGGTCAAAGGCGTAATGCTCGGAATTTTGCATGTGTGCGAGGCAGATGAGGAACCTGACCTGTCGAAACTATTGAAAGAGGTTAAGACGGTTCAGGACCCCAACTTCACAGACCTCGCAAAGCAGGTGACAGTAAAGCAGCCAATCCGCTACACTGTCGGAGGAAACAAATTGGCAGTGGTGATTGACTGCGGCGTCAAATACGGTATTCTCCGCAACCTCCTGCGAAGAGGCTTCGACGTAGTGAGAGTGCCTTACGATTACTCGGCAGAACAGATTCTGGGCTTCAAGCCTGACGGCGTGATGATAAGCAATGGCCCAGGAGACCCTAAACAGTGCACAAAAACGATTGAGGCTGTCAGGGAGCTGCTGGACAAGAGCATGCCGATGATGGGCGTGTGCCTTGGAACCCAGATATTAGCCTTGGCAGTTGGTGGGGATACCTACAAGCTGAAGTATGGTCACCGTTCCCAGAATCAGCCCGCGCTAGACCTAGAAACAGGAAGATGCTACATCACCACCCAGAATCACGGCTACACCGTCGAGCGGGACTCAATAAAGGCCACGGGCTTGAAGGAGTGGTTCATGAACGCCAACGACAAAACAGTTGAAGGCGTAAAACACAAAAGTAAACCCGCCTTTGCCCTCCAATGGCACCCTGAAGCCTCTCCTGGACCCTATGACACACAGTTTCTTTTCGACCGATTCCAGAAGCTTGCGGAGGCGAAATAACGGTGCCCAAGTTCGAGTGGATAAGAAAAGTGCTGGTCTTGGGCAGCGGCGCCATCAAAATCGGGGAAGCCGCAGAATTTGATTACTCCGGAAGCCAGTGCCTAAAGGCTCTTCGTGAGGAAGGAATAGAAACTGTCCTAATTAACCCCAACATAGCCACAATCCAAACAGACCCTCGATTGGCAGGAAAAGTTTACCTTCTCCCAGTAACGCCCGACTTCGTTGAAGAGGTCATCGCAAAAGAGCACCCAGACGCTATTATGTTAAGCTTTGGGGGACAAACAGCCCTGAACTGCGGCGTCCAACTTGCCAAGAAGGGCATCCTCGAGAAATACTGTGTTAAGGTTTTGGGGACTCCAGTCCAAACCATAGAGGACACAGAGGACAGGGAGCTGTTTAGGCAGTCTATGATGAAGGCTGCTGTTCCGATTCCCAAAAGCAAATCGGCTATGTCTCTGAAAGAAGCCGTTCAGGTGGGCGGGGAAATCGGTTACCCTGTTATTATCCGTTTAGCTTATGCATTGGGCGGTAAGGGCTCAGGCGTGGCACACAACGAAAAAGAGTTGAGAGAGATTGTCCGCCGCGCTTTGGGTCAAAGTATGATTTCTCAGGTGCTCATCGAGGAGTATTTGGGGCACTGGAAAGAGGTCGAGTATGAGGTTATGCGGGACTACGATGACAACTGCATAATCGTCTGTAACATGGAAAACTTTGATCCCATGGGCGTCCACACCGGCGACTCCATAGTTGTGGCTCCATCCCAAACCCTGTCAAACCGTGAATACCACATTCTCCGATCAGCCTCCATAAAGGCGATCCGCAGCTTGGGCGTAATCGGCGAATGCAACATTCAGTGGGCGCTGGACAGCAAGTCAGAGGAGATTCGCGCCATAGAGGTTAACGCTCGGCTGTCAAGAAGCTCAGCGCTGGCAAGCAAGGCAACGGGCTACCCCATCGCATATATTGCTGCTAAACTGTGTATCGGTTATACGCTGCCCGAGCTGTTGAACAAGGTAACTGGAGTAACCACAGCATGTTTTGAGCCTGCCTTGGACTACCTTGTAGTCAAGTTTCCGCGCTGGGACCTGCAGAAATTCAGGAACGTGGACAGGCACATCGGCACCCAGATGAAGTCTGTCGGCGAGGTTATGGGCATTGGACGGTGCTTCGAGGAGGCGCTGCAGAAGGCTGTTCGCATGCTGGACATTGGAAAGTTGGGGCTGGTCTGTAACGCCGAGGAAGACGAGCAGGAGCCGATAGAAGAGATAAAGGATGTTTTGGCGCATCCCACAGACCAGAGGCTCTTCAAGATAGTTAAAGCCCTGAAAATGGACATCTCCATCAAAGAAATCTATGAATTGAGCGGTGTAGATCCCTTCTTTCTGCACAAAATCAAAAACGTCATCGACATGCAAAACAAACTGGACACAATCAGCCAACAAGACAGCAACTTCCTAGATGTCATCCGTGAAGCAAAGCGGATCGGCTTTTCTGACATGCAAATTGCCATATGCCGTGGCACAGACGAATTTACGATACGGGCATTGAGGAAAGAAGCGAATATTGTTCCTGTGGTTAAGCAGATTGACACTCTTGCCGCTGAATGGCCAGCAAAAACGAATTACCTGTATTTGACTTATGGCGGGGACGAAGAGGACATAGAGTTTTCTTCGGACAACGTGAAGATTATTGTTCTCGGAGCTGGAGTCTTCAGGATAGGGTCCAGCGTAGAGTTTGATTGGTGCGGAGTCAACACTATCTGGGCTCTCAAGAAGAATGGCATCGAAGAGGCTATAATGATCAACTATAACCCTGAAACGGTTTCGACAGATTATGACATGTCCGACAAGCTCTACTTCGAGGAGCTGACCCTTGAGAGAATCTTGGATATATACGACAAGGAACAACCCTTCGGCGTCATAGCCAGCGTGGGCGGACAGATACCAAACAATCTAGCCCTTAAACTGTCCAATCAGGGAGTTGACCTGCTGGGCACATCAGGAGAAAGCATTGACAGGGCAGAAGACAGGGCCAAATTCAGTGCACTTCTTGACCAGCTTGGGATTCCTCAGCCAGAATGGCGTGACCTGTCAACAGCCCGTGACCTCAAAAAGTTCGCTTTGAAGGTTGGTTATCCCGTTCTTATCCGCCCCAGCTACGTGCTTTCCGGCTCTGCCATGCGGGTCGCCTACACGGAAGATGAACTGGGAGATTATCTCAAGTTGGCTGCAAAAGTTTCACGGGAGCATCCTGCCGTAATCTCGAAGTTTATTGAGAACGCCAAGGAAGTTGAGGTTGACGGAGTCTACGACGGCGATGACATCATCATCGGAGCCATCATTGAGCATGTTGAGAACGCTGGAGTTCACAGCGGCGATGCAACCATGGGAATTCCCTCTTTGACTCTGGGTAGCGACGTGCTGCGAACTGTTCAAGATTACACTCGTAAGATAGTTGAAGCCCTTGAAATCAGGGGACCATACAACATCCAGTATCTCGTGAAGAACGGCTTCACCTACGTTATCGAATGCAATCTCCGCGCTTCAAGGTCTATGCCGTATGTCAGCAAAACCCGCGGAGTCAACATGATAGAGCTTGCTACCCTAGCGATGCTGGGCAAAAAATTCAAGGATGCCGGATTCATTGATTTGCCGGAAATCACTCACTTTGGGGTGAAGGTTCCCCAGTTCAGTTTCATGCGCTTAAGCGGAGCCGACCCCGTGTTGGGAGTTGAGATGCTGAGCACCGGAGAAGTGGCGTGTCTGGGAGAAAACTTCCAAGACGCCCTGTCAAAGGCGATGCAGTCTGCCGAGTTCAAGATGCCACCTGAGGGAGGGTCGGTGCTGATAACTGTTGGCGGAAAAGAGTTGAAAAGGCAGGTTGTGCCTATTGGACGGGCGCTGAGGGAGATGGGCTTCAAAATCTATGCCACAGAACATACTGCTGAGGCGCTGCGGAAAGCGGACGTAAACAACATTTCGGTTTTGCATAAGGTCAGGGAGGAGGGACAGAAACCCAACATCGTCGATTATATTCAGGAAGGCAAAATCGACTTGGTCATCAACATACCCATGCCCAACCATGCAACCGCATTCTCGGAAGTCCTGAAGGACGAATACACCATCCGCAGGCTAGCCATCGAATTCAACATTCCGGTGGTAACGAATCTTCAGTTGGCTTCAGCATTAACTAAGCTGCTGGAGCAGCGGGAAGCAAACAAGTTTGACATTCGTTCCCTAAACGAGTACATGGACAGTTTGCCGCGGAAGTTCTGGTGAAAAGAATCAGAAAAGAGGGGATATTACTTCTTTTTTCTTAGGCTGAAGCCTTTGAACCTCAGTTTTGCTGTCAAGATTTTTTCTGTGCCGAAGAGTCTTGATGCTATGTAGAGGACTATGATAGTGAAGATTGCCATGTAGATGATTCCTCCGATTGCTCCTATGTAGTTTCCAGTGAATGTCACATTGGTTGCCAGCATCGAATGAGTGAACGGTATCGCAAGCAGGATGATTGACAACGGGAACGGCAAAGAGTAGATGTCTGTGAACATGCTGAATATCATGGGAACGATGAACAGAATGAAGAGTGGTCCTACAAGGGCTTGGGCGCCCCTAACGTCGTCTGCGAAGACAGATAACGAAATCGCCAACGCTAAGGCTGAAAGCAGCGCCATGAACAAGGAAACTCCCATTATTGCGTAAGATGCGATTGTGGGTTCTAATCCTAGGGCTGCCAAGTCTACGGTGCCTGTTGGTATCATACCAGTGAATGAGCTCATGTAGTAGCTAAATCCGACAAGGTACGCTAGGGCTCCCACAATTGCTACGATTATTGAACCTGTTAGTTTTCCAGCCAAAATCGTGGTGCGGTTGATTGGCATCGTTAGCAGGGTTTCAAGGGTTTTTTCTTCTTTTTCTGATGCAACTGCTGTGGATGCCAACTGCATGGAGAAGATGAGTAAGGTCATTATTCCCACGGGCATAGCTACAGCTTGGGACATCATCAAACCGAACAGAACATCAGGGCTGACGTCAGCGCTTTTGCCCTTAACTATCGATTTTTCTGACAGTAGTATGGGGTTTAGAATTTCTGTCGAGTTTGCTTCCGGAAATCCTTCGTTGATTCTTTGGTCAACAATCGCGTTTTCGAAACTGGATATCACGCTGTTAATTGCAACTGATCGTGAGGATGCGGCTATTCCGCCGCCCCCTTCGAATGGCGTGTAAATTGTTAAGGTTGCTGTTCCGTTTTCAGTTATGTTTTGGCTAAATCCTGATGGGATGATTACAAGGTTGGTGATGTTTGTGTCTTCAATTTGAGTTATTGCTTGGTCTAATGGCATATCGTCAAGACGTGTTACTGTGAAATTGAACATCACTAAATAGTTTTCAAGGCTTTCAGCGACTGGACCTTGGTCTTGGTCCATTAATGCTATGGAAGTTTCTCCTATGCTTTCTTCTGCTGATTCCATTGATGTTTGGACTGCAAAACCCATTAGGGGAAACATTAGCAAAGGAACAATTATCATGCCCAACAAAATTTTGGGGTCTCTGACCATTTCCTTGACTTCTTTTATTACGATGTTAAGTAAACCCTTAAGCAAAACCAACCACCTCCCCAAACACTTCCTCAAGGTTAACCGCATTGTATTTTTCTTTAAGCTCTGATGGAGAGCCCTCGGCAACAACTTTACCCTTGTTTATCAGCGACACCCTGTCACAGAGAAACTCAACATCCAACATGTTGTGGCTTGAAAGAAGAACAGTTACGCCATATTCCTTTGCGTAACGCTTTATGAGTGTTCGGACATGAACCGAGTGAAGAACATCTAAGCCGCTGTTAGGCTCATCCAATATCGCCAGCTTAGGCTTCGTCATAAGCGCCCTCGCCACCAAAAGTCGCCGTTTCATTCCCTTGCTGTAGCCCTTCACTTTGTCTTTGAGGCGTTCTCCTAAACCAGAAATTTCAGCCGCCGCATCAACCAGCTCTTCTACCGCCGCTTTGTCTTTGGTTCTGAAGTTTGCCATAAACCTGAGATACTCAAACCCTGAGAGGTTCTTGTATGCTCCAGCCTCTTCGGGAAGATAAGTTATCAGGTCGCGTACCTCTGCAGCGTCTTCAACCACGTTATGACCGAAAACAGTTACAGTGCCCGAAGTAGGCAACAGCAGAGTGGCTGCGATTCTGAGGGCGGTTGTTTTGCCTGCACCATTGAGTCCTATTAAACCGAAAATCTCACCCTTCTCTATCTTGAAGTTTAAGCCGTCAAGGGCTCTGATTGACCCGAAATCTTTCACAACATTCTTTGCTTCAACTACAATGCTCACAAACAATCCTCCATGTTCTATCACTGGTATTTATTTACCAAAATACAGTAAAGATTTACTAATAAATTTTGTGGTGAGCACCTCCCACCACAAAAACCTGCGCTCCAAACACACAGCCAACATCTCCAATTGTGCAGTAAATTCAGAATTGAACAAACTAACCCCATCCATTATGTGGTAGCATTAGAGAAGCATCTTCAATAAATCTGCTTTGGTGACGATGCCGACAACCTTTCCCTTCGCCGAAATCAGAACAGCTGGATAAACCTGCAAAAGGCTTGAAATCAAAGGCAAAGGAGCGTCCTCTCCAACTTGGGGAAAAGCTTCCTCCATAACCTCACCCACGGAACGCTTGGATATTTGATTCAGGTCTTTGCCTGCAGAAACCTTTCCGATAATCGTTTTCTCTGAGATGCTTCCCACAGCATGTTCTCCGTCAAAGACTGGAAGCTGAGAATATCCGTGTTCCGCCATGGTCTGAACTGCCTTTGACACTGGCGCACTCTTCTGGATTCCTATGACTTTGCTTTGCAGCACCTCTTCGGCGCGAATCTCTGTCTCTGTCTGCAGCCGCTCCAGCGCATCAAATATGGCTTTAACTTTGGTGTAGGAGGGATCGATTTTCTGGGATTCCAGTTTTGCGATTAAGGACTGGCTTACTCCAGCCAATCTCGCAAGTTTCTGTTGGGTTAGCCCCAACATTTTCCGTTTCTTGGCGACTTCTTCAGGTGAAGGCAACATGCAATGGAATTTGCTGGGCGGGTTTATATTCTTTTTGGAATAATTTTTTCAGTAAAATATTAAAATGGTAATGACGTTTGCTATGTTTCATAAACTACGAAGGATGCTAGAGGAGCTAACGAAAATGGCAATCCCAAAAAAAAGTAACGGACGGTCAATAGCGGAGATTAACCAGAAAATCAAATCTGGCGACATTCAAGTTTTGACCGCTGAAGAGATGAAGAAATTAGTGGAAAGCAGCGGCGTGGAGGTCGCCTACAAGGAAGTTGATGTGGTTACAACCGGAACTTTCGGAGCCATGTGCTCTTCAGGGGCAATAATAAACCTTGGGCACTCAGATCCGCCCATCAAAATCCAAAGAGCATGGATAAACGACGTTGAGGTCACCCACCCCGGCGCAGCTGTCGACCTATACATAGGCGCCACCATAATGTCTGAAACAGAGCCTTTTGAGTATGGCGGCGGTCACATAATAGAAGATCTGATTGCAGGCAAAGAGGTTGAGTTGAGAGCCACCTCATATGGAACAGACTGTTATCCCAGAACCAAACTGAACACCACCCTCACCAAAGACGACCTGAACCAGTTCTATCTGCTGAACTTCCGCAACTGCTACCAACGTTACGTCTGCGCCACGAACAGCCGCGACGAAATAATCTACACCTACATGGGCAAGCTCCTGCCAAGGTTCAGAAATGCCACCTATTCTGGAGCCGGAGAATTGAATCCGCTGATGAATGACCCTGACTACGAAACCATAGGGGTTGGAACTCGCATATTCTTGGGGGGAGCACAGGGCTACGTTATAGGAGAGGGAACGCAGCATGACCCCACGGGCAGGTTTGGCACCATCATGGTTCGGGGAGACTGCAAGCAGATGAGTCCAGAGTTTATTAGCGGAGGCGCTTTCACCAAGTATGGCACCAGCCTCTATGTTGGCATAGGCATACCCATCCCCATACTGAATAAGGGGTTGGCTAAAAAAACAGCATTACGGGACGAAGAAATCTTCACGGACATAGTTGATTACGGGGTTCCCCGCAGAGATCGACCCAAACTGGGCAAAGTAGATTACGCCACATTGAAATCGGGAGAAGTGACAATCAAAGGCAGGAAAATTAAGGTTAGTTCCCTTTCAAGTTTGAAGAAGGCAAAGAAAATCGCGGAGACTCTTAAGTCATGGATCGAAACCGGCTCCTTTTATCTTTCTGCTCCCGCTGAAACTCTGCCCACAGATTCGGTGTGTAAGCCCATGAAGCAGACCGGCGAGATAGTGTTCGTTAATAGTGTGGCTCATGAGGCTGTTACCTGCAGCGTTGACGAGGATATTAAGTCGGTTGCCCAGAGGATCAT
Organism: uncultured Candidatus Bathyarchaeia archaeon; assembly: GCA_964399485.1. Lineage (GTDB taxonomy): Archaea > Thermoproteota > Bathyarchaeia > Bathyarchaeales > Bathyarchaeaceae > Bathyarchaeum. Next base: position 33,985 of record CAYNQS010000002.1, on the reverse strand, counting down.
ACGCAGGTCAGTTAACCATGTTGTGGTGACAGATAAAGTGGGAGAAATCAAGGGCATTGTGACTTCTTGGGATGTTACTCGGGCTGTTGCTGAAGGAAAAAGTAAACTAGCCGACATCATAATCAAGAAGGTGTTTACTACCAGACCTGAGGAGACATTGGAGGCGGCTTCTAGGAAGATGGCACAGCATCACATATCTGCGTTGCCAGTGGTTGACCATAGCAAGAAGGTTGTGGGTCTCATAACCTCTGAGGATATAGCTAAGTTGAGGGGAAGGTGAAGAAAGTGGATAGGATTCTGTTAAGATTCTCTGAGGAAAACGTTGCGGAGCCAATAACTTCAGAGGTGATTCTGGAGCTTGGAATCCCAATGAAAATAGTGACTGCCACCGTCAATTCCCTAGGCGGAGATATCTTGTTAGAGGTGCCTGCCATTCACCTCAAGAAGGTCGTTAAAGCCTTCAGGGACAAAGGCGTGATCGTCAAGTTTCCGAAGCTCATCGAAGTTGACTATGACAAGTGCTTTGACTGCGGCGCATGCTATGCTCTATGCCCAGTGGACGCCATATCCTTTGACGAGGATCATTCCGTGGTTTTCGACGAGAAGACATGCATCGGCAGCCCCTGCGGGCTTTGTGTCGATGCATGCCCAGCCCGAGCCATAACCCTTGTTGAGCAGCACCGTAACCACTCAAAATGAAAAAAGAAAACCTCTTCAAACGGGCTTTTCGCCTTAAAGAATCGAACTGTACAATAATCTCAGATAAAGAAAGCGCCATCGAGAAAGCAGCTTCCTCAATTAAGCATCACCGAAGACAGCTCGAAGAATACATCCGAGAGCATCCCCAATTTTTGCATTCTCTTGAACCTGTTCCAGTGGATGATGGATCCGAAGTGGTGCGGTTGATGGCTGAGGCTTCCGCAAAGGCGGGTGTGGGTCCTATGGCTGCTGTTGCCGGAGTCTTGGCTGACCTTGCAGTGGGGGAGATGCTACGTGATGACTGTAAGGTTGCGGTGGTAGAGGATGGAGGGGAAGTTTCTGCTGTTTCAGATCAGCCAGTTGATATTGCTTTGGCTGCAGGTGATGCTCCGCTCTCCAGAGAGATGGGCTTCAGGCTGAAAAAATTCCCTATAGGAGTAGCTACAAGCTCCGGGTTGTATAGTCACGCTTTGAGTTTTGGGGAGGCTGAAGCGGTGACGGTTTTTGCTGTTGACGCTGGGGTGGCTGATGCTGCGGCTACGGCTGTGGCGAACCTGATAAAGGGCGATGATGTCCGCGGCGTAATCAGGCGGGGAATAGACCGAGCCTTGAGCATAGATGGGGTTCAGGGTGTTTTCATATTGTATCGTGGGGTAGTGGGAAAAGCTGGACAGGTTCCGGAACTGATAAAAGTGAACCCAAAAGAATAGAGGCGGTTTCCTCAATACCAAAAAATTTACTTACTCTTACCCCCTCAGTTTTTTAGGGGATAAGATTTCACCAATCAAGTTTGTGGGAAGGTGACTGGCTGATGGACCCTATATATTGGCTGTTTCTTACACAATTTCCTGTACGGCATTCTTATTCATAATTAGCTACCGCCAAATCTGGAAAGCCTTCAAAGACACTTAACGAAACATTACAAAAAAGAAATGACCTGTTTTGTTGTTTCCAACCTTTCCAGAAAAAACACTGTTTTCAACAATGTACCTTTATTAGTCTCCTAATATGCGGATTTAATGCTCCAGTTGGCGGACGCATTAGGCAGTTTTTGTTTGTAAACGATTAAAGCCCCAGCAAGAGCGCCGCAAAAAAACGGCGAAAAACGGAGACGTCGACAAATGCAGATTTGATGCGAAAGATTTCATACACGTAAAAGGGTTTTCTAAAGGTTTCTTCAATTATCAAATAATGCGTTAGTCAACTATTCTTGACCAAAAAGACTTTTCTGCTTTGTTCAATTATATTATTGTTTGGTGGTTAACCCGTGTCCAATTCGGAGAAAGAGCCATACTCGGTTATGTTTTTGTCTTTAAGTCATCCAGCCCGCCGTAAGATTCTTAGGATGCTTTCAGAGAAGCCCAGAAACTTCTCCACAATGCTGGAGACTCTTGGAATCTCCAGCTCCCATTTAACCTATCATCTTGAAAACCTGGGGGAACTGGTAACAAAACTGGATGATGGAAGATACAAGCTTTCCGCCTTCGGAGAAGCGGCTGTGATTACCATGAGGGGAGTAGAAGAGACGCCTGAAAGCGCACAAAAACGTCAATTCATGCTATCCCTAAGGTGGAAATCCGTTTTTGCGGTTCTAATGATTGGGGTTATCATTTTAGCGGCTGTATCTTGTGCGCAATATATGTCTTTAAACCAGTTATCCATGAATTATCAACAAATCTCCGATGACTATGAGCTACTGAAAGCGGACTATGAAGAAGTATCGGCGGAGAATGAACGACTCTTATCTTGGGGCACATCCCCAAACAAGGTGCGAGCCTTCCTGACAGATGTAGTTCACCTCGACTTGGCAAAATATGTCTCAAATCTGGAAGGTAACACTGTGGAGTATCGCTCTGATTTGGGTGGCATCGTTGAAGAGATTTTGAAATACTCCCTCACATACGAGGGCAGCAAGTTGGATGTGACTCTTAGATTCAGAGACACCACTCTGTCTAGTTACTATTTACAAGTGATTGAAGGTACACCTTATTACTCACAATTACAGCCTAACAAAATACTTGATTCCGCTAGAGCTCTTCTCGAAAGATACCAAACCTACTCTGGGGCCTCACATTTGGCAGTGATGAGAAACATGCTGGAGACAGTCAATGAAATCGGAAACTTTGAAACAACATCAGGCAACGTGAAGCTTATAATCTCAACTGAAGCGAATGATGTAAAAATCCAGTTTGTGTACACATCCGATAATGTTGACTTCCAAGCAAAAAGTGTAGTCTTAAGCTTTGACGAGTATGGCTTTTTGAAGTCACTCAGCGACGACTGGTCTCTTTTCAAGGCGGGCAGCACAGAAGTAAACGTTTCAGAGGAAGAAGCCATAAACATTGCAGTTGAGTACGCAAAAACTTACTCGTGGATAGCAAACGGCGAAGTAATAAATAATTTCACTTTAGTTGAAGAGTCTGTATCAGCAGAATTATGGCCGCATTCCAGAGAAGAACCGTTGGTGCTGATACCCTATTGGTACGTTACCATACCTCTAGATAGAGTCTACCCTGACCGTGTTGACCGTCTTGCAGTGGGATTGTGGGCTGACACCGGAGAAGTCAGTATTTGTCAGACGCTGAGTTGGTAGCCAGACTACATAACACACCACATGGTTGGAAGCCTTTTTTAGTCTCCTGCAAACTATGGCTGCTGAAAGCGTTGCTGTTGTGAAGAGTGTAATTGTAATACATGAAGGAAACTCGGAATCACAGTACTGACAGTTTTTGTGCTGTTTTCCATGTTGTTTCAAAGTATTCCTGAATTAACGCTACAAAATGGGGGTTGTTTGACCATAATTTAGGGGTTGCTAGCAGATTTCTTGTTGGGTTACTGAAAACTACTTCTTTCTCGTCAAATAACGCTATTGCTGCTAGAGGGGGATTTGCAATGTACCTTACCCGAAAGTTGGGATTTTTCTTTAAGTATGGATCAAATTCTATTTCATTTTTTGTTCCATCAATACCGTAGATGATGTGCCGAAATTTCACATCTTTCTCCAAGAGTTTTTTAAATTGTTTAGATTCATTAAACATCATATTTTTGAATATGTTCAGTGGGACAAAAACATCATTACTCTTTTTTATTTTTCCGAGCCTTTTTGTAATCCAGCGCATATGCGTTTCGCCGCCAGGTAAAATACTAAATTCTGATCCTTTTTCCCTACGCTCTGTTCTTTTGTTGTTGTCTCTGAAGCTACTTAGTAATTTTGTCGTTTTTTCTTGTAATTCTGAGAGTTGCTTGTTTTTGCGTTCCAGCAAAATTGCAAGTCCCTCATCTATTGGAGTGGCTTCCCACTCAGTTGGTATGCTTAATATTTTTTGAGCCAAGCCAAGTGTTTGTAGTTTGGGCATTATGCGGTAGATGTCTTGTCGCGTCACTTTTGAGAGGCGTGAAAGTGTTTTGGCCGTACAACTCTCATTTGGAAGAAGAGCCAAGTAAACTTTTGCTTGGCAAAAAGTAAGCCCTAAACCCATTAGGGTTTTAATTCTCTCATCCTTGGCACTCAACAATTTTCCCCTATTAGCATGCACCTTTCTATGTGCTATTATAAAACTTTTTTTCAGAATTTAGAAAACTGTCAGTGTGTGTAACACATGCTAAATATTAAAACAATAAAACTCTTAAGTAGTCGCGTCGAAAAAGATGAAAAGGATGAGGTTAAAAAAATGTCAAAAAAATTTAGTATAAACAAGCCAAAAATTGCTACAATCGCTTTGATTCTAACGCTAACAATATCTGCTGTGTTAGTTGCTTTGCCTATAACAACCGCACAATTTGATGTTATCCAACAGGAGCCGCGCATAATTGATATTGAGAGTTTCCTATTTGTAACCGCTTCACCTAACCCCGTAGGTGTCAACCAAGTCGTTTATGTTGGCGCCATGTTCAGTAAACCCATGCCCACAAATAACGGTGCTGGCGGCGATTACTATGACAACGTAACCATCGAAATAGTAGACCCTTCCGGACATAAGACCGTTGAGGGACCATACATTACAAGCATGGCTGCGGGCATACAGATTTCATATACACCCAATCAAGTCGGTGAATACACTATACAAGCCTTTTACCCTGGACAAATATTAACAGGTACCCATCGTGGTGGTAGTACAGCGCCTTCTGGCTGGAGCATACATCTGCTAGGCAGTTATCAGATGCCAACTGAAAGCGAAATATTGACGCTGATAGTACAGGAAGAGGCGGTAGTACCAATATATCAGACTCCTGCGCTTCCAGACGAATATTGGACTCGCCCAATATACGCAACTAACTGGGATTGGGGCAGGGACATTGCCTCCAACTGGTTTGGAACAAGTGTACAACAAAACATCCAGCCATATGGTATAGCACCAAACACTGCTCACATTGTGTGGTCAAAATCGACCCATTTCGGTGGTCAACCAGGAGCACCCATCGCCAGCGATGAATCGACCCAGTATAGTTCAACCTCGCTACTTACAAGCTATTTCAGTGCAACAACAATCCTCAACGGAATACTCTATTACAATAAATATGCCGGTTTAGGTTCTAGCCTACTAGGCTGGGAAGCCGTGGACATTCGCACAGGAGAAACACTGTGGAGCAAACCTGCGGGCGTAACAGGTAGAGAGTCAATTGCAAGGGGTCAAATAGTAAACTTCAATAACTTTCAGGAGTTCGGATCAGCTGCATTCCTATGGAGTCAGCCTGGGGGCGGAGGGTTCATGTTTGGAGGAGCGTCATGGAATGGACTGTACGATGCATATACTGGAGAACTCATAATGAACGTTACTAATCCTGTTAGTGGAACCATGATGATTGATACTGATGAGGGTACAGATCTACAGGGAGCAATAATCGGCTACTCTGTTTCTGGTGGCAATCTCAACATGTATAACTCAACCATACTAATTGCGCCTCCTAGCTTCTTTGGGGGCTCGACTTTTGTTCGCCCAGCTGGTACAGTTGACGGCTCAATTGCACTACAGTGGTCTGTACCAATTCCAACCCAACTCAACGGTGTAGACATCAGCCTTAGCGTTGCCGCAGTAACCCCTGACGTGATACTTCTCCGTGAAGTGCCCGGTAACCTCCAATGGCAAGGAACCACTATGGGCTTCCACATTACAGCAGGCGTGGACCCAAAAACAGGCGCACTACTCTGGGGACCGCTAAACCAAACACTACCCCCATATGAAGACACAGCTTTCATGGCTGCGGGCGAAGGTTACTACACGTTACACAACAAAGATAGGAATCAGGCATACTGCTACAGCCTCACGGATGGTAGCTTACAGTGGGGTCCAGTTCAACTGGAAGGAAGCGGTTATAGTGCTGTCTGGCGTGACGGCGAAATCGCCTACGGCAAAGCCTATTTCTGGGACCTCGGCGGCTACTGCAGTGCTGTCGATCTTGAATCTGGAGAGGTCGCGTGGACTTTCACTCGCGGAAACGCTGGATACGACACACCCTTTGGTATATACCCCATTTTCGGCTATAGTGCACATATGGTTGCTGATGGAAAACTATTCCTCTCAGAGGGCATTATGTACACTCCGCCACTGCATCCAAGTCGGTCACTTGCCATAAACTGCACTGATGGAAGTCTAGTATGGAGCATATTACTTTACAGCCCTACATCTCCTGGTGCTATTGCAGACGGCTACTTTGTGGATTGGAACAGTTTCGACAGCAGGATATACAGCTTCGGCAAAGGACCATCACAGACCACTGTTGAAGCACCGCTGACTGGTATAACGCAGGGATCAAGCGTCGTAATTCGAGGCACAGTGATGGATATCTCTGCAGGCACGGAACAAGAGGAAGTGATTGAACGCTTCCCGAATGGAGTTCCCGCAGTATCGGATGAAAGCATGAGAGAATGGATGGAATACGTCTACATGCATCAGAACTGCCCATCAGACGCTGAAGGCGTAGACGTGTTTGTGAAGATTCTCGATCCTAATGGCGACTGGTACTCAGAAACAGTTACAAGCGATGCGAATGGTGTATTCAGCCTTAGCTGGGCTCCCGCCATTGTCGGAGATTACCATGTCACTGCAATGTTCGAAGGCTCAGAATCCTACTACACCTCATATTCAACAACCACTTTCACTGTAGACGAAGCGGCAGCAGCAGCAGATGGTCCCAGCGCAGCAGAGATTGCTCAAACCACAGTAAACCAGATGCCAGCATACCCAACAATTCCCGAAATACCCGCATACCTAACAATAGACCTAGTCATACTGATAATCGCTGTCGTCATCTTGGTCATAGGCTTACTAGCATACATGGCACTCAGAAAACAAAAATAAACCAAACCAATTTTCCCCTCCTTTTTTTTGTGGGAGTAAAGCATCAGAAGATGGGGGCTGAAAAGACTCATGCACGAGATAGAGCTAAAGCAATAGTAGTTAAGTTAGGAGGTTTTGTTCATTTTTCCTCCAAATTCCCCCCTATTCAACACCGTGCAGGAGCCTCAGCAAACCCCATTCTTCTGGACAGTAAAGCAGACGAAGAATAGAGAGGTTAGAGTGAATGGCTGAGAGGGCTTAGGAAAGTGTCCACATTCGGCGACGGTGTGGTGGGAGCTTATGTTTTGCTTCTCCCTTCATTGCACTTTTCAGAGTCCCAGCAAACTACACCCTAACCTAATTGAATTTCTTCACATAAAAATGTGATTGTTGTGTGTATGCATCAAATTTGTGGATTGTTCATATTTTCAGAGGACTGCAGACTTTTGGATGTAGTGCCGGCACTTCATAGAATACTTTAATTTTTTAAACACGATCTCAAAGAGCTAATAGAATTTTGGAAGAAGATACTAAACCCACATAAAGAATTGCGATCTACACAAATTTACTTCGATTCCTCTTGAATTTCTTTTTGCATTTCACACTGCAGAAATAATATTTTTCTCCATCATGACTGATCTTAAATTTGGCTGTCTTTTTGTTCAGAATCATACCACAGGCAGAATCCCTGGGCATCGATTTATCCTTCACTTTAAACAATTAAGAATGGCATTAGATAAGCTCTGCCTATTATCGCCAATTATTATAGAAATTTTCCAGCTTTTCAAGAGACTTGCTTTAAAGACACATCACTTTTTTTGACAACACTCACGCGTCCGCTTTTGCCGACCCTCAACTGTCGTTCTCCTCTAAAGTTTACAACACGGGCGTTCTCAACCTGTATAATATCACCCACGGCAACTGTGTCTATTTGTTGGTTCCACAAAGGTAGTTGAATAATTCCAGTTTCATCTTTGACCTTTACATTCATTACCGTGACAAATCCTCCAAACCTAGTGAAGACGGATTTCGGCTTTGGGATTTCAATGACTCTTGCTTTCAAGTTAATTCGGTTCATTCCAAACTTCAAATCTTCGATCCGTGGGTTTTCAATTTTAACCCTATCGGATATTTTTCTCCTTGACGTCCTTGTGGGAGCAAACTCTTTGAGTGGGCTGGTTTCTTCGAGGATTTGTTTGGATATGGGGAATTGGCCGACCACTTTGAAACCTTTGGTTATGAGAAAAACGGCATTATCTCGTGTTTTCTTACGGCATTTAATTGAAAGGTTTCCACATGTAGATTCTTGACGCCCCCAAGCTTCAACGAAGCTATTGAAAAAATCGTTCGAATCAATTCCATACTTCATTGAAATAAGAGCGAGATATTTAAGAGACTTGAAATCAGCAAGCTCGTGATACCTGCCACGGCGGCGACCTCGTCCCCGTGACACTTTCCTTCGCATTTGACTCGTTCCTATCCCCGAGGTTACGTATGAACCTATTTAAGGGTAACTAGAAGAAAAAATCAAAGTATCATAAACCCTAAAATTCACATCTTAAGTTTTAATCCCGAAACCCTGATCGTTAAGAAACAATGCCGTCTGATTTACTACGTCCAGAACCCTTTAAATAACCCCGCAAAAGTCATGATGTGTATAAGGCGGATTAAAAATGCCAAAGTTTGAAGATTCTATCCGAATCGAAAACGTTGTAGCATCCGCCACTTTGAATCAGAGGATTGACCTGAACGCTGTTGTTAAAGGAAATCCAACCGTTGAATATCGTCCGGAAACATTTCCGGGATTAGTTTTCAGGATAAAGAGGCCTAAATCGGCAATCCTAATCTTCAGTACGGGGAAGATGGTTTGCACCGGAGCCAAGTCCGAGAAAGAGGCAAAACGAGCAGTTAGAAAGGTTGTAAGGGAACTGAAGAAGAGCGGTATTATAATTGTTGGTAAACCAGAAATTAAAGTAGTGAACATGGTTGCCTCAGCGAATCTTTCGGGGAGAATAGAGCTTGAAGAATCTGCCTACGTTCTCGGCAAAACCATGTATGAACCCGAACAGTTTCCGGGTCTAATCTACAGAATGGATGAGCCAAAAGTTGTGATTCTTCTCTTCGCAAGCGGGAAACTTGTTTGCACAGGAGCCACTAAAGAAGAAGACGTCTACGAAGCGGTTGCTAAACTTCATAAGAAACTCGAGGAAAAAGGCCTGATATACTACGAGTAAACGACATTGGTGTCTAAGGCAAACGAGAACTGCTTGGTCATGGAGGACAAGTGAAAGCTTGGGGTAAGGTGCGAATAGAGTTGGAGAAGAGAATAGCTCGAGAATTGGTGGAACGGTTTCCAGACAAATTCACAACAGACTTTGAAACCAACAAAAAACTCGTAGAATCCCTTACCAACATTTCATCAAAAAAACTGAGAAACAGAATAGCTGGCTACATAACTCAGCTTCAGAATCAGAAAAAACAGAAAAAACTTACCACTGAACAAAGAGATTAACTACTAAGCAAGCAATCAAAAGAGATGCTCTCGTGATTAGGAGGGCGTCTTAATCTTCTTTTTTAATATTCCCAACCTTTCTAAACTGAATGATCACATCAGCCCTAATTTTTTAAACTAAATCAATATATAATCTGATGCTGGTGAGTTATGTATGCCAAGGCGGCGAAGGAAATCAGGTCTAAAGATTCTCAAAGCTGCATCCTCCTCCCTGCGTATGCAACTTCTCATCACCCTTGTCGACAAGGGACCCCAATCCTACACCGACCTCATGAAGATTCTGAGACTCAACCCCAGCAGAGACGCAGGAAGATTCGCCTACCACCTAAAATATCTCCTCAAAGCCGACCTCATAGAACCGGATGTGGACAACAAAGAATATCGCCTCACTGACCTAGGCAAAACCATCATCAACTTCACAGAAGACATCCAGCAGCAGTTTTTGCAGAGAAAAAAAATTTTTGTCCGAACCTCCCGCTTGGCAATGGAAGAGTTTGACAGAAACAAGATCGTTGAAGCCTTAGTGAAAGAAGCAAACGTTCCCGTGTTCCAAGCCCAGAAAATCGCTCGAGAAACCGAAAAACGCCTCCTAGAATTCAAAACAAAATACTTAACCGCACCCCTGATACGCGAAATGGTCAACGCAATCCTGGTGGAAAAGGGACTTGAAGATTACCGCCACAAACTCACCCGTCTGGGACTCCCAGTTCACGACGTTAACCAGCTGATAGACTCCACCGGCACCAGATTACAGGGCGCAGAGGCTATCCACAAAGCGGCTGCCGACGCGGTTATGGAAGAGTATACTCTCCTCAACGTTCTCCCCCGAGACATTGCTGACGCGCACCTCTCTGGCGGTCTTCACCTAAAGCATCTCGGCACTTGGGTTTTGAAGCCAGACCAGTTCATGCATGACCTCCGTTTTTTCCTTCAGCAGGGACTGAGCCGTGGAGAAATGAACCTTCATGAACCCTCCTATTTTCCGCCTAAAAGTCTTGAAGCTGCGCTGATAACAGCTTCCAATGTCCTGAAAATCACTGCTATAGAAGCCTCTGGAGAGCAGACCCTTGACTTCTTTAACATCTTTTTAGCCCCCTTCGTGCAGGGCGTTTCAGAGGAACGAATCAGGGAAAGCCTACGCCTCTTCATATCCAACCTGAATTATCCCCTCTCAAACGGAAGTTCAGTAGGGGCTTCATTGGGCATAGAATTTGTTGTCCCCGACTTTCTGAAAGAGACGGAAGCCATTGGACCGGAAGGAAAAACTGTTGGATGCTACGGAGATTATGTTGAGGAAAGTCGCAGCCTAGCCTCCCATATTCTCGATGTCATGTTCGAAGATGACAAGCATAAACCTGTTTTCAACCCCCGCCTGATAATGAAAATACGTCCTGAAGCCCTCAAAGACCCTGAATGCGCCTCTCTCCTCCTCAAATCCCATAAACTTGCGGCTGAAACCGGTCTTCCCTACTTCGCTAACCTCTGCCCAAAAGAACAGGAAACGACATCCTACACTTCAACAGGATTCAGGTTAGCCTCTGACTGGAAAGAAGACTGGGAACTGGACACCCTGCAGACCGGAAGCGTGGACAGCGTGATAATAAACCTGCCCAGAGTCATGTATGAGGCAGGAGGCAAAGAAACCGGATTTTTCCGCATCTTAGATGATCAGCTGGAGATGGCTTTGCGGGCTCTGGAAATGAAATACCGCACCATCAAACAGCGAGAAAGAGAACACATGCTTCCCTTCCTGATGCAGAAAACTGACGGTGACCAATACTTCAGAATCGAAAACGCCGCCCGCCTAATCAGCTTCGTCGGCTTAAACGAAACCATCCACTCATTCTTCGGTAAACCCCTGAAGCAGGATGGCGAAACTCTTGATTTTGCCCAGAAAATAGTATCCTATCTCTCTAATGACATTGAGAGGTATTCTAAGAAGCCTGAGACGCGGGCATCCTTGGCTATGGTGCCCGCCGCCGACGCTACAAAAAGGTTGGCGGAACTCGACGCGGAAAAGTATGGGTGGGCAAAGGTTCACGCTCAAGGCACCAAAGAGAAACCCTTCTACACCGACTTGGTTGCTTTGCCGCTGGGCGTCGACGTTTCTTGGAAAGAACGTTTCAGGGTTGAGGAGCGTTTTCACCGGTTGACTCCGGGCGGTCACTTGGCTGTTGTGTCCCTCGATGATGTGGAGCAGGACCCTGATGATCTGTTTGCTATAACCAAAGATGTTGCTGCAAACTATGGGGTTGGGTTCTACGTTTTCAATCGGAACCTTGCCTACTGTGCGAGTTGCCAGAAGACCTTTTACGGCAAATTGGAACGGTGCCCCGTGTGCGGATCCGTTAATATGCTCCAGTCCTTCAGTCGCATATAACCAAGAAAAACGTCTTTTGTGTGGTGTAGCTGCTCTGTCTGTTTGACCCCTATATATAACAAAAACACATCTTGACCAATACAGTTCCATTATTTTTCGTTGCTGGCTTATATTTGACAAATTGGGCGCGATAGCTAAATGTTAATTTGACTGGACGCTTATACAGAATTTTATACCATTAAAACTAAAAAATTAAATAAACACAGCTATACCTAAGATAGTATCTCGTCAGTAAAAAGAGAGGTAGTTTTCATGGGCTTTTCAGAAGATTTCGGCAGTTCCTCTGAGCATCCGTCAGAAAACGGTGTGGTAGTTTACACAAGCGAAGGGTGCCCCAGATGTGACATGCTAAAAAAATGGTTAAAGAACAAAGAAACAAATTTTGAAGAAAAAAACTTGGGAGACTCCGACGTAATGGCTGACCTAGTTATGAGAAATTTTGTTGTCATGTCTGCGCCAGCCCTAGAAATTGACGGAGTGGTCTACACGGATAGCCAGATCTTCGAAAACAACGGTTTGATCAAACCCCAAGTCTCAAAACTTTTTGAAGGCATATAAATGACCGAAATTATTCAAAAGCTTCGACCCATGGTTAGGGGAACCGACGGTTTCATTGTACCTTGGGATCGAAACGAAATCGTGGAGCAGCTCCTAACAGAAACAAAACTGGCAGAAGAATTCTACGAAACAAGAGCCATAAGCAGACAAGAGGCTGAAGATGTAGCCCTTGAGGTGGAAAACAAGATTTTCGACCTGAACCTCAAGTTCATCAGCGGACCCCTCATACGAGAACTGGTAAACAACGTCCTCCTAGCCAAATCCGCACAGACCCCAGAGTTCGCGCTTTACCGGAACATTTTGACCCGAGTAGGTGCACCCGTCTATGACGCCTACAAGATTGACATGGGCACGGGCTACAAGGCAAAAGAAAACGCGAATCTTCAACCTAACCCTGAAACAGCCCACAAGAGGAAGGCAGACTGGGTTTCAGGAGAAGAATACCTGCTGCTGATGCCCCCGAAAATCGCTGATGCGCACCTGTCCGGAGACCTCCACATACACGACCTAGAATACTTCGGAACCAGACCGTTCTGCCAAGACTGGGACCTCCGATACTTCCTCTACTACGGGCTGATGCCTGACGGACTGGGCACAAGAACAAGCATCGCTGGTCCAGCCAAGCATCCGGAGGTGGCGATTCTGCACACAGCCAAGATACTGGCTTCTGCCCAGACAAACTTTGCTGGCGGCGAGGGCTTCTACAATTTTCTGGTTTTCCTTGCCCCGTACGTTAGGGGTTTGAGTTACGCGCGGGTTCGGCAGCTTATGCAGATGATGTTCTTCGAGTACACTCAAGCCTACGTGGCTAGGGGCGGTCAGCTGGTTTTCAGTAACATTCAGGTGCAGCCTGGAGTTCCTGACCTGTGGAGAGACGTTCCTATCGTAATGCATGGGCATGTTGGACCCGACGTTTACGGAACCTACGAGGATGAAGTTCGCATCCTGTTCCGAGCCCTTTACGATGTGGCTGGCAAAGGCGATTACTGGGGAAAGCCCTTCAACTTTCCGAAACTTGAGAACTCTCTGAGCCCAGAGTTCTTCAAGCCCGAATATGACGATGTGTGGCTTGACGTCCACAAGGTTGTAGCCAAGTTTGGGCTTCCCTACTTCGACAACATGATGCCCGCTTACAGGGGCTACGGAAAAGGAGTCTCCTGTTACCAGTGCTGCGCATACTGTTTTGTTGAAACTCCTGAAGACAGCGAAGACTTCGATGAGAAACTCAACTTCGACAACGGAAAGCACTTCACGATGGGAAGCTGGCAGGTTGCAAGTCTGAATCTTCCTAGAATGGCTTACAAAGCCAACGGAGACGACGAGAAGCTCTTTGAGGAGAGCCGCAGACTCATGGATTTAGGTCTTGAAGTGTTCAAAGCAAAAAAGAAGTGGATGGACCTTGCCATTGAAAACAAACGGATACCCTTCGCTACCCAGCGACCCTTGGATCCGCGGACTGGCGAGAAGGGGACTCAGGCTGTGGACTTTGATCAGTTAAGCTTCACGTTCGGTTTTGTGGGCGGAAACGAGATGGCCCAGTATCACACTGGCTATCAGCTGCACGAAAATGCGGAGGCAGTCAAGATTCTGGTCAGGCTGATATTGGAGATGCAGAAATACAAGAAAGTGTTGGAAAAACAGAGCGGATTCAAACTCTCTCTAGCTAGGACACCAGCTGAGTCCACCGCCCAGAGATTTGCCATAGCTGACCTCATCACAAACGGTTATCGGGACAACGCGGAGAAGCTTGTGAGGGGAGATGTGGAGCAAGCCAAGTTTATGCTTGCCCAAAAGAAGAAGGATGTTCCCGTCTATTACAGCAACGGAACTCACGTGGACGTGAAGGCTAATGTGGGGTTGTTTGATCGCATAGACCTTGAGCAGAAGTTCTTCCCCCTGCTGAACGGAGGAAACATGTTCCATGTGTGGCTGGGAGATGCTTCTCCGGACCCTGAAGCCCTCTATAAACTGACCAAGAGAATCACCATGAAAAGCAACATAGGCTACTACGCATACACCAAGGATCTGACCATCTGTAGCGACTGCGGTAAAGTCACCTCACCCATTTTTGAGCAGTGCCCCTACTGCGGCTCCAACAAAGTGGAATGGTGGTCCAGAGTAACAGGCTACTATCAGGCAGTAAGCGGATGGAACCAAGGCAAAAAACAGGAACTCATGGACAGATACAGAACCGGTATGTAAAAAGCCTTCGCAGAGGTTACGGGGAACACAAAATATCTCCAAATCTGCCTTTTCTTCGCCCTTGTACAGTAAATCTAAAATAGTGGCTGCGTGAATCATTGCGAAGAATTCCCTAGATTCTATTTGGAGTGTCAAAACAGAAAAATGGCAAAGGCCAGAAATAACGGAACCTACAAGCCTTCATCCCCTGTGTTGTCGGATTCAAGACCAAGCGGCTGGAGCGACAACCGTGAACGCCAACTGAAACTGAAACGTCAGTCATGGCAGGTCATGGTTGGCAACACAATATTTCTTGAAGCAAGAAACTTGGCTCCCATTCTAGGATGTGAACGCGTCTATCTGAAGTTTGAGGGCAGCAATCCTACTGGAACCCAGAAAGACCGCATTGCCATGATACTTGCTGATCAGACGGTTACCTCAGGGCTGGAAGGACTCACAACTGCAACCTGCGGCAACTTTGGTGTGGCTGTTGCCTACGCTGCACGGCATTATGATTTGGCTGCCAACATCTACATTCCCAAAAAGTATGAGGTGCCAAAGGATCGGCTGAAACGCATGGAAAATTTTGGTGCAAAGGTTCACTTTGTGGATGGTTACTATGAGGATGCGGTGGCTTACTCTAGCCAGCAGGCGATAGAAAACCATTGGTTTGACGCCAATCCTGGAGTAAACGAGGTTCCAGATTTGTCTTTAGCTGCTTACGGAGAAATTGCGGTTGAGATTTACCGCGATTTAAGGCGGGTTCCCAACTATATTTTCTGTCCTGTTGGAAACGGCACAACCATTGCGGGCATCTACGCGGGCTTCAAAAAACTGTATCTCTCCGGCAAGACTATGACTGTTCCAAAGATGGTGGCTACCAGCACACGGAGAGGCAACCCTGTCATAAAGTCCTTCAAGGAAAACAAACGGACCATAGTTGATTTGAAACCTGAGGAAATCAAAGAGAGCAAAGTCAATGAGCCGCTAACCAACTGGCATGCATTCGATGGACAGCTTGCCCTAGACGCAATTTATGAATCTGGAGGCTTCGCAGAATACGCCTCAGACACAAAAATGATGGAGTTCTCAAGGCTAGTCCGCTCCGAAGAGGGACTAAGCGTTCTTCCCGCAGCCGCCAGCACCCTCGCTGTCATGCAAAGTCTTGGCAGAGACGGCTTCATCGTGAAAGGAACATTCGTGGCAATCCTGACTGGCAGAGACTTCGACTGAGAGCCACCAAACAGCCCGCATTTTTTACTGCAGCATGCGTTTCATGGTGACATCGTTTTCGGAAGTGGAGACTGTTTCAAATCCGTGTTCTGCATAGAAGTGCTGTAGAGGAAATCCTTTCTCGTCCCTTAATTCTGTGTCCAGAACTATTGCTCGATACTGTTTTGTTTGTGCCCAGCGAATCAGAAACTCCATAACAATATCTCCGATGCCTTCGCCTCTGCGTCTGACAGTTAAAGTGTCCAAATAGAAGGATTTCGCCTCTCTGTCTGGAATCGCGTAGCCGAAAAGAAGAACTTGGGGTTCACCATCCTCTGTTATGAGCCAGAAAACCAGTTCCGGATTTTTGAAGCTCTTCGTCAACTCTTTAAAGGAATACTGTAACTCCCGCCTGAAGCCTGACTTCTCCATTCCGTGAAACAAAGAGAAAGAATAACTGTTCCATTCTGTTGGAAAAACTATGTCCAGTTCTCCGTTGAACTTCTTGGCTAGTTCGCGTAAAAGCTGCCGCCAGAATGGATTATCTTTTTCTGGTTGAAGTATCGTTTTTGTTTCCTTCACAGCTTCCTTTTCTCCCCAAAACTGTCATGAACCCACCTGAGTTCTAAACCTTTTCTATAGTTTCAGACCATAGCGGCTGCATGCAGATTCGAGAAGTCTGTGGACAAGCTCATCGTAACTGTAGCCCGACTTCATCGCCATGTACGGATAGAATGACAGATCGTTTTCTTCAGTGTCGAAGTCCATGCCTGGCAGAGGATTAATTTCCAAGAAAAACAGTTTCCCTTCACTGTTCATTCGAAAGTCGATTCTCGCAAAATCTTTAGCCTCCAACGCATGCCAGATGTTCACTGAAAGCCGTTCAAGCTTTTTCTTCAGTTTTTCTGGGATTTGTGCAGGACAAATGTAGTGGTCCAGAGAGTCTAGGACCGTTTTTGATTTTTGCCCAAATACGCCACCTACCTCCGGGAACTTGGAGAAATCGATTTCCAGAATCGAAAGAACCTCCGGCTCTTCGCCTGCTCGCCCTAGTAGTCCAGTGCTGAATTCTCTGCCCTCAATAAACTGTTCAACCAGTATCGGCTGCTGATACTCTCTGATCATCTGCTTGAGTCTTGTGTGCAGCTGCGTTTTGTCTTGTACCAAGTTTTCTTCGATGATTCCGATGGAGGAGCCTTCTTCGTTGGGCTTCAGGATATAGGGGAAGCCCTCGTTGATTTTCTCTGCCTCTTCAAGGTTTTTGCATACAAAAAATTTTGGTGTCGAAATGCCATGATAAACTAGAACCTTTTTTGTCCATGCCTTGTTTAAGCAAATCGCAGTAGTCAGCACGTTAGAGCCAACGTAGGGTATGTCAAGCATTTCAAGTATGGCGGGCACATGCGATTCGCGGCTGTCTCCTCTCAGCCCCTCTGCCCTGTTAAAGACAAGGTCTGGCTTTGCCTTTTTGATGCTTTCAGCAAAGTTTTCGTCAGCCTCAACAAAGACGTACTCGTGTCCAGTGGCGTCGATGCCATGTTTTATGAGTTCGATAGTGTGAGGCGGATCGTACTCCACCTCGAATTCATTTTCTGCGCGGCGAGTATTCAGAACTAACGCTATTCGCATAAGGCATTATCCCACCTGAAAAATGAATGCAACATAATTAAACTCCTTCTTTGAATTTGCTCTGTTAAATCTGGAATGAAGCCAGTTCCTCTTTATAAATTGAATTCACACTGTTCCTCAATTCTTTGGGCACAGATATCGAAGTATGTAACGTGCAGAACGTTTTCCAAAGTTCCTCCTCCCGATTCTTCGCTTCCTGATATAATGGACTTGCCTTAAACTCCTCAACCAGCCCCCCCTCTGCCCCCCTCTTGGCTGCAAGATAGAACGCAAAAAGCTGCTCATCCCTGCCCACCTTAGTGTGAGCATATGTCATCGTGATCGATTTCCCACCAAACAAAGTGAAGAACCGCTTGTATTTTCGCTCTAACATATTTTCCCTTAACCCAATCATCTCTGGGTCAACTCCGCTTCCAACGCACATCAGATACATCTTAGCGCAGATACTGCAGTTGTGGCACCAGTGATAGTCTCGTCCCGCCTCGGTTTCAGTGAAGCAGCTCATCTGATACTTCGCAATCCCCGGGTACCTGTGCGCCAGAATGTACTGGATCATCATGTCCATAAGCGGCTCAATCAAGCTTCCAGTGTTGACTGAGCGCCCCGAGAACGTCTGTGTGATCTGGTCAATATGCACAGTCCAGTGGTGGGACTGGTCGTAGCAGGGATGAACTGTCCATCTGCCCTCAGAGTCCATGTAAGTTGAGGCGGCGGTTTGCTCGTTGCCGAACAGAAGATACTTCACATTGAGAGCATACGCGAACGGTATCAGCTCCAGTGCATACTCTGTGCTTTGCAGTCCCCAGCCCATCTCCGTGAAGGGCACCCCCAGATATGGGTAGTCCCTGAACTTTCCTGTTTCATGCCTCAGAATGTTCAGTTGTTTGCCGAACTCGTTTTTGAAGCGCTTCGCCAGCTCGGTTTTGTGTTTCTGTTCGTAGGTCATGCTCTGCTCTACCACATAGACCATTTCAGGGTCAAGACCGATCTCATCTGCCGCTGCGTAGGTGAGGAGGCTGTCCTTTCCGAAGCTTGTTCCAACAAGGGCGCCGGATGGCGAATCCACAGGCTGCTTGGAGGGATATACTATGTCTGGGTCCAGAAACTGGTACTCTGTGTTGAAGAATTTTCTTACAGCCTCGTCGGTGCTGGTGCCGTCAACCTCTGTGCAGGATGGGATGTCTTTCAAGAAGTTTTGGACAAAATAGGGCTCCAGCAATGGGCAGCCTGAATGGTAGACGATGCTGGGAGAATCGAATATGAGCGGCAGATGCATGGTGGTGGCGACTGCAAGATTGTCTTTCAACGCGGTTTGCGTCTCTTTGGGTATTGCCTCCCAAACAGACCTTGGATATACTATTGGATAGGATTTTTCTCGAAAACGAATGTCCACCCCAACATCAGTGACCAGCGAATAGATGTGCAGTGGCTTCATAGCAAAAGAATTGACGAAACTCACATTAATAACTGTGCATGCACGCGCTTTCTAGTCTTCTCCCACGAGTTCCATGGGTTGTCCGCAGCAGACAAGGATTCCAGCGCCGGATGCGATAACTTTCACTACGTTGCCGCAGATTTTGCAGGCGTACATTTCTCCCTCTTGTGTCAACTTTTCACCTCCCTCAGTTTGGTGTAGTCTAAAGTTCTGTTGAAGGAAACTCTATTCGCCGCAAATATTTCTTGGCGTATTCTGGTTCATGCGCAAGCTCTTGGCTTCTCAGAAGCTGCCTCTCAAGACGAACCAATGCTGTGTGAAATGTTGCTTCAATTCCGTACCCTTCGCTGGAGCTGAAGAATGAACTTTTTCGTGTTCTAAATTTTAGGCGACAGTGAATCAGCTGCCGCCCCTTGTATTTTGTTCCATGAATTTTCATGTACACGAAAAGTGCGCCAGCCTGTATCGTCTTTTGGTATCTGCGTGCAAAGGACTCGAAATCCTCCATAATTAAGCCGCGTTGAATATCACCCATTTCTACACCCTTCACTGAAAACTGGACAGTAATCCTCTGCTTCGGCATCTCCATTTCAGCCAGTGGCTCAAGAAGATCTCTCTTCGTCAGAATTCCATCAGGTCTTCCCTTCCTGACAACCACCAGCGAAGAAATGTCGAATTTACTCATCTTCTCCACAGCGCCTTTCAGCAGAGTCTCGGGCAAGACCGTGATGACCGGCTTCGTCATTATGCCCTTCACTGGAATGCTTAGAATCGGGGCTTTCTCTCCTGCTATGTCGCCTACTGTTTGGCGCTGTCTTGGCTGGAAGATGCTTGTGATAATGTTCTGGATGCTGACAATCCCAACGAGGCTGCCATCTCTAACTACCGGCATGTGAGAGATGCCGTGCTCCCGGAAGAGACTCAGAACTGCCCCCACAGACTCGTCTTCTTCAACAAGGAACGGCTTCTTGGTCATCACACCCTCAACTTTGGTGCTGCCCCATTTCCCAATCACTGCCCC
Organism: uncultured Candidatus Bathyarchaeia archaeon; assembly: GCA_964399485.1. Lineage (GTDB taxonomy): Archaea > Thermoproteota > Bathyarchaeia > Bathyarchaeales > Bathyarchaeaceae > Bathyarchaeum. Next base: position 14,080 of record CAYNQS010000002.1, on the reverse strand, counting down.
CCGAATAACAGAATCATCCGTAACGATTCCGGCCAGTTTCTCTCCGCTGAAAACTGGAAGCTGCATGATTCCGCTGGTTATCATCAACCTCGCCACCTTGCTGAGTGAATCCTGCAGGGATACTGTGGGCGCTGAACGCATCAAAGTCTCCACTTTGGTTGTCGACGGATCGTATCGTGATCTGACTATCCATCTGTGAGCAATTACGCCCGCATATTTTCCTTTACTGTTTAGCACAACCAAACTTGGGGTCGATTCTTCTTTAAGCAGCGAGAGGCAGGCGGAAAGCGTGTTGCCTTGATTGACGCTCTTAAACTTGGTTGAAAAAACATCTTTTACTATGCTTGGAACCATGCCCAACTCTCCAAATACAGTCCATTTCTACAAAAAGCGATTCTAATGTACATCATTACCGCATGTGCAGTCTTTAACGTTTTGCTTATTGTGCGCATAACAGTTTCTCAAAATTTTCCTGTTACTTCTTCGCTCCTAGTATAAGGGCTAGGAGAGCTGTTCGGGTGACTATGCCGTTCCATACTTGCTGGAAGTATCTGGCGTGAGGCGTATCATCCACCGCGTGATCTATCTCGCCGACCCTGGGCAGAGGATGCATAATAATCATGTCCTCCCTCGCATCCTTCAGCGTGTCAACTTCGATCTTGTAGGTTCCGCTGACCTTGGCGTATTCAGCTGGGTCAGGAATTCTCTCCTGCTGAATCCGTGTTATATAAAGCACATCCGTTTCAGGCAAAACCTCCTCAACCGTGGAGCCCTCCACTACCGCAATCTTCTTTTTTATGGTGTCAGAAACCTCTCTTCGCATGCGGAGAAGCTCAGGCGAAACCAGAAACAGCTTCACCTTGTAGAGCGACAAAGCATACGCCAGCGAGTGAACCGTGCGCCCATACCGCAGGTCTCCCATCAACGTAATGTTAAGCCCATCGATCGTTCCTTTCTCTTTCAGGATGGTGTACAAATCCAGCATAGCCTGGGTCGGATGCTCCTCAGCTCCGGAACCAGCGTTTATCACTGGTATGCGAGCGAACTCGGCTGCTAATCTGGCTGCTCCCTCCAGCGGATGCCGTAGCACCATGACGTCAGCATAGTTTTCGACGACTCTGATGGTGTCTGCCAAGTTTTCGCCTTTTTTGATTGAGGCAACTTTGGGTTCTGCGAAGCCGATGATGCTTCCTCCCAGTTTGTTCATGGCGGCTTCGAAGCTTAGGCGGGTTCTTGTGCTGGCTTCAAAGAAGAGGGTTGCCAGTATTTTGCCGCGGAGCATATCTGAGCCGCTTTTGGCTATGGGCTCCATGGAGGCGGAGGTTTTCAGGATGTAATCGATTTCTTCTCGGGTGAAATCTTTGATGGATACTATGTCGCGTCCCTTAAACTGCAAGCCTTACACCAGACACACTTTAGCAACTCACAAATAAATGCTTAATCTATCCACCCAACGTAGGAGGTTGTTGGTTGCTCAAAACTTTTGTTTTTGGCTATCTTAACCGTCTAACGTATACACTTATATTATTGAATTAGTGTATAACTTGTTGCTGTAAAAATTAGTTTTATGTGCATATTGCTGACCTTTTTTTATATGTTTCTTGATTTCAGATGTATGTGTTATGCGTCAGCGATTTTTAGTATATTTTTTAACGAACTTCGTTTATAACTCACAACTTCGTTTTGTATATTAACACCAAAATGTTTATATCGATAATCGTGATTAGATTGGTGATCTTCATGTCGCAAGAAATACTCGTGAACATTTACGACGAGATTGTTAAGCTGAGACAACTTCTTGAAATGACTGTAAAAGACAAACTTGAGAAGGAACTTGAAAAAATCCTTACTACAAAAGAACGAAAGATGGTTTGGGCGTTAAGTGATGGTTTTACAGACACCAAAACAATAGCAAAAAAAGCAGGTATTTCACAAAGGGCAGTTCAACGTACTGCAAAAGACCTTCAAAATGCTGATCTGATAGTTATTGAAAGAAGAGGCTACCCAAAAAGAAAGTTTGATCACGTTCCTTCCGAATGGACATCCAAACACGATTCAGGGGGAAAACAACCTGAGCAAGGAACAAAAAATTCTGAATGAAATATCTCACAAGCTTGATCAGTTGATTATCCTTACGAAACTGAATAGTTTAGATTTGATTAAGAAATATAAAACAAAAATCCGTCGCGATAAGATTTCTGCAAAAATATTGGACTATTCTGACGGTTCTTTAAGCTATTCTAAACTTGTTGAGAAAGTTTCGAAAGAACTCGGAGTAGCAGAAATAACTGTGATGAAGAAGATATCCGAACTCAAAGAAATGGGATTCCTCATTACAGAAAGAAAAGGAAGGGAAGTAATCTATGATAAATCAGGACTTTTTGAGTAGGTGATGCTGGTTGAATTATGACAAAGAGATTAAGGATGCTCTGATAGAAATTTTAAAGTGGACAAAGTTTCAAGGGATGCAACAAGTCAAGCAAGTTCTAGAGACAAATTTAGATAATGATGCCAAAAAACTGATTTATGAATTAAGTGATGGTCGGTCTAGTCCAAACATCGCAAGAATCGCAAAAGTAAGTCCCCCTACAGTACGTGATTATTGGAAGTTATGGGGTCCTATGGGAATTGTTGAAATTCATCCCGACTATAAGAAACGCTGTCGCAGGATTTTTTCACTTAAGGAAGTTGGCATTTCTGTCCCGGTATTTGAAGAGCAGACTGATGAATCCGAAGAAGAGTCAACTGAGGATGAATGAAGATGAGTAGAGAAGACAGAATGGTGAAGTTACTTGAAGAATTGGTGAAATGGACAAAAGTGACGAGTATCCCCCATGTCAAACAACTCTTATCAGAAATCTTGGCGAGTCCAGAAGAGAAAATTGCATATCAATCAAGTAATGGGAAAAAGACTTCAAGACAAGTAGCTCAACAAACGGCTGTAAGTCAAATGACTGTTTCACGATGGTGGAAAAAATGGGTAAAGGCTGGAATAGCTGAGCCCATTTCAGCTAGTGGAGGTAAAAGAGCGAAGAGACTTTTTTCGCTCGATGATTTTGGTATTGATGTTCAAGTGAAAGGAAGTTGAAAACTTTGAGTGATAAACAGTTCAAGATATTATCTGAAAAACTGGATACATTAATCAAACTAACAGCTATGAATTCCCTCGCGGGCAAAAATCTTACAGACCAGGTTAAAATATTATCCGAAATTGGTCTACAACCAAAAGAAATTGCAACATTACTAGGAACTGATGCATCTACGGTTAGCACATTAAAAAGCAGAGTGAAGAAAAAGAGGACAAAAACCAAGAAAGAGAATGCTAATGGCGAGAAGTGATTGGACATGAATGAAGATTTGAAGAAGTTAGTAAGACAAAATGAGATCATAATTTCTCTGCTTGGGAGAATGGCTTTCACTCAAAAGCAAGTTGAAGATATCGTAATTTCCAATAAACAAAAGAAACTGAAACAAAAATACATTGATGGATATAACGCGTTAGATGGCAAAAAATCAATTTCAGAAATTGCAAGCATTGTAGGCGTAACTCAGGGAACTCTTTCACCAATCATATCTCAGTGGGATGAATTAGGCATAATTTACGAGGTTGAAGGAAGTGGGGGAAAGTTCTACAGAAAACTTTTCCCAATTTGAGGGTGACATTGTGTCGAAAGAAGAGCTTGATAGAATTGACGCGATACTTTCTCATGTAAGGTCTATTGATGCACAGATGACATGGGTAATCCGATCAGAAGCCAAAGAGCTTGAGAAATTGCTCATGAAATACTTATCAAAACGAAGAAGAGCTGCGAAGGTTTACCTCGCGGTAGATGGCAAAAGATCGTCTGGTCAAATAGCAGATTATCTTGGGATACACGTCCAAAATGTGAGTATTGAACTTGCTGAACTAGAAAGCAGAGGATTAGTAGAGCTGAAAAAATGGGGAATCTACAAAAAAAGCAAGATTGATAGCATTCTAAGATTGAGCACCAAACTCCGGAAGGATTCGGATTTTAAGAGTATCAAATGATGCGAAATGAAATTTTTAGACGCTCTTCTGAGATATTTCAGTGAAAATGAGTATACCCACAGAGAAGATGTTGCAGTAATAATATCAGACATCTTTGAAGAAAACCCTGATATTAGTTTAGAAGAATTTGTGAAGAGCATAAAAGGGATTAGAAGAGATTTCTTCCGAATTAATAAGTTAAACAGAGAGGTTTTTTCAGAAAATCTATACGTTCTACTAAATAGAACAAGGAGAGAACGCCCAGACAAACGTAATATGTTCAATATAGCTAAAAAATTTATATCTAAAAATTTTGAAATCGGGTTTGACAGAGCAAAATATGTAGAAGAAAGAGATATAATGCTGAAAAAATTCTCAACCATAAATAAACCTCATACTATACTCATGGAAGCTTTCAATGAATTACTGAACAAAGTTTTGCTTTCATATCAGATTGACCTTCACGGCGTGAAGGAGTACTCAGGAATCGACATTAGTAAGAATCTAAATAATGCGATCGTTGGTTTTCAGATAAAAAGTCGAAACGATGACATCTCAGAACACATGATTAGATCTGAAACTTCAAAAGCTCAAGATTGGAAAATAGATGGATTTGTTCTGATTTACGGTCGTGAGAGAGACAAAAGAGTTGAGACATCAGTTCAAGCAACATATCATCATTTCAAAACACTAAATGAGTCCAAAAGGATATACTGTGCAATAATTTATCCAGAACTCCTTGCAGAGTTGTTTAGAACACATTCGATATACTTTTAAAAATGGCGCATTTGGCAACTCACAAATAAATGCTTAATCTCTAATCTGTTCTTTATTCTATTACAGAATCAACAGTCATGTTGAGAACAATCTCCGCTATGTCCATAGAATACTCCGCTATTCTTCTAACGCTCTCAATAATCAATCGAATGTTAGCTGCTTCTTCTATTTCAGTCTCTTTTGACGAAAGCAGCGCCTTCTTCTCCAGAGAAACTATCTTGTTGGCTTTCGAGATAACGCTATCTGCTAAATCATAATCAAGCCTGAACAACGATTCTATCGCAGTTTCGAAGGAGGAAATCGCCACCTTATTCATTTCTTGGATTGCTTGAAGAAACTCCTCGTCTAACTGTTTTTTGAGTAGCTGAACATTCTTTGCTATGTTGGTGGCGTGGTCGGCTGTTCTTTCCACCATTTTAGTTACGAGTCTGTAGCCGAGGCAATCTCTTGCTGTTTTTAGTCCTATCTCCGTTATTATCCGCGGGTTCTGAATCGCCATCTTCAGCTGCCGTATTATGTACAGATGAAATCTGTTAACCTCATAGTCGGTGGCTCTGACATCCTTTGCTAATTGGTAATCGAGGTTTCTGAGGGCGGTTATGGCATCCTTGTGCATCGAAGATGTTATGATAGTCATTCTCCGCAAAGCGCTGGGAACAGACAATTCGGGGTAACTTAACAGAACCTGCAAAGTCAACTCTTTGGAAGTGTCGGTTACTATTTCTGTTCCCACAAGCATATTTCGAGCAAAAGTTTTGACAGCGTTTCTTTGGGTCGACAAAATTTCTTTCTGTTCTTTTGCTCTTATGTGGATTATGTTGTAGCCCTGCAAATACACAGAAACGGTTTTTCTTATCAGCGCCTCGGAGCTGTCTTCTGGAGAGACTTTGATCAGCGCATCATCTGCTCTTTCCGGTTTTGCCATTTCTGGAGGCAAAACTTCTAAGGCGCCGTTTTCTTCTTGGCGAATAAGCAATTGGCTGCCTTTTTCAAGCTCGTTTTGGGTGACCCATCTTTTTGGCAACGAAATTACGTAAGTAGAGCCTCCCGTGACTTGGAGCTTTCTTGTTTCACCCTCTTTCAACGAATTATCTCTCATTAGTTTTACACCAGCTATATATAGAATATATAGTCCTATATACACTCATTTAACAAACTATTTAATCTTTACAGCCCTCTTTCCGTAAGCGAAGTTCTTATACAGTTCGCTTGAATACTATTACGAGGCTAACAGGTATGGATCGGAGAAACAAACGTCGCTTAAGGCTGTTTCCGAAACAGGGATACCTCCTGCTGCTTATCGGAATCCTGCTTGGCTTCATGTTTTTCTTGGCTGTCTCCTCAATAATATCTCAAGGAGGAGGCGGAGGCGTCGCAAAGGAAGGATTACCCTCCAGCATCAGTTTCACGTTTCTTTACACAAGCGAGAAAGACGGGTGGATAAAAGATGTTACACCCGCATTTGAAGACTGGTTTTTCGAACGCTTCAACATCACAGTTAACGTAGAACTTGTAGTAACCGGAAGCCATGACAGCGTAAACCTCATCCTTCAGGAGAGTACGCAACCAGCAGCTTGGAGCCCAGCCTCCAGCATCTGGATACCATACCTAAACCAGAAATGGCTGCAAGAGTTGGGGAAACAGCAGGAAATAGCTACCGACTCCACGTCCCTTGTTTTGTCTCCCGTCGTAATAGGTGGGTGGGCTTCATTCTTCGAAGAGAACGATGTGAATAGCTTCACTGATTTGTATCGGCTGGCAGAGACTGGAATCGACTACAAGTATGGGCATCCCGATCCACAATTAAGTAACGGAGGTGCCATGGCTGAAGTTCTAGAATTCGCTTCTGCGCTCGGAAAGAAACCTGAAGAGTTTAATGTCGACGATTTCAAGAACGAAACTGGCAAGAGTTTTGTCAGTGTTATCGAATCCAAAGCAGTTATGTACGGAAAAAGCACTGGATTTTTTGGCAGTTGGGCTGCTGAGAACGGTCCTTCCGCGATTGACTGTTTTACAGTTTACGAAAGCGTTGTTATCAGTAATGCTGACAAAGCTACGCAGAAATGGGGCGATTCGTTGGTGGCAGTTTATCCTGAGGATGGAACTCTTCTCTCTGACCATCCGTTTGTTATCTTGAACGCGCCTTGGGTTAGCGTGTATCAAAAGTTTGCTGCCTCACAGTATCTTTTCTATCTGCTTCAGGAACAGAATCAAGACAAAGCCCAAGAATACGGGTTTAGACCCGCCAACCCCAACGTCCCACTGAACGAAGAAATCTTTAATGAAACAAACGGCGTTGAATTTGAAATCAACGTTCCAACTTTTCGACCTTTATCGGGAGAAGCGATGGAAGCCCTTTTCACTGTATGGTCTGAAGTGAAAAACCCGGGAGTGTGACCGCCTTTAGCCAGCCAAAAGGGAAACAAAACCTGCTCTCCCGAATTGGAGTATCCGCAACCGTAGCAAGTCTCATTGTTTTTGTTTTTTTACCAAGCTTTTTTCTGATATCATTTACGTTTACCAGATGGCCAGAGGTTTACACCGAAGTTTTCGCTAATCCGCTAATAGGGGACACAAACTGGATAGAAATTCAGAAGTATCTTGGTTTATCTTTGCGCCTCGCCATCTCCGCGGTTGCGATAGACCTACTTTTTGGGATTCCTCTTGCCTACATACTGGCTCGAAAGAAGTTCTGGGGAAAAGGGTTCCTTGAAGACCTCATCACCTTCACGTTGGTTATCCCCACATCAGGTTTCGGTTTTGCGACTCTAATAACTTGGACAACGATTTTTGGAGTAGACTCCGTTTATTTGATTCCCGTTATCAAAGTTCCCTTCATAATGCTGATAGTACACATTGCATTAACCTTTCCATACATCGTGAAAACTCTTAAAGCCAAACTTGAGGACATGTCAACGCTGTTTGAGCAAGCCTCCGGAACCCTCGGAGCCGCGCCTCTCACAACCTTCAGAAAGATTCTGTTTCCGTTAACGATACCCGCGATTTTTTCGGGAGCAGTTATGGCTTTTGCACGGTCTCTGGGAGAAACTGGAGCCACGCTGGTAGTGGCAAGCGTCTATACCACGGCGCCCATCGCGGTTATCAGCTGGGTATCCCAATTCAAGTTTGGACCCGCCGCTTTCCTAGGCAGTCTATTACTAATTGTGGCATCAGCGATAATTCTGCCAGTAGAGTTCATCTTACAGAAGAGGGGGGTCTCAACATTTTCACTTTTCTCGACTCTCAACATCGAAAAAAGACTATTAAAAGTCGAAGATTTTGCTTCTCGGAAACTTTCGCGAGTTAGAGACGCGATTGTTATCCTCTTCATCATCATAGTGGTTGTAGTCCCGATAGTTGTTGTCCTGAATTCTGTGGTGCTATCTTGGAGCAGCGACCCGGACACAGGCAAAGTGACAGAAAGCGTCGTTTATCAACTGTTCGGACCATCAAACTACTTCTCAGCTCTGCTAGATGCAACGGTAGTTTCGTTTGCCTCCGCCGGAATTGCAACCTACATCGCAGCTTGTATAGCCATTCCCACAGTATTCCTGATAAAACGTTACAGGTTCGGTCGATTCCTCAGAGCCCTGCTCAGAATCCCGCTGATCGTCCCAACGTCAGCCCTTGGTCTATCCATCCTCCTTCTTTGGGGTCCCAGCGGGTTGAGTCTCGCAGATCCGGGAATATGGCTTATAATCTTAACGCATATAGTGTTCTCTGTTCCTGTGGTAGTTGAGCCTATGCTGGCTACATTCGAAGGGTCTGACATCCCCTTATATGAGGAAGCATCTCGCACCCTAGGCGCCAACCCATATAACACTGTTGAAACAATCGCTCTTCCTCTGTTAAAGAGAGGAATCTTAACTGGGGTTATCCTGTCCTTTACCCGCTCCTTGGGAGAAACAGGCGCAACTTTTCTGGTTATGGGCAGCAACACAACAATTCCTCCCCTAGTAGTCAACATGGTTGAATCCTATGCGATTCCTGCGGCGCTCTTCGCATCAACCTACCTGATTGCTCTTTCATTTGTTCTCCTTATGGTTTTCAGAAAGGTGACCACTAGATGAGACAAGGTAATATAATTAAAAAATTTCATGTTGAGGTGAACTGGAATGCCTGATGTTGAGTTGAAGAATGTAGCCAAAAGCTTTGATAAAGGGCGAATAATCGCTGTTGACCACATAGACCTGCATGTTCGTGACAAGGAATATCTAACCTTGCTCGGACCAAGCGGATGCGGAAAAACAACCACCTTGCGAATGATAGCCGGTTTAGAAGTGCCCGATGAAGGCGAAATATTCATCGACGAACGCCTAGTATCGAATCTTCCCCCAGAATACAGAGACATCGGATACGTCTTTCAGGAGTATGCACTGTTTCCCCACATGGACGTTTGGGACAACGTCACCTACGGACCGCGCGTAAAGGGATGGGAAGAGGAGAAGAGCGAGAGAGTTGGACGTGAAATGCTGGAGCTGGTCAGACTCTTTGAGCGAACTGACGCTTTTCCAATAGAATTAAGTGGAGGGATGAGACAGAGGATTGCCCTAGCTAGAGCATTATCCTCCGGTGCCAAGCTTCTGCTTTTGGATGAGCCCTTAGGCGCCCTAGACGCGAAAATCAGAACAGCCTTGAGGTACGAAATCAGAAAACTTGTGAAAGACCTCCACTTAACAGCGATCCATGTTACTCATGACCAAGCAGAGGCCATGGCAATCTCGGACCGAATCGCGGTGATGAGAAAAGGAAAGATTCTGCAGGTGGGAACTCCTCAGGAACTGTACATGAACCCTAAGCACATATTCGTGGCGAATTTTGTTGGGGAATCAAATTTCTTAGAAGGTTACGTTTCGGATAGAGCTGACCACAAACTTACTGTGGAACTTCGGGGAGGAATTTCTGTTACATCTTCAGATCAGGACCACAAAAAGGGAGAAAAAGTGGTTGTCGCCATAAGACCAGAAATTCTTTCTATCCATAAAGGGAAAAGGAGCGGGGTAAACTCGGTCCTCGGTAACATTGAAGCTTTCAGGTTTGAAGGAACCGATGTTCGATACGAAATTAGGCTTCAAAATGAAGACCTGTTGGTGGTTGTACGTCCAGCATTAATGGGTGAATGGCTTGATGTGGGAGAGGAAGTCACTGTTGCTTTTCCTGTTGGAAAAAGCTTTGTTTTTTCCTATCCTGAAAAGGGTTTGAGAACGGAGTTGGCTCTAGAGTGAAAGGATGGAAAAGATTTAAGCGGAATGCTTGCACTTTAGTTAACAGCAGCTATAGAACGTCTCCTTGTTAAAGGTGAAAGTTTATGGAAAGATGGTTTGCTAAAAGAAGAAAATCTAAGGTGTTGGAAATAGCAGATAGACAGATGACCTTGGCTATCGACACCGTAATCGAGCTAGAAAAGTCGATTAATGCAGCCTTAGACGGCAACAAGGAAAAAGCGATAGCGTCTTTCAACAAACTGTCTAGTGCCGAACATGAAATCGATGAACTTAGAAGAACAGTTTTCGAGGAGCTTACCCGGGGAAGCCTTCTGTCCAAAGACCGCGAAGACATCATGCACCTAGTGAAAAGATTGGACGAGATGGCGGATCACGTCAAGGATGCATCAAGAGCGGTTATTTTGCTTTTAGAGGCAAAAGTGCCAAATGAAATGTGGAAACAGTTTGCCCAAACCGCCAAAGACTTGGTTGATTGCGCAAAAACTTTGCTTAAGGCAATTGGGATGTTGGGGACTGATCCCCCAAAGGCTATGGAACTTGCAAAGCAGATTGACGAGATAGAGGGACTGGTGGATGAGAAATACCTGAAATCCAAAGAGTTGCTTCTTAAATATTCTAACAAAATAGATGCTGCAACAATACTGTTGCTTAAGGACCTCATAGAAGAAATGGAGCATGTCGCCGATGCTTGCGACGACACAGCGGACTACGTCAGAATCTTAACAGTCTCCCGAGAAGCTCCCTAGCATTCCCCTAAAATTTTCTTGGCACACTCTCTTTTCTTCTCTTATGTCTTCAGTTCTATTCTCTGAACTACAAGATAATTCATGATTCACGGAAAAGCGAACAGTATCTATAAATAAACTCTTCGTGCATTAAAATATAGTATACAGAACCTGAAGGACCGGGTTAACTTGAGTGAAACTACTTTACGCGTATCCAAAATCAAGGATGGCACGGTAATAGATCACATCACCGCTGGGCATGCCTTGAATGTGTTAAAGATTTTGGGAATCACAGATCACGTCAGCGGCGTCGTGACAGTTGGCATGAATGTGCCCAGCAAAACGTTGGGCTTGAAAGACATGGTTAAGATTGAAGGAAGAGAACTGAAATCCAAAGAAGTGGATAAGATAGCTCTTTTGGCTCCCCACGCCAGCATCAACATCATCAGAAACTACAAGGTTGTAGACAAGCAGCGTGTTAGGCTGCCCCAGATAATACGTGAAGCAGTTAAATGCGCTAACCCCGCGTGCATTTCAAACAGTAAAGAACCCGTGAAATCTACCTTCTATGTGGATAGCAAGGAGCCTCTCCGCTTAAGATGCCATTACTGCGGCTACATTCTGGAAAAACAGGACATCCCCAAACAGTTCTAATCTGCCGGTCTTTTACGGGCTGAGCGATAGTATCCAAAGAAGAGAGTCAGCAAAAATAATCATGTAACAGGTTTTGGCGTCTGAAAAACTGCTTGTTGTTTTTGTTGGGCGATGTTCATCATTTATTACTTGTGAGTAATATTTATATGAAACGACTGCGCTTATTACTATACGGTAATAAATGGGTGAGGCTACATGACTCTAAAGCTACAACTCGTGCGTGATGGAGAAATAATTCTAGAGATACCCCTGTCCCCCATGGACTGGCCAAAAGACCAACTTGAAACCGAATTCAAAGCATTCGAAGAAGACTTCCAGAAATTCTCCAACATGTTCGACGCCCTATCCAACCAAACCCGACTGAAAATGATGAGACGGCTAGTCGAGGAAGAAGACAGCACAATGAACTTCGCAGATTTCATGCGAGACTTAGATTTGAATCCAAAAACCGTCTGGGAGAACTCGAAAAAGCTCAGCGACGGCGGATTTCTAACAAAAACAGGCAGAGGAACCTATAGCTGCTCCGAGTTCAGTCAATCAGCATTCCTAACCTTAAGCCTTGCCCTGCGCCGACTATTAGAATCTCTGGAAGAGATAGAGAATTTGAGGAGGTGAAAAGATCGTGTCAGAAGAAGACAGATGGTCACACTGGTCTAAGAAAGGATGGCCCTTCTTTAGAGGCGGTCTAGGAGACATAGACGAAGCCTTCAAAGAAATGGAAGAGATGATGGCAAAAGAGTTTGAGAACTTGTCGAAGAATGCACCCGAAACCCTCATTCGAGAACAAACATTACCCGACGGAACTAAAGTGAAAAGCTGGGGACCCTTTGTGTACGGCTACAGCGTGACTGTGGGTCCAGATGGGAAACCAAAAGTAAGAGAGTTCGGAAATTTCAAGGCGGAAACACGACTTGGGAAACCACACATGGACGTCAAAGAGAAGAGAGAACCCTTAGCAGACGTTATACCCGGTGACGGCGAAATCAGAGTGATAGTTGAACTGCCCGGTGTAGAAAAGAAAGACATCAAACTCTCCGGAACAGCTGATAAGTTAACGATTTCTGTTGACACCCCTGAACGCAAGTACTTCAAAGAAGTCGAATTACCTGCCAAGGTAGAAACTAAAAAGGCGACATCGACATACAAGAACGGCGTCTTAGACATCACCATCCCCAAAAAGAAAGAAGAGAAAAGCAAAGGCGAGACCATAAAAATAGAGTAAACAAGCAACAGCCCCTATCTTTCCCACCCCCTATTTTTCCGCTAAACGGAAGAAATTGGCACAACGTTCCAGCCGATTCTAGAAGCAATATAAGTCATCCAACTTAAGAAACCAAAATAGACCATAGAAACCCCATAACGCAGATACCTTTAAATCGTTACGTTGAAAACTATAAACGAAGCAACAACTGGACGTGAGGATTCGTATGAGCGAAATGGCTACCAAAATCTTGGAAGATAGCCTCGGAAGAATAGTTCTTGTAAGATTGAGAGGCGGAAAGAAGTTACGGGGAAAACTCAAGGGCTTCGATCAGCACCTCAACTTGGTTTTAGATGAAACAGACGACATTACAGATGTGGAAAATGTGAAGAAACTTGGTGCCATCATAGTCCGTGGCGACAACGTGGTGATAATTTCTCCGCCCCCTAGGTGACATCATTGGGAAAAGTTAGCAAGGGCACCTCATCTTTTGGAAAACGCGCCCATAAGACTGTTCACATACGATGTAGACGCTGCGGCAGAAGGGCATATAATGTGAAACAGAAACGATGCTCAGCATGCGGCTACGGAGAGTCAACAAAAATAAGAAAATATTCATGGCAGACCAAAACCCTAAACAGGGCAAGACTTTCCTGATCTGCCATTTAATTGAGTTTTCTAAAAAAAGAAAATAGGAAGTTTACTTCTTCGTTATTCTTTCGAATTCCTCGAATGCCCGTTTTGCCTCTTCTACGGAAGCCTTGTCCTCTAAGGTAGAGATGTCGCCTATCGACTGACCAGCAACGAGCGCTTTTAGGACTCTTCGCATGATTTTGCCGCTTCTTGTCTTCGGAAGCTTTGCTACAAAGTATATGTTTTCAGGTGTTGCAAGGGGACCAACAGCTTTTCTCATGTGATTTCTCAATTCGTTCTCCAGTTCATCGCTTGGCTTATTTCCTTTCTTCAGAACAGCGAAGACCACAATTGTTTCTCCTTTGATTTCATGAGGCTTACTGGCTACTGCTGCTTCTGCTACTGCCGGATGCGAAACCATTGCACTTTCAAGCTCCACGGTTCCCAGTCTGTGACCTGCGACCTTCAGAACTTCATCTGCTCTGCCTAAAAGCCAAAGATATCCGTCATCGTCTTTCATGCAGTAGTCTCCTGCATAATAGGCACCTGGGAATCTGGACCAGTAAGTTTCTTTATATCGTTCAGGATCCTTGTACACAGTCAGGAGCATTCCAGGCCACGGTTTCTTTATTATGATGTAGCCTCTCACTCCGGGAGGTACTGGTTTTCCGTTTTCATCTACCACTTCAACGTCTATTCCAGGAAGCGGGTATGTTGCCGAGCCTGGTTTCAGGGGAACTAAGCCTATTCCAGGTGCGGGTGAGATCATTATGCCTCCGGTTTCTGTTTGCCACCAAGTGTCCACGATTGGGCAGCGTTCTCCGCCTATGTTCTTGAAGTACCACATCCAAGCTTC
>CAYNQS010000001.1:0-417044 GCA_964399485.1 uncultured Candidatus Bathyarchaeia archaeon | reverse complement strand
AAATGCGGTTCCAAAATGTTCTGCATGCTGACTCCGTTTATGGACGACACGATGTTATAGTTGTCTTGGAAGCTCCAGACCTAGAAACACTCAACGATTTCGTGTACAAGGTAATAGAAAAAGACCCAAACATCGTTCACACCGAGACGGCGATCACGCTGTTCTAAAAGGAGAGAAAAACAGTTGTCTTCAAAAGATCTCCGCAGCAAAAAGATAAGAGCCTTCGTACTCTTGACTATGAGACCTGGAACTTCAGAGGAGATCGTGCAGTCAAGGAAGATAAAGGGCGTGACGATGGCTAACTCGGTTCTGGGAAGATTCGACGCCATCGCAGTGATAGAGGCAGACAGTTCCGAGGAGCTGACAAAAATTATCTACGAGATGATTGAGCAGCACCCCAGCGTGGTTCACACCGAAACAATGCTGTCAATGTTCACACCGCAACCTTGACTCCAACCCAAAAACAGAACAACAGAGAACACTCAAGCGCCGCGTCGGGTCGACATTAAGACCCGGCAACCCCATCCTTTTTTCAGTTTACCACTTTAAAGAACTGTATATGTTCTGGTTAGGCTGTCCAGTATGAGAAGATTTGCAGATCTTCTATGTTGAGTTCTGCTCTGAGGAAACGTTTCACGTCCTCGTCTGTGAGAAAGCGGTTTCCCTTCTTGTCAGTGCGAACCGGGATTCCGGTTCTTCTCAGCTTGTCGCCTTTAGCCGAGTCAACGAAGATATACTGCACACCCTCAACGGGCAATATCAGTTTTAGTCCAGTATGGTTTCTGGCGGGGACGCTCTGGGCGATGACGTAAATGACGCTTTTGGGCTTCTTTTCGAGCGCTGTTTCCCTAAACTCTTGCCAAGTATTCACCCGAATAGTTGTTGCCATAATCCAGTCTCTCTTTCACCAGAGTATTACAGCTTCTTGCATCTTAACTATTACTTCGTTTTCTTGTACTGCTTTCGCTGAGACATAGAAAGGTTTTTGTTTAACAATATTGTCTCATTTCTGCGTTATATGGTGAATATCATGTTTCCGGCTTTCCTGACCTCTGACAACCTTATTCTCGCTGGTCTAGCCCTAGTTATCGTCGTCGTCGCTTTTGTTCTCGACAAGGTGATCCGCAAGTCAATAGCTCGATACGGAAAAAAGGTGAAGATGGAGCCTCATGCAATCAACATTTTGAAGTTAGTTGCCAGAATACTTGTTGCTATATCTGGCGTAATTGCTCTTATGAGCCTCTTCAAGGTGCCCACAGATTTGTTTCTTGCAGGTGGAGCTTTGACAGGAACAGCCATAGGCTTCGCGTCCACTCAAACAATAGGTAACTTCTTGGCGGGTTTCTACATTATGGTTTCCCGACCATTCATGGTGAGGGACTACGTGAAGATCGGAGATGTTGAGGGCGAGGTTAAGGAGATAACCATCAACTACACCAAAATCTATACGCCCACCTACAACATAACCGAGATACCGAACAGGAAAGTTTTGGACAGCATCATCCGCAACTACTCCGGAAAAAAAGACATAATCGATTATTCCTTCAAGATGGGCTTCCCACATCTAGAAAACAGAACAAACAAGCAGATGATCGAGGACTGCATCAAGCCGACAATCGAGAAATTCTACAAAAAACACAAAGATGTCCTTCCGAAGAAACCTGAGGCGAGCATGCTTGCTATGGACAGGCTTGGGCGCGAAGTTAGTATCAGGATGTTCTTTCCAGAGGGAAGAATAAACGACTTCTATGATCTGCAGCCCGAACTGATGCGGGACATAGTGCACTGCTGGGACAAGTTCAAGGCAGAAAAATGCGGCGAAAACTGTTAGTTTCCACTGCTTTTCTCTATCGTCTGCTCTAGTTTCTTATGTTCTGGGCAGCAATCAACTTTAATTGGCTCTTTTGCCTGTTCTGGGAGTATCGTAAAGGTTATGAAGATGTTTTTGGGCAAAGTAACAAAGTAGATTGGAGATGTGACCGGTGAATAAGTTTGAGGTTATAGTTGTTGGCGCCGGAACAGGGGGATGCTTGGCAGCCAAGACTGTTGCCGAAGCCGGACTCAGGGTGTGCATGATAGACCGCAAGGCAGAACAGAAGATAGGAGACAAGGTCTGTGGGGACGCCATAGGGAAACATCACTTTGACAACATAGGAATAGCTCATCCCTCAGGAGAGGAACTTGGGCAGACAATGGAGGGAATCAAAGTTTACTCTCCAGACATGGAAACAGTAGTCAATGTCAAGGGGGAAGGCGTCCACGGATACCTGATTAATCGCCTACTTTTCGGTCAGAGACTACTGAAAGAGGCAAAAGACGCTGGGGCAACCCTGATCGACTCAACCATGGTCACAGAGCCAGTCATAGAGGATGGATATGTTGTCGGAGTCTCAACTAAAGACGGCAGGACAGAAGAAAACAGCGAAATCTTTGCCAAAGTTGTGGTGGATGCTAGTGGGCATTCAGCGGTTCTGCGAAAGAAGCTTCCTCCAGAGATGGGTATCGAAACCGAAGTCAAAGACGAGGATGTGGAGATTTGCTACCGCGAAATTCGTGAAGTAAAAGAGCCGATTTCTGACCCTGGATTCTGCAAAATTTACCTTGACCTACAGCGTTTTCCGGGAGGATACTGCTGGGTTTTTCCTAAAAGCTCAACCACTGTTAACGTGGGCTTGGGAGTTGCCATGAAAGAGGGATTTCCTAACCCTAAGGATTTGTATAATGAACAGGTTTTGTCGATGCCTCTATTCAAGGGTTCGCGGGCTTTAACTGGCGGAGGAGGTCTTGTTCCAACAAGGAGACCCATAAGTCCCATGGTGGGAAATGGGATAATCATTATTGGCGATGCAGCTTGCCAAGTTAACCCTATTCATGGGGGCGGAATTGGTCCCTCTATGATGGGCGGAGCAAAAGCTGGACAGGTAATCATAGAAGCGCTGGAAAAGGGTGATGTGAGCCGAGAATCGCTCTGGCCATACACTGGCATTTTCATGGAGGAGTATGGAGCTAAACAGGCGGGGTTGGACATCTTCCGCATGCTTCTTCAGCAGTTGAGCAACAAGGAACTGAATTATGGCATGAGCCACCATCTGATCACGGACGAGGACCTGCTTAAAGCCAGCATGGGCGAAGATTTGAAACTTAACATAACAGAAAAGACCGGCAGACTGTTCAAGGGGCTTGGAAGCTTCTCTCTTCTCAAGAAATTGAATGCCACCGCCAAGCTCATGAGGGAAATTAAGGCGTTGTATAGAAGCTATCCTTCTTCTCCTGAGGGGCTGAAGGAGTGGGAAGAGAAGATTCAGGCTTTGGTTGAGAAAGCAAAGAAGCTTTAGAGTGCGCTAAATATGCGTTTGGCAGCATTAGTTACCGGTGGAAAAGATTCAGTTTTAGCTCTTTACCGAGCACAACAGATGGGCCACAGCATCGAAGTTTTGGCTACAATGATCCCCAAAAGAGAGGACAGCTACATGTTCCATTTTCCCAACATTCACTTGACAGAGCACATTTCCAGAGCGGTTGAAATTCCGTTGGTTACCGCCGAAACGTCTGGAATAAAGGAGAAGGAACTGGAGGACCTCAAGAGTCTACTTGCGTCTCTTGACGTGGAGGGTGTTGTGTCCGGGGCAGTAGCATCGTCTTATCAAAAGCAACGAATCGAAAGGATATGTGATGAGCTGGGGCTCAAGTCTGTTACCCCGCTGTGGCACGAAGAGCCTCTAGACATTATGAATGAGCTGATTGACCTAAAATTCAAGGTTATTATCGTGGGGGTATATGCTTACGGTTTGGACCAAAGTTGGCTGGGAAGAGAAATCGACTCTGCGACGTTAGAGAGGCTTGTGGAATTGCACAAAAAATATCAGATTAGTTTGGTTGGTGAGGGCGGAGAATACGAGTCGTTGGTTTTGGATGCCCCGGTTTATAAGAAGCGCATCGAAATAGTGGAGACTGAAACAAACTACGAAAACGGCAGCGGAGTTCTTGTTGTAAAAGAGGCAAGGCTCGTAGACAAAGAGTGAACAAAAGTTTTTCGAAAACCATATTGCAATTCATTTTTTGTGGACTAAAATTATATACATAGTTTGGTGGATAGTGGTTTCTTAACAGAAAGAGGGGATGCTAGGGGTGTCGAAGCCGGATTATGGCAATTGGGTTCCAATGAGGTTCATCTATGGAGCGGTTATAATCGGATTACTGCTTTTGGTTTCTGCTCTCTGGTCTATTTTCTTGCTAATTCCTGCGGCGTTGCTCTTTTTTGTTGCCGCATTTTTTGTGTATGCGCGCTACGAATTCTCTTCTGGTGGAGGAAACGTTCAGAACTCTGTCTGGCAGCTAGTGCTGGCGCACTTGGATTGGAATGGCGAAGGGAAAGCTTTGGATATAGGATGCGGAAATGGCGCACTCGCCATTAAGCTCGCTCAGAAATACCCAAAAACACAGGCCGTCGGAATTGACTACTGGGGAAAAGGTTGGGAATACTCCAAAAAAGCTTGTGAAAGAAATGCAAAGATTGAGGGAGTAAATGAGCGGGTGACGTTCCAGAAAGCCAGCGCTGTATCGTTGCCTTTTGATGATGAGTATTTTGATGCTGCGGTGAGCAATTTCGTGTTCCACATGGTCAGCGGCGTCAAGGATAAGCGGGAGCTTATTCGTGAAGCGTTGCGGGTGGTTAAGAAGGGCGGAAAGTTTGCTTTTCAGGACGAGTTTCTAGTCCGGAAGATCTACGGAGACCCAGATGACCTAATTGCAGCTATCAAAAGCTGGGGAATAACTAGCGTAGAGTTTATCAGAACATGTGATGAAGAGTTTGTCCCACGGGCGCTGAAACTGCCCCTGTTTCTAGGAACCACGGCTATTATCGCTGGAGAAAAATGAGCTGTTTACCTTGCTCCCGCTCATCTGCTCCGACAATTTCATGTTCTTTCTGTATATCAGAATAACTGAGATCATAGCCGCCAATAAAGGCAGAATTATGCATGATGGAAATTCTGGGATGGCGCTAACATCAAGCGGATACATTGCGGGGTAGTTGTCCTGATTGTTCTCGTCGATGATGTATGGCGTGTCACCTATTTCATCGCCGTTTT
Source organism: uncultured Candidatus Bathyarchaeia archaeon (assembly GCA_964399485.1). Lineage (GTDB taxonomy): Archaea > Thermoproteota > Bathyarchaeia > Bathyarchaeales > Bathyarchaeaceae > Bathyarchaeum. Next base: position 411,954 of record CAYNQS010000001.1, on the reverse strand, counting down.
CATCCAATCCAGCATAATCATCCCAGTAGTTACCTAGGGCACCGTTATCCCACAGGACAATGTCTGTGCCCATGCCCCACGTGACGTTGATGTTTTCATACTCTATTTCGTCTTTGGTTACCTGTTCAGAATTGTCAACAAAGAGATTACCAAAAACCTTGTTGCCAACCCCGCTGACGGCAACATCTCCGCCGTTAGGAAAGTTAAGCAACACAACTCCAACGCCGTTTTGGGTAATGTTATTTCCGTAGACTGTGGCGTTGTGACAGCCTTCTGCAAACCGGATTCCCCAATCGTTTTGGGTTATATTGTTTCCATAAACCGCGTAAGGTCCATAATAGATGAGGTTTAGTCCGCCTGTGTTGTTTGAAATGTTGTTTCCGCATACAGTTACGTTTCTGGATTGACCTATGTTTATGCCATAATAGTTGTTGGTTATGTTGTTTTCAGTGACAGCCACGTTTTCTGTATTCCAACCTGTAATGCCGCCTTGGTTTTTGGTTATGTTGTTCCCAGAAATAAGGACGTTACTTCTTTGCGGTCTAATGCCTTCAACATTATTTACGATGTTGTTGTTGATTATTTTGCATCCTGACGGAAAAGGCTCGTCGTAATAGTTTGCTATTGATATTGCTGTTAAGCAATTTGTTATCGTGAAACCTGAGATGGTTACGTTTGGTGCAGCAACTCGGATAGCAACTGTACTTGAAGAAGAAGGGAAACCGAAAACTCCAAGAATTACGGTGTTTTCAGGGTCTTCGCCAATCAGGGATAATGTCTTGCTGATAACCATTGTCGTGTTATCATCCACTTGGTAAATCCCATTTTTCACAAACACTGTGTCCCCCTCAGCAGCGTTATTTATAGCCTCCTGAATTGTGGAAAAATCATCTGGAACAACAATTGTCGTAGCTTCTGCTTTCACTGCAATAACGTTTGGAAACATAACCAAAAGCGAAAGAACAAGTAAACCAACTATTTTTGATGTGACGCGCTTCATTTTATACCTAAAAAATAGGTACCTCGCAGTGGAGTAAAAAAAGGTTTTTTGTCAAGAAACCTTGACCAAAGCACGCCTTTTCATAGTCAAGAAACTTTGACCAAGAAAATAGAGTAGTTTGATTTACGTTCAGTCTTTAAAGAGTGAGCGTTTAGCGGAAAAGTTCAGAGCGTGAGTGAAAAAGGTTTATTAACTGTTCTTTTGTTGTTAGCTACAAGTTCCGATGGGATGTGACCCGTCTTAGGGTTGAACCGCAAAAACGTGAGGAATGAGGAATGGCTTACAAATATATTGCAGAGGCTTGGAAAAAGCCGAAAGAATCCTTTGTTAAGGAGCTAATGTGGCAGAGAGCCATAAAATGGCGCAAAGAAGACGCCATCACAAGAATCGAAAGACCAACCCGCCTAGACCGAGCGAGAAACCTAGGCTACAAAGCCAAACAGGGCATTATTTTGGCTCGGGTCAGGGTTAGACGCTCAGGCTTCAGAAAAACCCGTCCAACTAGCGGACGCAGACAAAAACGGTTGGGAGTCAACAAATTCAAGGTCGCCAAGAACATGAGACTTATCGCCGAGGAGCGGGCGGCTAAACGTTTCCCAAACCTAGAAGTATTGAACTCTTACTGGGTCTGGGAGGACGGACGCTTCAAATGGTACGAAATAATCATGGTTGACCCCGCTATTCTGCCAGACCACCCCGCAGCAAATCAGACAGGACGAGCATTCCGTGGCTTAACCAGCGCAGGCAAAGAAGTGCGTGGACTCCACAACAGAGGGCTAGGAGCAGAGAAGGCAAGACCAAGCAAAAAAGCGGTAATCAGACGAAGACACAAAAAATAAGTCGCAGCTTTTCAGAAGGGCACAAACAATCCTCTTCTTTTGATTGAATGTTTCCGTTGCATTGCAGTTGACATATTTATATCAAGTAACATGTAATAGAGTTTCATAAGAGTGTGAGATAGGTTTTGTCTCAGTTGCCTGTAGCCTACGTTGATGTTCGATTCTGCGCCCACGCCACCGAGGACCTAGACAAGGTTATGGAGGCGGTTCAGAATGTTTTGCCAAGCGACTGCATAGAGGATATAACCTTCAAAAGAAGCAACGTGGAGGGCCATTACGGCAACCCCATAACCCTTTTCGACACACGAATCAAAAACAAAAAAATAGTTAGAGCCTTGGTGGAGAACCTTTCAGCCAACCTCAGTTCCTTGGATAAAGAAGAGCTAGACAGAACAATAAACCGCTGCGTTGAGAAGGGAAGCCTTTTCATCAGACTAGACAAGCAAGCTGCTCTCAGAGGCAAAACAAAATTCGCCACATCCGACCCCATCCGCATACGCATCAGATTCAGAAAAAATAAAACCGAAGACGTAATCCAGATTTGCAGAGAAATCGGGATGATAACATGAAACGGTTCGCTGACCTGCATCTCAGAGTACCCTTCGAAGACAAGAGTAAGGCAGAAAGCATGATCCGAAGAGCCTCTGAGCTAGGCTACAATCTAGTCGCCATACCATTTTCACCCCAAACCAGCAAAGAGCAAATCAGCCAACTTGAACAAATCTGTAACGACGCCAAAGTGGACTTTGCTACGAGAGTGAATTTTTCTCCAAGAAACCCTAACGAACTTCTTAACGGTCTGCGTCGTTTCAGAAGAAAATTCGAGATTGTAGCCGTGAGATGCCACACAAAAGATGTTGCCAGACAGGCAGCCAAGGACAGAAGGGTGGATCTCCTCCAGTTTTCGGTTACAAATCTCCGCCAAAGATTCTTTGATGAAGCAGAGGCTGAGCTTGCTTCACAGGCATTCTCATCCCTTGAAATCGAACTGGCTCCCATTCTGCAGTTAACAACTTCTTCTCGAATCCGCCTCTTATCTCGTCTACGAAGGGAAGTGGAGATGGCGGAAAGGTTTAGGGTGTCAATCACACTTTCCAGTGGTGCAACAGAAGAGCAGTTCATGAGGGGACCCCGCGACTACGCCGCCTTAACAACCCTCTTCAATCTGCCCATGTCCTCTGCCTTGAGGGCTATGTCAGAAAATCCTTGCGTTACGGTTGCACGAAACAGGGAAAAGTTGAGTTCAGATTATGTGGCTCCGGGAATACGTGTTGTGGGAAGGAAAACAGATGATTAAACGAGAGAAGAGGCGCTACTTGGCTCTAGAAGTTGCGTGTGACCAGCCCGTCGATGAACGGGCAGTGTTGGATGCTGTTCAGGCTTCGGTCATCAGGCTCTTCGGAGAATACGGCGCCAGCAAAACAAACCTCAGACTGATAACCTACATTCCAGAGAAACATCAAGTTGTGATCTGCTGTTCACACACCATGCTAGAAAAAGTCAGAGCCGCCATCGCCTCAATCATGGAGGTAAATGGGAAAACCGCAGCCATCCATGTGGTGGGCGTCTCCGGAACATTGAAAGCGCTATCCAAAAAGACATGAGCGGAAAGAGGGCTACTGCAGCTTTTTGTTGGGAACCCGTTTCTTGCTGCGTATTCTCTATCACGCGGGTATTGTATTCTTCCAGATAGTCTAGCTGAGCTGCATCGTATGGGTAGCTTTCTATTTCTGGATACGGAAAACAGGTCATACCATGGAAGGGCAACGGCTCTACAGTGAAGCCTAAGTAAGGAAGCCCATCAACTTTGAACCATACACTAGCAAACAGAAAATAATCTCGCTCCATACCTTCTGAAACTGAATCAGTATCAGCAGGGAACAGAATGCGTATTTCGTCGCCTTGGCGGGTTATCACATAAATGTCATCTGCATACTCCATAAGCTCGGTTACATCGCCGTATCGGGTGAAATTCCCTGTTGAAGTGGAATTGGTTGCGAAAGCTTGATACAAAGTGGCAGAGGAAACCGTTACCTCCCGAATTGTCACGTCCTGTTGTGATGTTGTATCCACTCCGATATAATCGAATCTGGTGTCGAAGAAAGTGTGTATCCTGAGGGAGTAATCATCTGTCAGGAAGACGCCAGTCAAGTTTACCACAAAGCAGTCGGATGTAACATCAAGCAACGGGAACTGCCGGTTATCCGCAACAGGAACCCAGTTGCCTTCAGCGTCTTTGACTTCCATGTATGGAGGCGGAAACGGCTGCTCACCAGGCTGGTCATAGAACTGCCAAGCCCATTCGCCCTGCTCTTCGCCCGTAGAGTAGATTATTGTTCCGGCGACTATGAGTTTGATTTCTTCTGCATCTGATAGGTCGCCTAAGTCTAACTCCAGCGTGTCCCAGCGGAACTCGTTGCCGGTGGTGGTGGCTCCATCATGTTCTAAGACTAGAGACAGAACGTCTTCTCCCTCTCCCGTGACGCAAGAAACTGGGGAACCAGGGTTTTTGCTGACTGTGTAAATTGTGCCCTGTTCATCAAGCTCATACAGGTACGTGGCTTTAGTTGAATACACGTCAACGTCGGGCGAGTGGTCAACAATCACTAATGTAGCAGAATCCACATAGGCGATTTCATCCCATTTTTGGGTGATAGTCATTTCGTAGTAGCCATCTTTTGGTTCAAGTCTGCTCGCATTCAACTTAAGGTAGTCCCAAGGAACGCTGTAAAGGAAGGACAGGCTTCCGTCCTCTAGGAAATAGTCAAAAATTCCCAAGTAGCCTGTGCCATCAGATATTTCGCCGGTGTACCAGTATTCTTCTCCATTCCAAACGTATAGTGAAGGACAAGATTTTGAGTTCATATAATTTCCAATAAGAGACGTACGCTGATCTAACTGTATGACTCTAGTGAGGTCTGTCGGTCCGTCAACCCAACTGGTCCAATTCCAGAAGGTTCCTCCACCAGTGACACCGTCAGGTACTGTTATGGTGTAAGTTCCCTCTGGCAAGAGTTCGCTATATGGTGCAGGATAAGTTTCACCGTTTATAGTGAACTTCATGTCAATAGCATTCGAGGAAACGCTGAGAGTGTGGAATCCCATAGGAACGACTAGGAAATATCCCGACAGAGTGTTGTTTTGATTGCCGAGATTCAGTAACTTAACGTTGTATCCATCTCCCTCTATTCCATCCCCTGTGTATTCTGCTGTAACTGTGATTTCGATTGCAACATCTTTTGCAGACGCATCCAACTGAAACATTTCAGTTGTTTCAACTACTCCATCAAGCAAAACCCTTGCCTGAAGGGTGCCTTGTTCATTCGCCAGATTATCGGCTTTGGCTCTGATGGCTACTGTCTCGCCGTCCCAAACTTCATAGGGGTTTACTCTTATGCTATGTATTTCTATGTATTCTGATGCAGGAAACGAACCTTCAACAGTGAATGATCCAGACTGGTCGTCTATCTCAACACTGTGTGTGCCCGGGTATGATTCAGTCACTTCAAAGGTTACAACCAGAGTTGCGCCGCCGGACAAGGCGACATCTTTTGTTTCTCGTATGGTACCATCGATTTTGAGGTTTACTGTGTAGCTGCCGCTGGCTTCTCCGACATTAGTTACCTTAACCGAGATTTCCACAGCTTCATCAGCTAGAATAGAGGGAGGGTTAACAGTTAATTCGGCTACTTGAAATTCTGCTGGTTTAATGGGTGGAGCATCAGAACTAACGCGGAAGGAGGCTGTCAAATCCCCTAACGTAACCGTGTAGTCGCCCTCAGCATCCTCAGCAACTTTAAACTCCACAGTTGCGGTTTCGCCGCTATCCAACTGGACAACTTTGGTTTCCCGTTTTTCGCCATTCACAAAAAGAATCAGCGAAAACTCGCCAGCCACATCTCCAATGTTGGTTGCCGCAGCTGAAACGGTTACAGTTTCTCCGATTCCAGCTTCTTTTCGGCTAATTGCCAAATTTGTTAGCTGTAATTCAGCTGGTCGGGTTGGCGCTTCCAAAGTGACCCGGATTGACCCTGTTAAATCCCCTATGGCGATTGTGTGGTTCCCCACCGTTAACTCTGCGGCGGTGAAAATTAACGTTGTAGTTTCTGCCGCTGAAAGCTGAACGGTTTTGGTTGCTGACTGAACATCATCTATTGTCAAGATTACGGAGTGGTTACCACTTTTATCTCCAATGTTGGTTACGTTAACGGAGATTTCCACTGGAGTTCCAACTTGAACCCAACTTTGATCAAAAGCCAAATCAGTTATTTGGAATTCGGCGGGTTCTGGAATCAGCGAATGGACATACAAGTAACTGGGAACTGCGACGGCTAAGAGCGCCAAGTTAGCAAAAAAAGCCACTTTCAGTTTGCTTCTAGTTGATCGAGAAACCAAGATTATCCATCCATGATGTTGGAAAGTTCATCATTGCCTCAATATTTAAGGTCTTCGAAACGTGGTTTTGAAGCGTAATTCCTACATTATATTCAAGTATTTCAGAGAGAGCTAAGTTGCTTTCAACGCATCCACAGAAACACCATTAGGCGTCTTCGCATCCGGCACATATCAGGAGACTAATAGAGGTTCATTGTTGAAAACAGTGTTTTTTTTGAGAAAACGTAACCATCTTACTGAAAACTCGCTTTTTTAGACGGTGATGCATTTAGAAGGGAGTTGAATCATAAAAAGTAGATTAAGTTGTTTTGTTTTCTGGTCTGTTTCACCATTCCTCGTCTTCATCCTCGTCTTCGTCCTCATCTTCATCTTCTTCCCAGTCTTCTTCCTCCATCAAACATTTTCACCTCCCCATCCTTTGTGCTTCAGCATCAATGTCTTCGAGAAATCAGATAAAAGATTCAAATAAGCATTACGTAGAAAAAACCTACACTCGCCCTAGCTTGCTCTTTGCTTCTTCCAAAGTTTTTTCTATCCTCTTCCAGTGCGCCCCCCGCCAATACACCTGACCACACCCCGGACACTTCCAAAAATCATCGTAATACATAGACGTTGCCTTAGGAATCCCATCAACCACCACCTCCTTAGACACAGCCTCAATTCTGGCATTACATTTGGGACAGCGAGAAATACTCAAATCAATCTCCAACATAAAACCGAACCGCCCCGCTAAATCAGCAAGTTTCCCAGCTTCATCCGTTGCCTCAACCAAAACCGCATCCAGCCCACGAGCCACAGCTTGCTGATACAGTTTAAGGTCGCGGGTAAGCAGAACCCGCTTCTCAGACTTCGCCAATTCAACAAGCTTTTCATCATCAGCAGACCGGAAATAATTGACGTCGTGCCCCAGCATACGAAGCCAACGGGTTAATTTGCCCAGCATACCATCAGTTATGAACCTCAAAACAGACAACCAAACACTACTAGCAACAATATAGAATTTAACAGTGACCATAAAACTCAACACACCATGATAGTGCCCACTAAGTATCCGCTGATAGTCACATTATTTTGTGACAGAATTACAGCTGGATACAATGCCACAGAAATTGTAATAGGTTGATGCTTGCTGCAAAGCTAAATTTAAATAGATATAACGGTGTTATGTTCCTGAGTGTCGCAGCATGAGAGTTTACATGGACTACGCCGCAACCACACCCGTTGATCCCAGAGTATTCAAAGCCATGAAGCCTTACTTCAGCGAAGAATATGGAAATAGCGTCTCCCTACACAAAGAGGGCAGAGAAGCAAAAGAGGCACTAGAACAATCCAGAAAAATAGTCGCAGAAATGATGAACGCCAAACCCAACGAAGTCATATTCATGGGCAGCGCCACCGAATCCACTAACATGGCACTGAAGGGAGTAGCCTTCGCTAACAGAAAAAAAGGAAAACACATAGTGACATCCAGGATAGAACATCATTGCGTGCTCGAACCTGCCCGATGGCTAGAAAAACAAGGATTCAAAATCACCCGCCTCCCAGTAGACAAATTCGGCTTCATCGACACAAAACAACTAGAGAATGCAATAAGAAAAGACACAATCTTAGTCTCCATAATGCACGCCAACAACGAGATAGGCACCATCCAAGACATCAAGAAAATAGGAAAAATCTGCCAAGAGAAAGGCGTATACTTTCACTCCGACGCAGCCCAAAGCTTCGGCAAGGTTCCCATCGACGCCAAAAAAATGAACATAGACCTGTTATCCATCAGCTCCCACAAGATGTACGGACCAAAAGGGGTCGGCGGACTATACATAAAGAAAGGCACAAAAATTGAACCACTCCTGCATGGAGGAGGACATGAATTCAGAAAGAGATCATCAACAGTAAACGTTGCCGGAATTGTCGGATTCGCCGAAGCAGCACGAATCCAAAAAAAAGAAATGGCTTCCGACGCCAAAAACCAGACTGCCCTCAGAAACAAGCTGATAAACGAACTGCTGAAAATAGAAGATGCACAACTTACAGGACACCCAACAAAAAGGCTGCCCAACAACGCCAGCTTCTGGTTCGCTTACATCGAAGGAGAATCCCTGCTCATGCAACTGGACATGAACGGCGTATCCGCCTCCACAGGCTCAGCATGCTCTTCTGCTTCCCTAGAAGCAAGCCATGTATTGCTGGCTATTGGGCTGAAACCCCAAGAAGCCCACGGATCCCTAAGGCTGTCTCTGGGAAAATACACTACAAACGAGGACGTTGATTATGTTCTGGAAGTAGTGCCAAAATCGGTTGAACGTTTAAGACAGATCTCGCCCTTCAAGAAAGGCTGGAAATAATGAATATAATCCAAATTTTTGAGGATAGAAGAAAGTTGGGATGTGAGCCGAAAGTCCAGCTTGAAAAGGGGCTAAGCGAGCTCGTCAAATCTTATTCAAAACAATAAAACACTAAACCATGTCACTCTTGTTTTTTATTCCAACTTTGCTGAATGCACTTTCTGCAACTTCCAATACTTGAAGCGCATCCTGAGTGTTACAAAGTGGGTCTAAAACCTCGTCTCTTTTAACAGATTCAATAAAGCACTGTAACTCCATCACCAAAGGCTCACTGGATGACACAGGTATCTCCTCCTCCACATGCCTAGACAACCACAGGATATCATCCCAGCTTCCATGCTCAATTTTTGCTTTGGGCGGGGCTCTATAAGCTTTCAGTTTTTGCTGTGCATAATTTAAGGTGTAAAAACTTTCGTTTCCATATAGGTGGATGAGACGCAACTTATAGTTCGGCAGCCAACTTGCCTCAATGTGACTGTGCGTGTGACCATACTTTAACGAAATGTACGCATAATCCTCAAAGCTGTCGTTTGATCTGCTGGAAAAATGGGTGTAAAGGACTTCCGGCTGGGTTTCGGTGAGATAATTTAATATATCGATTTCGTGGGATGCTAAATCTAAAAACACGCCGCTGTATTTCTTTCTTGGCGGAAACGGACCAAAACGCATAGAAACCGTGGAATAAATTTGAGAAAAATCTACGAGTTCCCTTAACTTGCTAACTGCAGAATTAAATCTTTCAATATAGCCCACAGCCAACAACCTATCCATCCTCGCCGCTTTCTTCATCATTTCTTCACCATTTCTTATAGTGTCAGCGAAAGGTTTCTCAACTAAAACATGTTTACCTTTTTCCAAAGCCTCTATGACAACGTCCCTGTGCATGGAAGTGGGGGTACATACACTCACCGCATCCAAATTCTCCCGCAGAAACTCTTCTGAATCCTCAAAAAATTTGCAATTATACGTTTTGGCTAGACGTTTTTTTTCTGGATTGCTATCGCAAATACCAACTAATTCACATTCTTTCAGTTTGCTGTAAACCCTAGCATGAGCAGAGCCCATGAACCCAAGGCCAACGACGCCAACTTTCACTTTCATTTTAAACTCACCTAAATGGCTAGGCAACCGCTCGCTAATTTTGACTGATAGTGCTAATAAGCGTTAGCAAAATCCAATCAACATGCATACACATCCTTCATGAAAAAGTCAGTGTTTGCACTGGAGTATCATCGGTCGCCGTCTTCTTTACGGCAGAGTATCCCGAAGATACTGAAAACTTTTAGCAGAAAACAGAAAAGTTGCTCTGAAGAGCTGTAGTCGCCAAACCAGCGGGTTGAAAACCTTGGAAGAATACTAACAAACAACCAACTTGCTGCAACTGTTTTCAAAGACCAGTTACACTTTCAGTTTTTGTAAGCATTATCTTCAAATCTATCATGATGGGGATAGTGAAAAGAATCAGATAGACAATGTGAGGAATAAGCAATGAGAAAGGAACATACAGGGGGAAACTTATGAGGGTAGGCAAGAGAACAGTCAGGACTGGTATGGCTAGAATCATATTTGATAGGTGAGGTTTGAATAGAAAAACTATGTCTTTTGTTTTGATCATAAACGTCATCGAGATAATGAAAAGACCCCATTCAAGGGCAATATGAATTAAACTTCCCATTGCAATGTGAAAACCGTACGTGTTGGGGGTTAATGGCCATAGTAGTTGCAGGTCTCCACCTATTAGGTAGTCTCCGATTATGATGTGCTGGATTACTGCAACGAAGTACGGTGCAGCTCTTTTTTTGTAGATTGCAAAGATAGGTAGGAAGACGAGACAGAAAAGTATCATGGAATGTAGTGGTCCTCGATGTACCAAACCAGGTATCACTATATCGATATCAGGGAAAACCGACGCCAAAAACAGTAAGGGGAGATTAGCGTTAACGTCCAGCGTTTTGGATGTCAGCTTTCCGGTCAAGTATCCTAAAGCAAAGTGTCCAACAGCATACATTAACTGTTCCCTCAAACATCTTAACGCTCACCCATTCTTGCTGATAAATATTGACAATCCTATTTCTAAATTCTCAATGGGGATAAATTTGCCAAATTCATCAAATCAGAATACAGTTGAGATGTTGCTTGCCACCCCCTTTTTTGATTCAGCCACGAAGAGTCATTAAGACCTTCTAGACACCACGAAGAGTCTAGGTAATAGAGAGACTCTTCGCAGGATAGGATTCAATCTCACGAAGAGCCTCTATAGACTCTTCGTATAAAAATTGGCCAAAGGTTTTTAATAAACTGTAATGGATTGATTGTTGAAGCTGTCCCTATGAGTTGCGGAAAATTAGACTGACCTGTTTGTTATTAGAAGGCTCTGGCAAGCAAGTGTTTAAGATCGAGAATCACGTAATTTAGTTCAAGCGAGTTGGTAGAAAAGAAGGGGTTTCACCTTCCATCTAAAATCTAGAATGTATCCTAACCATATTAGAGCAAGTTTCGACGAACAATCCTTTAGCTAAACAAAGCATTAGAAAAAGGGGGAAGAATGGAATTGTGTTCGCTTATGGTGGGGAAAAGGGAAATGTGAAGTATAAGGCCCAACTATTGCCTGGGAATTCTTGATGAGTTGGTCCCTGTCCCCATGCAGTTTCTTGGCCTACACCATCTTTAGCGACTACAGCGTGTGCAGCAATGTAAAGTTCTCCATCAATAAATGGAAGGACATATGTATACTCTGTTACTCCTGGATCATGAACAGCTGCATAAGGGAAATGACCTATTTTTGGATTGCCACTTTTTGTTTGTGGAATATCTTCAAAGGAAGTGGCCACAACCAAGTGTGTTTCAACCAAATACCAGCCGTCAGTTGTTGCAAATGTTATCCAAAGATTCCCATTTCTATAAACCTCGATATCACCTACATCCGTGTGATCGCTGCCTGCCCAGAGATCTGTGTACAGTTCGCATGCTTGTCCCGGCATAATCATCAAAGCTAGCAGTGCAACAGCTAATGAACATACCATTATTCTTTTTAGTTTCATTTTACTTCAAAAGAGCGATTAATAAACTCAGATATAAATTGGTAAGTAAGCCAACTCTATAGAAATCTTCTATTCTTACCAAAATCTCAAAAAAAGTGTGATACCATTTATGATGTGAATGATTGTAGCTGTAATTGATATTTTTTTGACAACCCTCAATTAGAGGCCAATGAAGTTCATGAAGAATTGCTTTCAATTTCTGAATGTAAAGATTAAAGGCTGAACTGAACCTCTCTCTAGTGGCTTATACAAGAAAAAAATCCAATCAAAACCAATTTTTCTAAAAAAGCTGGATTCATGCTGGAGAAAGCGATTTCTCCTCTATATTATGGATTCATCAAATCTATATAGATAAAGTCACCAAAGCGGAGAACTGAATGAATATGCTATCTTTCGAACTGACCGCAATTGACATTATTTTGGCTTTAGCAGTTTTGGTTCTCTTTGTACTTTACTGGACAAAGTTGTCGAAACTTCCTGACGAACGATTTTTTCAGGGAATAATGACAAAACATGCAAGCCCAGAAAGATTTACGTCAAGCCCTCAAAACGATTACACAGAATGTCCGCGTGGGTTTGGGAATATAAAAAAGATTGGTGATGATGGTTCTGTTTCGGAAGAGTGCTTAGGTTGCTACAGAATCATGGAGTGCTATAGTGAAAGTGAAGAGATCAGATCTCGGCTCTACCAAGTTTAGCGGATAAGATTAGTTGATGTTTTCAAGTTGAATTTTCTCTCTGTAACTGTTTTTCTGAGTGGTAATTTTGGTTTTTTGGTTTTTTAGGTTTTTGTGAATTTTTGTATGTGTGTAGTTCATTTAAACGACAATATTTATTAAGTCTTAATACACAGTATAACAAAGGTGTAATCAATGGTTAGTAAAGAATCCATGATCACAGGAGCCATGATCATACTCATAACCTACACATTAGGTCTATCACTAGTAAGCCAAGCATTCCCTGCAACTCAAACAACTCAAACATTATCCAGTTCAGGAACAATACAGATACAAACTACCGCCGACCTCGGCGTTTATGCAGATCCTGCATGTACAACTCCAAAAACTTCTTTGGCATGGGGAACACTTCAACCAGGAGGAAGCCAAACCCAAGATTGCTACATCAAAAACGAAGGCGACACACCATTGACACTATCTCTGCAAACTACAGGGTGGAGCCCCGCAGCCGCGGAAACTTACATTCATCTCAGCTGGGACTATAATGGAGCCTCCATCGGTGCAGGTTCAGTAATCCACGTTACATTCACGCTATCTGTAGATGCAAGCATTACAGGAGTGACAAACTTCAGTTTCGACATCACCATAGTTGGAACAGGCAGCTAACACAAATAGTTCCGCGAACGGAACACACTTCCCCCCATTCAATATTTCTGCTAATTAGAAAAGCTGTATTTTGCTTAGGCAATTCTAAGATCAACATTTTTCTCATAGGAAGAGCCGGGGGGAAGCCTAAGAATAATCAGATGGCCCTTGATTTTCCAAGCGAACGTAATAAAGTGGATGCAGGTTAGAAGAAGCGTTTTTCGTCTTTCAAAGCTAATTTTAGATTACGGATGGTGAAAATGCTCGCAGTAAAACGGTAACCATGAATGCAGCACCCAAGATAAGAGCCGCCAGTCGCAAGCGTGTTTTGTCTATTGGAAAGTTTATGGGTCCTGAGTGTGAGAACAATAATTCTGATGTTACAAGCAAGATTAGTGCAGTGATTGCTATCCAGAGGCTGATGTCGGACAGGGAAAGAGGAAACTGCATTAGTCTAACCTTCTATGAGTCGATACCATATTTCGATGGTGCTTAGATCTGGAGAAAATTTACTTTTGGTTATGGTTACAGGTTTTCTGGTTGTTATGGCTAAGGCACAGGTGACGGCGCTTGTTAACGGGCACCCAATGGAGTGAATGATTTTTAGGTTCTGGTTAGAGTAAAGATTGTTGTATATCGAATCGGTGATTTTTACATAAATGGCTTCTTTTTCGGCTTTTATCTCAAAGTTGCTAGCTAACTCCAAGTTATTTACTATTACTGTTGGGAGGCTCTCATAGAAGCTCTCTTGGTCGATCTTTGTGAAGTCAGTTCTTAACTCTTTTTCAAACAGGCTTACGAGACCGGAGCCTGGAGGGATAACGCATATTCCTTTAGGGTTTTTGACCAAAAATTGTTTTTTTGCTATTTCCTCGATTGTAGGCATGGTTGTGGAATCATTGGCTGAAATGAAAACAATCATTTCTTTTAGGCCTGATAGATGTTCTGGGAGATATGTGTCCTTCGGATATGGAGGAATGTATACGGAGTTTCCTTTGCAGTTTAGGTCATCTATTATTCTATCGAGTGTGGTGTAGGATGAGATGACGGTGGAATACAAGAGGGCACTTCTTACGAATTTGGTTGACCTGACGAAAAGGAAAAGGGCTCCCCAGAAGGTCAGACCTAATCCCATAAAAGCAAGAATCGTTGAAGAAGTCACGACAGAAGCAACGAGTAACAGTGCGCCAGCAACAAGAAGGGTTATTCCGATTTTGTTAGAGGGCAATTTTTCGGACTCCTGTAGTTCGTATTTTAATTGTTCGTTTTCTTTTTGCAACACTTCAAGAGGCTTAACAGAAGCGTTTTCCTTTTTTAACGTTTTTAGAGGCTTAACAGCAGAGGAGGAAATTGAACTGTGTTTGCGTTTTTTCGATAGGAATTCAAGAGAGATTACAGCAATTATTAGAGTTGAGTAAACCAAAACGTTTGGAAAGTTCGATTGAAAGGATTCTAGCAATGTTTTGTTCCAATAGGTCACCTCATAAATGTGTGCCCAATAAATAAACCACAGCGAAATAGACAAGAAAAGAAGCTGCAGAATTCTAATTATTTTAGTATTACCAAGTCTCCAAAGGTTTTGGTTCAACATCGCTGAAAACATCCTCAATTATATTATAACCTCCAATCTTTAATGTTATTGTTTCTGTATATCTTGTTAATCTGGAATTTTTGGCTTTCGTTATGAGGGCTTCCAAACAAGTTGCGGCTCATCATTTATGTTCACGATGCCTATTTCCAGAAGCCCATTTTCATGCAGATGACTTAACATACGAATTAATTCGTCTTGTTTAGGGCGTTTGTTTGTGGCTTGTTCAAGAGCATGAGCAATTTCCTTAGTTGTTGCTCCGATTCCTTCATTTAACTTACTTACAATTTAATACAACAGTTTTTCACTTAGAGAACTAATTTTTCGAAAATCTTCAGAGTAACTCTATTGTGTAATTCTATTCATATGCTACAATGTGAATATCTATGCTGAAATCTGTAACATCGTTAGCGATAAGATATCGACTGAATGATTTATCATCAGAAGCGGATAAAAACAGTGTCACTTGGATTGTTTCGTTAGGATTGAGGGGTGTTTCGTCGTAGTTCCAGTACAGATTGAAGTATTCTGAGATGTTGGCAGGATTAATGTTTGATGTGTTTAGGTGAAGGATTGTTTTAACGTTGCTGACACTCAATATGTACAATGTGACGTTTTTCGTTGAGTTTGGCCACATAGTGCCCCAATCAATTGTTTCTGTTTTGTTTTCTAGGTTTGGGTCCCAATAGGCTTCTACGCCAATGGTCTTTATGGTTCCGATTGCTGGGATAGATAGGTTGTGGAAGTTGCTGAGCCATATTGAGATGGCACTGCTAATTAGCATTGTGGCTGTTGAGACAACAAGTATGAGTAGCAGGCTTTTCTTGTGTCGGCGAAGAAGGGAAAGAAGGGAGTTAAGGAGTTTCATGGGTTTTTACCTTTTTAGCTTAGGTTGTCGAATTACGCTCCATTTTGGTTGTGTTTGATTGTTATTTGAAGATTTCGAGGATATATATGATGTCGGTATAAAGGGAACACGTGGCATTTTTTAGTGATGAGCCTTTGGGAGCTGTTGCTTTTCGTTTTTAAGCTTTTTTGAGGTTGCTGCTTTTTCTGCTAGGGTCAGTGGTATGTTTATTAGTTTTGAGATTACTCCTAAGCCTGAGAACATCGTTCTGAGTGTTTGGATATCTATTTGGTCAATGGCACCAATGATTGGAGCTGCAAGGATGTATATGGTTAAGAAAAGGATTACTCCTATTGCCAGCTTTATCCATTCGGCGGTGGCGAGAAGGTTGAGAGAGAAATAGGTTACCATCATAGCGACAGCAGCTGCTAGAAATATTTTGGCGGAGATTTTGAAGTTTGGTTTGACGTTGTAGTGTTTCCACAACCAGTAAAGACCCCAAAACAGGCTTGGTATTCCACCAAAGAGAGTTCCTAATATTACGCCTACTACGCCGTATGTGGGGATTAGGATGAAGGCTAGGGGGATACCGAATGATAGGTTTAGGAGGCTTAGTTTCAGGAGGATTTTTGTTTCTCCTATAGCCGCTAAGAAGCTTTGCAGTATTTGACTTCCGAAAAGTACCAAAAGATTGATTATTACGTATAGAGTTAAGAAGAAAGGTGCATAAACCCATTTTTGTCCGAATAATGTACTAACCATAGGTTCTGATAGAACGATGATACCCATTGTAACGGGTACCAAAAACATCGCAGCATACTTCACGGCAGACGCAAAGACTGTTCGAAGAAGGTGAAGCTCACTTTTCGGGTCAAGTTTCGAGAAGGCTGGGAATAGTACGGTTAATATTGGAAATGTGAAGAATGTTACAAATATTGAAAAGTTGACTGCAATTTGATAGTTACCTATCATGACATCGTTGCAATAGAAAACCATTAAAAAAGCATAAAATTGTAGGAGTAAACTTCCTATGATTGTTGATAACGATAGGGGCACTCCGTAGTGTAACATTGTTTTTAAAGTTTTGATTTTGTCTGTTTGGCGAGGGTTGGGTTTTTTTAAATTTTTAAAAAGTAGGAAATATAGCATTATTACTCCTATTACGCCTGCGAGTAGAAAAGACAATGCATAGCCTAGAACTGCTCCTAAAGCTCCGTATCCTAAAAGGACAAGTAGTGGTGCTGCGGTACTCTTTATTATGGATTGACATATCAGAGCGAAACTATTGAGTTCCATTCTTTCGAAACCGGTGAAATTTGACTGAGATGCGGTTAACAATGATTCTGAAATAATTCCGATTGAGGCTATTGATATAAGGGATGTGGTTTCGGGTCTGTTGAAGATTGATTTGGCAATAAAGCCTCCTAGAAATATGGTGAGAAAGGTTAAAACCAGTCCAGTTGCTACCTTGAATATTAAACCTGCGGTAATTATGTCACGGATCTTTTCGTCTCTGTCTATGGCTTTATAGTGGGCGATGTATTTTGTCATAGCTTGATTTATTCCCCAATCATGGAATAAGCTCATGGTTATTGATGGGACAAGTGCGATGGTGTATAATCCATATTCTGCGGGTATCATGAGCCTTGCTAAGATGATTGTTCCAATAGCCATTATGATAGTGGATGTTGATTTTCCGATGAAAAGTTGAAAACTTCCAGTTGCAGAAACTTTGCCCATTTTCAACGCTTTTTTCATGGATATTTTTCACCTAGAGAGGACATATTACGTGCAAGTTTTTGGAGCATCTACCTCTGGTTTTTGATATTATCATAAGAAAGAAGAATATTTACACTAATGACTTCTGGGATTCAATTGGAATCTAAATGTATCTGGTTTTTGTACGCTTGTTCAATTACTTCCAAGTCTTTAAGTGCATCGTCACCTGATAGTGATGGCTGTGAATCCTTTTGTATACATTCAATGAAGTATGATATTTCTTTAAAATGCGGCTTAAAATATTCTGGAGTTTTCCTAAAGATATGCTGGAGTGCTGTAATAATTTTACTTGGTGGAACGTGCTTCTCTAAAACATGGTCCACCGTTCCAAAAAGTTCGATTTCTAATACACTTTTTTGTGAACAAAACCAGCCTACGTTAATGATGGCTTTTGTTCCTGATTTGAACTGAGCAATACAAGTTGCATGGTCTTCAAAATCGAATCCGAATCTGTGTCCGAGATGTGCTTTTACGTTAGTAACTTCGCCGAAATACCAACGTCCCAAATTTATCACATGGCAACCGAGGTCTATGAGAGCTCCACCTCCTGTTAATTCTTTTTTAAACCACCATTCGGGAACTGGACGGGGTATGTGGCTATCAGCTCTGTGAAAAAATGGTCCTGATGATATGTTTGTCCCGCATGCGAGCGGTATTTCTCCAAAATCGGCTTTTTCGATTCTGTCTTTAAGAGCTTGAAATGAAGAAGAGAATCGAAAGGGATATGCAACCATTAGTTTAACATTATTTTTTTTAGCTGTAGATATAATTTCTTTTCCTTCTGCTACGTTTTTGGCTAACGGTTTTTCTACGATTATGTGTTTCCCTGCTTTTGCAGCTTCTATAGCACAAGGAAGATGAAGAAAAGTGGGTAAAGCGATTATTACGGCATCGATGGTGTCATCGCTTAGGAGCTTTTTGTAGTCACTATAGGTTTTTTTTACTCCCATTTTTTTGGCAAGGTTTAGGGCTTTTTTTGAAACATCCGAAACTGCTACGAGTGTAGCAGAATCTAGGTTTAGACAGGTTCGAAGGTGAACTTTACCTATGTATCCTAAACCGATCAAGCCAAATCTTATTCTATTCATTGAGTTTTGCTCCTCTACAACATTTCAGCGTTTAATAAACCAGTTCGCAAGGCAAATTTATAGCCAGAAAGTAAGACTTTATCCTTCAATTTTTTGCGTGGAAATCTTTTCTCAAAAAACTTGGGATTTTCGCCTTTAGCAATAAACGAAACATTTCCTAAACCTTCCTTATTTGCCAGCATAATGTGAGTAACCGATTTCGGATTTACGCCAGCTAATTTTGATGCTGCCCCATCTACTGATACAAGATCTTGACTAGCTAGTATTAAGTCAAGTTTAGAAGGTTTCCTTCCTGCGACTATTATACCGTCTAGGATACAGAGATTAAATTTCATGATTTTGTTGAGGGCCACTATTGTTTCGTCTAGTCGTGGATGAAATTTATATTTAGATACAATTGGGTTGCAACCAAAAATATTTTTTAGTGCACCTGAAATTTTTGTGAGCACCATGTACTTGATTTTTGGGACATTAATACGTAGGTCAGCGTTTTTGATGGTTTGAGGCAACATGAACTGTAACCTTTGTTTATCAACTGAAACTTCGACGGTTTCGCTTTTATCTTCTGAAAGATTCACTAGTTTTACATTATATTTTTTAGCCATATTTTCATAACCAAGTAGTTTGAATGCATATTTACACCTCATGGCTGAGGCATCAGACTCTACAATGGAAATGTTTACATCGGGTGAAATTTGATCGCGGATTACATTGATCAGTGCGGCTACCACTTTTGGGTCTGTGGTCTGCCCTGTGGTGTAGTCCCAGTAATAGCACATGTTAGGTTTAATAACAACATTCTTAACATCCGCTTTAAATGAGTAATCTATCAGGTTTAATGATTCAAGAATAGACTGCTGCAACGAATCTATGCTGTTTTGTCGAATTTTTACAAAACTGACTAAACTCAAATTACTGTGCCCTTCATTAGTCATGTAATCAAGTAATGAACCACTTTTAAACTGAACGTTGGTTAAATTCTTATTGGGAGTATTGATTAAGGATATTTTGGTAAATGCCACAGAGCCTATTTATGATAACATCTAATGAAAAGTTTTTCACAACCCATTTTCTTCCTTCCTTAGACATTTTAGTTCTGATGTCTTTGTTATCCAGTAGATACTGAATTGCATCAGCTAATTTTAAAGAATTATTTGGTGGAACCAAGATCCCATTTTCATGGTTTTGAACAATATCAGGTATTCCTCCTACGGGTGTTGATATCACTGGCGTACCGCATGCGAGAGCTTCTAGAAGCACAACCCCGAATGCTTCTGAAAATGAAGGAAAAGCCAAGATTGATGCTTTTTGATACCATTCAACTATATCTTTATGATTTAGAGGTCCCAAATATGTTATCTCATGTGTTCCTTCTTGGTTTATTCTCTTTATATTTTTGTCAAACAAGTCTTGAAAGTAATCACGACTCCAAGTTACAGGGCCTATGATAACCAAATGAATTGGTTTTTTGAGATAACGTAAAGAATTTATCAGAACATGTAAACCTTTGTTAGGCTCTATTCTTCCTACGAACAAAACTAGGTTGTTTTCCTTCCCCTTTTTTGGAGAAAATAGTTTAGTATCTACTGCGTTTGGCAAATAAGCGATTTTTTCTTCGTCTATGCCCAAAGCTGTTAAATCCTTGCTCATCTGCTTGGATATTGAAATGTATAAATCCGCAGAATGTTTTAGTATAAATCTGCTTGGATGATACCTTTTCAAGAAATCAGCGTCGATTCCGTGTAAATGAAATATTTTTGGTTTTTTAACAGGAACCGAAAACAATGGAAAGCTGAAGTCTGCTTCATGGAAATGAATAATGTCGTAGTCTTTAAATATATGCCTAAATCTTCCGGGAATTAGGTTAATTCCTAAAGTAATTTTAGGCGAATGTCTAATAGGTAACCAGTTTAACGCGGGAACTTTAAAAACAGTGATTCCCTCTACGGTTACTTTCTTTCCTGTGCATTTAGGATACCATTTTCGATCCATGTTAAAGGTCATAACGTCTGTATGTACACCACTTTCATTGAGTAATGTTGACAGATTTTGAACAACAATTTCTGTACCACCCTTAACTGGATAGTAACACGGCGTAACCATGATTACTCGCAAGGTTCCACCTTCAGAAGATTTGTGGTCTACTTTTGGCATCGACTTTTTACATTCTTTTTCTAATAACGAGCAGACTCAAAAAACTCGTAAAAATGATCACGAATGAATTTTGGGCTATAGTTGAAATGTTTTTTTGGCCACGAAATGCTTCCCATATAACATTTCTCTATCTCATCTTCACTCATATTTAAGTCTCTAACTGATTTTTTCAGTTTGGGATTCACTTCTATTGATCTGGTATGTCGAAGAAAATTAATTTGCTTCAATAATAACTCAAATCTCGCGAAAAGTGGCATAGCTTCTTTGAGAGGTTTTTTTCGGACTTTTAGAAGAGCTGGCGGATTTCCTCTAAAGTAAATTGAATCCCACTCAGCGTCATTCACATATAACGTGGGATGCAAGTCAAAAACGGAGACTTTACGCTTCAAGATTGCAGAAAAGAGACATTTATAGTGTGATAAGTCGCCTTCCCATTGTTGAATAAATGTGTAAGGATAGAAAGTAATTCCTCTATGGTTCACTGGTGTTGAAGTAGAGAGGTTGGAAGAAAAATCGAATTTTATGCCGAGGTCAGCCAAGGCTTCTAAATGTGGCGGGGTCCAACTGTTTCCAGGAGCTCGGTAGGCTTCTATTTTTTTAGGATGGAAGAGGTCTTGAAGAAAGTAAATTCCGCCTTCTCCTTCTACTTTCCCAGTTAATGGGTTGATATGGGCTGTTTCTCTCTCCAAAGAAACTGTGTAGGCTTGACGATAATTCTCGATATCGGCGTACTCTGGAATTATTGGTCGGACAGAATGACTAGATGAGTGGAAGCCGATCTCATGGTTCTTGAGTAATTCTAGAATTTCCGGGAACTTGCTGAGTTTTTCAGCCATGTGTCCAGTAATGAAAAATAGTCCTTTTGATTTGTATTTTTCTAACATTTCCAAGATAGTTCTGAGTGCACCTATTGCATTAGCATTAACGAAGTCTTCAATATCAAATGTTAATAATAGCTTACGCATAACCTCTCTCCTAAAAATGGCTTCCAACAAAATTAAAAATTCTTAAGGTCATATACAGAAGGCATGCGGTTGGTTTTCATTCTTAACACGGTTTAAAACCTCTTAAAAATTTGTTTATTCTAGATTTTTCACTCTTTCTCATCCCGAAGGCATAAAGATCAGGAGTATTTTTCTAATCTACAAATCTGTTTCTTAAGTATATTCTATATTTCGCAGTTTTTAATAGATTATTGCCTAAATTTGAGACCCAACGATTTCACAGTTTAAACTGAGGATCTTTCCAGAAAGAAGAGAGGAATAGATAAGAGCGTTTTTAACTTTGATTATGTGTCTTGTTGACCGCAAACAAATAGGTTCCTCTGATTAATCTTTTGAAAACTCTATATGCTATTACCGTATCAACAAAGTAAAACAAATAATGAATAAGTTGACCAAATCTAGTTTTTCGCAACGTAGGACTGTTATATGGAATACCGAAAACCCCATTAGTAAATTGTAGCAATGGATCAGGGAACATTTTATTATTAACATACACCTCCCAGTTTGAACCAAGCATTTCCCGAAGGGTTCTAACTGTATAAAACATTATGTGTGTTGAATCAGTAATTTTCAGTCCGTAACTGCAATTAGGAGTTGTTAAAACAACTAAAAAGGATACGCGATTACTCTCCTTCACTAAACGTTTTGCATCTTCAGCATTGATGTGTTCAATAACCTCTGAACAGATAGCCATCTGAAAAGATGAGTCTTTGAATGGAAGTTGCCTACCATCACACAAAACCAGTTCACCTTTGAAGCCCGCCCTCTTTAGATGAAGAAGAGCTTTATGACTCACATCCGTGGCAACAACTCCTTGATTATTTGCAATCAAGAGAGGCTCAAACGCTCCACATCCAATGTCAATAACCGATTTATTAACAGAAAAATTTCTTAATATTCTAAGTCTATCCTTATGCACAGGGCTATTCACAGGTTTATTTTTAATATATATTTCCGCATATTTCTCCCAGTCAGCAACCACGACTCTATCCCCCACAGTTCACTACTAACCCAACAACCAGAAACAATACCCACAAAATCTCAAGATAGTTGTACAATATTTACTCATTTTTAATAGACAAAGAAGACAGCCGCTATGGAACGTAACCGTAACCATTATAGATTTCAGTTTCGCCGTTTGAGTAGATTTTGTTTTGATTCTCAAGAATTGGTGACACTAGAGTGGCGTTGAGAACGTATCCTTCACTTACTAATTCAGCATCAGCAACATATATGAAAACATTTGAAGCAAGCGTTTTCGTTCCTAACAAATAATTAATGTTGCTCCCTATTGTCATACCATAGGCTATTAAAATCCCAGAAAGGGAAGTTGCGTCTGAATATAATATGTTTGTTGAAGAATTAGCGTATTGTTTTATCCATTGGGCGCCGACCACTTTTTGTGTGCTAACAGTCGTGGTATATAATTGTGTTGAGTTCCACCTATACCCACTTAAAGTAAGAGAATAACTTTGGTCTCCCGTAACCTCATAAACAAATTGTGACTGAAACAGAAAAAGGGGAATAAATACCAAAAGGACAAGAACAGTTGTGTAGACTTTTTTGAAACGACCTCTCAGTACGAAGTGGAGAATTGCTTTTCCACCTGTAACCGCTAAAGGAGCAAGTATAAGAAGTGTGATTTGATAAAATCTTGACATTAAGAATGTGTCTGCAAGTCCAGGAAGTAAAATGTTTATTGCTATAATGGCCATGTTTAAAGAAGCGAGAACTTTATATGTAAGACCAAATTTTGAATCCTGATTTTTGCCAATCAAGAGTTTAATGAAACCAATCACCAGTAGGAACTCGGTAAATAGGAACAGAACATTGCTAATCCGGTAATAAATCGAAGAAGTTTGGGCAATAGTTAAACCTTGCAAAGCTGTACCTCTGGATTCTGGGTTGAAAAATTGATTGAGGTTTCGTGTTACTGTCTCAACTGCTTCAACTAAAGAAGTGAAAGCTGCCGAGTCACAGACGTAAATATACCAAGCAAACGTGATTGTTGAAAAGAGTACTACAAAAATCAATGGTATTTTTGTTTGCAAAATATTAATTTGACCTGTTTTGCTGTAATGCAAGAACACTAAAATAGGAAATGAAGCAAGAATAGTGAAAAGGAAAATGTATGTTTGACCGTAATGAGATAAAACTAGCGCTGTACCAAAAATTATTAACAGAACACTTCGTTTTAGAGGTTCTATGTCTCTCTTAAGCAGTATTAAGAACAGTAGAACATAAAGCAGTTCTGCAATCAACTGCTTTGTTGGTCCCATTCCTTTTCCGATAGAGATGGTAATTAGAAAGAAAGTCGCCAAGAATGCGGTTTTGTTGTCTGTTTGTGTTTGGTATAGTTTGTAGGCTCCTAGTGCTATGAAGGCGGCAATGACATGATAAAGAAATTTGAAGAGGAGTGAAGAGTCCATCGCAGTAATGGTTGAGAATATAGTAGGCAGAATTGTTATGCTTATCATAGAGTAGTAGCTATCAGTCCTATAATAATACGGAATGTTGCTTGGAAATTTAGAATTCCACCACTGCCCAGTCAGTCTAAAAACGTGATATTCAAGACTTGTGTCTCCTGTTCCACTGATATATGGAGTGACCAGAGTACTCCACACAAAGAGCAGCAAACAGAAAAATATAATCAGCAAGAGGAGCGGATAAATTTTCGGAGGAATGATTTTTTCACTGAGAAATACTACAGCAACAATAACACAAACCATGACTATCAAAAGGAGAATTAAGAGATTGTTTCCGGAATAATTCACGTTGAAAATTCCAAATAAACCCAATAACGAAAGTGAAACAAAGATTAGAATCAGAAGTAGATATCTTGAAGGCTTTGTTTGCGCTACAGCCGTCAACCTTGAATCAGCACGTCGAGTACTGCCTATGAAGGCAGCTAATAACAAGACCGAGTTAATACTTAGAAGTAGCATATCAATCGAAAGAGGGTTGGAGACAACTAGTTTTCCTATTTCGTTTATGGCAACACCAATAAACATTAAAAATGCTATACTTAGACTTATCGAAAACAGAATTTTTTCAGAGATATCTAAATTCTTCATGGCTAAAAGTTTAAGGATAACAACACCTGGAACAAACAGAAGGTAAAGAAAACAGACAACAATACGAGCAATTGGAACGTTTACGTACACCGTAAGAAAAACCATGACCTGCAAAATCAATACTAGCGCTACGAAACCATGCGACTTCCAACTAGGCATTACCAACACCTCCTAAAGATTTTGATTGTTGTTTTTGTATGCTATAACTAATTTGTCAAATTCAATGGTCACCATTGCCTTTAATAACCTATCTTTTAGAGACTTCCTCATATATTCGGAGTGTCTTGGCGGCTATAATTTTCCATGTGTATTTTCTAAGAACCTTCTGTTTGCCTTTTTCGCCCATTCTTCTAGCTTCAGCCTCATTCTCTAAAAGATAGAGTATCTTCTCTGCTAGTTCATTCTCTTTGGGAGAGACTAATAATCCGTCAACCATATCGTCTATAACACAGCTTATTGCTGGTGTTCTACAGCCTATAACAGGTTTTCCTGCTGCCCAAGCCTCTAAGAAGACGCCTCCAAATGACTCGTAAATTGATGGAAGGACAAGAAAGTCAGAGGAAGACAAGGCGTCGTTTTTTGTTTCTTCAGTGGCGTCGGATAAAATGATAACTCTCTTATGCCGAGCAACTTCTCTTATCTTTGATGTTCCTTCTGTAGATCGTCCTAGAAGAACAAGGTAAACATCAGGGATTCTATTCCAAACATTTTCCATGCTTCGAAGTAAAAGTCCAACCCCTTTACCTTCATCTATTCTTCCAATGAATAACACAATTTTGGTGTCCTGAGAAATTCCGTATTTTGCCTTAAATGAGACAGAATCCCCTTTCTGATAATTTTCGGGGTGGATACCAATACCTGTAACAAAAATCTTATCTTTGGGTATCTCCTTTTCAACGAAAAATTCCTTTTCGTGTTCTGTTAAAGCGATTACGGCGTCTGACTCTCTTGCTGTTTTCAGCAAAAAGGGTTGTGAGTAAAGTCCTGCCATAGTGTGTGCTCTTGGAGTCACTATGAATGGAATCCGCTTTCTTTTGCATATTTTTTTCAGAAAAAGCAAGTAACCGAAAGGAAAGGGGGTGCTATTGACAACATTAATGTTGGTTGATTGGATTAATGTGAAGTACAGTTTGGGAACACAAGGTGCGTTATGCAAAGCATCAACGTAATCAAAGACATCGGACCTGTGTAGTCCTAACTTTTCAAGGCTATTACAGGTTGCACTTAAAAACTTTGTAACAAAACCCATAAACAACGAGTTAGTCACATGAAAGCGGTAAACAGCATTGTTGGAGTCGCTGAAGACTGCTTCTCCCAAGTGTTTGGTTCTATACCCGATTTTAGGAAACATCTCAGTATTATACATAGCATCGGTCGTAAAGATTGTAACCTGATTCCCCAACTTTGCAAGCTCAATGGACAACTCGCGGGTGTGAATTTCTGTTCCACCAACTGAAGGAAGATATAAAGGTACTATATGAAGAATATTCAAAATATTTTCACCTTTAAACCAATTTAATGCGCCAATTATGCATTTCAGGCACATCCTAACGGTAATTGATTAGTTTTCCAGAACTGTGCGATATATGGCAGCTATTTTTGGTGCCACATTTCGAATGTCGTATTGCTTTACAGTTTGAATCCCGTTCTGGGAGAGAGTTTTCCTTAACTTTGGATTTTCAATAAGTTCTATCAGAGCCTGAGCAAGCTTCACTGGATCGTCTGGTGGCACGAGAATACCATTATTCCCAGATGAAATGGTATGCTCCAAAATTCCTACTTTGGGTGAAATCACAGGAATACCGGATGCCCAAGCTTCAAGCACAGTGATATACCCTGCTGCTACACTGCAGAATATGTCACTATTCCACAAAAACCGTCTCAAATCTGGTTGACGACCCATGAGAGTGACTGTACCGTTTAATTTCAAACTATGTATTAGTCTCTGAAGTTCTCCGTATTGAGAGCCGTGACCCACAATGTCTAAAGTAGCTCTGGGAATTTTCTTTTTTACATACTTAAAGGCCTTGATGACATTTTCCGGGCTTTTTCCTAGTTCAAGTCTTGATATACATAGAACTTTGGTACCTTGTCCTACATTTATAGGAGTTGGACGTTTGAAATGATTTGTGTCTACGAAATTATGAATTAAATAGCTCTTGTAATCGACTGCTAAGTCTCGCAGTCCATTAAAAACAACTGACGAAAAGGTCGTAATCGCAGCAGCATGGTGTTTCAATACTCTGCTAATTTTTTGATTAAAGATCGGAAGTGTATTAAGATGCACTGGCATCTTTGTTTTTTCAGAACCGACAAAATCGCCGTGAAGAGACACAACTAATGGTTTGCTAAAAAATTGACCCAGCATTAGAGCGAGATCCATATATTGTCTGAATTGTTTGGATAGCCAAACTCCATGCAAGTGAAAGATATCAACGCCTTTAATAGCTTGCAGACTAGCAGCTTCATGAAAAAGTTGTAATAAGGAGAGTCTCTCGACGATCCTACTCTCCATACGGGACGAATAGAAGATAACACTGAAAACATTAGGTCCCATCCGATAAACTTTCAGCGAACCGTATTGAGAAACTTTTGCCGATGATATATAAAGAGAAAGATTAGACCGGTCAGTAAGCAGGAAGAAATGCATGTCTTGAGTTGACTTTGACAAGAATTGTGACAAACTGAAAATCCATTTTTCTACACCACCAATTTTATGTGGGGGAAAAAATGGAAATATATGGCAAATAAGCACGTAGATTACCTCAAAAAAATTAATTGATGATTTTAAGCGTAATTGATTGATTTATTACGCAATTTCTTGAGCCATATAATACACTAAAAACCATCTTTTATTATAGAATGATAAACTAACAATTGTACAATGTTCATGACAAAAACAAGAATGCTCTTGTCTAAAAACTAAGATCTTAAGTTCCTTTTTTCTTACCATTTAGCAAAGTCGCGTAAAGTTCAAGCGTTTTTTTGGCGATTTCTTTCCATGTAAACTCTGTATCAACTCTTTTCCTCGCGTTACTCGCAAATCTTTTCCTACGTTTTGAATCCGAAAAAATGTTTTTTATTGCCTTCGCAAGTTGCAAACTGTTTCTCGGCTCAACCACTAATCCGTCTACTCCATTTGTAACAACTTCAGGTACCCCTCCAACACGTGTCGCTATGAGTGGTTTTCCCATACTCATTGCCTCCAGAATTGCGATACTACAGGGCTCATAAATGGCTGGCTGAACGTAGACGCTTGCCTTGCGATACAAGGAATAAAGCTTCTGTAATGAAACCTTGCCCAACAACAGCACAGAATTTTCGAGTCCAAGCTTCCTAACATACTGCTGCAAAGGCGTTCTCTGATAACCGTCACCAACTATAAACAGTTTGGCATCAGGATATTCCGACAAAACACTAGGCATCGCATCGATTAAATACTTAAACCCTTTTCTCCAAGCAAGCCTGCCCACAGACAAAATCGCATGCTCTTCATTTTCTTCTTCTACGTACAAATCTGTAAAATCTGGCAAAGCTATTCCATTGTTAATAGCCACAACTCGCTCCTTAGGTAAACGGTAAAACCTCGTTGCCTCTTCAGCTGTAGCTTCGCTGACACCTACAACCTTGTCAGCGCATTGATACTCGACATATGTTAAAAAAGTACAGAAAATCTCAGACATAGCTTCGAAGATGAAATTTTTGTTTACAAACGAAAGAGGCGCATCGAGAAATGCTCCAATTTCACCGAACGATGTAGCATGGAAAGTGACAACAAACGGTACATCACCTCTACGTAATAACCCGTATCCGTAACTTGAAGGGCTCTGACCATGAATGACATCTATCTTACATTCTCTACAGATTTTGACAACTTTTTTAAATGACAGAAAATTGAAAATTAAACCTTTAACTAGTGGAACGTCAAAAGGTATGTTCAAAACAGGGTTAAGATAATGCATGTGAACTCCATTCACAGTGCGATCACTGTCTTTTGAGTTCAAAGACAATATATGTACTTCACAACCTAACTTGCTAAGAGCTTGAGAAAGACCACTTAGATGAGCCCCCACTCCAGATCCACCTGCAAACGGATCATCAACAGAAAGAAAAAGAACACGCAAGCTTATTTCGCCTCAACAGCATTCTTTGTCATCAGCAAAAGTAATAATTGTGAAAAACATATGATTATGGAAGACAAAGGATTGGTTATCTGTGATGATCATTTTGTCTGCGCATTTAATCCGTGTCTTATCTATTAAGACAAAATATTTATTACAGAGTGTGGTATACGTTTATTTGAAGAACACCTGAACAATATCACGTATAGCAAAAGATTAATCCCCGGGTTAGTAAAAGAACATGGGAGAAACGAAGCGTTGAAGAGTAGCAAGTTTTACGCGGCGATAATCCTAGTTTCAGTAGTATTTGCTGTGACACTTTTAATATATCCCGCGGTATCTGCGTTGACAGGCAGCATCACTCTGAGCAGTAGCGGTCAAATAGCACTTCCAATCATAACAGCAGAAAGTGGTTCAGCTAGTGACATTCAGGATGCTGTAGATTGGATTGTCGCCAATAGCGGTGTAGGAACAGTTTATGTTCCTGCTGGAACCTACGATTTTGTTCCCGCTGGCACAGGTTGGTATGAACACGCAGACGATTTTGGGTTTGTGATGGTTCCGGAGGGTGTGAATATAATTGGTGCAACACCTACAATCGGATTTGATGGACAAGTAACATCTTGGGCTACAACGCTTAAGTGTCCAACAGAAATCACTACATCTGCACCAAACCTTATAGGAGATGCATGGTTCTTTTTCCAAGGAACAGGGGATGCGGGTTTAACAACGCGGTTCGCTAACATAGAAATAATTGGCGAAAGAAAATACAATTACGACATGAATGTTCTTGGCTCTATAGGAGTAATCTTCAATGAAGTGATGAACTACAGGGTTGATCACTGCAACTTTGAGGATTTATCAAATGGTGCAATCTGGGCTGGATGGTTCGGCGATTATTCTACGGGTACTGATAGAATGCATTGTAATGGGGTTATTGACCAAAACCGATTCGTTACATATAACAGCGTTCCAGAGCCCTATGGGGCTAATGGCATGGTTGACTATGCCATTCAAGTAGGAAAAACTAATGCGGGCTATTGGGATGATGACGTAACCAACGTTTTTGGACATTACACAGGCTATACCACATTCATAGAAGACAACTACTTCAGCAAATGGCGACACTGTGTAGCTGGTGGCGATGGAGCGCATTATATTTTCAGATACAATACGATAGATAATAGCTTTGGCTTTGGAGATATTGATGCCCACGGAACCTATGTTCACGTTGGAACAAGAGCCATAGAAGTCTACGGCAACACATTCAAGAATCTCAACTATCCATCAACATATCAAGCCATATTTCATCGTGGAGGTGCAGCTATTATCACTGACAACACAAACGATGGCTCCTATTCTACACTTACTGGTGGCAAATATGATCTTGCTGAACCTGAAAAGTGTTGGGTAAAAGACACTTACATCTGGGATAATTCCGACAACTGGCAAGTACGATATGACGGAATTTACACTGAAGGTGTTGACTATTTCCTTCGTGCACCAAACATGATAGATGACGGATTTACTTACACGCCTTACGCGTATCCGCATCCCTTAACACAAGAAGAAACGCCTTAGAACACAACAAAGAATCCTACGTCAGTTGTTTACGTGCTTTCAAGATTTCGGTCGCCCGAACAGATAGTCCCTTAGAACCTTTGTTGGAAACCTTTTTCGCTGGAATGCCAGCTATTGTAATTCCTGGCTCAGTAAACGACTTGTTGACATAACTGTTCGCACCGATGGCAATTCCATCTGCAATCTCTATTTCACCAATGATCACTGCTCCAGTACCGATGAACACATTATCACCGATATGAGGCGAACCACTATCTCCCACCACTCCGATGGTGACACAATGGTGAATCCTACAGTTCGCGCCCACTTTAGCATTATCATCTACTAGAATCGGTCCAAAATGTGCAATAGATAAACCAGGACCGAATACATTTCTTGGAATCGAAAATCCCAGTCGTATCCCTAGGTTATACACTTTTAACCGTAAATAATCCAAGTATTTCCTTGATAAGAAGCCTCTTTTACAGTTTTCGTAATATTCCGATTTCCTAAGTAGTCTCTGGAACTTCCAGATTTCGTCTCCAAACAAATGCGGGTGCTCATAATTCTTATTTAATGCCACACGATCTGCTTCCAAGAAAAAGCGATAATCTTTTTTAGATTTTATCACACTTCATCACACAGATCGATTTATATTTATTTGCCAAACTTCTATTCAAGTTACCCTCACGGATCGCTTGTCATCTAAGGATTTTTTTATGCACTCCAAAAGGTTAACAGCGTTTCTTCCGTGTTCTGGTGGTACCGGTGGCAGTGAATCCATTTTTAAGGAATTGATATAGTTGCGAATAAGATTAAACGTGGGTGATATTTTTCCTTTACGAATATAAGATGAAGCAAAACTATACCATTTTTGTAAAATCCGTTTTTCATCTATAAAGAAATTTTTGGCCACTTTGCCAACAGTAAATGGGGGATCTGCCGAATTTTCCAACATATAACCAAATTCCCAATGAATTTGCATTCTCCTACCGCTAGTATCCATCAATTCATAAACTGTTTCAGTCTCATGTGACAACCATGAAAGTTCAATTATGCCAAAACGTTCTTCTGTTGTGCGCAGAAGAACCGCGAAATCATCATAGACCGGATACTTGACTTTGCTGCCAAGTGCATAGACCTCTGTGATATCTGGTAAGAAATACAGCTGAAGATAGGCTAAGTGACAGCATACCTCCCACAAAATTCCTCCATGATGTGGCGAAACATTCCATGGCGCCGCCAACTTATGGGCTTTGAGTGTCTCAAAGCTTTCTTTTTGGGTAGTTCTAAAGCAAAATAAATTGAATGCATCTGAATTTACAATAGATTTTGCTTTTTGGACATTTGGAGAGAAAATCTGGTTATGCCCTATGCACAGTTTACTTCCATGCTTTTTCACTGCTTTTATCATCGTATCACAATCAGAAACGGTAAGCGCCATAGGCTTTTCCACTAGAATTGCTGGGACAGCTTTGGCTGTATCGCAGACTATTCGAGCATGGGTTGAAACAGGCGTGCAGATATCAACCATATCTAATTTTTCTTTTTCAACCAAATCCCAGTAATCTGTGTAGGTTTTCCCGACTTTGAATTCCGTTGCTAGATTCTTGGCTCTTTCCAAGTCCAGGTCACATAACCCAACAACATCAACGTCTTTCAGTTTTTTGTATACTTCCAAGTGAGAGGGCGCAATTCCACCACAACCTATAATACCTATCTTCATAATTCGTCCTCCAATTTATTCACAAATATCTTGAACTATTGTTTTACTGAATATGAGTAAACAAACAATATCATTACAACCTAACACATCATTTCCAAGAAAAGATTTTATGAAGCAATTTAACTATTGCGCGACCATTTCCCAGTTATCGTGAAATAAAAAATTCTTCTTCGTTATGCAGAAATTTATGAAAAAAAGACTCTTTAAAAAGGGGACTCTGTTGTTTATCTGAAAATAGTTTAAACTGACTTTTGTATTCATTGATTGCTGCTTTTTTCACAGATATGAAATCTGAAACATTCACGCAAACCCTATCAAGTTTGAAAAAATTGGTAAGAATTAACCATTTTAGACATTTTGGCTGAAGACGTGATATTAAATTAAACGGAAATGACCAAGCGATTAAATATTGATATTCAACCGGACGAAGCTGAAATTGGTTAATCACGTTTCTTACCAAACGATTTGTCACTACATGTTCATAATTAAACTCGTTTTTTTGGGGGAAATAGACCTCCTTCGGTAAACTTTCCTCCAATATTTCAGTGATTCTTTTTCTAGCTATTCTTTCATTTTTTTCTAATGTTCCCTCCTCGATATCCAAAAACATTAAATTTTCTTGGCATACACCAAGAATCTTTGCGGCTCGTTGCGCTTCCTTTTTTCTAATTTCTTTTAGCTCGCTTGGTGTCGGGTCTGAATTTATGTTTAATAAGTCTAAAAATGCATATCTGCCATCAGTTACGACAACAATGATGACTTCATACCCCTCGCTTATTTTCTTGGCGATTGTTCCCCCACACGCCAAAGTTTCGTCATCAGGGTGAGGGGCAAATACTACAACCTTATTCTTCATATCTAATCCACATCGTGCAGTTATAACTTTTTCATGATACAAATCTACAGATACAACTTCGGAAGACGTATCCTCCAGATTTTGTGCTAATAAGAATCCAGCCGCTGTCTTATAAAACCAAAGTACCAAGCCGTCATTTTAAATACGTACTGAACGGGCAATAGGAAAACTGCCTTCTTATGCGTTAGTTTGAAAAGGGCACAAGCATGAATAAGTCCTGATAGAAAAGCAGCAGGAGGAAACATTTTATAATGTTTAAGTATTCCCCTATTTTTTTGAAGAAAAGAATAAGTATAGTATCCCCGAAGCCAATATCTATTCCACAGACCTTTCCATGTTAATCCACGTCTCTCATAATCAACAAATTTGGTGTTAACTACACTTAATGAATAACCAGCTTTTCTGACCCTAATCTCAAGATCAAAATCTTCGCCATAACCTTTCAAGTTTTCATCAAAGCCGCCTGCTTGCCTAAGAGCGTCAGTTCGATAGATGGACCCACCTGTTCCAAGAGACTTTAATTGTGCCTTTTTTGACTCGTAATCAATATTTCTGCCCGCAGCACGCGCGTATGTTTCTAAGGTGCCGAGTAGATTGCCCGCAGTTTCTAAGGCTTGTTTTCCTTTTGCGATCCCTATTTCAGGGTGCCGTTTCATAAATTCTATTTGTTTAGTTACAAAATCACTTTCGAGAACCATATCACCATCAACCCAAAGAATAAATTCGCCCTCAGCATTTTCAGCCACAAGGTTTCTTGCATGACCTAAGCCTTTCCAAGATGTATGAAAAACCTTAGAATAAATATCAATATTCGAAACAAGTTCTTCAATAATTGATAAGGTTTTATCTTCACTACCGTCATCTACAAAAATCGCTTCCATAAGCTCGTGAGGAAAATCCTGATTCATAACGCTTTCAACACTTTCTTCAATAAAATCCTCACAATTTCTTACACAAATACCGATTGTAACATTGGGTTTCATTAAAGCACTCACACTTCTTTTGGCACTTTTAATGGTCATTTCTTCAGGCGACCTATCGAGTTATTTATCTGGCCCTTAATAAAACCAAAGAACCAAGCGGTTCGCTTGAATGTATGTTGTATGGGTAACAAGAACACTAGATTCCGTCGAGTTGCTTTATACGCTGACATGGAATACCATACGCCAGCTAGAAAACCTGCTGGAGGAACCAGTTTGTATAGAGGAATTAAACCTTTGTTCTTCTTGAAAAGAAAATACCCACCATAACCGTGCCAAAAGTATTCTTTCCACAAAGACTTCCAAGTTTCTCTGCGCTTTTCATAAAAAAAGGCTGATGTCGCTAGGTAAAGTGACCAGCCCGCCTTTCTGATTTGATATTCAACATCTTGATCTTCACCCACACCGGTTAAACATTCGTCAAAGCCACCAACTTGCCTAATGGCTTCAACTCTGTAAATAGAGCCTCCAGTTCCAAGAGTTCTGGTGGTTGTTTTTTCTCCATATTTGTGATCAAGTGCCCAACTTGAAGCATTTTCTAAGAATCCAACAAGTTTTTCTTGAAAGTGAATTCCGTATCTGGCCTTAGCAATTCCTACTTTTTGGTTTCTTTCCATGAATTCAACCTGCTTCTGTACGTGGTCCTGTGGCAAAACCATGTCACCATCAACCCAGATGATGTATTTTCCATTAGTTTCTTTGACTACTAAGTTTCTTACGCACCCCAAGCCTCTCCATTCTGTATGAAATATTCGAAAGCAGATGTTTGCTTTTGACGCTATATCCAACACAACTGAAAGTGTTCTGTCTTCACTGCCATCATCTACAACAATTATTTCCATTAGTTCATGAGGAAAATTTTGACCAAGAACGCTGAGAACCGCCTCTTTTACAAAAGTTTCACAGTTTCTCACACATATTCCTATACTAACTATCGGTTTCACGAGATGATTACATTGTTTTTCAAAAATTTGTATCATCCCTATTGCCTCCAACGTTATTGAAAAATTATTGCAGAACAGCGAACACAAACCAAAAATACGCTTGAATTATTTACTTACGTAGAATAGTGTGCGATTTTTTAGAAACTTGCTACAATCTTCTACGAGAGGCTTTTTTTGTTTACTCGAAATAATCGATACCTCGCTTTTGATTTCCTGTATTGCAGCCTTTTTCAGCTTCAGAAACTGAGAAATGTCAGCATAAAACATGTTGCGTTTGAAAATGTTGAGAACAGCATCGATCAGTGGTCCGATCCGCTCATACTTGAGTACAATTGAGTATTGATAACTTATTGTATCAAGACCCAATTTCTCAATAGAATTTTTTACTATGCGATTTGTTGCCCGATGATCTGAGTGATAATCTTTTTCGTAAGGAAAATAAGCTTCAAACGGAGAGTTTTCTCTCAAAATTTCGGTAATCTTTTCCTCTACTTCCCGCTCGTTTTTTTCAATCATCCCATCCTCGAAATCCAGAAACAATAAATTTTCTTCCTTCACACCCAAGATAGCCGTCGCTTTTTTCACTTCTTCTTTCCTAATTTCCTTCAGTTCACTTGGTGTTGGATCCGAGTGTATGTTTAGCATGTTGGAATATGCATATCTGCCATCGGTTATGACGACTACGCTGACCTCGAATCCTTCACTTATTTTCTTGGGTATTATTCCACCACAACCCCATGTTTCGTCACCAGGATGTGGAGCAAAAACTATCATTGTTTTTCTGTTCAATTTTAGTTTCTCCAAATTGTTGTTTTGTCTTTACTTAAAGAGGCTGAAAGCGCGTTCAGCTAATTTTTTGCCTTTTAGTACGAGTTTATATCTGGGCATAAGCAACTTGTCGAAGGTTTGGAGTCTTTCCAGATTGCCTTTCCACTCCCTTTTCCATCTCCAAATCCCCCAAGCACCTGCTCCTTCAGTTGGAGGTGGATCATTAACTAATCCCATATGATATCTTGAATAGCCGTTTTGACATGCCCATTCCATAACCTTCCAATGCATCATGTCGTTTGCTCGAACTTTCCAGCCTTCAGTGAACGAACCTGCTGCCAATGCATAAACTGTTTTTCCGTTAGTTACAACAAAGACTCCTGAAACGGGTTTTCCTTTATGGCGCGCCAGAAATATCTTCGAAAGTTCTGCGGGTTCGTACACCTTCCAAACAGATTCAAACCATGAAAGTGGATAGGACGAAAATCCCCCCCGCTTTTTCGCAGCTTCAAGCATTGAATAGAAAGTGTGAAGATCCTCGATGTTGCGCGATTGAATTACTTCAACCTCATTTTTGTTAGCTTTCTTTATGTTTTTCCTTTTGTTGTGGGCAATGCTTTTCCAAAGCTCTTCTGGACTTTTTTCAAGCTTCACGACATATTCGTTTAAGCAGCTCCCTGAAGTAAAGCCTAAATTGTCGAATATTTCTTGCATTTGCCAAGCTTCTGGCACCAGTATTTGTGCCTGTATTATCCGTTTTCTTTTAGCATAGTCCTCCAATGCCCTAAGGGCTTTCTCAATAAGCCACAAACTTTCCTGATTTTTGGATTGTACTACAGGTCCACGCATCACTTGGAGGTTCATACCAAATCCCAAATAGCGCGAATATGTCCCTTGGACTAATGCAACAGGTTTTCCAGCATATGTGATAGCTAATCGAATGGTCTGTGTATTCGGAAATGCCATTTCTGATATGTTGCCATACTCAAAAGTCTGCTCAAAATTTCCTTCAGGACACATACTCGATAGGGATTTCCATAGTTCATGCGATGGATTTTCGATTATTGAATAATCAGGCATGGAAATCAACTCATTCAATTCTGCACAACTAAAATTATCAACTTTGTTCAAGTGTTAAATGTGCTCCAAATCTGTTGATAAGGAACTGTGCGAAGCCGTTTTGCATCGCCCAATTATACGTTTTAGCAAAAAAGCCCTTGGAAGTCATTCTCGCAACGTAGTTTGTCCTAACGCCAGTAGCCCAATCGGCTTTGTATGGTTCGAAATCTCTTGTCAAGTCATATTCTTTGAAGCCGTTTTTGATGCAGTCCTCAGCAACATACTTTTTTAATAGATTTCCAACACCGTATCGAGCAAATTCAGGGTCAAATCCGGTTAGATAACCGTATTTCTTATTGTTATAGTCAAACGAGTATATGGTTGCGATAGGCTTGTCATCTGCTGTCAAAAAGTATAGAGCGAGCCAACCGTTCTGGTCAAGGGTTTTTGATAACTCAAGATGAAAACCACGGAAAGCTTCGGATGCAAATGCTCCAGGTTTCCCTTTTGAACTCCACCTTTTCTGGTGTAAGCTGAAGAACGTTTGCATAGCTTCTTCAACAGAGCTGAAATCGCGCTGGGTTATAACCTCGACGTTGTATGCTTTACGAAGTTTCCGCATTCTTTTTCGCAGATTCCTTCGCATGTTTCGACCCAAAGAATTTGCAAAAAGTTCAACAGAGTTTGGTAAATCAATGTAGGGGCATACAGTGCCAACTTTTATTCTCAATCTTGAAAATTGGTTAGTGCATGCGCCTTGAAGAGTATTAGCAGAAATAGTTTTCTCGCGGATGTCCCTTAATTCCAGCAAGTCCCAATCGGAAAACTCGATCAATTTGTTCAGAAAAAGCTTCAGGCACTCTTTCTCGTCTTTAAACAGAATAAAGCTGTTGTAGTCGGATGCGGGAGTTCCAATAAATTCTATTTTGTGGATTTTGCTTAGATGCAAAAAATTGTATTTTGAAAGCATAAGTGGCGCGATACCACATATTTCTCCGTTTTCTTCAGCGATT
The DNA here is from genome assembly GCA_964399485.1 of uncultured Candidatus Bathyarchaeia archaeon. Classification (GTDB taxonomy): domain Archaea; phylum Thermoproteota; class Bathyarchaeia; order Bathyarchaeales; family Bathyarchaeaceae; genus Bathyarchaeum. Next base: position 374,451 of record CAYNQS010000001.1, on the reverse strand, counting down.
AAGATTCTTAGTTTTCTTTCTTTTCCGAAATGTTTCCACCAGCACCATAACCACTCCCACGTTGAGAAAATATCGCTATCTTTGCACTTCTGCAAAAATTGGTTCCAAATGCCTCGCAGGTCCTCAAAATCGCTGAAGACGGTAAGTTCATTCACCTTAAGCAAGTTTAGTCACACTGTGGAAGCTTGTCTCTTATTAGAACATCCTCGAAGGTTTCTTTCTCGCGAATGACGCTTTCTTCTCCTTTCGAGTTGATTAAGATGGCTGCTGGCCTTGGATAAAGAAACTGTGTGGAACTGGATAATGAATAGGCTCCGCAGTCGAAGACGGCAATGATGTCATTTTCTTCAACTTTTGGAAAAAGTGTTTTAATTGCGATGAAATCGTTTGGGTAGAGAAGAGGTCCAACAATATTGACTAGTTCTTTGTCCGATGCCGCTGCTCTGTTGGCAATCGACATTGTGTGACGTTCATGCATTACTGGCATTATGTTTGTTCCGCCGTCCACCACTATCCATTTGTAGCCTCCAGCCATTTTTGTGTGGTCAACACGCAGAAGCAACAGCCCTGCAGGACCAGTAATGAAACGTCCGGGCTCCGTAATCAAGGTTGGTTCAGCTAAATTGCCAAGATTCTGTTTTATACTTTCGGCGATTGTTTTTGCAAGAACTTCTATGTTAGGAACACTCATTTCCTTATCCAAGGACGATTTTAAGCCCAATTTTCGCTTGAGAAAATCATGCATGAGGGTGAAGTCGCCTGTGGTACCAGTCACACCCGGGTCAAACCCACCACCAAAGTTAAGGTAATTTATTTCGAACCCGAATTTTTCGTGAGCTTCTTTCATTAGCGGTGGGAGTATCTTCATTGCTTTTTGATAAGGATGAACCATAAGGCATTCAAGGCTTAGGTTCTTCATTTTCTTTAAATATTCAAATGTTTTATGAATTTCTCCAAGCGGAAAACCGAACCTAGAACCTGGATAGCAGTAACCACCTTCAAGAAGTCTGTTTGGGTGTAAACCTTTGAAGAAGCTAGGCCGTTTGAAGGGGTTCACTCTCAAGCCTATAACCTGTTTTATTCCCATCTCCTTCGCGACGCTGTTCAGCTTTTCCAGTTCTTGGTAAGATTCGACATTGACTAGCAGAACCTCGTTTTCTAATGCTTTCTGAAGCGATTCTTTGGTTTTAAATGGACCATCATAGATCAGCTTATTGCCAACAAAACCAGCTTTTAACGCCGCATGAAGATCTAACCCAGAAGCAACTTCTGCACAAGCCCCTTTTTCTCGAAGTATTTTACAGATAGCCAGAATGTTATTGGTTTTTATTGAATAACAAACCATGTTTTTGGGATAAACTTTTTCGAACGCATGGTGAAAGCTCTCAAAACTTTCTACAAGACTCGTTTCGTCGAAGACAAAAAGAGGTGTCCCATACTTTTTGCCGAGTTCCACTAAGTCCACTCTGCGGAGAGTTAAGTGGTTACCGTTTATCTCTAAATGGTTTTTAATACTCAAATTTTTACGTCCTCTAATTGTTTGGCTTATTCCTCAAGTTTCATTGCATGTTCACGTATCTGCCAAAGCTTTTTGGAAAACGGAGCCTCGACAAAAATTGGTCCGCGTTATTTCATGATTTGCTTCAAAGTGTTTAGAAACTGGTTATTCATTTGTGGAAGACCTACAGTTACTCTTAAACAGTGACCAGTAACAGGTAGGTTGCCAAGATTTTTAATCAGAATGCCTTTTTCTAAGAGTTTCCGGTAAATACCTTCAGCATCTTTGTGGGGTTTGATGATTACGAAGTTGGCTTTGGAATCATAAACTTCTATACCCTTAACAGCTTTTAGCTCGTCAACCAGTCTCTTTCTTTCCTCTTTAGCTAATTCTATTGATTTTTCGATAAAATCTAAGTTGCTGAGCAGTTTCAAAACGTACTTTGCTGTAACTGTGCTTAAGGTGTATGGGATGATCTCTGAGAGAACCGAGGCTATAGTGGGGTGAGCTACGGAATATCCGAATCTCATTCCAGCGAGACCGAAAGCCTTTGAAAAGGTCCTTAACGCTATCATATTGCTTCTTTTAGCTGCTAAAGAAGTAACTGAATAGTCAGCGAATTCTGCGTAAGCCTCATCTACCAGAACAATCGCTGGGCATTCATCAACTAGGGATTTTATTTCATCCCAGTTAAACTGATTTCCCGTTGGATTGTTTGGTGAACAAATAAAGATAAGTTTCGTCCTCGGCGTCACCTTATCAAGAATTGCTTTATGGTTAAGTGATAAATCTTCATTAAGAGATACCGTAACTAACTTTGCTCCTTCTAAACGCACTCTCTTTTCATACATAAAAAAGGTTGGAACTACCGAAATAGCTTCGTCCCCTTTTTCTAGAAAAAGTCTAGTAATAAGGTCAACAAGTTGTTCGCTTCCACTGCATACTGTTATACACTCGGAAGAAACCCCTACATATTTACCCAGTGCCTCTTTGAGTTTAGACATTGACACTGGGTCATAGAGCCTTAAATCAACGTCTTTCAGAATCTCGGGAAATATGCTGTTGAGATAACTGGGGTTTATGAAAAAGTTCTCGTTGGAATCAAGCTTTACAAACGAGTTAGTTCTTAGCTTTGTGACTGGATTGGCTATACTTCCAGACGAGTCAACGTATTTAAGAAGCGAACCGCCGAAAAAGCCGAAATGTTCGATCTTTTTGTCCAACCAACTAAACTTTCTTTTATCCTTCACCGCTTAACCTTCCAGTTGATGTTTATAAACTAGGAGCCGGGGGTTGGACTTGAACCAACGTAAAGTGGGTCTGCAGCCCACCGCCTAACTTCTCAGCCACCCCGGCTTGATTCACAGTAAACCATTCATACCTGCAAATTGCGCCCTTAAACAAACACGAGCACAAACGCTAATTGTTAGTTGCTTCCGGTTTTTCCTCGTTCCTCTTAGAATTTAAGCTACCAGTGTATTTTGGCTCCACAATATCGCGATAAAAGAATTGAATTCAGACAAAAACTATTAATCTTTTTCAAGCGGAGGAGGGATAACGTCGCGGGTCATCTTGCAATATGTTTTCAGCAACCAAGACTGGGCATTAAACCAATAAGGTGAAGAAGTGAACTTGGGCTTTTGAAGATTCTTTTTGAATTCTGCTACACTAGCTCCTCTCGTCGCAATTTCTTGAGGGTTTTTAATGCCACCCTTCATAGCAATTTTCAGAAACCTAACTTTAGAGGGTGTATATCCAAGTATTTGAGAGGCAACCCAGTCAACTGAAAAGGAGTCAACACCAGCCATAATAAGCCCCAGCTTGACTGGAAAGCGACCTAAGGCAATCAAGCCATCAACAATCGTAAGGTGGGGATGTAGAAGCCTATTTATGCCCACAATAGCTTCATCTAAATGTTTGTGATAGATAATTTTTCTTGGATAACCTATACAACCAAAAAGGTTCTTCATGGCACAAGTGATTTTTGTCTCTCGCATTACCTTCAGTTTCGGCACATTTATGAATAGATCACAATTCAACAATAGCTGAGGCACCTGGAACGTTAGTTCACGCTTATTTACCATAACAGTTTTCTCTTCAAGATGATCAGTAGAAAGATTAAAAAGTTTCACATTCTTTTCTTTGGCTAACTTGTCATATCCTAAAATGGTAAAAACATATTTGGTTCGCATAGCCGAAGCATCGGCTTCAACAACTTTAATGTCCACGTCTTTGCCGTATTTTTCACGAACAAAATCTATAATTCCTGAGACAACTTGTGGATCAGTAGTTTGACCAGTAGCTGTATCCCAATAATAACACAAGTTCGGCTTAATAACTACTGACTTAATAGAACTGTTCAAATTGAAATTTGTGAGATTCACAGATTCTGAAATGGAGTTTCTTATGCTTTCTAATGTATAAGCTGTTCGAACTAGGCTAACGATAGCGCTCATTCAATTCTCACGCTCTAATTAACTCATTCTCGCTGAAATTTTTCATAAGCTTCTTGAATAAGCTCAACAGTTTTTAATCCATCATTAGCAGAAACCAACGGATCAACATCATTCTCTACACAATCAAAAAAATGTGCCAGTTCCTCGTAAAATGACTCATAATAGTATGTATACGAAAGGGGACGAATCTTCTTTCCAACAAGTCTTCTTAGAAAATTTTTACTTCCTTCCTTCAAAGCATGAAAATACAAATTATGAGGCACCAAATCGTCGCTCGACAGGAACCCTGAGTTACCATGAAGAATTACCCGAAAATTGTATTTTGGAAAGGTGGTTTTTTGATACCAGCCAACATTAATTATTCCTTTAGCAGAAGAACCAGAAGAATACAACATTACTATTGCACCATCTTCAACAGGAAGATTAAACTTGTAATCCAGACGAGAAAAATCAACTTGCGCGTCTCCTGCAAAAAAACGAAACAAATCAATCATATGATAGCCAATATCAATAAGAGCCCCACCGCCAGATTTCTTTGGATCAAACCACCAATCAGAAACTGGAACAGGCACTCGTCCATATGAAAAAGGACCGTTTGTAATCTCTTCAATTGTACTAACCTCTAAGCTTCCAATTGAACCTTTATCTAAAATCATCTTCATTTTTTCGACAGCATCTACAAATCGCATGCAATGACCAACCATAAATTTCCTGCCACTATTCTCAACCAACTTCACAATTTGACGACATTCCTCCACATTATTCGCCATAGGCTTCTCCGTAAAAACATCCAACCCTGCCTCCAGCGCTAATTGAATAGCTTCCAAGTGCAGAAAATTAGGCAAAGACATGACGATTGTATCGATGTCTGAAGAATGCTTTATCAAATCATGATAATCAGCATAAAGGTTTTTAACTCCGACAGATTCTGCCTTTTTAAGTGCTTTCTTTGATGAATCAGCGGCAGCTACCACATCTACTCCATCGAGTTTCAAGCAATTCATCAAATGAAGTCTGCCCATATTTCCTAGACCAACAAGTCCAACTTTTATCATATAGATCCAACCGCGAGTCCTAGATACAAATTTTTGCCAAAAAATGCAGTGCTTTTCAAACATCGTTTGTTTAAATTAGCTGGTTCTCCTTAAGAACTGCCTTAGTTAAATATGACCTGGACTCCTCAACAGTTTTCCAATGTTTAAATTTTCTACCAGTAATGAACGAAAACAACGCAAAAAGCAATATACAGTTGCTTTGAACATTTTCGATTACAGAAATTCTGCCCTTCGGTATTACAAGGGCTAATAACAAGATTGGTAGAAAAGCCGCAAGAAGAAGCGGTTGTGCAACAATAAGTAAAGCTGTAACAACGATCAGTGCAAAGAAAACTATGGGATTAAGTAAGTGTAAAAAAATTTCCGGAACAGCTATTCTTTTAGGAAGAACAAGTTTCCTCTGAAGTAACAATTTTAAACATTTGGTCCATATTTGTTGCAGTTGGTTTGCTCTTCTCATTTTCAGAATGATTTTATTCTTCCAGTTAGTTGGAAACATCGTGTAAAAATGTGCTTCTGGTATAAGTAGAGTTCTACGGTTTCCTTGAACGATGTTAAAAGCCGTACCAGAATCATCATTTTCATGATCAAACTCTTCAAGGAAAGCTTTTTTGTAAGCAGCAAAGCCTCCTTGGAAAAAAACCGTAGAGTGAACCTTTGACTCTCCAAATCTTAAAGTCTGTACAAAATTATTGTAGAATGATTCGCCTTCCGTTACCCACGAGCCTTGAGGATTTAACAGCATTTCCTTTCCAGCTACGGCTCCAACCTCGGCATTGGAGAGACAGGGCAGGGCTTTTATCAATGTGTCAGAAGACAAAAAACAGTCAGCATCAGATACGACTACCACGTCACTATTTGTGCGTTTCAAAGCAAAATTTAAAGAAGAGGATTTTCCTCCTCGTTTTAATCTGTTTAATACTTTTATGTTTAGGTTGTCATGAGAGCTCATAAACTCGTATATTTCATCCAATGTTTTATCTATTGACGCATCGTTGACCAGAATAATCTCAAGTTTATTGGCAGGATATTTGACTTTGTACAAGTTTTCCAATTTAAATCGAATTGATTTCTCTTCATTATACATGGGAACTAAAATGCTTACATGTGGTTCGTAATTTTCATCAATCCTGAGACCCCATGGGTTCGCTGCGCGACGCTTCATATACAAATAATATGCGCTTGGAACCCCAAGGAAAATGAAAAACAATATACCCCAAATAAGAAGTATTAAACTCATAATTCACCAGCCTTACTCAGACATCCTTTACAAACAGAAAATTAGAGACAATAAATTCGCTTGAAGTCATTATCGTTTGTTTATTCAAGAGTGCTTTTAAGAAGCCTAAACGTTTCACGTGCGTGTTGTTCTTTCGATACACCTGCAGCTACACCCAGTATGTTAGGTAGACCCGCTATATGCTCTATTGCTTCTAGAGGCTTAAGATACCCAGCTGCCAAAATGCTTATTGCTATTACATTAGCGTCGTCGAGAGTTGCTAAAGCTTTTTCGCATTCTGCTTTGGAAGGATCCATTTGGAATCCTAACTTATTGAAGGGCGCAACGATGATTACGTCATGGAAGTTTATGTCCCATTCATTGAATTTCTTTACTAGATACGCGAAGTTACGGGTGTTAAAGCCCGGTTTTATTCCCTGTTTTGACATGAACTCTATATATGATTTGAAGAGCCAATCTAAGTTAAGAGCTAAGCCCATGTCGGTTATTACCTCGTGAAGTAACAGGGATTTCAGATTTGCTTGCTTGCCCGCTGATGACTTTATCCTAGAGATTTCATAAAGCAGATAAGTCTTTAGAAGAGTCATAGGATCCATTCTTATAACTCCTTTCAATCCCATTCCAATCGCCTTTACATTTCCTGAAAACGTTATCTGTTTAGCAAATTTCTTTGCTAACCCAGAGATTCCAAGCTGAGTAGCTAGTCTAACGTATTCAAACGCATAGGGCACAAGGGCATAAAGTTCAAGACGCCTATTTGCTTCCTTTTCATGTAATGTTTTCAGTATCGAAAGAGTGGTTTCACTTACCGAAAACATGAAGCCATTAGCTTCATTATCAAGAGAAGTCGCAACCAAGTTTGCAGCGTATTCCGGATAGGTCATGGCGTTTCCCCTAATTCTAGCTTGCTCTTGTGAGAGGTGACTTATACCATGAAATGGGTTATCGCCAACTAGAAAGACCTTTTTTCTGCCGTAACTCATTATTTTCCAGCTCTAGATTTCACTTGGTCAATAAGGTAATCAACTTTTGAAGCGGTATGGAAGCTGGGGTCCCCATTACATTTCTCTAATACTGATCTAATGAAGTAATCGTCTTCACGAAAATATTCTGGTGCTCCCAGCAGAAAACCCACATTATCGTTAAGATCATGTTTATACCAGCGGGATGACTTTCCACTATTCAACTTTAACTCCACTCTATCATCATTCACATTCATTATTCCTTCAGAGCCCCTGATCACTAACCCAAACTCAGGTAACCGATAGTTTTCTTTACACCATGAAATGCTAAACTCCCCTTCTAATCCATCAGCTCCATTAACGCTAAACTGCGCAGAATCTTCAGAAACACCATCCACTGGTTGTTCCAGTTTAGCCGAGTTGACCTCTAAGCCGCCAAAGAACCAAAGCGCTAAATCTATAACATGAGCCCCTAAATCTCTAACAACTCCCCCTCTAGCCGCAGACTTTTCCGAACTTTTCTCACTCCCAAAAAAATCTGACGAATAAGCATATGCATCAAAAGAAACTATATCTCCTAAAGCTTCTTGATTTAGTAAATGCTCAGCCTTCCTAAAGGTAACGGCGAACCGTTTCATGTAACCAACCATGTTAATGCCTCCAAAACTTTGAGCTAACTCGCATAGCTTCTTTGCTTCGTCAGGACTTGATGCAAGCGTTTTTTCAACAAATACATTATGCGCAATTTTTCTTGAATATAGGGTATTCGTAACAATAAAATGGGAAGGAATAGGCGTTGTCACGTAAACTACATCTAGACCTAGATCAGAGAGCTTCTCCACGTCATTTACCACATGAACTTTGTCAATCATCTTTTTACAAAATTTGCGAATCAACGAACTTTTGTCACATAAGGCAGTAAGTTCAACATTAGGCAAAGTATTAAGAATACTCGCATGGAGTAATCCCATCTTACCTAATCCGATAATGGCAACCCTTAGGCTTTCTCTGCTCAAACGCTTCACACAACTATCCGATTTTGTGTAACCTTTCTATGCTAAGGTGTCTGAATCAAATCTAGAAGTAAAAACGGGGATGCTTCACGTTACTAAAAGCAACTTTACGCTAAACTGATCAAACTTTCTGCTACAATTCGCTTGAATATCGTGACGCCGTGTCTGAGTTTCAGCTTTTTCTCGCCTACTCTGTTTCTATATTGTATTGGGATTTCCACGGTTCTGTAGCCTTTGTTTTCCACCCGATGGTTTATCTCTGCTTCTATGTCAAAACCCTTTGACTTTGGCTCCCAATTCTTCAATATTTCCCATCTGATAACTCGCAACCCAGTCAAAGGATCTTTAAGATGCACCCCATTAAGAAGGCGTTGAGTCCACGCCAAAAACCTGTTCCCAACAAAGAAAAGGCTCTTCATTGAACCTAACGTAAACGAATGATTGAATCTGTTCCCACATACCATACCCACCTCAGGATTCTCCTCCAAAATCCGAATCATCTCAGGCACACACTTGACAGGATAGGTATAATCTGCATCAGTAAAAATCACATACTTAATCGCATCTGAGTTAATATGTTTAATCGCCTGTGCAATAGCCTGCCCCTTACCCACCCCATCCTGAAACAGGACTTCAGCCCCCATGTCCTTAGCAACCTGGACTGTTTTATCCACACTGTTGCCGTCAACAACCAAATACCTTGGATCATCCAAAACCAACCTCAGCTCCGCTAAACTAGGACCGATACCCCTCTCCTCATTCAAAGCTGCAATGATCACCAACAGAGAGGGGTGACTCCAGTTCTTCTCCATTTTCTCCACCAAATACCGATGTTATGGTTGGTTTTTGTACACTTTACCAGCTATTTTAGCTGCGATAAAAATACACAAGGTAAAAGATTCTAGAAAAATATACCAAGTTTTCTATAACAAAAACACATAAAGTTAATCGCCAATCCAAAATATAACGCCAAAATCTTTAGGTCCAAAATAAACGGCAGCTAAAAGAAGTTTACATAATTTTTATCGATTAATAACCAGTCATATTAAGCCGTAACCCAACAGATAGACCATCAAACCTGAAGCTATGCAAATCAACATCATAACGCCACAACTCAAAAGACAAACGAAAATAAAATCCACCATTTTTGGCATCCCAACTCGTATGGGCATCAACCGGAAAAACCATCCCATTAATTGTAACTTCATACACAGATAAAAAAGCATCCTCGATAGGCACATTCACCGTAACATTGTCTACGGACAGAACCTTATCCACAAGAGACACATTCTGGAACCCAAAGGTCATAGGTGACTCCCAAAAATTTCCATCACCAACAAAACCTTGAAATTCATATAGCGGAGACAAAGAGCTAGGCTCAGAACTATTAAAAACGAGCTGAGTAATGTTTCCAAACTTCACATAAACCTTGTAGTATTCAGGGTTGCCCATATGATTACCCACCCCAATAAAAACACTGTACATCTCACCAGCACTAACATTAAATGGGTAATCTTCAGCAGCATGGTTTGAATTCAGCAGCCAAAACTCAGAAAACTGTTCCGAACTGTCTCCGAAAGGCATAACTAGGGCAAGCGCTGGAGAGGCAACAATCAAAGCCAACCCCAATGTGACCACCATGAATAGTGTACGATAATAGTCAAGATTCACCCTAAACCACCTCCGGCCTCAAACCCAAAACCTTCTTACGATAATGTCGTTTAAAAACACGCCAACCAACAAAACACAACACAACAACAAGAATTACACCAACAACTGACCCAAGCATGACCACAACATACTCGCTCATCCAAGAATCCTTTGCTTCATCTCTCAACTCAACAGCGTTGCTCTGCACATCTTTCGCAATATCATGACAGAGTCCAGCAAAATGGTTGGTGTTCTCAGAGTTGCCTAAACTAACCCAAACATATGCCTCAGCCAAATATTCGGCACCAACATTTAATTCATCTAACAAACCAGAAACATTCGCCCCAGACGCCTCCGCCTCCAAAACAACATTATAAGCCGAAACCAAAGCTTCTTCAGCCTCAGCCACCTCTAAAGGAACTGCATCGCCATTCGTGGCGCTAACCCACGGAACTGAAACTGGAACCAACAATAACAGAAAAACAGAAACCGCCAAAAACTTTAACCAGGAAACCATAACATCTCACTCCTCTTCAAGTCTATGCTTTGTTTCTCTCCAGAGGTCTCTGAGCAACATTCGTTACTTCACTGTTAGGGCACATCTCTTCCAACATCATCTTTTGATCTTCAACATGATTCACCTGTTCATCAACATTCTCCCTAAATCTAGAGTAATTGTTAAACTTATCCAAAAACATCTCCCCCTTAGAGGTAAGCCAATAACAATCATCAGCTCTACAAACCACTAACCCTGCGTCCATCACATCGTTCAAGTACCGAACCAACAGCTTATAACTCAAATAAGCTTGATACATAATCTGAGTCTTTTTGGCACCACGGTTTTCACTAACCACAGAGAGAATACTTGCCAAAATCTTTAGTCTACTTCTATGCCTACCCATCATTCACACCAAAAACTAAAGATAAAGCACATGGTTTTCGATAAAACAACTAGAATAGTAGTTCCTCTTTGCACAGAAACCCGTCCACTATTAAATCCCTCCTGATTGGAGCGGATAAGAATCGCATAGTGGAACCAATTTTAAGTGCTTGTGTATAATAATCCGCCATTATATAAACTATGAAGGTAGCATTTTCTAGACTTTAGATATAGAACTTAAATATAGAAAACTTAACCAAAAAATCTAGAACAAAGTATCACATTAGGATGCTAATAATAGCAGAATGTTGAAAACTAGAGGGGCGATCTACACACGTTGAAATAAAAAACAGAAAAACGCAAAAGACTACCCACCAACCACCTTTCCACTTCCAGCCTCTGCAACAATCTCCCCATCATCCATAACCAAACAACCATTAACAAAAGTCTTTACTGGCTTGCCTTTAACATGAATTCCATCAAAAGGAGAATACTTAGCCTTCGACAAGAAACACGACGAATCAATCTCATGTTCTCGTTTCATATCCACCACCACAAGGTCAGCCCAATTTCCCTCCTCTAAAAATCCCCTATTACTTAGATGGAATATCTTTGCCGGCTCTTCAGCAGTCCGTCTCACAAGCTCTGCTAATGACAAGCGCCGCTCATTTACCTGAGTTAAAAGAAGAGAGAGAGTTGTTTCAAGTCCAGGTACACCTGGTTTTGCTTCCCAAACAGAGTCAACATTCTTCTCCTCAAAGGCGTGTGGAGCATGATCCGAAGCTATCACATCGATGAAACCGCGCTTAAGGGCACTCCACAGAACGGAAACATCCTTTCGTGTTCGCAAGGGAGGGTCAGTGAGAGCAAAAAATCCAGAGCGTCTATACTGTTCAGAAGACAAGAGCAGATTGTGTGGAGTAACCTCGCAGGTCACGGGTAAACCTGCCTTCTTTGCCATTAGAACGGCATTCAATCCCAACGCTGAGCTTACGTGACAGAAGTGAACTTGAACACCAGATTTCTTTACTATCCGAACAATACGCTGTATTGACTGCATCTCGGCTTCCGGAGGATGAGCCTTCACATAAGCCTCCGTATCGTTCCGTTTTGCCGTTTCCATTTCTCTTTTTCGTTCCTCAATGATTTTATGGTCTTCAGCATGCACCGCAACAGGAACACCCTTCGCCGCAGCCTCCCGAAACACTGTAACCAATACTTCGTCATCTTCAACGTCGATCCCCCCAATCCTACTTGACAGATAAACCTTGAAGCCCACCGCCCCCACTTTAACTACTTCAGCTATTTCTTCCAGTCTCTTCGGAAAAGCCGCGTTGAAAGCAACATTAACTAGCACTTGCTTTTCGGCTAGTCTCATCCGTTCTTTAAGGGATGAGGCGTCCATGGTGATGGGGTTGTTGTTGGGCATATCAACAACCAACGTTACGCCTCCAGCTGCTGCAGCAGCTGTTCCTGTGAAGAAGTCCTCTTTGTAAGCTAGCTGCTGGTCTCGCAGATGTACATGAGGATCGATGATTCCCGGAAGCATTATGTGACCTTTCAAATTGATTTTTGTGGAGGCTGAGGGGAGGTTTGTATCCTTGGCTATTTTAACTATTCTTCCTTTATCGATGGCAATGCCTGCTTCAACAATACTTCCTCGAGTAAAGATTTTGGCATTATTGAGGACTGCGTCTACTGGCAAGCATCCACCTTTAGGAATGTAGGTCCATCAACCTCTTAAACATTCGTTATACAATGCAGGTGGATTTAATATAATTCTCTAACACAAATTGGAGATATACGTGCATAACTTTTGTCCATTATATTCTGATTGAGCAGCAGGTGTGACCTCAATAGCTAGTTCTAGAGTTCCATCTGACACTCTTCACAGAGGTAGGTTCCTTCAACCTCATTGAGGTTGTCGGACCAGCTTCCGCATTGTTCACAGTATCCTGCTAATGGAGCGGATTCTGAGCTCTCTTCTTCCACTTCTGTTTTTCGTTCTATGCGGGCTTTCTCTTGCATGTTTTCGAGAAGTTCAGGGGTTACAGCTAAAATGTCCTTGCTAGAGATTATCCCCACGAGATTTCCTTTGTATATAACACCCAGCCGTCGGACATCAAGTTTGCTCATTCGTCTCGCCGTTTCAGTCAGCATCTCATCTGGATCTACGGTAATCAGCGGTGTTGACATGACTTCCTTAGCGGTTAATTTGCTTGGTTGAATGTTCTTAGCTAAAACACGTCTCACAAGATCGCTTTCAGTTATGATGCCAAGAGCTTTTCCATCTTTGCTAGTTACGATTATGCAACCAATTTTGTCACTGCTCATGAGTTGAGACGTTTTGTCGATGGGTGTGTTCTCTGGGACGGTGACCGCGGGACTGGTCATCACATCCTTAACTAGCATTCTAGGCCTTAATTCTATTTCAGCCATGATCCACCAACCTCACTATGACATGATTTGAAAGCGCACTATTAAATTCTTGCTGAGTTTAACGAAGGGAATGTCCCTCGCAGAAACCCTTTTATTCAACATTTTTAAAGCTTTTCCCTCTTCCAGAGATCCCTAACATTCAATCACGCGCTCACATGATTGCGCGCGCATTTACCATTCAAGTGGGCCTCTATAATAGCTCAACGCGGGGCATCCAACACATTTTTTATCCTGAAATGACGGGCAGTCTTTGCACTGGACGCCACATGGGGTGACTTTGCCTTTCTCTTTTAAGGCGTCTGCCTTCAATGGTAAGAAGGGGTAGTGTTGGACTCTTCCTATGAGATAAAACTCGGATCTACGGATTCCTTCACCGCTCCTCAACGCGCACTTTTCCATGGATTCGCTTTCAAGAGTGGCTTGATCTTCAGCCATCACTAAGGCGATGAGGTTGTAACCGCCCATAGTTGTGAAGAAGTTGATTACTCGGGGACATTTACTGTATCGGTCAATGATCTTCCTCATGGCTTCTGCACTTTCAATTTCAAGCAGGATCAATGCTAGGCGCAGGTCTAGGGCATCCGTGTTTACGAGGGCTGAGATGTGGATAAGATTTTTGTTGAGCAGTTTCTCGATTCTTTTCTTTGCACCTAGACTGGTGAAGCCAATTGCTTCCCCTAATTCCTTGTATGTTTTTCTTCCATTTGATTGAAGTTGCTTGATTAGTTCCCAGTCAATCTTATCCATTGTTCGTCATTAGTTATTTTACTAAACGAAACTTTTATTAAATGTTTTGATTTGTAAACAGAACAAACCACAACAATTTAACGAGAGATGGATATGGAGAAACACATCGCCACCGAGAAAAAAATTGCGGAGTTCACTGAAAAGGAGCAGAAGCTAAAAAGGAACATGAGCCGCATCAAACATAAGATTGCCGTAATCAGCGGAAAGGGAGGCGTGGGCAAAAGCACAGTAGCTGCAAATCTGGCAATGGCTTTTTCGTTGCACGGTTACAAGGATCGGGTTGGAATTCTAGACATTGACATACATGGACCCTGTATACCCAAACTGCTTGGCGTAAAGGGAAATGTGTGTCAGGTTTCGCCTCTAGGCGCTTTACCCGTAACTGGACCAGAGGGAATCAAGGTGGTATCCATGGACTTCCTCCTAACAAGTCAAGAAACTCCGGTTATCTGGCGTGGACCCTTAAAGATGCAGGTGATTAGGCAATTCCTGTCGGACTTCATGTGGGGTGAACTTGATTTTCTTTTCATCGATGTCCCTCCAGGCACTGGCGACGAGCCTCTAAGCGTTATGCAGCTAATCCCTGAAATGGACGGCACGATCATAGTCACCATACCTTCAGAGGTTTCTGAGGAGGTAGTAAGGAAAGCAGTGAGTTTCTCCAGAAAAATGGGAATCACAGTGATAGGCATAATAGAGAACATGAGTGGCTTCACCTGTCCAAACTGTGGCGAGAAAATCAACATCCTGGGGGCGGGAGGAGGAAAAAGACTGGCGGAAGACTTGAATGTCCCGTTTCTAGGGCAAATTCCAATAGACCCAAAGATTTGCGAAGAGGCGGATAAGGGAGTACCCTTTGTAACGGGGCATGTGAACTCACCAGCCGCAAAAGCCTTCAAAGAGATTGTGAAGAAGGTAGAGAACTTTTTGACTACAGAAAAACGGAAAGTCAACACAAAAAGTAATCAAAGCGAAACAGGAGGGAAATGATTAGATGAAAATATGTGTTTCAGCATTTTCAGGCAGTCTGGATGCTGAGGTGGACCCGAGGTTTGGCAGATGTGCATACTTTGTGATTGTGGATTCTGAGACTATGGAGTTTAACGCCATTTCGAACGCGTCTTCCAGTGCAGCGCATGGAGCGGGAATTCAAGCCGCTCAGGCAGTGGCAAACATGGATGTCGAAGTGGTTTTAACAGGCAACGTTGGACCAAATGCTTTCAGTGTCCTCTCAGCTGCGGGAATAAAGATTGTAACAAGCGTCTCTGGCAGTGTTAGAGAGGCTGTTGAGAAATACAAGAAGGGACAACTCAGAGAGGTAGGCAATCCGACTGTTGGTGGACATTTCGGAATGGGAAGAGGGCGTGGCAGAGGACGATAAATTTCTGTAAGATTAAGTGAAAGGGAGGTGGGAAGGAAGTGAATGCGAGAATTGTGGTTCCGGTCTCGGATGATAGAGGTATCGAGGCTCATCTTTCGCAGCATTTTGGGAGGGCGCCTTTCTTTGCCATCATCGATTTAGATGAGGAAGGTCATGTGATAGGTCAAGGGACGATAGCCAACACAAGTGAACATTTCGGCGGTGTCGGTCATCCACCTGACCGAATTCTACAATTAAAACCAAAAGCACTAATCACTTATGGGTTAGGTCCAAAAGCCCTAAGAATCTTCCAAGATGCTGGGGTTGCTGTGCTGAGAACTGAAGCAAACACTGTCAGAGATGTCGTTAGAGCCTACAACAACAATGAGCTACAAGAGCTGACACAGGGCTGCCATCAAGCTCATCACCACTAGAAAAGCTGTATAGCAAACAGGTAACGCCTGAAAAGAAGAGGAAACAAATTGATTTTAACGGTTGCTAGCGGAAAAGGTGGCACAGGAAAGACAACTGTAGCAGTCAACATGGCACTGTCCCTAGAAAACGTGCAACTGCTTGACTGCGATGTTGAGGAGCCGAACGCCCACATTTTGTTACAACCGAAAATCAATGAAACCAAACCAGTGTACACGAAGGTTCCTGTGGTTTCAGAGGAGCTGTGTGATTACTGTGGAAAATGCTCCAAGTTCTGTGCTTACAACGCCCTTTTTGTGGCGCCAAAAACTGTTATGGTCTTTCCCGAATTATGTCACAGCTGCGGCGGGTGTACACTTGTATGTCCCAAGAATGCAATAACGGAAAAGGAGAGGCAGATAGGCGTCATCAAAAAGGGAGAGACGAAGGGTGTGGAGATAGTTTACGGGGAACTCAATGTTGGCGAAGCCATGGCTGTCCCGCTGATAAGGGCAGTCAAAAACCAGATGAAAAATAACAAGAACATTGTGATAGATGCTCCACCTGGAACCGCCTGTTCTTTGGTCGCATCAGTCCACAAAACTGACTACTGCATCCTTGTGGCAGAGCCAACACCATTTGGTTTGCACGATCTAAAGATAACTGTCCAAGTGTTGAAAGACCTTGGAGTTCCCATTGGCGTCGTAATAAATCGCGCAGGATTAGGGGACAGGAAAGTCTACGAGTACTGCGAAGAAGAGAACATTCCTGTGTTATTGGAGATTCCGTTTAGCAAGAAAATCGCAGAACTATATTCCTGCGGAGTCCCATTCGTGGCTGAGATGCCTGAGTGGAAAGAGAAGTTTCTGGAAGTTCGTGATAACATAAAAGGGTGAAGATTATGGTGAAAGAGATTACAGTGTTGAGTGGAAAGGGCGGAACAGGGAAAACAAGTGTGACCGCTTCTCTTGCAGTGTTAACCAAAAAGACTGTTTTAACTGACTGTGATGTGGATGCGCCAGATCTTCACCTGCTATTAAAGCCTGAGGTGTTTGAGAAACAGGAGTTTAAAGCCTCCAGAGTTGCTGTGATAGATGAAGAAGAGTGTGTTCAATGCGGAAAATGTGAAGAGCATTGCCGATTTGGCGCCATAGAGAAACTAGTTGTCGACCCTCTTCTATGTGAGGGCTGCGGCGTCTGTGCGTATATTTGCCCAGTAGCTGCAGTAGAACTGGAGAAAAGAGTCTCGGGGTACGCCTTCATCTCAAAGACCAAGTATGGTCCCATGTCCCATGCCCTATTGAATCCGGGAGAGGAAAACTCGGGTAAACTTGTGACCTTGGTAAGAAAGAATGCTAAAAAGGTCGCTGAAAAAGAAAACTGCGAGCTGATCATTAATGATGGACCGCCTGGAATCGGCTGTCCTGTGATAGCTTCTGTGGGTGGAGTTGACATGGGGCTGATAGTTGTCGAGCCAACATTGTCGGGCATTCATGATATGGAACGTGCCTTAGGTTTGCTCGATCACTTCAAGATTCCTGCCCTTGTTTGCGTAAACAAGTATGATTTAAACGAAGAAAACACATCCAGAATAGTCGAGTTTTGTGGGTCCAACGGCGTCGAGGTTGTTGGAAAAATACCTTTTGACCCCATTGTCACGGAATCCATGGTTGCAGGAAAATCTATAGTAGAATATTCGCCCGAAAGCAGGGTCTCAAAGGCTATTGCAGAGCTGTGGAAACAAACCTTAAAACATGTATAGAAACAATTTGCTGCAAAACAGCACTATGCTCATCTAGCGTCTACACTGTGTCCAGCTCATAGCTTCCAAAGTTCCTTGGAACAGCCTCTTCACAGAAACTATACGCTATTTTTGTGTTTTTGTTGGAGACAGAACAAGCTGTTCTTTGGTTATGTTAACCTCTGTGATTATGTGATTCTTGAACTCCATCGACTTTCCTAGAACATCTTTGACAACCACTTTGTTTTCAATCGCTTTTGCATAGATCACATTTTCAAATGCGACTTCTTTTTCTACGATTACCTTAAGCTCACACATTTCTTCTCACACTAACATTATGCTTCAGCTCTTTTTTCTTCTTTGTGGGTAGCCGTTTCCATATGGTAAATCAAAAGAAGGAGTGAGCACTAAAACTTCTTTGAAAGGTGGAGAGTAACTGATTTGAAGGAAACAGAAACAGTAGCTTTCGGACCGGTACCTTCAAGGAGGTTAGGTCGAAGCCTTGGAATAAACAATATTCCACCGAAATTTTGTTCATATTCTTGTGTTTACTGTCAAGTAGGCAAAACCATAAACATGACGAGGACAAGAAGATCATTCTACAAGACAGAAGACATTTTCGAACAGGTCAAAAGAAAAGTCAACGAAACAAATCAGAGAAAGGAGCCGATTGATTATCTAACTTTTGTTGCAGACGGAGAACCAACTTTAGACATTAACTTAGGCAAGGAGATTTCTCTTCTAAAGCAGCTTGGAATTCCAATAGCGGTCATAACTAATTCCTCCCTGATTTGGCAGAACAACACAAGGGAAGATTTGCTGGAAGCAGATTTCGTTTCTTTCAAGGTTGACACTGTCAACGAAAAACTGTGGAAGAGAATAAACAGACCTCACAAAGACTTGAAGTTAAACACCATTTTGGAGGGCATAAGCGATTTTACAGATGAGTTTAGGGGCACAATTGTCAGCGAAACAATGCTTATTGATGGCGTAGATTATGGTTATGAGTCTGCAAAGACTGCGGAATTCCTGAAAAACCTGAAAAGGCTTGATAAGGCATACCTCGCCATTCCCACAAGACCGCCAACAGAAAGCTGGGTTACACCCGCCAAAGAAGAAACTGTAAATGAGGCTTTTCAGGTCTTTGCCGAAAAATTGGGCGCCAACAAGTTGGAATATTTGATTGGTTACGAGGGTAATGCCTTCAGTTTCACAGGGAGAGTTGAAGAGGATTTGCTTAGCATAACTTCGGTGCATCCCATGCGAGAAGAGGCGGTTAAGGAGTTTTTGAAGAAGACAGATACAGGCTGGTCGATTATTGAGAAACTTTTGCTGGAGAACAAACTTGTGGAGCTTGAATATTCAGGGAAAATATACTACATGCGGAAGTTACCAAGCAGAAATTTTGTTTACTGAGTGACTGTGAGGGGTCTTCCTTCAGTTAGGGCTTGGGCAACTTTTCTTCTTGCACTTTGAAGAAGTCTCCAGATTGTTCCTCTTGAGACACCCATTTTTGTGCCTGCCTGTTCTTGGGATAAGCCTTCAAGGTCCACCAGTCTTAGGGCTTCGAGTTCTGCGGGTTCGATCGAAACGGGGTTGGCGGTTGTTTTTGGTTCTGGGATGAATTTTTCTACTTTTGAGGGGTTTGGTATGATGACTGGTTTAGGGAATCTTCCTCTTCTTCCTTTTCTGCACCGTCTTCGTGACATTGTGATCATTTAATCTATCATGTCTTAGCTCTTATATGTTAATTTACTGGTTCCGTAACTCTTATATATTTCTGTGCATTATCTAATAAATATAAATCGTGCATAAACACAAAAATAGAGGTGAAAGAACCATGCCAAGAGGAGATAGAACAGGACCGTGGGGCGCTGGACCCATGACAGGAAGAGCAGCCGGATACTGCGCAGGTTACTCTGTTCCCGGCTTCATGAATCCAATAGGTGGATATGGAAGGGGATGGGATAGAGGACGTGGCAGAGGCTTCGGCAGAGGTTGGGGAAGAGGATTTGGCAGAGGATGGTATACATACCCACTACCAGTAGTAGGTCAACCTGCTTACCCACAAGCATATCCGCCAGTAGCACAACCGCAGCCTCCAGAGCAGGAAGTTGCAACCTTAGAAAATTATCAGAAGCAATTGGAAGCAGAGAAAGCAGACCTTGAACAAGAGATGGGCGGCGTCAAAGCTAGAATCGAAGAGCTGAAAGCAAAACTCAAGTGAAGAAACAGCAAGATCGTGAACGTGACGCCCTTTAGAAAACCTTGGAATCAGGGGGAGGTGAAGCTTTTTTGGGAAAGCTTAGGATAGCCGTTGCAACGAATGAAAAGAATGGGTTAGAGGATGTTGTGTCAAACGTTTTTGGTAGAGCCAAAACGTTTACTATAGTGGACGCTGAAGATGAAGAGATAGCAGGCGTAACCATACTTGAGAACTCTGCAGCATCGTATCACCATGGAGCTGGACCTATTGCAGTTAAAATGTTGGTGGATGAAGGCGTGGAAGTGGTACTTGCTAATGAACTGGGTATTGGTGCATCTGAACTGTTGAAGCAGCATAACATAACCATTATACCGGTCAAACCAGGCACGAACGTTGCGGAGGCTGCTAAAAGAGCACTGCATACACACAAATAGCAAACAGCAGATGAGATCAAAGAACAAAGAAAACACTTTAACAAAGAAAATCAGAGATCGTCTAAAGAACAGCGTAGAAAACTGAAAATTCGTGCAGGGCATGCATCGAACTAATTTAGCTCACCCAGCTGTGCACCGTGTTAATTGATTTGGTGGGATCGTATATACGTTTATAAGCGACCCACAGAAAAGTTTGCATAGCTGAGGGTATATGATGAAAAGATCGGAGATCCTCGGTGTCACAGAACGTATTCTGGAAAAAGCCGGATTCCGCTTGTCACAAAGATGTTACTCCAGACCATGCTGCTTTGATCTGGCAGCTCAGGGAGAAAAAAAGCTCATTTTCTTGAGGATTCAAACCAACATTGGAAATACGTGCCTCAAGGATGCGGCGGAGCTTCAGAAGATCTCAGGATGCTTCTCTGCAATACCTCTTATTGTCGGCGAAAAAACGCGAAGAAAACCTCTTGAGGATGACACAGTCTACACTAGGTATGATGTCTGTGCCATAACTGCCAAAACTCTGGAAGATATGCTCCTCCGGGGAATTTATCCTTTGGTTGAGGCTGGACCTGGAGGCTACTACATAAAACTTGACGGGACACTTATCAGGAAGCGGAGGCAAGAGCTGGGGCTTTCTGTTGGAAAGTTGGCTGAGATGGTTGGAATCTCTAGGAGAACTCTTTACGGTTATGAGAATGAAATGGCTAAAGCTTCAGTTCCCGCAGCCTACAAGCTCGAATGGATTCTTGGAGCCCCGGTGGTGCAAACTACGGACGCGTTTCAGGGTCCTGAACTGGTGTGCTTCTTAGCCACAGCTCGGCGTATAATCGCCAAACACCGTTTTCTAAAGGGAGTTCTTAGAAAGCTTGCACAATTCGATTTTAAGGTGACTTCTACAGGAAGAGCGCCCTTTGACTTTATTGCTAGATGTCCAGAAAAAGGCTTGAAGATAATTGGGGGTGTTGCTGATGCGGAGGAGAGGAACTTGGATCAGCGGATAAGAGAGGTTAAAAGCCTTGGCGAAGTTATCGGCGCTCATGCGGTTTTCATAAGTTACGGAGAAAGGAGTCAAGATGAAAGAGTCCCGTTGATCCGCTACAAGGTTCTTAACAAGATGAAGCACCCAGAAGAACTCTTAGAGCAGCTCAACTAGCCTTATTTCTCACAAAACAGTTTGAAACAATTTTTACTGCAGCTTTTTCTGTCTTGCGTCTGCTTCGTTCTTGACTCTTTTCGCTGTTTTCCACGATTTTCTTACGAAATCTGGGTAGTCGCCAAACTTTCTGATCCAGTCTTCCAAGAATTTTATTGTGTTTGGGTCGCTTGGGTAGCCGCAGCCTATGTTGCCGTGTTTCTTCTGTAGCTTTGAAATCGCCTTATCCCGTTCCACCTTGGCTATGATAGAGGCTGCGGATACGATGGGATAGTTTGCGTCTGCCTTGTGTTCGCATACTATTTTGGGGCTAAACGAGATGTTTTCTGCGATGTGTTCTGCAAATCGGTCTGGTAGGATGTCCGATGCGTCCACATAGACTGTGTCTGGCTTAAGAATTGTTATCACTCTAGCCATTGCCTGAGCTTCGAGGCGATTCAGCTTGTGAAGCTTTCTTTTGCTTTCTACGACGCGATCAATTTCAGCTGGAGACAGCCATACGGTGTGGCAGTTCAGGGCTGTCTTTCTTATTTGTGAGGCAAGTGTTTCGCGTTTTTGCGGAGAAAGGAGTTTGGAGTCTTTCACGCCAAGGTCCACTAGTTTGGGCAGATCTTTCTCGTCGATAGAGACGCCCGCTATGACTAGAGGACCGATGACTGGTCCGCGACCGGCTTCGTCAACTCCAGAGATCAGCATACTGAAACCTTTGTTTTTGATTTATTTAAAATAGCACTACTCCATAGTCTTTGTGGGAGAAGCCATGTCATACCTGATTGTCTTTGTGACAGCCAGCAACAGGGAAGAGGCTGTGAAGATAGTTCGCGTCTTGCTGGAGGAGCGGCTGATCGCCTGTGGCAACATTGTTGACTCTGTTTCTTCTTTATTCTGGTGGGAAGGAGAGATAGAGGAGGAAAAGGAGGTTCTGGTGATCATGAAGTCCCGTGAAAAGCTCTTCAAGAAGCTGTCGAAGAGAGTGACGGAACTGCACAGCTATGATGTGCCGGAGATTCTGGCGCTTCCCATAGTGGATGGCTCATCATCTTATTTAGAGTGGCTGAAGAGTTGCCTTGAACCGGTGAAGTAAAGATGGCTAAGAAGCCGATGAAACGGGCTGAACGAGTAGAGGTCGTCTACGATAAGAGACAGTGGAGACTTTTGAAGCAACTGAGGACAAAAACAATTCAGATAATGGAGACACTGGACAAATGCCATATGCGTTCCATCGTTCACGGAAGCATCGCCCGCGGAGACGTTTCAGAAACAAGCGACATCGACGTGTTCCTGCCTTCTCCACCCTCATCCTTCGTCATAGAAACTTCACTTGAGCGGTCCGGTTTTCGGGTTTATCAGCGAACGATTGTTCAGGCTACGCCCGTCTACGCCTTGAAAGGGTATATTGGGTTGGATGCGCAGACTAGCCTGTCGTTTCCGTTGGTGAAGCTCCGTCCTGTAGAGAAGGACTTTTACAAGTTTAGTGGCGAAGCAACTCTTTCAACACTCAAAGAAAACAAACGTGCCCTAGGTGTAGATAAGCGGCTTATGCTCATAGAACCCACAAAACAAGGACACATAGAAAGTGCGGTTGTGGATCGGGAAGAAGAGGTTGCCAACCTTTTAGGCGTCTCCCTCAACACAGTGCTGGACCGTGTACACGCTCTACTACGCCGCGACGAGGTCGGAAGAACAGGAGTCTTCATCGAAAAAGAACTGGCACCCGACGAAACGTTCGAGCAAGCAATGAAAAAACTTGCAGACCAAAACCCAGCAGTACGCAGACGAACAAAAACCCACAAAAAATAAACCCAAAACGGTTAAGAACGGCTAATGACGTAGGTCTGCTATTACAAGTTGGGAGGAAGAACAGGAATTCTTGGCGAAATTTATGCAATCATGGCTACACTATGCTGGGCTTTAGGCGCTTCATTATACAAAAAAGCAATTCAGGACATAAACTCTTTACAGTTCAACCTCATAAGAAGCATCCCAGCAGCAATATACGCTTTTTTAATAATATTTCTCCTAGGCAAATCGAGTTCCCTCTTGAACTTGGACTTTAACACTATAGCGATTATGGGCATTTCATCCCTACTGGTGCTTGTCGCTGGAGACACACTATACTTCATTGGATTACGAACAATTGGAGTAACAAAGACAGTTCCCATAGCCTATTCTTACTCAATCCTAGTTGTCATACTAAGCGTCATCCTCCTAGAGGAAGCAATCACTTTACTGTTAATCCTTGGAACAATAACAATAGTAATTGGAGTCTGGCTAGTAGCAAACAAAGCACTAGATCAAACCCAAAAATCAGGTTCCTCAATAAGCGGAGTCCTAGCAAGTCTAGGAACCCTCCTATGCTGGGGATTCGGAGTTATCCTATTCAAAATAATACTAAAAAACAATGACCCCTACATTCTAACAGCTGGAAGAATGCTCTTTCTACTCCCCACACTCGCAATACTTTCGATTATTCCCTACAGAAAAAAATCTCCCATAAAAAAATTGACAAAAACTCAACTGTCCCTAGCTCTACTTAGTGGACTGATGGCTTTAGGAATAGGAGACACACTGCTCTACCTTAGCTTAGGCTCAACCAACATCAACATAGTAGCACCCCTAACCTCCATAACTCCCATCTTTTCCGCAATAATCGCAATCCTCTTTCTAGGAGAAAAAGCCTCAAAGAAAACAATCATTGCCACTCTTTTGGTTACAGCTGGAACAACGTTACTGTTCATATAGCAAGAAATTGGAAACTTAATTATCCAGTAGAGTGGATGCTTGTTTTCTATTTGGTTTAAGAGTTAAAATTTAACCAAAAAGAACGATAATTTCCAAGGTTTTACTTCCCCACAAAAAAAGGGGGAAGGGAAAATTTTTGGTTTATTTTTGTTTTCTGAGTGCCATGTATGCCAGTAAGCCTATGACCAAGACGATGACAGCGATTATCAGTATGACCAGGTCGATTGTCAGGTATGCCGGTATTTCTGGAATTGCGGGGTATGCTGGAAGCCTGTTTACTGTTGTTTCCGCAATCTCTGCTGCGCTGGGAACATCTGCTGCTGCTGGCGCCTGATCTACGCCAAAGGTTGTTGTTGCCTCTGAGGTGCAATATGATTCTGAACCTTCGAAAATCACTGTGACGTGGTATTCGCCGGCAATGGCGGGAGTCCACATGTGGCTGAACACGCCATTTTCATCGGCTGTCACATAGGTTGAGTACCAGTCGCCATTAGGATCGAGAATCTTTATAAATACTTCAACTCCAGTTGCGTTTTCGGGTCGCTCAAACTGCTTATATACGTACAGCATCCACTCGCTCATGTCCTCATCAGATATGGCTGGAACACCCTCCGGAAATCGCAATTGCATAGCTTCGTCTTCTGTGCCCGGAGACACATCCATCACTGTGCCCTTTATCATAACACTGCTTCCAAGTGAAATAACGTCGTTTTGGATTGAAACTGTGGTTGAGCTTGGACCTTTACCTATGGCATACACGCGCTGGTCGTACGTATCCATGGTTGCTATTATGCTGTCGCCGATAATTGCTAGTCCTCCCCAACCGGTTTGACGGAACAAACCATTGGCTCTCCATATTACATCTCCACTTGTAGCGTTGATACAAAGGAATGGCGCACCACGCGGTAACGGCTGATTAGCAGAGTGCTCCGCAGAACCCAAGTAAATTTTGCCATCGGTAATGAACGGTATTCCGAGCCACCAATTATTGCCAAACAAGTATTCGGTGTAGGGGTCTGTTGCTTTGTAGTTCCACAATACATCACCTGTCGTGGCATTATAACAGTACAATATTCCAGCAACTCCAGAAGCATAGAGCCTGCCATAAGCCATCAAGTGGCTTGTGAGCATTGTTCCTTCATACATGTCTAAATAGTACTGTGATGGAGTTGGACCCCATAGTAAGTCTCCGCTTTCAAGACTAATACCGTAATGTTGTCTAAGCTCTTTTGACCATAGAACACCAACTAAACTTTCTTCGCTATCAGCCGCCCAGCTTATGCTTTGGTTGCCTGTACTCCAATCTTCAGGTGCTTCCCAGCTAGTATTAAACAGCTCTTGTCCTTCTTTGCCTGGTTCTATGTTTATACCCCATACCGAAACTTCTTCGCTACCAATATTCGCTCCAACTACTCTGTCGTTAAAGTAAACTGCTCGAACGCTTCCCTGTAAGTCTGTTGATATCGTCACGTTGAAATCCCATCCTTCCTCGGCTGCTGCAGTGTCTGCTCCTGCATCAAATGTCATTCCGTTAACTACGTTTCCCCAGCTACCGCCACCCACGTAATATCCTGTGGCTGATGCCTCTATGAATCCAGTCATGTTCCACTGTCCCATCCAGCCATTTCTTTGATCGGTCTGTAGTACATAGAGTCCGCCGTTTGAATCGCGTAAAGTGGTGCCCCCTGGTACATTGAGAACCGTGAAGGCTAAGTTTCCAGTGTAGGCGTTAAAGGCATACCAAGTTCCTGGTAGATATCTGCCTGTCCAGAAATCATAGCCACCTTCTGTCACATACAAGTATGCGAAAGTTCCCATGTAATTGAAGCCTTGATAATATAATAGTTGCGCGAAGTCTATCGTTGCGTTGTCCATAAAAGCTTTAGTCCAAAGTTCTTCTCCAGTGTGCAGGTCTACGCAATGATATTCAACTGGCTCAGGAAAAGTGCCCATTGACAATGCGCCAGCCGCATAGGTCGCATAGTAAAGTCTTCCTGCAAGAATGAATCGGCTGCTCCATATGCCCTCGTATGCGTCTCCTGTTCCGAATCCAACAGCGCCTTGATTTATTGAACCAGCAAGCCCCACATCTCCGCCAACCATTCCGCCTATCGTCAGCTCCGTTGTCCAGAGTATATGAGCGGTTTCTGGTCCATCATTGTTAGTAATGTACCTGTTTTCAGGTTCGTAAAGCCAACTTCCTGCAATCGTGTACCATTCTCTAAGCTGCGCGTCTATGGGGCGAGTCCAGTATTCGGTTGGAAGCGAATGCGCCGGATAATATTCAATATCCTCAGATAGTACTTCAAGTTGGGCTTCTTCGCTGTCGCTGGCTAAAAATGTTATGTCGTAAGAGCCCCCTCCAAAAATCGAAGTAATTGTTACTGTTTGTGCCGGGAAGTGACCCTGCAGAGTGTAATTGCCGACCTTGTCTGGTGTGAATGCTCTGCCTGTTCCGCCTGTCGAATCGGTTCTGATGTCCGATAAAGTGGTTACGATTCCTTCAGGGTCCGTGATTGTTATTGTTAAACCTTCATATCCCTGATCTGCACTTG
This sequence comes from uncultured Candidatus Bathyarchaeia archaeon, assembly GCA_964399485.1. GTDB lineage: Archaea > Thermoproteota > Bathyarchaeia > Bathyarchaeales > Bathyarchaeaceae > Bathyarchaeum. The sequence goes on along the minus strand of CAYNQS010000001.1, from coordinate 347,906 downwards.
AAAGCGGGTCTGGAATCCCAACATGCAGCAGCACTTGCTGGTTGACTCCTACGGGGTTAGGTGTAACACCAATAAAACAATAGGTCGCCTTTGTTCGAGCCTGTGCAGCGGCAGTCGGCAAAGCAACAAGTATAACGGGAACAGTCAATAATAGCATCAAAGCTATAGCAGAAATTTTTGTTTTACAATATACTTTTTCCAAATTCTTTCTTTCCTTTATTTTGTTTTTGAGTTCTAGTTCGTCTTTGGCAGCTGATTTGTCAGAATTAGATGATGTACATTTTTCGTGCGTATGTTTTTAACCCCGCGAAAGTTTTGCCCTACCATAGGCCAGCTGCCAGAGCTCGAACTCGTCACAAATAGGTATATCAATATTGTTTTTAAAATTATGCTAACAATTAACAGAAATTATTGTTGGTTGGGTTTGGGGTTAAAATTTAACCTTTTTCCCACGCACATTCGCTCTCTCGCTCTCCCCCTCTCTCTCACACGACACACACAGACAGAGAGACACAGACACACACTCCCCATATATAAAGGGAATAAGAAAAAACATGCTTACTTTATTTATAATATAACCAATATAGAATAACAATTAAAGAAATCACCCAAGCGCTTAATCCCCACCAAGGATTCTTATATATGCTCAACAAAAGACTGAAAATAGGAATTATTATGTAATAAATTGTAGAATATTTATAGCTAGATTTTTCTGGCTGTCGATAACTTGCACCTTCAAACTCTTTTTGTTCAACAATATCGCTTCTTAATTGTTTCTTGAGTTTTCCGTAAATTTTCGGAAAATATTTCTTTCTAGAAATAGCAAGTATTCCATACCATCTTTGAAAACCAAACACAGCCAATCCCGCAGTAAAAGCTTGGAATATTAGAGGATAACAGTAACAATTCCAATTTTCATATCTAAAGTAACTGAGTAACCAGAGAATTAGTAGCGCATAAAGAAACGGTATAATGTTTAGAATTATTATTGAAGCTACAAGTTTTCGTCTAATGAGAACAATCTTCTCATTTTTTAATCCTGTTGTTTCTTCACTGTTTTTTCGTATTTTACTCCATGGAAATGCGTTTACCCCAAAAAATGTTTGTAACATAATTCCATAAAGGATTGAAAACGATACCAAAAAAATTTCTTGAAATACATTAAGCAGAATTTCCATTTCTTTCACCTAATCAATTGATGGAATTCTAGGATTCCGTTCCTCTTTTCATTTCTCAGAAACTTAGCTAATAATAGAGCTTCTTCGTTAATTAAAGTGTCTAATGTTTGTTTTTTGCCGTGTTTTATTCTTGGAATTTAAACCTTACGCTTAACAGATTATTTAGTCCATTGGCTAAGCTGTCGGTTTCAAATTTACATAAATTGTTGAAAAACAGGGTTTCACATTTTTTTGTTAACACCGAATCGTGCAGGCAGACCCTATTAGGCTCCTAATAAAGGTACATTGTTGAAAACAGTCTTTTTTCTGAAATTCAGCAGCACAACACAAGATTTCCGTCGAACGTTCACACAATCGTTAGTATATTCTATTTTGTTTCCCAGAGCGAGAGCCCCGTTACATCGTCATATTTTCTTTCGAGCGCTGCTCCCTTTAATTCGCGTAAGTGGACTTCAGCGGCGAATACTGTGCCCTCGAGCAGGTGACCAGCTTTTGTGTTGCCGTTTTTATCTGCAAGAACTGCGTGTGCATGAACGAATGGTCGCCCATCTTTTGTGGAGATGTTGCCTACACAGCATGCTATTTCGTGGGGAGAGTCAACCCTTATCTCTTGATATTCATGTTTTTCTTGATTATAGAATCCCAGCTTGGCTTGCTTTAGAGCACCTACGGCTGTGATGACTGCAACTACAATATTCTCCTTTTCCGCCAGTTCAGTTATAAACTGAATTAAGTCCGAATTGTGCTCAACGCGCACCAGAAAATCTCTACTCGGACTGAATTCTGCGTAGACCAATTTTATCCCCTCATTCTATACGCTCTGACACTTTAAACTCTACTGCGCGCATGTTAACGTTTGTCTCTTAACGTGTCTTACTCTTAGAATTTCAACTGGCAAAGTTTTTAGGACAATGGGAATCGGAGAAGGGCGGCAACTCCGCCTAGTGAAAGCAATTTTGTTCCTGCCTCATGCTCGGTGCTGATGACCATGATATCTCCACGTGCCTCCTCAACTTTCTTCATGATCCTTTCCAGCTCTACTCTCTTCTCCTCTGTAGTCTCCCTCAAGATTGAATCTGCAACCAGAAGCTTTTCAACCGCGCCATAACTAGCTGCCTTTTCAACATCACCGAGTCCGTAGGTTACATCCTGTTTACCTTTTCCAAGTCTCGCCAAGAACTCCTCCATGGCATTCATTTCTTCAGCCACTCTCAGATGTTGCAGCACGTTAGAGAGAATACCTGAGCGGAGAGATTCTTGTATTCCAGATAAGCCGGCGCTGTTCACCCCTTTCACGGCAACAACTGATGCGGCAACATCTTTAGCCTCCTTTTTTAGGTAATCAACAAAATCGTCCTTGATGAATCCGGGTCCAAGAACAACTATCGGACTGTGAAGGGGAGCCCACGCTTCCCGCAGAGACTTAAGTGCATCCTTGAAAAACAGCTGCTTTGCCTTCTCTCTTTTTTCTGCCTCCAACTTCCCCGGAAGCTTGGTTCGCCCCCCCATTTTCGTTTCAACGCCGTATTGGCGCAGAACCGCCACACAATATTCTTCGTCATCCATCGAAATTATGGTGAGGGGCGCAGCTGTGATTCTGCTTGCCCGTTTCAGCCTGTCAAGCTGATGTTTCAGCCATTGCTTTTTGATGATGGTTACGGGCTTGTTGACGGTGACGTCTATTGTGTGTCGGGAACCTTTTATACTCAATTTTTCTGGTGCTTCGCATACGATGCCGTTTATTCGCAGGCGGTTGAGCACTCTGTCCCAATACATTTTTTCAACTTGCACGCCCAGATTGACGGGAACCCTTTTTGCCTTTGTTGGTCGCGCATACTGATCATCAGGTTTCACTTGTCTGGTGGTGCGGGCGTGAACCTCATCTTTCTTGAGGATTATGTTGTAGAGGTGCCACAGGTCGTCTAGACTCTCTGGCATAACCTTAGCGAAGCCCTTCTTGCGGTCTATTCTGAAAATCTTCAAACAAACTCTATCCTTTCGTACGCATATGATTTGCCTAAAACTGCTAAAAAAGGTGATGATATTTCATGAAGAATGTAGAGAGAAAAACGGAGGTGCTGTTTGCCTCCATAACGTCTGTTAGCTAAGCTTGGATTTCTTCGAAAGTTATCAATTTCACTTTTAGTGGCTGTGTCATTGCTTTTGAAATTCGGGCAGCTACAAGATAGTTGATGTTTTTTTCTTCAGCGACATCTATGAGCCTCTGAGTTATTACGCCGTCAAAGACTACCGTGTCTATATCTTTTGTTTGTTGAAGTTTGTCTGCAAGTTCTCTTACCGGCAACTGATCCACCTTTTTCATCTCTTTGTCAAGGAGCACAGCCTCCAAAGTTCCACTCAACTCTTTTGCGGTGTCAACGATCTGTTTAGGAACCAGCTTTTTCCGGCGCTCCTTCTTCTTCGTTAATTTGACCTTTTCGATAGGAACCTTGTTTTTCAGGGCTTTCTCGATCTCGTTGAAGGTAAGATCCTCTACTTCTTTGCCTCGGGGTGCTCTCGCCACATACTTGACAGTGGTTACTTGCTGAAGTTCTTTGAGAATTAGGTCTCCGCCTCGGTCGCCATCTAGAAATGCGGTGGCGTCTCTTTCCATGCATAGTTTGATTATGCTTTGCGGAATTTTGGCGCCTTCGACAGCGATGGTGTTCTGTATTCCAGCCCTTAACAGATTGATTACGTCTGCTCGTCCCTCAACCACGATTATTTCCTTTGCACTGTCGATTTCTGGTCCTGCAGTCAATTCTTCGGGTCCATATTTTTCGACTCTTGCCAGCCTCAACATCTCTGAGACTTCTCTGAAAATTTCGTCTGTGCCGGGCATAGTTTCGACGGTCCATTTCCGAAGAACGTCTTTGGCTCGATTTATGATGATCCGCCGTCTAGCGTCCCGTATGTCCTCTATTTTATTCAGGATAACTTTTGCTTTACATGGTCCTACGCGGTTTATGCTTTCGATGCTGGCTGCGATAATGGCGGTGGAAACTCTGTCTAGGCTTGTGGGTATGTTTATGTTGCCAGTGGTTTTGTCTTGTTTTGAGTCTAAACTAATTTCTATTCTTCCGATTCTACCCGATTTTTGGAGTTCTCGGAGGTCAAGTTCTGGTCCGAACAATCCTTCTGTTTGTCCAAAAAGTGCCCCGATTACATCCGGTTTTTCAACGACTCCCTCCACTTCGAATCGGGCGCGTATAACATACTTTATCGTAAAAGTTTGTGCTGATTTCGTTTCTATTCACCTCAATCATGATATTTTGTCCCCATTAAAACTGAGACGATTCTGTTTAAACTCCTCAGTGTCTATTATACTTTACGACCTGCCGCTCCTATTCTTCAAAGTTTCAAGATAAGCCGCTAAACCCTCAATGTCTTTTACATCCCGCCCGACCAGACCTAGAAGCATCTTCCAGAATAGAAGGTTAGGAGTTATTTTCATCCCCTCTAGGCGACGAGCCATGCGGCGAGTCCATTCTTTGCCGCGCCGGTCAAAGTCGAATAGAAGGATGACTTCGCTTCTTTCTTTTTTCTCTATTTCGCAGAGAACATCGAGGAAGGATTTTCCTGAAGTTTTCGCTAAGGTTATGTCGCCAGTTATCCCCAGCTTATGGAGAGACTTGATGTCCTTTTTTCCCTCCACAACGATCGGAGTGCCTTTTGCGGATTGATTTACAAGTCTCTCCAAGAGCTTTTGGATTTTCTCTAATCTCTTCTCTGTTTTCGTTGACAACTCTTCTACCTAGTTATCTCTATCTTCAACATCTTTTCTAGTGTTTCAGGATTTTTTCGGAAATGTTCGCGGACAGGCTTCAGGATTTCAACCAGAGCCTCTGTGACGCCATTCTTCAGGTCTAACGGATGTATTTTGCCTTCGCTGTAGACATTTGCAAGGCTCTCGAAGCTCTCAAAAGTTTCTGGACCACCATATTTGGCTGGGCGCGGTATCTCCAAACAGTCCTTTTCGGGGAAAATTATGAGTCTAGCCAATTCAAGCATGGGATTATTTTTCACTACTTTGGGGGGACAGTAAGCGTCCTTTATTTTTGCTGCAATATCCTTGGGACTGTCATGAACCAGTATACTGCTCTGGGGGATGCTTTTGGACATTTTGGAGCTGATCTCCACATTCAACTCTGCATTTTCGTCAAACGTTTTTTCTGTGGTCTCGGGTCCTTGAAGCCCAATAAGCAGGGGAGTGTGGATGCATGAAGGCTTTTTCCACTTGAGCTTCTCCGCTGCGTCTCTCGCCAGCATATGAGCTTTCCTCTGGTCTATGCCAGAGCAGGCTACGTCGAGATCCATCTGGAAAATGTCTGCTGCTTGCATGCACGGATAGAATACCCATGCTGTTTCCATGTCGGTTATGCTTGTTTCGCGTCCCATGATGGGTAGGGCGCGCCATGTTCTTTTCACTGAGACGCTTTTGGCTATGCGGATGACTTTTTCCCAGTAATCAACTTTGTCTGTTATGTCTGATGCCCAGCGGAACTCCACCTTGTCTGATGTTAATCCTAGGGCTGTGAAGATTTGTTTCAGGTATTCGCCGCATGTGCGGATGTTTTCCATGTCTCCGCCTAGTTTGTTGTTTATCCATGAGTGCCAGTCGGCTAGGAAGATGGTGAAATCGAAGCCGGCGTTTACCATGTCTCTGATTTTTGCTGAGCAGACTAGCCCTATGCCGATGTGTAGTAGTCCAGAGCACTCGAAGCCCCAGTAGGCTCGGGGGCTATCATTTGTCTCCAGTAATGTGCAGATTTCTTCTGGAGTTACAACTTCCGCTGTGTTTCTTGTTGTGAGTTCAATTCTTTTTTGCAGGTCCAAGTGAGTTGCCCTCTTATCTTCTCATTTTGTTCTATTAACTTAAAAGTTGTTGTAGCGGGTGCCTCAGTGTTCAAGGGAAAAATGCCTGCGTTAACCGTTTTACTGGGTGTCTTCGTCGTCAAAAACGAACAGGTCGTTTATGGTTGTCTTTAGAGCCTTGGCGACTTCATGTGCCAGTTTCAGGGAAGGGTTGTATTTTCCTTTCTCCATGTAAAGTATTGTTTCTCTTCTCACTCCAACCTTCTTTGCCAAGTCCTCTTGTGTAAGGTCGTGTCTTGCCCTCAGCTCTTTGATTCTTGTTCGCATCAGAGGTCGCCTTTTCTGCTGTAATACAAGCTTAACAAACCGTATGAGATGCCAGAGACCAGCATTATTGCGATTATGGCCCATCCAGCTTCAAGTTCAGGCAAATCTAGAAACTCAGTTCCGAATATTATGAACAGCGCCAGTGATATCATGAAAGCGAGATTGATATAGTATGTACCAATAGCTGCTTTTCCATTAATCTTTGCTGTGCGCTCATCTTGAATGGGGTAACCCGATTTCTTTTCTTTATGGACTTTCCACAGAACAAACACGCCAACCAGCAGCACGAGGACTGCGTTCAAGATCAGAATTATTGGCCACGCAAAACCTGTCATTGTCTAGTTTTCCTCCTTTTTCCTTGTTGCCAGCAGTGTGGTGTTTGCTGTGCTTATTATACCGATTCCGGTTATGCCGACGATTGTTGCGATGCCTGTGTGGTCTGGGCCTACGATTGGTTCTCCGAAGGCCATGATGTATGCGCCGATTAGGCATGTTGCTATTCCTAGGGCGAGGATGATGTAGCTCAGGTTTTTCATCACGTTTTTCCTCCGTTGTTTATTTATCACATTTTATTATATATTTCTAACTTCATGTTAGATATAATTAACATCTGATATTTAAGGTTAACGGTGAGTCGCACATACAACAAGAACATCCCAAGCAACAACGAACATTGACTCCATAAGCAACATAAATTTCATGTTAACATGTGCGAATCACCATCCATACATGCCTGCCACAAAAGGAGAAAAAACCACAGAAGATCATCCTGTTTTCTGCAATCAACACCTTGGATCACTCGTGAACAGCCCACAAAATTGTTCTGGAAATCAGAGAATTTATTAACTATTTTAGTGACTTAACGCGAAAGAGATTTTGTAATAGGAAAGAGGGTGGCTTTGACGAAATTTGATGAGGCACATTGCCACAAATGGGCTCTTCTGTTGAAGGATAGAAAAAGGAAAATCGACAAAGCCATAGAAGCCATCGCTGCTGGAGAGTTTGAAACAGTAAAAAGTTTGGTTGACGAGGTTTTCCACGGTTCCTCTGGCAGAAACATTGACGCAGGCATGGAAGGCTCGTTGTTGTATCACATTGCTATGATAAGCAAAATGGCTGCTGAATCAAGGGTGGTTCTTGAGGAACTGAAGGTTGAAGCTCCTTCTGTAGATAGGATGTTGTGGCGTTTTTACAGTGATTTCGTTTCTGATGTTGAGGAGCTTTTGGGTAGCATTTTACCTTTAAAAGAGAGTTTGGTAATGGCAGTGAAGAAGCCAGCTCTTGGAGTCGAGGAAAAGGTTTGTCTCTTCAGGAGGCTGAGTGAAGAAACCAGAAAAGTTGAGGAGATGCTGGATAGAAAGGATTCGCAAGCTGGAGACTGCCTAAAAAGGGTGTTTCTGGAGTGGAGTGAACACATCGTTGAGATGCGTTTGCGTCAGGAATACGAGACGATAAAGGGTTTCTTGATTGTGGAAAGATTAGCTGAGGAATTGGGCGTAGAACGGCTTGAGCAAACCATGGCACAAGTGCAGAAGAAGTTCGGTGATGAAACAGTTACATCAGCCTTCAATGTTAGCCTAAAGGTTGGAATACCAAAAGCAAAACTGCAGAAACTGATGCTCAGCGACCACTTTATTGAATACAAAATGGACATGAAGAACCTAGGAGGCTTCATGCGTTTCCTGAATTGTCCAATTTATGGAAGCCGCAAACACATTGAAACGGAACACGGCACAAAAAGTAAAACAGGACATCTTTTCTGCAAGAACTTCTGCAGGGCGCACGCCCAAGCCATGTTCGAAAAGTTCATTCCCTTCCCCGTAGAGGTATCGCAACCGCTTAGGATGGCAACTGACGGAAAATGCGAGTTCCAAATCAAAATTGCCCCCGCCTCTGCTGCGCCAACTGCTGAAAAGTATGTTCCCTTGGTTTTATCCTGGAACGTTACATTGAAGTGTAACCTGAAGTGTTCGCACTGCTACATCAACGCTAAAGAGACAAAGCTGCCGGACGAGTTGAGCACTGACGCGGCGAAGATGCTTATCCACCAGATTATCGAGGTTAGCAGACCGTTATTGATTCTGAGTGGGGGCGAACCTCTGCTGAGAGAGGACATCTACGAAATCATCCGATACGGTGCAGACCGCGGTTTAAGGATGGGCATGGGAAGCAATGGGATGCTCATCGACGACGAGGTTACGAGAAGACTTGAAGATGCTGGAATGGGGACGGTGGCAATCAGCTTAGACTCGAGCATACCGGAGCGGCATGACGAGTTCCGCGGCGTTAAGGGCTGCTGGGAACAGGCTATAAATGCTATCAAAGCCCTCAAAAAGAGCAGGATACAGGTTCAGGTTAACAGCACAGTGACTCCGCAGAACTACGATGAAGTGGATGACATAATGTCGCTGGCGGAAGACTTGGGTGTAGAGAATTTTCACCTGTTTTTCTTGGTGCCTACAGGAAGAGGAACCGATATTGAGGATGTAACTCCGAGAATGTATGAAGACATGATTAAAAGCACGCTAGCCAAAACCACAAGGTATAAGCTGAATGTGAAGCCTTCATGTGCCCCACAGTTTATGCGGGTTGCCAAGGAACAGGGGGTTGACATGTCGCGTTGGGTTCGAGGCTGCATGGCTGGCCTTTACTACTGTCGCATCTATCCTTCGGGGGAGGTTACTCCTTGTCCATACATGCCTCTCAATCTTGGGAATGTCCGCGAAAGGTCCTTTAGGGATATTTGGTTCAACTCTGAGGTTTTCAAGGCTCTGCGTGATTTTGACCAGCTGAAGGGGAAATGTAGGGTGTGCGGATATCGTGATGTGTGTGGAGGATGCCGCGCTAGAGCCTATGGTGTGACCACTGATCTTATGGACTTTTGTGGTGCTCTGCATGAGCCAACAGAATCGCGGGGCGATTATCTGGCAGAAGATCCATGGTGCGTTTACCAGCCGAGAGCTTCGTCCAGAAAGGAAAACAATCAAAGATAGTTAAGATTCGGTTTATTGCAGAAGGCTGGACAGTCTTAAACTTGGGAGTATATTCTTTCGCTGCTGTATCTTCCGCTTATCATCTCGTTCTCGATTTCCCTCAACAGGAGGATGCGCTGATAGGTGGCGGGGTGCGTTGCAAACCAAGTGTTGACTGTAGTCCACCGTGATGTTGCTTCCTGTTCCATGGCATACTCAAGCTCCCTCTCGTCGAGGACGCCGTCCCTGTCCAAGTCGTACTCTTTTTTTCTTTCCAGAACGCCCCTGAACTCCTGCTTTGCCAACGCTGGGTCACCGATGTATAATGTTCTTGCGCCGTGGGGAGGCTTCGGCGACAATGACAGCCCGTAGGTGATTTTGGTTAGTGCGCTTTCGAGTTGGCTGGGGTTCTCTGTTACGTAGGCGGAGTAGGCGTCAGCGTAATGTTCTCGCAGTCGGCTGAGCCTCATGACGCATAGGAGGGTGATGAAGTAGACGAGGTAGGAGACGGCTCCGGCGACTAGAAGGAGAAGTCGGAGACCTGCATTCTCGTCTTTTCTGCTTCTGCTGCTGCCTGCGAACCATGATGCTTGGAAGGATAGTCTTGCGATCAGGTAGGCGATGATTGGAAGGGCGGAGAGCACTGTCATTACTATGAAGTCTTTGTGTTTGATGTGTCCCAGCTCGTGGGCGATGACGCCTTGTATCTCGTCTTTGTTGAGTTGCCTGAGTAAGCCTTCATGAACTGCTAGGGTTGCTCCATTGGTTGTTCTTCCGAAGACGAAGGCGTTGGGTGTCTGGTCTGGGACTGTGGCAAGTTTGGGCGTGGGTAAACCGCTTTTCTCAGCTAGGTTTCTGACTGTGGTTTCCAGCCATGGTTGTTCTCCAGGTTTCAGGTAGTGCAGGTTTGTTGACCATTTCACCATTGCTGGACCTATCAGATATTGGGATAGAACGAAAAGGATGGTTGCGATGAGGGTGATGGTGAGGGAGAGGATGAAAGATAGTTGTATGAGCCACACTAGGAAAGTTAGGAAGGCAGCGAATATCACGGATACCACAAGGATGGAAAAGGTCATGGAAAGCCTCAGTTGGGCAAGCCTAGCCACAAGATACTCCTCCGGTGAACCAAAGAATTGAACAGCAATCTACAATATAACTTTCAACTGCTTTCAGATATAAATATCAAGACCTTACACAACAAGAAAGATGGTTACGTTTAGTTGAGGAATTAACTTTGGCTGTAGTCAATGAAATCCGGTGCCCAAACTGCGCAGCGCCAATCAGCTTCAACGCCGGCGAAATAGTTGCCACATGCAAATACTGTGGCTTCACCAGTGTCATAGAAACCGGCAAGGCATTCACTTTTGAGCATTCCATGATTCTCAACAGGTATGATGAGGCTCAGGCTGAGGAGCTTGTGCGCAACTGGATGAGGGGCGGATTCATGAAGCCTGGGGATTTGGCTAGAGCTTCGAAGATTGTGGAGAAAAAGTTGGTGTATTTGCCTTTCTGGGTTGTTCCGGTTGCTGTCCGCAGCAGGTATAAGGGTGTTTTTGAGCGGTTGTCTCCTCCGGTGGTGAAGGAGGGGGAGATTGAGAAGAAGTATAGTTGGGTGGTTTTGGCGAGGAAGGCGGTTAGGTTTCCTACAAGAGAGTATGATGTGCCTTTGGATGGGAAGGCTGCTTATGATTTCAGGAAGATTGAGGGTTTCGCCAAGGTTCTGAACAGTGAGGTGGAGGAGGCTGAGGCTGTGGATGTTGCCAGGCAGCAGGTTGAGAGCCATCAGCTGTTTTTGGCGAAACAGGATGTAGACAAGATTATAGAGATAGAAAATGAGCTTTCCGTTGGAGATGCAGTTTATCTCCACGCGCCCATCTGGTTCATCGTCTACGAGTATAAGCGTGAACGATATAAAATAGTCTTGGATGGAGCCACAGGAGCAGTCATCAAAGGAGACATACCCACAACAAAATTCGGTATATTCTGATGCTTCTTTACGGAAATTTACGAAAAAGCTGTTTTCAACATGGCACTGTTATTAGTCTCCTAATATGCTGGAGGATTTGGACGGCAAATCATATTCTTGCTTGGAAAAACAGAAAAAACACTGTTTTCAACAATGTACCTCTATTAGATTACAAATATGTTGATTCAGTTTTCCATACGCTGAACTAACTAGGAATGGTATTTTGGACTTTACACTATACGTACACAAATTCTATATAATAAATGGTTATAAGTTATTCACCATGAGCAATGAGGCGCCTATTGTTGATAAGGGAACTCCAAGTAAACTGCTTATTCCAGCAATGATCATAACCACTGCTGCAGTACACGCTTCATCAGGCATACTAACACTCTTTACAATGGAAATAGCAACCAGTTTCCATGTTTCCTTGGGCGTCGCGAGCCAGCTTGCCACCATCAACTATGCAGGCGAATTCATTTTTGCACTACTAATGGGCGTTCTAGCCATTCGATTCAGGTATAAACCGTTGATAATGGCAGGAGTACTGTTTGTCATCGTCTCGACCGTAGGTAGCTTTCTTGCACCAAATTTTGTTTCGATGCAGATCTTCTTCGCCATGGAGGGAATCGGAACCGTAATATTTGGCGTAATGTCTCTAACACTATTTGGAGATGTCTTTCCGCCAAAGAAAAGAGCTAAAGCAGTAAGCTACATAGCAACAGCATTATGGGTAACAGCCCTAATCAATTTCCCGCTCTCAGGATTCATAGCGAACATCGCGGGCTGGCGTTTCAACTTCATCTTACACATTCTGCCCATCTCCCTTGCGGGTTTATTTTTAGCTTTTTTAGCTGTGCCATCAAAATCACATGAACCAGCGTCATCCATAAAAAATGTCACCTACATAGAAAGCTTTCAGAAGATTCTGACGGACAAATCTGCTACTGCTTGCCTCGCTGGCAGTATACTCAGTACGGCAGGGGTGCAGATCGGGCTCTTTGCCGTGCTTTTTTATCGCCAACGGTTTTCGATGTCAACAGATTCTATGGTATTGCTTAACATGGGCATGATCATACTTTTTATTGTCGGGAGCTTTGCTGCTGGCCGACTTACGAACAAGTTTGGAGCAAAATCAATAGCCGTTATAGGCACACTCCTTACGGGTCTCTTCACAATGGCGTTCTTTCTTATTCCCAACATTTGGGGAGCTCTGTTTTTCGATGTCTTGCATGTATGGTTCGCGGCCATAGCAGCTCCGGCATATCTATGCCTTGCTCTTGCTCAAGTCCCGAAATTTCGCGGTACGATGATGTCGCTGAATAGCGCTACTGGAAGTTTGGCTAGTTTGGTGGCGCCTGCCGTGGGAGGAGCGCTGCTTGTTTTGACCTTCGATTCTTATGAAGCCGTGGGGCTTGCACTCGGAGGTATGTCAGTTGCTGCGGCTATCATCCTCTTCTTCTTGGCGAAAGATCCAACAAGAACAGTGAAAGGAACAGCCAAAGATGAGCCGGCTAGTTTGTTCATGGCCTCTTCTAACTAGATTGTCTCTCAGAAGTAAACATACGATCATGGAAGAGTCTTGGTCATAATGAAATCTCTAGCAAAAAATCCGTCGGTTCCAGGTCCTGAATACTTTGACGCTGGATGAATGAAAGTGACAAACGCAGCAAAGTAGTTTCCTTCCATCTCTGCCTTAACACCTGAAATCGGAACTATAGTATGTCCTACGGTTTCAACATCACCATATCCTTCAATCAGCAAACAAGCTGGGGGGAGAATATACTGCGGAGGAAAAAGTTGTATTGGCACCGTCCAGCCAGCAAAGAGAGTGTTCCCGTGAACTATTACTTGGATTTCGTCTTTCTTTACCCTTAGAATATTATGCTCAGCAGGGGTACCTGCAAACCATATCTTAAAGACTCGATCGTCTTTTTGATTTTCTTCTGCTGCAACAGCCACTGGCACGAAAGCGTGACCTTTTGGCGTTTCAAGCCACAGGAAGACAACCAGAAAATCTCCAGCCCATGTAGACTGTTTTTCAGCATGAGTGGCTTGAATCATCATATCGGGTAAGTTAAAGTGGTCTGGTGGGTGGATAATAGCCATTGCTTGGCTGGCATACAGTCTTGAGATGACTTTTGAAGTATCCTTTGCTGGAAATTTCCGAGCATTGATGATCTTGTTCAAGACATCTTTTTCTGTTAATATTCCAGGAGGCTTAAAATCGATTACAGTGATATCGCTCCCCTTTTCTAGAAAGTCACGCTTAGGAAGGGGTACGACCGCGGGTCCATAAGGTACAAGTGTTGATTCCAACTTGATGGTTGACGGGGATTGAGCCTTTTTCCATATGTCATCCAGTGCGCATTTCATAACTTTCACGTATTCAAGATCGTTACTGTAAAACGCGCTTTCGAAACGCAGCATTGACTCAGGCTTTTCCAGGTCTGTGGCAGGGGGTCTAAATTGTAAAAGATGTCTTCCGTCAACGATCAGGGTGCTCCAATAGTTTTTGGGAACATGTTTTATGGTGCAAAATTTTGAAAACTGTTCCGCTATTTCTGAATTCTCGCGATCTATAGGTACCATGATTTTGACAGAGACGCCCCGTTGAGTTAACTTCTTGAGGAGTAACATTTTTTTCCAGAATTCGATCAGGCCTTCTGAGAAGGTCAGGAACATTATTTCCTCTTTAGCCGATTGCACAGTCTCTTCGTATTTCTTTCTGGCTGTTTCTACATCACTAATAACATATACTTTGGGCGGTGGTTTGCCCGTTTCGATTTCAACTATCTTTTTCTGTATGTCTGTTGAGTAGCGCCATAACTCTTCAAAGATGGCTGTGAACGCTTGCACGAGAGTCTTGCAGTTTGTCCAAAGGCAAACGTCGTCTTTTTCTATTATGGACACTTCTGTTCTAGGTTTGATAAAGAATATGGCTTCGTCTTCGTCTCTTATGACCATTCGAGGAAACAGTTTAAATCCTAAATTTGGGTTTCTTCCTTCAAAATCAAGCTTTACACCCGTTGTTTCTCTCATGAGAGTCTTCATTGCTTCTACGTTTTGACTGGACAGTTCAGTTAGGAAACGGAATTTAATCTTGGATTCCAAAGCATGGCTAAAGCCAACGTCGAAAAGACCATATTGGTCAGCTTGCACCAAGCTTGGAACTGTTGTTATGGTTGATATCTGGTTTTTCGTTTCGTCTATCATCTGCTGAATTTTTGAGAAAATGTAACTTCTCCCCTCTATTACCGTGAACCTTGATGTATCGATTTCTGCAATCTCGAGGGCTTGCCATTTGGAAAGAATCTCGTCCTTGCTTTTCTGTAGGCGTTGGGTTTCTTCCATCTTTGCTTTGATGAATAGATCTAACACTTTTTCGAAGGGTATTGCACTGAACAGGGCAGGATGTTCAAGGGTTGAGCTTACGATGCCCATTTTTTTCAGGTTCTTCAGGCTAGGGTAGAGCTGTTGCTTAGTAATTCTTAATGTCTTGCATATGTCTCTTCCTTTTTGAGCACCTTTCTTGGCGAGAAAAACGTAGACCTGAGCGTCTATCTCTGTAAGTCCGAAGCCCACAAGCGTCTTGAGCACCTGTTCTTGGCTCAATATTTGTTCTCCCCATCTATTTTTGGATGCTCAAATAATCTAATTGGTCGTATTTTTTCCGACTACCTCGAAAATATAGCATTTGAACCAAATAATGTTTTCTACCCACAAAGAGGAGAAGAAAAGAATTAATTTTAGGGGAGGTGAAAGAGCAAAAATGAATAAGAAAGCGTTAGCGATAACTATAACTTTATTGGCTGTAGCCATGCTTGTTGCGCCAGTAATGGCTGAACCAACGAAGGGGCTAAAAGTTCCTGCTACATTAGCGGCCGCGCCTCAAGTAGGTGGTGCTCCACCTGAAAAACAGTGGATGACAAACGGGGGTATAGTCCAGACTCGTGGCAAACAAGATGACTATTACCCTATAATCCTCACTATCGGAAGCGACGTCTATACTAATGGATACTCCACCAATTTTGGCAACGTTGTTATTAACTTAAAAACTATGGTGGTAAATGTTCGTGTATTAGCGGTATGGACTTTTGAGGGTATAGGAGGATTTGAAGGCAACATAGAGATGAAGCTATCAGCAATTGATGGTTATTACTCAATACATTGTGTGCTTCGTGGCTTTGGGGATTTTGAGGGGCAAACACTGATGTTATCTTATGATGGACCGCCCGTCGGAGCGGTGTGGACAGGCTATTGCTTGAAAGGTTAGGACAAGAATGCCTACGCAATCGTTCATAATCTCCGAAAGCCTGAAGCAAACACTACAAAATAAGCGAAGAAGAAGCATACAAACACCTTCCTCCTTTTTTCTGTTTCTAAGAAATTAGCCAATTCAATAGGCGCATGATTAAGGAGAGTGTTAGTTTGAGTCTTGAACTAGTGATTGACACGCTTGTGAGCTTCGGACTAAAACGAATTGACGCTGAAGTCTACGCATTCCTTGCAAAAAAGGGTCCTCATAGAGGAAAAGACATAGCTAATGCGTTGAAAATAACAAAACAGCAACTGTATCCTGCCCTCAAAAATCTTAAAGAAAAAGGAATTGTAAACTCCACCTCAAAACGTCCTGCACTTTTCTCCGCCGAACCCATTGAGAAGGTCTTGACTATGTTCATGGAATCCAGAACACAAGAAATTCAAAGCATGGTACAAAAAAAGGAAAAACTTCTATCCAACTGGCATGAAATCACAAAGTAACCCAAAAAATAGGTTGAAGATGTAAATTTTAGGCTTGTGTTAGCCATTTGAGGGGTATGTCTTGGTATGTTCCGTCTGGCAGCGTTCTTCTGATTGTGATGGGAAGTATCCCTGAATCCAGCTCCAAAAGCGCGATGTCAATAGGACCAGCACGAGCCTTTGGAACCTCAACAATGATGGGCGCGCCCATGGCAATCTGCAGAGCCCTAGCTCCCACTATCCGAGCCTTCTCAAATCGGGTCAGTTTGGCTGGCCCAACGAAAATTTCATTTTTTTCTTTCGTTTCTCTAGTACGCTCCTGCGCCCGGGGGCATTCCCATGCCTCCCATTCCGCCCATTCCACCACCGCCTGGCGGCATTGGGGGAGTCTTCATTTTTCCTGAAGCGATCACATCGTCAATCTTTAGGATTAGAGATGCGGCTTCTGAACAGGATTTGATTATCTGTTTCTTAACTACTATAGGTTCGAAGACGCCGGCTTTTTTCATGTCCCCAACTTTGCCTGCGTTAACGTCTACGCCTGCCCAAACTTTTCCTTTCTCATGCTCCACCCGCAATTCGGATATGATGTCGATGGGGTCGAGTCCAGCGTTCTCAGCTAAGGTGGTCGGTATTGCCTCAAGAGCCTCAGCGAACTGCATAACCGCAAGCTGCTCTCTTCCAGGAAGCGACTCAGCGTACTCTTTGAGTACCTTGGCGACCTCCATTTCGGGGGCGCCGCCTCCAGCCAAGATTTTTGGTTCTTCAACCACGTCGCCTACAACGCAGAGAGCATCATGTAACGACCGTTCTGCCTCGTCAACTATTCTCTCTGTTCCTCCGCGTATGAGGATGGTGACTGCCATCGGATTTTTGCATCCTTCAATGAAAGTCATCTTGTCATCGCCGATCTTCCGCTCTTCCACAAGCTTAGCAAAACCAAGGTCTTTCTTGCTGATGTCATTTATGTTGGTGACAACTTTTCCTCCAGTTGCCTTAGCCAGTGCCTCCATGTCCGATTTCTTCACTCGGCGAACCGCCAGAACCCCTTTTCTAGAAAGGAAGTGCTGAGCCAGATCGTCGATGCCTTTCTGGCAGAGAATAACAGTTGCGCCTTTGACAACAAGTTTCTCCACCATAGCTTTTATCATGTTCTCTTCCTGTTTGAGGAATGCGTCCATCTGCTCTGGGCTTTCTATGTTTATTTTTGCGTCGAACTCGGTTTTCTCTATTTCAAGGGCTGTATCTATCAAAGCAATTTTGGCTTTCTCCACCCTCTTCGGCATTCCAGAGTGGACAACCTCTTTGTCAAGAACTATACCGTTTATGAGTTTGGTATCAGTGAGTGACTCGCCAGGCTTCTTCTCCACCTTTATGTTGTCAATGTCTACGTTGTATCCGTCCTCAGTCTTTACGGCAACCTGCAAAACTGCTGAAGTAGCAATATCGCCCAAATATTCCCTGCTTCCTGCCACCAGCTTGCTAGCCATAGAAGTCATGGCAGCTTTCTTTATGGCATTCTTGTCGGTGGGGCTGACTTTTATTGCAATTTTCTCCAGAGTCTCAAGAGCTTTCGCAGCAGCTTTTCTGTACCCGTCAATGATGACTGTGGGGTGAACATTCTTCTCTATGAGAGTTTCAGCTTTCGCCAGCAGTTCTCCGGCAATAATCACAGAAGTTGTGGTGCCGTCTCCCACCTCATCGTCCTGAGTTTTGGCAACCTCCACCATCATCTTGGCAGCTGGGTGCTGAATGTCCATTTCATCCAAAACCGTGCGTCCGTCGCTGGTTATGGTTACGTCTCCAAAACTGTCCACCAGCATTTTATCCATTCCTTTTGGTCCAAGGGCACTTTTCACTGACTCAGCCACTATCTGCGCAGCCATGATGTTGGCGTGCTGGGCTTCTTGCCCCCTTGATCTTGATGCTCCCTCACGGAGTATAAGAACTGGTGTTCCTGTTAATCCAGAAGACAATCTCAATCATTTCTCCTTATTTTATTTTGGAACAGTAGAAAATGCCTCTGAATATAAAGATTTCTCTGCACTAAACTAAAATTTCACGAATAACACTGAAAAATCCATTTTCTAAAACGAGACCGTTAACACTTTATTTAAGATTCTAAATTCCGTATGCTCCAAAAAGATAATCAAATGAACACAACTAAACCCAAATAATAACCCAAAGATTCTTTCATGGCAACTCCTGCCACTGTTTCTGATGGCTACTTTATTTGCAATTGTTATCGGAAAGAAAATCATTAGAAATAGAAACAGAAAGTTTTTCACTAAGCGACGAGAAGCTGCCGTTGTGCCTGTTTCGGAAAAAAGGGAGTGGAGCTTTTTATTTTGCCAACACTTTTCTTGACGCTATCTCAATATCCTCTGCCTTAACTGTTTTTCTTCCCGCATGCATGGCATAGTCTATAGCTTCTTTAGCTATTTTAACGCCAACATCGTCCAGTTCCTTTGCCAGCGCTTTCGCAGCCGCCTCGCTTACTCTGCTCGCTCCCGCCTTCTTGCATATTCGGTGCATTGGAGCGATAGATAATTCTGGATTTCTCATAATACACCCCTTCGCAGCGTCTTTTTTATTTAAAGACGTATTTAAGTTTTTCACACGTTTTTAAACCGTTAATGTTCTTCTTTTCCCGTTTAATGCTCTATTTTCTGTTTGCAAAGAATTTAGAAGGCAATATGTGAAAGTTAATTACGGAGTTCATTTCGTATTTGCTAGTGAAGCCACTAGCCAAAAAATGGGGTCTGGATTGTGACGTTAAACAAAGGAAATTTTGACCCAAAAAAGTATGAAAAGCCGGTGAGACTACGGGACGGCAAAACTGTTCTTTTGAGACCCATAAAGCCTGAAGACGAACCTCTGTGGCTTGAGATGTTCCAAAACTTTTCAGAAGAATCGATACGCTACAGGTTTTTCCATATAATAAAGGATACTCCCCATGAAATGAGAGCCCGATACTGTGACATCGATTACGCCAGAGAGATAGGCATCGTGGCAGAACTGAAAGAAGAGAGGCAACGGCAAATCTTGGGTGTTGTGAGGCTCATAATTGAACAGGATGGAAAAAACGGTGAGATCGCGTTTATAGTTGCAGATCCTTGGCAGGGATTAGGTTTGGGGTCTAAGATGGTTGATCATATGATTGAAATCTGCAAACGCAGGGGGCTTGAAACGGTTTACGCCTTAACATTAGCTGACAATTATAGGGCAATCAGACTTTTGAAGAAGAGAGGATTCACCATCCAATACAGAAACGACGAAGCAAAAGCCACTCTCAACCTGAAGGACTGACAAAACTGCTGTTACTTCTCTATGATTCAGCGTTCCTGTGTCAGAGATTGCAGAGTGTGCTCGAAAATTTCCAGGGTTTTCTTGTCATAAAGGCAGTAAACTACCTTCTCCAGTTTTGTTGGTCCTTCCAGATACGCTATTGTGGTTGAGAGCATTATAGTAGCACACCTGTCTTTTGGGAACCCAAATATTCCTGTGCTTATGGCAGGGAAGGCTACGCTCTTCAAACGGTTTTTGTCAGCCAACAGTAGAGAGTTCAGAGTTGCGTCTTTCAGCTTTGCATCCCCATGTTCTTCTCTATGCCTAGGACCCACAGCGTGAATCACGTAGTTAGCCGCCAACTTTCCGCCAGTTGTTATTACCGCTCCGCCCACATAGGTTCCCCCTATCCTGTTGCATTCTTCCTGAATTGCTGGTCCACCCCTTCTCCTGATGGCTCCTGCAACCCCGCCGCCCATCTGCAAGGCAGCGTTTGCAGCGTTAACTATGGCATCTGTAGTCTGGTCGGTTATGTCACCCTGAGTCAGTTCCAAGACCGACCTGTTGATTTTGATTTCCATGCTTCAACCTCTAAATAATAAGAACTATACGGTGAACATATTTTAGTTCTTGCTGTTATTGCAGAGCCAAAAACTGTAAGCCAGAATCGCTAACCAGCCTTTTTCTCGAATGTACAAAGGAGCTGGTGCACATAAAAAATGAGGTGCCTTGGATGTCAGAATAAAAGTTACTTTGTGCGTCAGTTACTGGACTGCCTGCACTTTGGTTACTTCGGGTATGCGTTTCTTGAGGAAGTTTTCGACACCCCACTGTAGGGTCATGGTTGACATTGGGCATCCGTTGCATGCGCCTTTCATCTTCACTTTCACGACGCCGTTATCGAATCCCACGTATTCTATGTCTCCACCGTCAGCCTGCAATTGTGGCCTAACCTGTTCAAGAGCTTTCTTCACCTTATCAGCTATTGTTTCACTCATCTCATCCACCTTAAAGTCCCATGTGATAGAGCAAGATATAAACCTTCACAAAACCAGTTTTTGGCAGTCCTCCATATTTTCTAAGGTAATCTACGAACCAGAAAGGAGAATTGAACAAGGCAAATTCTGACAGAAGAAGATCGAGCAAAACTTAAGACTTGCAGGCATGAGAGGGATATGGGATGCAGTTATGGATGCGAAACTGATAGAAGATTTTTTGGAAAAAAGTAACGTGTTTGCAGTTGTGGGTGCTAGCAGAGATCCCAGCAAG
This sequence comes from uncultured Candidatus Bathyarchaeia archaeon, assembly GCA_964399485.1. Taxonomy (GTDB): domain Archaea; phylum Thermoproteota; class Bathyarchaeia; order Bathyarchaeales; family Bathyarchaeaceae; genus Bathyarchaeum. Next base: position 327,345 of record CAYNQS010000001.1, on the reverse strand, counting down.
TATGGTCACCAAGTTTACAGAGACCTTCGAACCGCTGGATACAAGGTTTATCCAGTGAATCCGAATGCAGACAAAATCTTAGGCAATAAGTGTTATCCGAGCCTTGAATCCTTGCCTGAGAAGCCGCAGGTTGTTGATTTGGTTGTTCCCCCAAAGGTGACAAACCAGATTGTGAAGCTCTGCAAGAAGCTTGAAATCAAAAAGGTGTGGATGCAGCCTGGATCTGAATCTGAAATCGCACTAAACTTCTGCAAAGAAAACAGCATTAAGGTTGTTTATGGAGTTTGCGTTATGGTTGAAAGACGAAGCAGAAAGATTTAGCGAACAGTTTTTTGCCTGATCAGACTATCTTGTACGCTAATCCCGAGAATAAAGCCACCGTCTTGTTTTCTTTCCTGACTGTTATATTGCATAGGACAAAGGTCTTTCCCTCCGAGACGGTTACGGCTTCAGCAGTCAAAACGTCCCCTTCTGAACTGGGTCTCAGATAGTTTATGCTTACCTGAACCGCAACAGCCTTCTTATCACCAAAATTCACTGCCTCAGCAAATGCGCAGTCTGCCAGCGCAAATACAACACCGCCATGTGCGAAGCCCACAAAATTTGTGTGCTCCTTAGAGATTTTCAACGACATTTTTGAGTAGCCATCCTTTACTTCTAGAATTTTGACTCCCAAGAGTTCTCTGAAATAATCAGTTCCCTTCAATGTTATCCACCTTTTTTGTTTCTTCACGGAAATAGTTATGAATTTTGTGGAGCAACGAGGAGAGCCCTTTAGGCAAGAAAATAACCACAATAACTAGGAACAGACCTAAGCTCAGCATTCGTAACGGTGGACCAACATTGCTGACGTTGGGGAATAATGGACCCATTAACCCGTGCAGAACGTTGTCTATTCTGTGCAGATAAGAATCGATGGTAACAATTATCACCGAACCTATTATTGGTCCCTCAATTGTTCGCAATCCCCCAATGACCGCCATCATGAGGGGCAGAAAAGAGTAGTATGGATCAAAGACTGAAACTTGGATGTACCGAATAGACTGGGCGTAGAGTCCTCCAGCTAAGCCTGCGAAGAAAGTGCTCAGAACAAATGCTATTAGTTTGTACTTTGCGATGTTGATTCCAATCATGTTAGCCTCAAGCTCATTTTCGTGTATTGCTCGGAAGGCTAAGCCTGTCTTCGATTTAATCAAAAGATACATTACGAAAATGGAGATTGCCGCTAAAGCAAATGTGGTATAGTAAAAGGGAAGTCCACGTTCGACAATAAGTGGGGTGGGGAAACCCATAATTCCGCCTATTATGGTGTCGAATTGGCTGATGAGTGTCACGATGATCACTGAGAAACCGAAAGTAACCATCGCCAAAAACCACGCTTTTAATCTAACACACGCAAGACCGATGAGAAGACCTATCCCCGCTGAAAACAAGCTTCCCAGCAGGAGACCGAATATGGGCGGCAAACTCAACTTGATAACTATCAGAGCGGAAGCAAAGCCTCCTATACCTAAGAAAGCCGCGTGCCCCAGCGAGCCCTGCCCAGAATAAGCTAACAAATTCCAGCTTGAAGCATAAATCATAAAAATAATCATGGGAGTCAGAACCTCGCCAACTACATATTCGCTTGCAACTAAGGGAACAGCTAATCCAACTGCCACGGCACCTAGAACAAAATAGAGTTTTTCGGATTGACGAAAATTCAGTAACTCTCTTTCAATTGAGCCCAGCAGCTGTGTGAACATTTCTTGCACTTCCATTTACTCCCCCTTTTCGCCAAAGAGTCCTGTTGGCTTAATCACAAGCACAATTATCAGCAAAGCAAAAGCGATGGCATCCTGCCATATTCCACCAAGAAAATAGACTGCCGTATTCTCGGCTATGCCATATAAAAGACCCCCTATTACTGCGCCCGGTATGCTTCCTAAACCTCCCAGCATAATTATAGCAAAAGCCTTGATTGTTGGAAGCGCTCCGATGCCTGGGTCAAAGGGCAACAGTATTCCGTAAAGCGCTCCCGCAGCACCTGCCAATGCTGCGCCCAAAGCAAACGTGAAAATGTAAATTTTTTCGATGTTCACACCCATCAGCATCGAGGTTTCGCTTCTTTGGCTGGTTGCCCTCATAGCCAAGCCTATCTTGGTTTTCTTCAACAATATGAAAAGAGCGACAAGTATAATGGTTACAATTAAAATCGCTAGCAGTCGGTCATAGCCTATTAAAACGTCGCCTAGGAAAAGCCCGTCTCCTTGAAGTGGGTTCGGAATCTGCTTCAGTTTGTTTCCCCACAATAGGACAGCGGCGTTTTCAAACATGTAGATTAATCCAAGACTGACAAAGATTTCGTTTAACTTGTCTGTTCCCAGAACCCTTCGGAAAGTAAGCCTTTCAAGTGCAACCCCCACCAGAGCCATTGCAGCCATCGCCACCAAAATAGAAAGATACGCGTTTAGACCAAACGCGGTGGAGACAGTGAAAGCCACGTATGCCCCAATCATCAGCAGTTGACCGTGAGCAAAGTTGACTAACTTCATCACTCCGAAGATTATGTTCAGCCCTGTAGCTAACAGAATGTAGATGCATCCGTTTGCGACTCCCCAAAGTAACGTTTCGATTATTCCAGACATGGTGTGATCGACCGACCTATTTCTCACCATGACTATTTAAAAAATATGTTAAAATAAAACAAAAAAAGAAAGGTTGTTGGTTGAGAACTTTATGGGCTGCCAGGTTCATAGCCTTCGGGCAGAGCGAAATCAGCTTGCTTCAATGGGTCAATGCCGGGTGCACTATCAGGGTATACTATTGCAGCCCTGCATTCGCCAGCAGCTTCGTTCCAAACCAGCTGTTCAACGAAGGTCACGGGTGCAATCTCGTGGTAGTTTGTTCCTGTGCTGAACTCTATTTTGCCTGTTTCGGTTAGTATCAGCATTTGATCTAGAGAAGTTGATTCTAGAGCTTCTCTGACTGCTGCCTTGTCTACTGTTCCTGCGGCTTCGATTACAGCTTTGGCAATGTAGAAAGCGTCGTATGTGTCAGCCCCCATCATCCCCGGAAGTGTGCTATACTTCGCTTGGTAATCTGTAACATAAGTGTCGAGTGCTGAGGTATAGAATGGCGGTCCAGCGTACGGAGCAAATTTTGATTCTAGAAGTTGTCCCTTACCATACTCTCCAAGTAGAGTATAGAACTGTGGGTCTTCACAGCATTCAACGGCTATGTACACAGTGTTTAATCCAACATCTCTTTGTCCCTGCTTGATGATTTCAGCCGTGCCTGCAATAAAGTCTACCACATACACTGCATCTGGGTTGGCGTCTTTTATTACAGTTAGATCGGTTTGGAAGTTAGTAGCGGTTGTTGGGTAACTTCTTTCTATAACAACATCTATCGGCAAGTTTTCGCTCGCAATGATTGCTTTGCTGTCATCTTTAACGCCTTTCCCGAATGCGTCATCACGATAGAGTATAGCCAGCCTAAGGTTTCTAGAGGAATCAAATCCGTATGTACTGTCGAGTAGAGGTTTCATGGTTTCAGCAAAGAACTTAACCACAGTTTTGCTGTAGTCAGCAGTTGTTGTGCAGTAGTGGAACATGTAACTCATTCCTTCCGCATCTTCAATCCGCAACTGATTATCTTCAGCAAGACCTCCGTAATTGCCTTGGGGACCTCTTCTCGTGACAAGACTTGAGGATGCACCAGTTATTATGTAGGGAACACGGTTTTCGATGGCGACAACTTGATTGGCGAGAGTGCCTGAACTTGTGTACCCGCCTATGAGAAGGTCAACTCCATCCTCCAGTACTGCCTGAGTAACAGGACCAACAGATTTACCCGTGGAATCATCTTCAGTATCTACTATCACCAGTTCAATGTCTACGTTGGTATTCCATTCTTCTACCCAAACTCCGCCAGCATCGTTAATCTCTTGAACAGCCATTTTGGCTGCACGATCCATGTCCTGTCCTTCAGCTTTATCATAGCATGCGACCAGCCCTATTTTGATTGCCCGAGCCTCAGGTGATGGTGTTTGCGTTAACTGCCAGCCTACGAGAATTGCGGCAACAACAACGATGGCAATAACTACAATTGCAATTAGTTTCTTTTGCATAATAATTTCTCCTTTTTCCCTATTATTTTATGGGATTTGTTAATAAAATTAACCCAACACAATTTGGTCTCTGCCTATTTTGAAGGCTTCAAGATTAAGTGCCACATATTTCTGCTTGAGTCTGCCAGCTATAGCCTTCTCCAGAGATTCAGGTTTAACTATGTTCTTTGGGATGGCTGAGAGGGCGCCGAGAAGGATTGTGTTGACTACGAGAAGGTTTCCAAGTTTTGTGGCGATGCCGAGCCCATCAATTTCATACACCTTGTGTGCCCTGCCTCTTATTATGTCTAAAATCTTTTCGTCATTCAAACCGGATGACGCAGCTGCAGATGTACTAGGCGGAATATATTTGGTGTTCACTATAACCGTCCCATCTTCATTCAGCATTGGGAGAACTCTTGCAGCTTCAAGCAGTTCAAAACCTAATATCACGTCAGCTGTGCCCGTTTCGATTAACGGAGCCTGAACCTTTTCGCCAACCCTAACATGCGCAACAATTGAACCGCCTCTTTGAGCCATCCCATGAACTTCCGCCTTCGCCACATCCCATCCATCAATAAGAGCAGCCTCACAAAAGATGTCACTCGCAACCACAATGCCTTGTCCGCCTACACCCGAAAAAACAATATTCAGTACCATTCTATTCCATGCTCCTTATCGCATCAAACGGACAAATCTTTTCACAGACTCCGCAGCCATAACAGAGGGTCGGATCAATCTCAGCGCGTTCGGAAGTGAGGGAAATCGCTGGACAGCCAAACTCTTCAACACATAAGCCACAGGCGTTGCATTCCTCCAAAACCTCCCTTGCTACACCTCGTTTAACCAAAAGAGGGCAAGGTCTCCGAGATATGATAACCGAGGGACCTTGATAATCCAAAATTTTTCTTATAACTTTCCTGGTTCCTTCCACATCGTAGGGGTCAACAACTTCCACTGTTTCGATTCCCAAACTTCTCGCAATATCCGCGAGTTCTATTATCTTTGTTTGTTCGCCTAAAGCGTTCTTTCCTGAGCCGGGTGTCGGCTGGTGCCCTGTCATCGCCACACTGCTATTGTCTAATATTACTACACAGACGTTTGATTTGTTGTAGGCTAAGTTGAGTAAACCAGGCATTCCTGCATGGAAGAACGTTGAATCGCCTATAACCGCAAAAACCTTGTCCTTTACCCCAGCGTGAACCATGCCCGCAGCCTGGGAAATTCCAGCCCCCATACAAAGGCAAGTTTGAACCGTATTTACCGGTGGCATAAACCCTAGGGTGTAGCAGCCTATGTCTCCTGTGACGATTTTATCTGTTGTTTTGCCTTTAAGGCTCAATGCACTTTCTGGGCACCATTGAACGCACTCAGGCTCACCATCACAGGTGTCACACACAATAACTTTCAGGGTGTCAGGGTGCAGAGTTATTGCCCCATATTTACAAGCTGGGATGCACCAACCGCAGCCATCACATTTTTCCTCATAGACGGTTATTGTTCCATCTTCTGTTGACTGGCTTAACGCATCTTTTGGACAAGCTGCAACACATGGTGCGTCCTCGCAGGTTCTGCAGGTCATCGCAATATTGGACAGCGGATCAAGTCTCACTGCCCTTATTCTGGACTTGACGGGGTTGAAGGTTTCTTCCTTCTCCAAAGAGCAGGCGTACTCGCATATAATGCAGCCATTACATTTTTGGGGGTTACAATCAACAAACTGATTAACAGTGTTTAGAGCATAATAGAAAGCTCTGTGTGGACATCCTGGACAGAGCACTGGGGGGCGGATGGGCAAATCCAAGTCATTTTGTAGTTCAGTTTTCTCACATAACCCTAAGCCTACAAAAGCGTTTTTAACGACGTCTGGAGTAAACTCGCCGATCTCATCCAATCCTATCTTGGTTTTTCCCAATATTTCAGGATGCAGAAATTTGGTGTTGCTTTCGATGAAGGGTCTTAATTCCTCTACCACAATTATCTTCTTCACCTTAGACGCAAAAGTCTTGAATAATTTCGTGGGAAACGGATAGGCGAAACCCAATTTTAGCCACGAGAATTGACTTGTATCTAACACGGACCTTGCATAGTAATAGCCTATCCCGCTGCCTACAATCCCAATTTCTTTTCCATTATCTTCAATCACATTGAACTTTGAGCTGTTCACAAGTTCCGTTGCCTTTTGCAGCTTTTCCTTAAGGACTCTGTGCCGCCTAATAGCGTTAGAGGGAACCATAACCCATCTTGAAGCATTCTTATCAAACTCGGCTCTTCGGGAACGCTTAGCAATCTCGTTAACCTTCACTCTTGCTTTCCCATGGGCCACACGAGTGGTTAAACGAACAATCACGGGCAACTGCAACCGCTCACTTATCTTGAACGCCTCCCTGGTCATGTCCAACGCTTCTTGAGGATTAGCAGCATCCAGAAGAGGAATGTCCGAGTGCACAGCAAAATATCGGGTGTCCTGTTCATTCTGGCTGCTGTACATAGCCGGATCATCGCAGACAGCAATGACCAAACCACCAACAACACCCGTATAAGCCAGAGTCATCGCGGCGTCAGAGGCTACATTCAACCCCACATGCTTCATGGAAACGATTGATCTTTCCCCTGCCATGGATGCGCCTGCAGCCACTTCCAAGGCTACTATTTCGTTTATGCTCCATTCAGCGTATATCCCAAAATTCTTGGCTGCCTCCGCTATGGTTTCCAGAATCTCTGTGGAGGGAGTTCCAGGGTACGAAGATGCTACCTTCACTCTGGCTTCTACAGCACCTCTTGCAACGGCTTCGTCTCCGTTGAGCAACAGGAAACTGCCAGGTTGGTCGACTGCAATCTTTGCATTCATGCCGAGGAAGCCTTCAAATCTTGCCTGAACGCAGATCCAAGACCCTTTTTGCTTTTCCCATGCTTCTGGGAATTTCGCCAGGCTTCACTAGCTCGATAATCGGTGAAATCCCAGTTATGTTGCTTACTTTCTGTCTGATTTTAAGTTTTAATGCATTCAGCTCCTCTGGGGTGCTCTTTGAAGTTTGCTCTGTTAATTCTGCTTTTATGGTGAATACATCCAGTGCCCCTGGTCTGTCAAGAACGATTTGGTATTGTGCGGCTAGTTCTGGGAAGCCCATTATGACGTATTCGATCTGAGAGGGAAATACATTAACGCCTCGTATGATCAGCATGTCGTCGGATCTGCCTGTTACCCTCATCATTCTGGAATGGGTTCTGCCGCAATCGCATTTTTCGGTTTCGATAACTGATATGTCTCTTGTTCTGAATCTCAGAAGGGGTAATCCTGTTTTTGTGAGAGTCGTGAAGACCAACTCGCCTTCTTCTCCAGCGGGTAATACGTCGCCAGTTTTCGGGTCAATGGTTTCAACGAGGAAGTGGTCCTCCCAAATGTGCAGTCCGTTATGTTCAGGGCATTCCACCGAAACTCCTGGACCGCACAGTTCAGTTAATCCATAGATGTCAAAAGCTTCAACTCCCATTTCCTTCTCAACTCTTTCCCTTATTCGCTCTGACCATGGCTCTGCGCCAAAATGACCTATCCTCAGTTTGAGGTCCTTTCGAGGATCAATGCCCTCTTCATTCATTGCTTCAGCGAGGTAAATCGCATAGCTGGGTGTACAACACAGAACTGTGGAACCCAAATCTTTCATGAGCTTTATTTGCCGCTGGGTCATTCCGCCGCTGACTGGAATGATTGTTGAGCCGATTTTCTGGGCGCCATAATGAAATCCGAGACCCCCCGTGAATAAGCCATAGCCGTAAGCGTTGTGGATTACATCTTGTCTTCTGACACCTGTGGCGTAGAGTGAACGCGCCATTAATTCCGCCCAAACATCCATGTCGTTTTGGGTATACGCTCCCACTACGGGGTTTCCGGTTGTTCCGCTTGACGCGTGTATTTCCACAATGTCGTCAAGATGAACTGCGACCATTCCGAATGGATAATTGTCTCTCAGATCATCCTTTACTGTGAAAGGAATTTTTTGGGTGTCCTCAGGTGTCTTTATGTCGCTGGGTGAAATTCCTGCGCTTTTGAATCTTTTTCTGTAAAATTCGGTTTTTTCGTAACAGAACTTCACTTTTTCTTTGAGCAGCCGAAGTTGGTGTTTCCTGAGTTCGTCTCTTGTTGCGGTTTCGAATTTTTTGTTCCAGTATATGTCTGCCATAAAAAATTCTCCATCAAATGCCTAAATACACTTCTTTTATATGTTCATTAGATAGCAGTTCTCTCCCTGTGCCTTCTAAAATAATTTTGCCTTTTTCAAGAACGTAACCTCTGTCGGCAATATTCAGAGAGTCACGAATGTTCTGCTCAACCAGAAGCACGGTAACCCCTTCCTCATTTATTTTGCGCAGGGTATCCAGCACCTTTCCCACAAGTATGGGTGCTAGACCTAACGACGGCTCATCCAGTATCAAAAGTTCAGGATTAGACATCAGACTTCTGCATATGACCAGCATCTGCTGTTCTCCTCCGCTCAAGGTCTGAGCTAGAGCTTTTTCTTTCTTTTTCAGCACAGGGAATATTTGGTAAATTCTTTCCTTTGATTCATTGACTGCGTTTTTGTCGTTTATTGTGTAAGCACCTAAAAGCATGTTCTCTTCAACAGTCATTTTGGGGAAAATTTCTCTGCCTTCCGGAATCAAGGTTACGCCTTTCTTAACGATTTCGTATGGGCGCAGCTTTTCGATGTTTTCGCCTTTAAAACGGATGGCTCCAGTTTTTGCAGGCAGCAACCCCATAACAGTTTTCACCAACGTTGTTTTGCCTGCGCCGTTGGGACCGATTACACTAACTATCTCTTTTTCTTTAATCTTGAAGGACACGTCCCAGAGTATTTGGACCAGACCATAGGCTGCAGAAACGCTTTCAACTTCCAGCATCTTCAATCCTCATAGAATGAAAACTTCTTACCCAGATACACTTTCACTACATTTTCGTCATTGCACACTTCTTCAGGTGTTCCTTCACAGATCATCTCACCATGATGCAGAACAGTCACCCGATCACATAGACCCATAATCACTTTCATGACGTGCTCGACCATGAGTATGGTTACGCCCTGTTTTCTAATCAGTTTTACCAAGGCAATAGCTTCATCGCTTTCTTTTGGCGTCAAACCGGTGAGAATCTCGTCCAAGAGAAGCAGTTTAGGCGTTGTAGCCAAGGCTCTCGCCAGCTGAACGCGCCTCAATTCTACTACATTCAAATTCTTTGCGGGAACATTGCATTTTTGCTGATCTAAGCCCACAAACTCCAAGAGTTCCTCAGCTTTGCGTAGGGGGTCATGCTCTTTTGCTTCTTCTCTTCCAAAAAGCACACCTGTCAGTACGTTTTCTAGGGTAGTCATATCTGGGAAGGACTGCACAGATTGGGAAGTTTTTGTTATTCCTTTAGAGCAGATTAGGTGAGGCGAAAGTCTGGAGATGTCCTCGTTCATGAACAGAACTTTGCCTGAGTCAGGCTTGTAAACTCCGCTGATAACGTTTAACAGTGTTGTTTTTCCAGAGCCATTAGGACCGACAAGCCCGGCGATTTCGTTTTTGTTGACTGTGAAATCGACTTTTTTTAATGCTTCTAGTCCTCCGAATTTTTTTGAGACTCCGATACATTTGAGCAATTCTATGGTCTCCGATTGGGGAATGAAATGTTAGGTATGTGAAGATATAAATATTGTTTGAGTCTACTTGAGTTTGGGTAAAAGTGATGCCTGTACAGCAAGTGGGTGTCTTCTTAGATAATAGGCCTGGCTCACTGTCTGAGTTAATTACTTATCTTGACAGGTTTAAAATTAGAATATTTGCTTTGTCCATTGCTGATGCTGGCGAATTTGGGTTAATCCGGATGATAACTGAGGATGCTGGAAGAGCTACAAAAATTTTGGAAGATGCGAATTTTAATCTTGCCAAATCAAAAAAGAATGTTGAAGTGACCGTTATTTTGACAACAGAGAAGGATAAGATTTCCACAATAGCGAAAATTTTGGGAGACCACGATTTAAACATCGACTATGCTTATTCATCCGCTGTGCATATAGATGGAAAGTTTGCTTTGGTTCTAAGAGCCGACGATTTAGAGAAAGCTGAAAGAATTCTGAAAGAAAACGATGTAGCCATTCTTTCCTTGGATGAAATAAAAAAATGTTTTGAATAATTTTCGCAGTCTCTTCTAGGCGCTGTTTTCGAGGAATTGTGGATTTGCTTAGGTAAACGCTATTAAGGATATAGCAGCATATTAGGTAAATAACATGCCAAGTGCTAAGGTGAAACATGAATGAAGCTTGTAACTGTTCTTCTCCCAGAAGCCTATTTGACAGGACTTGACGAATTAGTGAGGTCTGGAATGTACCCGAGCCGAAGCGCCGCCATCCGGGCAGCGGTAAGGGATATGCTGAAGAAAGAATTATGGGCTAAGCGCGAGTAGAAAAAAGCTTGTTTTCAACAATGCGCTGTTATTAGGAGACTAATAGCGGTTTTTAGACAAAACTAGAATCCATCAATGAGAACAGTTGAGCAGAACACCCTTCGACCCCCTGCACATAGCAAACTTTCCAAGGGCAGACCGCGGTCGAATGTTATCTGAAAACAATCCTCGAACAATATCGGGAAGAACGCTGTCAAATTTGACCTCCAAAATTACACCTGGCTCCTCACAAACTGTAACAGTCGAGGTGTCACGATCAAAAAAAGAAGCTGGTCCCAAAGCAGTGCGCACGCCAATATCAAAGGTGATCCTCACATCGCCAACAGGATGAACGTATGCCTCACGGAGATAATCCACCAATACCACAGGACGCAAAAGATTGCGGCGGCACTCCAGATAAAAACACCTCAGAAGCTGACTGTCAGAATCAGCCAAAAAAGAAACGTCCCCATTTATGATGCGGTCAGCTTCCTCCCTAGTGAGTAATGAGGTCTCCTTAAACACATACTCATTAAACTTGTTCTTCCGCTCAAACTTGATTAAATCGTCACAAACATTGTAGATGCGCATTCGATACTTTTGGCGTGTAGGAACGCCAGCCATCTTATCAAAAAAAGCAGTGTTCCTAAAGTCATCGAAATAGAGACTCCGAATATGGTAACGGCCATCAGGTCCAGCATGGGAATCCAGCTTAAGAACCGCCCCAAACTTCTGCCTAAGAATCCTATACTGCATAAAAGTAAGATGATACTTCAACTCATGCCTTAGACGACGACCCTCACGATCAATCATAAAATCACTCCCGCCTAGCATTCAACTTGATGCCGACAACAAAAACAACACACACAACCCCAACCAAACCAACAAGCAACAAAACCGCCCAAAGCGAAGTCGCAGCATCATACTGCCTCTCCTCATTTCCCCAACCAGGAGTAGCCCGCAGCAGATGCTCCCAATTTTCTGATCCATCGGGTAGTCTACCATATGAAACATCTTGAAGCTGTTTGGTGTAGGTTATCGAATCTATCAAAGTTATGCCATCAGAAGCGAAAAGAGCAATCGCCTCTCCATTTGCGCGAAGACCAAAACCGCAATGAAGCCCATCTGAAATGGAGGCATTGTCAGCCCAGATCAGCAAAAAGCCGCCTGCCTCGATTATAGTGTCGTCTGGAAATCGCCACTTAGTAGGGTTCCCCAAGGTATCAGTTAAATACATGCCACTGAGGTTAACCGACTCATTGCCGCCATTGTAGAGCTCAACCCAATCAGGACTAGTGCCGTCAGGACCCGCAAGGGTGACCGCGTTATCGGCCATAAACTCGTTGATAACCAAACCCTCTGGAATATCATCGACTGGTTCGGTAGGTCCACCATTCGAATCTCCCTCTTCGTTCTGCGAGCCGGGAGTCGGCGTCAAATAGGTCCAGCTTGCAGTTCCGTCAGGCAACCTACCATAAGAAACGTCATTAAGCTGCGCATTGAACACTATAGAATCGATTTCAGTTTCTCCATCGCTTGCAAAAAGACCAATAGCTTCACCACTAGCGTTAAGACCAAAGCTGGCATGCAACGACCCCCTTTCGGGATCGTTATCAGCCCAAACAACAAGAAAGCCGCCAGCCTCTATAACAGTACCGTCGGGAAATGGCCAAGCATCAGGGTTCGCAAGATTGTCAGTCAGATACATGCCAGCAACATCAATTGACTCGGTGCCGCCATTGTAGAGCTCAATCCAGTCAGGATAATCGCTGTAAGGACCGGCAACAGCAACGTCGTTGTTGGCCATAAACTCGTTAATGTAAAGATGTTCTGGAACTTCAGGGTGAGTGGGCTCACCAGGGGTCACAATTTCGCCCAACTCATTTGAAGAGCCGGGAGTCGGTGTCAAATAGACCCAGCTTGCAGTTCCGTCAGGCAGCCTACCATACGCAACATCATCAAACTGCGCTTCGAACACTATAGAATCAATCTCAGTCTCACCATCACTAGCAAAAAGACCAACAGCTTCGCCACTAGCACTAAGACGGAAGCTAGCATGCAACGGCCCCCTTTCGGGATGATTGTCAGCCCAAACAACAAGAAAACCTCCAGCTTCTACAACAGTGCCTTCGGGAAATGGCCAAGCATCAGGGTTCGCAAGATTGCTGGTCAAATACATGCCACCAAGATCAATTGACTCGGTGCCGCCATTGTAGAGCTCAACCCAATCAGGATAATCGCCGTCAGGACCCGCAACAGCAGCATCATTGTTAGCCATAAACTCGTTGATAACCAAACCCTCTGGAATATCAACATGGGTAGGGTCACCAGGCGTTACAGGTTCACCCAAGGAATTTGACAAACTAGGAGTCGGTGTTAGATAGCTCCAGCTTGCAGTTCCGTCAGGCAGCCTACCATACGCGACATCATCAAACTGCTCAGTAAAAACAATCCAATCAATCATGGTTTCGCCATCGCTGGCATATAGTCCGATAGCTTCACCGCTCGCGTTAAGGCTGAAGCTGGCATGCAACAAGCCTCTGTCGGGAAGGTTATCAGCCCAAATGACCAGATAACCGCCGGCTTCTATAATAGTGTTAGATGGAAATTGCCAATCATCGGGGTTGTCTAAGTCGTCAGTCATATACATTCCGCCTAGGTCAAATGCTTCGGTGCCGCCGTTGTAGAGTTCAACCCAATCAGGATAATCGCCGTCAGGACCCGCAACAGCAGCATCATTGTTAGCCATAAACTCGTTAATGTAAAGATGTTCTGGAAGTACATCGAACTGGTTGGATAATGCAGGTGTTACAACCTCATTGAGCACATGCCATAAGCCTTCACCATCAGGAAAACGTCCAAAAGAAACGTCCGCATCAAGCGCAGGATAAGAAATGCTGTCGACAAGCACGTAGTCTGAGCCATCATTCAAGTATAGATACAGGTCGCCGCTGCCTGAGTTGAGGCTAAACGGCGCGTGATAGGTTCCTTCGCTGGGTTCACCGTCAAGCCACAGTAACATGAACTCTCCATCATCAAGATTCTGGATCGGCAACTCCCACTTGTTTGGAACTCCCAAATCATCTGTCAAGAATAGCCCTCCAGTGTTTACCAAACCGGGTCCCAGATTGTAGATTTCCACCCATGGGTCATAGTCGCCCATATTATCGGCTATTGTGCCATAGTTCACGGTCATCAAATCGTTTAACTGGAGATCGGTTTTTTTCGCAAACATGTTAAGCTGAGTGTCAACGTAGGCTGCTCGTTTTTCCACAAAATCGACGATTTTTTCAAGTTCAGGCTCGAAATCCTGTGGGTTTGTCCATAGGTTGGGGTCGTTGTAGACTTCGTCGCGGATAAGGTCTGCCAACTCTTGAATTCTAGCATTTATAGAATCTGCATCAAAGCCTTCTCTAAGCATTTGGGCGAGTGCGCGAAGATATGTTCTATTGTAAGCTTCAACCGCCATAACCCTATCTATTAACATTAGAGTGTTACGTAAATCTTGGTCTCCACCACCTGGTCCGAAGAAGAATCCGCCTCCACCGAATCCAAACCCACCAATTGTTGTTGGCGGAAACACACCATATTCTGTTGGGTCGTTATCAGTCCCCATACCAAAGCCGAACCCGAAATTCCCGAACACTAAGTTGGCGTCCCACAGCAGATGAGTGAATTGCCCAGTATCGCTTCGATGGTAGAGGTAATAATTGCGTGCGTTCCCAATGTATGAGTCACCGCTGACGAAGAGGTCAAGAAGCGCTATGGAATACATGGCTGATTCAACATCAAGTATGGGTTCAAGTTTGTCAGGCAATTCGGGTATTGGTGTATTTGTCAGGACATTTGTTAGCCAGATCAGGTCTGACCGATCGTTTATCTCTTCATTGTTTTTGAGCTCGTATAATACGTTGTATGATTGGGGGTCTGAACCAAGATATGCGAGAGTGCCCTGTTGCTCAACCTTGTAAAGGTTGCCATTCTCATCATTTCCAAAACGGCTTTCAACGTAAGTATTGTCAATGTGTTCCATCGCCAAGTAAAGACCAAAGTATTCATCGTTAACGTATACACGCGTGAAGACTGAACGTGGCGCAGGAACATAATTGCTGGCAAAGTCCATGAACAGTTTCTCGCGAATCAGAGATGGGTCAAGCGCACCATTGTTTAGATTCAATTTTTTGAGACCGAAAAAGGTTGTTTCTTCACCATCTCCCTCATCATACATGTTAAAGTCAATCCGGAAAGGCTTCTTGATATCCTCATCTTCCACCCCGCCTCCGCCAAAAAAGCCACCACCGCCAAAAAAGCCGCCTGCAAAACCAAACGTGGATAAGCCCTTGAAACGTACCCCAACAGGATCTATTGTTATATTGTGAGACTCAAAACGAGCAGGAAAATAGGGATCCGATGTGGTGCGGTTACTATCATGCCCAGCATATAGAGTGTCATACCAGTTAGGGTCATCAAAATACAGGCGAATCTCATGAATGTAGCTGTCATCAAAAAAAACACTTGCCTCATTGATTACATTGTCCTCACCAGTCCAAGAACTCGCATCCGTAGCACTAGTTTGAGCAACGTCAAACACCATACCAGCCAACAAAAGCGCAGAAAATAGAACAGCTAACGCTAATTTCGACTTCCTTAGGCGGAGACCATTACCATCCAGTTTGTTCACCATCTAACCTACCGTCCACACTCGACTGAAGGAACCGAGCAGTTAAGCAACATCAGCGTTGTAGCTGACAAGCGCTGCGTCACTTACACCTTTAATCTTCAGCAGTTCGTCCACTTTTGATGCATCTTTTGCTTTCATCCGAACTTCAAGCATCAACTCCACCCCAGCAGAGGTTACGGTTCGAGATCGGAGTTTGTTTTCTGGAAGCGCTTCTTGGACGGCAGCTTCAGCTTCAGGTGAATAGTGGAGCACCAGAAGGTATGGGTCGTTGCTACGTAGGTTTGCTCGGCTCATCACGAACATGAATAACCCGATTATTGGGCAACCCACTATGGCTATCATGTATAAACCTGCGCCGCTGATGATCCCCACTGCGACAGCCCAGAAAGTGAACACAATATCGGCGGGGTCTTTGATGGCTGTTCGGAAGCGCACTATGCTTAGGGCGCCCACCATCCCTAGGGAGAGGGCGATGTTGGAGCTGATTGGTAGGGTGACGAGCGTTACCACAAGTCCGGTTAGCACCAGCCCGACGTTGAAGTTTCGGGTGTAGATGACGCCCTTGAAGGTTTTGCGGTACATGTAGAAAATGAACAGGGTCACCAAGAAGGTGACAATTAGGCTCAACAGTACGCGCTCGACTGTGAGTGACTGGTAGGCGTTGGGTGGATTCAAGAAGTCAGACAGTAAATCGTTTAGGTTCATTTGCTTCATCCTAGCGGTGCTTCTATATATTTCTATTTATTAAATGTTTTTCACAATTAAACCCGTGTTTATGGTTAGTCATTTTGTAGAATGAATTATTCACGGGGCGGCTTAAATACTGTTCTCTAAACACATTTCTACAATCATCCAAGAATGGAAACGTTAATTTTGTATATGCGCCGAATTCTTTCCACGGTTTTCGAGCATCCCTAGTAGTTCAACTATAGAAACATGTGATGGGTTTAGGTAATCAGAGAGCGTGAATCGTGACATTATTCGTAACTGTAAACGAATGATGAACATGGATGCGAGGAGAATCGGTACACGGTTTTAGAGAGTGAACTGGTTTCAACCACTGAAGTATCAGGTTTCGTGTGACATAATATTTAATACTTTGTTCACAAATAAAGATTACAAAGAAGAACGGTTAAGCGTATGCCTTCACCATCTAGACAGCAGAAGATACTCATCGCCTCTCTCTGCACGCTACTACTGATTCTTCTACCCAGCAACTGCCTAGCAGACGCCCACAAATACAGCTACGAACTTGTAGACAGACCAGACGGCGACACAACTTACCGCTTAACGGTCTCAGTAACCGATACTCTCTACGAGTATTACAGAAGCCAAGACCACAAACTCTACAATTACGATTTCTCCAAATTCGTGACTCCGGACGCTCTGAAGCCAGTCGCAGACGATCTGTGGAACATCTACAGCAACAGAGAGGACTTCGCCAATGGCGTCCTCATGATAGTGCATCAGATTCCATACGTAGAGAGTGACCCCCAAAAATATCCGGCAGAAACCATTGTTGAAAACGAGGGCGACTGTGACCTTTTATCTCTAATAGCAGCCTCAATAATGAATGCGGGCGGGCTCGACGTGGTCCTGCTTCTCCTCAAAGATCATGATCACATGATGGTGGGGGTTCATCTTCCAGAAAGCCCAGAGGACGCACGCACTCAGGTTTGCTTTTACGAACATGAAGGAAAAAAATACTACGTAGCCGAGGCTACTGGTGGCAATTGGGAAACGGGATGGCGCGTCGGCGAGTGCCATGAAAGTCTCCAACGCGCATCAGCACAAATAATACCCCTAGAAAATTATGAAAGGTCAGCTCCGGGGCAGGTTTCATCCAGCTACAGCATCCCAGATTCCGCGTCAATTTACATGTCGCTTTCCACGAATTTCGCTCTTTTCCAAAACAATGTGGAGATAAGGGGGACACTTTCGCCTTCCTTGGCAGGAGAAAACGTTACGTTATACGTCAGTTCTTTGGGTTCTCCTTTAACTATGCTGGCAACAGTGATAACCGACCGCAATGGACAATACTGTTACACATGGTATTCTCCACCCGGCGGCGTACATTCCGTCAGAGCAAACTGGTCGGGAGACGATGAGTACAGCGGCGCAGACAGCAGCATATTCAGACTTGTAGTTGTACCCGCAGAGTATGTGATGGTCGGCGTCACTCTGATCGTCTTTTTGGTTATTCTCCTCATAGTGACGTTGGCAACGCGAGGAGGAACATCGGAAAACTTTGAAGAATTGAATTTCGCAGATTAACCCCAAGATTTTAAAAACCTCTTCTAACAGAACAGAAGCATAAAACACTCCAGCTATGGAGACGACGCAACCATGAGCCTGAAAATCGACTCTAAACTTAAAACCCGTTTTCCAGACCTGAATGTTCTCACCTTCCACATCGAAGGGGTACATGTTCGGAAGAGAGACAGCGAACTGGAAAAGTTCAAGGTGGAAGTGATAAGGCAGATTAGAGACGATTACAGCCTAGACTCAGTAAAGGATCAACCCACCTTCAGGGCTTACAGAGACTTTTTCTGGAGCATAAAAATAGACCCAACAAAAATCCGTCCAGCAGCAGAAGCATTGATCCGGCGAATTCTGGCAGGAAAAACTCTTCCATGCATAAACACGCTTGTTGATGTCTACAATCTAGCCTCCATCAAGAGCAGAATCGCCTTAGCAACCTTTGATGCAGATCAGCTGGAGGGCGACCTTCTGATGAGGTTTGCGGAGAAGGGCGAGCAATTCTATGGAATTGGGATGGAGAAACCGTTGATTCTGAAGGGGGGAGAAATTGTTGTCTCCGACAAAGAGAAGCTTGTGGCTATCTACCCTTATCGGGACGCTGACAGCACGAAGGTGACCGAGAAAACAGAAAATATTACAGTAGTGGTTTGCGGAGTTCCCGGCATACCAAGACAGGACTTGGAGAACGCCTTTCAAGTGACAGTGGAGTACATAAAGCGCTTCTGTGGTGGAGAAAAGGGAATCTAGTCTTGCCGCCGCAGGGGATGCAGTTTCAGGGTTATGTTTAGGTAAAACATTTATAGTATTGGTGTGTGTAGTATCTCCATCCAGTTACAGGTTATAGAGATTAATGACTGTAGAAAGGAAGACCTCAACCGAAGAGACCCAAACCGAAGAAGTAACAAAACTGTTGATTGATAAACCATCTGACTTTAAATTCCACGCGGCGTATCTGGCTTATTCTGAGACATGGGATAAAATCAATTCAGCAGACATCAGAACTGAATTGAACAACATCATGAAAGCCCTATCTAAAAAACAGATAGACTACTCAAGCTTCTACAGAACATTAGATGAGCATAGAAGGCATGGCTCTAAGCACTACGAATTCTCGAGAGAACGCATAGAAACCCAGAGAAAAAGAGATTGGAGACAGAAACGAAACAGACAAGAACGAAACTCAAGACACAAAGGAAGACACTGAGGTTCCAGTTTAGCCGAGTTAAAGACTACTTTACAGTTACATAGGTTTCAATGCAAACGAGAGCCACAGATGTGAAATTTTTGCATATCCTTCTAGTCAAAGAAAATTGACTAAACAAATCATTAGCTAGTCAAGAAACCTTGACAAAAACCCTTTTACACCATCGGGCACGATAACATGTTGTTAAAGGGAGTGACATGAAAAGAGTCTACTCAGGACTCACTCTTTTGCTTATTCTATGTTTGTTACCAATACCCACTCTTAGCGTTACATGGATACCAGAGGTCAAGGGAGCAGAACAAGATCCATGGCAAGAAATTGCCGAAAACCCCGAAGAGAATGGAAATTTCACCCTCGAAACCCACTCACGTAAGCTTCCTGAAAATGGCATATGGGTGGCCTTTCTAATCGACTACAGATGGTTCAATATCAGGTTGTTATACGACAATGCCAGCAAGACATATTCGGTTTACACTGAGGGAGAGTTGGTTGCCGAAAACATGCGAGGACCAACCGTATCAATCGAAGGCACATTCGATCCTCTCGAAATTTTGCCATTGTTTGAAATGAGAGAAATCTACAATTTAGTTATAGTTTATTATGATGGCGTGGAAGTTCTTGTTGTTGCTGTAGAAAATCCGCTTTCTTCAGTAATTAAGGTGCTGTCCCCCCAAAACACGACATACAACTCAGCAGAGGTCCCTCTAGAATACAAGTTGAACAGTATATTCTACACTACAAAATACAGCTTAGATGGACAGGAAAACCAAACATTCATAGGCAACACTGTTCTAACTGGACTTTCAGATGGACCACACAGCATCGTAGTCTACGCCGAATCTCCACTCGACAACAGTAGCGTCTCAGAAACCATATACTTCACAGTTGCCTCGGCTAAAGGCATCTCAATTCTGTCACCGCAGAACAAAACATACAGCACAGTAGACATCCCATTAACGCTCACAAAGAGTGAAACATGCTACTATACAGCTTACAGCTTGGATGGTCAGCTGCACACGGACACGGAAAACACAATCCTGACGGGTCTATCAGAGGGAGCACATCAGTTGACTGTTTATGGTAACTACACGGATAGCCACATGGGCGAGTCAGCCACGGTTTGGTTCAGTGTTGACACTACTTCCCCAAAAATAACTGATGCCTATCAGGCGCCAATAAGCATTAATAGAACTTTAGAAGGGGGAGTTGAAGACACAGTAACTGATTCCGTAAGCGAAGAGGCAGCCATGAAATACAGTGATGGCAACGGAACATGGGTGACCGATGAAATGACAGAACTGGAAGGAGACGTTTGTAACGATGATACTACAGCGTTTCCAAACGGCACAAACGTAACAGACACACATATAACAGAAGACAAAGCGGGAAACACGATCACAACCCAGGAGCAGCCCGGAACTCCAGATCAATACGAGGTGCTGCCAGCGTTTCCGTTATGGCTTATTCTGCCGCTGGTTTTGATTGGCACAGTGTCAACCCTTGTTGTTTGGAAACGACGGTCAATCCCAGCTTTCACTAAAATCTGTGACAGACTGCACAGACTATTAACCTAAACAGGCATCAGCATTATAGTGCAGCTATTATCGCGTCTGTAACCTGCTTGGTTGACGAAGAGCCTCCAAGGTCGGGAGTCAAAACTTTTCCTTCCTCCAGAACAGCTACAACAGCGTTTTCGATTCGCTCAGCCCACCCAGTTTCGCCGAGATAATCCAGCATCATCTTGGAGGCCATGATAGCCGCCATGGGATTCGCTATCCCCTTTCCTGCAAGTCGGGGAGCCGAACCGTGAACAGGCTCAAACAAACCGTAATCTGCTCCTATGTTGGCGCTTGGAGTTAACCCAAGTCCTCCAACTAAACCCGCTGCCTCGTCAGAGAGAATGTCCCCGAAAAGGTTGGAAGTTACGATTACGTCAAAGATGTGAGGCTTAAGAATGAGCCTCATGGCTGTAACATCAACAAAAGCCTCTTCCACTTCCACCTCAGGATAATCCTCCGCAACCTTCCGTGCAACCTCAAGAAACAGACCATCCGACAGCCGCAGCACATTCGCCTTGGTGACCACAGTCACCTTCTTGCGTCGCTTCATCGCCAAATCAAATGCAAACCGTGCAATCCGCTCCGTAGCCTTTCTTGTAATCACCCTTATAGAATACGCCGAATCCGCAAGCTCAAACTCCATGCCGCTGTACAAGCCCTCAGTGTTCTCCCGCACAATCACCAAATCAACATCTTTCATGCTTTTCTGGATGGGAAGGCTCTTGGCGGGACGGACATTAGCATACAGCCCCAAGGCACGCCTCAAAGTTATAATCGCGCTTCTGTATCCGGGTACACCCACAGGAGTGGTGGTAGCCCCGAACAAGCATGCCTGAGTCTTCCTTATTCCCGCTAAAACATTATCCGGCACTGGGGTGCCCGTTTTTTGGAAAACCTCGTAGCCAACTTCAAAGTAGCGGCAATCAAAAGTTAAGTCTGTGCTCTCCAGTACCCTGACAGCCTCAGGAACAACCTCGCCGCCGATCCCAGGACCGGGAATAACAGCTATTTTATATGTTGTCATATCCGTCGCTTCGGAGAAAGTTAACTAAGCCGCCCTTCTCAACAATCTTTCTCATAAACTTTGGCAGCGGTTTCACCTTAAGAACTATGCCTTTGGTTTTGTCGCGTATCTCTCCAGTTTTGAAGTTTATTTCAACCTCGTCTCCGTCATCGATTCGGTCAGCGTCCTCAGACACAAAGAGGGGAAGCCCAATGTTTATCGAGTTCCTGAAGAATATGCGGGCAAACGATTTAGCGACTACAGCGCTGACTCCAGCAGCCTTTATTGCCACTGGAGAATGTTCCCTGGATGAGCCGCAGCCGAAATTGTTTCCCGCAACGATCACGTCTCCCTCTTGGACTTCCTTAGCGAACTCTGGTCGGTACTCTATGAACGCTATTTCGCCTAACCTTTTCCTGTCCGTTGTTACAGTGTATCTTCCAGGCGTGATAACATCCGTGTTTATGTCGTCTCCAAATTTCCATGCTCTCACAGGTAATCCCTCGGATCAACAATCTTTCCAGCTAACGCGGACGCCGCAACTGTTGCCGGAGAAGCTAAAATAATTTCCGCTTCTGGCGATCCCATTCTTCCACTGAAGTTCCGGTTCTGGCTGGAAACACAAACCTCCCCCTCACACAACACTCCCTCATGCCTGCCGACGCAGGCGCCGCAACTGGGGTTGCATATTGTTGCACCCGCCTTAACTAGGTCCTGCAGGTAACCATTCTCGAAGGCTGCGAAGTAGATGTCCTCAGAGGCGGGAGATACGATGAATCTGACGTTTCGGGCAATCTTTTTTCCTTTCACGATTCTTGTGGCAACTTCGATGTCTTCTAGTCGCCCGTTCGTGCATGTTCCCAGAAACGCTTGATCTATGGGTTTTCCTTCGACTGCAGAAACATTCTCCACATTGTCTACTACTGGGGGAAGAGCAACCTGCGGCTCTATATCCCTAACCTCTATTTCGTATTCGTTCTCGTATTCTGCGTCAGGGTCGCTTCTGAATATCTTTCCAGTTCGTCCATTCAGAAAATCAAGTGTTTTTTGGTCTGCCTCAATTACGCCGTTTTTGCCTCCCATCTCAATAGCCATGTTACATAACGTCAACCGAGAAGCGACAGTAGCGTTCTTCACGTAGTCTCCAGTGAACTCGCAAGATTTATACAGAGCTCCGGCGGCTCCAACATCGCCAACAATACTGAGAATAACGTCCTTAGCGTAGACGCCTTTCCGTGTTGAACCAGTTAAATTGAATTTCAGGCTTTCAGGAACACGGAACCAGCACTTTCCAGTAGCCATAGCCCCCCCAATGTCGGTTGATCCCAAACCAGTAGTAAAGGCTCCCAAAGCACCTTCAGTGCAGCTGTGAGAGTCAGCTCCAACCAGAACGTCTCCGGGAGAGATGTACTTTTCAGCCAAAAGTTGGTGGCAGACTCCGTTTGTGTAGAAGCCGGAAAGTTTCTGATCCATAACGAATTTTCTTGATTTCTGATGCATTGTTGCTCCTGCCACGGTTGGCGCGGGAAAGAAGTGGTCGAACACGATTATGACGCGGTTTTTGTCGAAGACTTTGTCCGTGATTTTGTAGAAGCTTTCGATGGCTAAGGGTCCCGTGGAATCGTGAGCCATAACATAGCTTACGTCAGCGACTACATAGTCTCCGGGAGACACTTCTTTCTGGTGTGAAGCGTTGGCTAAGGTTTTTTCAGTTATTGTGGATGCCACATTTTTCAACTCTTTTCAATTTCAGTTATTATTTCCTTGATTTCATCGGGCGTGTACGGACTGCGCCTTTCTCCGCGTGAAAATGCTGTCTTTACTCTCTCCAGAACCTTCTTTGCTGTTTCCTCAGAGATTTCGAGACCAAGCTCTTTCGCCACATACATGATTCCATGTCTACCGCCTAACTCGTCAATGTAAATTTTTCGTTTCTGCCCCATCAGCCGGGGCGGATAAAACTCGTATGTCGTCGGGTTTACAAGCACTCCATGCTGGTGTATCCCTGAACTGTGAGCAGTCGCGTTTTCTCCAGTTAACGGTTTGTGAGGAGGCATTTTTACTCCTGAAATCTCCTCGACGAGTTTTGAGAGGGAAGTCAGCTGAGTCATCTCGAAGGGACTCGCCCCGAACAGGATGTGCAGCGCAGGAATTATTTCCTCGGTGACTGTTATTCCGGCTCTTTCTCCTAAGCCGTTCACGCTTGTTGACACTGTGGATGCACCAGCTTCCACTGAAGCCAAAGAATTTGCCAAAGCTAATCCAAGGTCGTTGTGGCAGTGAACCTCGATTGGGATGTCTACAACACTTCCGATTTCCTTCACCAGAAACGCCATTCCATTGGGGCTTGCACACCCCAGAGTATCAACAACTCTTGCCCTGTCTGCCCCTGCCTCTTCCGCGGTTTTGTAGGCTTTTTTCAGGAAATTCAGATCGTTTTCTCTGGTTGTATCCTCTGCACTGTATATGACGAAAAGCCCATAACTTTCCGCGTAACTAATCGTGTCAGCCAGTTTCTCCAGATACGCTTCTTTGCTCATGTCATTGAACTTGTATTTTCGATGGTAAGGAGATATGGAGAGGGACATCACGATGCCGTCGGCTCCCACATCCGCCACAGCATCAATGTCTTCATTCTTTGCTCGGGCAAAGGCGGAAAGCTGAGCGTCTAGGTTCATGTCAACTAGGGATTCGATGCATTTTCTTTGCTTTTCTGAGGCGGCTGGGAATCCGGCTTCTATCTGCTGTATCCCAACTTCGTCCAGCTTCTTAGCGATCTTCAGTTTGTCTTCTATGCTGAAGATTACGCCGGGCGTCTGTTCTCCCTCCCTTAACGTGCTGTCGTGAACGATATACTCATCTAAGGAGGGAGCCTCAAAGTTGGCGAAGTTGTAGGGGCTCGGAAGGATTCCTTCTCTTCCCAATTTTTTTAGCAGTTTTTGCCCCTGCTCATCAACATATTCTTCTTCCAATCTGGTGAGCCGTCCTTTTCACACTGTTTTGTTGAGCTAGTTTCGGAAGAATACAAAACGCACAAATATATATACTTTATGTAAAATTGCCTCGACTAAAATACGAAAAACTTACCCCGAATTCTGAAATCGTAATCGCCACGAAGCTTTTACCAGCTACGTAAGATAATCATGGTGTTTGTGTCTGATACACCCTTTAATCGCCGTATCTTCTCAAGGCACTCATTAACCTCTGTTATGTTGAAACCCGATATGATGGCTGCAATATCGTATTGGCCAGTAATCTCGTAGACCGATTCAACATTAAAGAGTTTCTTCAGTGCCTTGGAAACATCAGAAGTCGGCAAAGAGGGGTCTACCGAAAGCAGAGCTATTGCTTCTGCTCCTTCTGCGAGCCCCACCTTGACAGTGAATCGCCGTATTGCGCCAGAATCAACAAGGGATTTGATTCTCTTACGAACAGCTCCCTCAGACAAGTCAACTCTCTTTCCGATGTTACTGTAGGTGGCGCGACCATCCTGCTTCAGAATTTCGATTATCGCTTTGTCAGTGTTATCCATTTTCTCCACTTCCGCTACAATAAGGTATATACGGAAAAATTTAACGATTTCTGAACAGTTCACAGCGAATTTATAACGATTTCCGTATCACGGTTCCCATTTTCCTACCAGCACCAAAAAACTGGTCAACCGCATTTCTAGGCGTTACAACGCCAACCCTACGAAATTCGTATAATAAGTCGGAAAAAATGCAAAAACCAGTAGGCGTAAATCCGAAATTCTTATAAATAGCAACATTTTCTATAATGGCTCACTTTAAACAAAAGAGGTGTAAGTTGTGAAGAAAGCCAACTGTCCCGACTGTGACGCGGAAATCGAGGTCCCAGACGATGTCATGAAAGGGGAGATTCTCAGCTGTCCCAGCTGCGGTCTCGAACTAGAAGTTACAGATAACACGGGAGATTCCGTGGAGCTCAAAGAACTGGGAATTGAAGGGGAAGACTGGGGAGAATAACTTTCCCTCATTATTTCTTTATTATTGTTCACATACGAAACAGAAAAGTAGACCAAGAAACACTTATGGGTTACAAAATGTTTGAAGTGGGGATGTAAGAACAGTCATGAGCATCGGAATTTTGTTTGAGAGCTCCGAAACCGACGAAAAAGGCATCAAAATGACAGCGGAGCATATGGGAATAGACTTGGTTTACATCCCCTTCCGCAAAGTTGCTGTCCGTCTAGACGGAAACGGCTACAACATCCGAACCAAAGCGAGGGACTACACCAAAGTCCTCCAAGACATCAAAGTGGTGCTAAACAGAGCACAAAGCAAGAACCGCAGACTCTTCGCAGCCAACGTTCTGGAGGCTTTTGGTAAACACGTCATAAACCCCCAGTGCGTGGAGTATGCCTGCTTCAGCAAGCTGAGGACGCTGCTCCATTTCTGGGCGGCAGGAATCAAGACTCCTGAAACAGTTTATGTTCCAGTCGATTCCAACGAAACAACCCTAGACGGGAGGGAAGTCCATAACGAGGGAGACATAGCAGACCTGCTGCAGCTGGAACTGGATCATGAGAATATTGTGATAAAGCCAGACGCCGGGACTCATGGAAAGGATGTTCAGTTAGCCAAAGAACGGGATGACCTGATAGCGATTCTGCGGAAAATTCAGCCTTCGATAATCAATCCTGTGGGAGTTCTCGCTCAAAAGCTCGTCCAGAAATGGTTCTACGACCTCAGAATAATAGTCACCAAAGAGGATGGGAAGCCTCCATACTGCTACCCCACAGCACTAGCGCGAGGTGGATTCAAAGACTTCAGGACAAACACGTTCTTGGGCAACATGGTAATCGGCGTAAACTTGCCAGCTCACATCAGAGAGGTTTCAGCCAAATGCGGTAAAGCAATGGGAGGGGACAGCAGAGCCTATCTCTTGGCATTCGATGCCATGATTGGAGTGAACGAAAACAGAGTCATTGACGACGAGTATCTTATGGGAGAGTTTGAAAAACTTGAGCCCTCTTTCGATGCTGTGAAAAAAGTAAAGCGGGACAAGACCAAAAGAACAGCCTTCCCAGAATGGAACAAGAAACTGGAGACGGCTTTTGAACACTACAAGAACCAAGAAGCCTACATGAACATCAAGGGCATTATTGAAGACAGCATGGAAAAAAACAAGCATAACATAATGTTCCATGAGGCTAATGCCTGTCCCGAATTCTGGGAACAAACTAGGTTAGCTGCTGGAATAAATTTGGCAGAGCCGCTGCTGAAAGGAGCCCAGAGCATAATAGATTCTAAATAGAGGAGAAACAAAAATGAGAGTTGGAGTAATCGGCGGATCAGGATACGTAGGCGGAGAACTGGTAAGGCTGCTACTTCCACATCCAGAAGTAGAATTAACCACGGTAACATCCCGCCAAAATGCCGGCGAATACGTTTTCACAGTTCACCCAAACCTCAGAGGAGCAACCCAACTGAAATTCACTCCCCCAAACATCTCTCACGCCACAGAGAACTGCGACTTAGTGTTCGCTGCGATGCCCCACGGCAAGTCAGTGAATCTTGTTCCCCAGCTGCTAGAAACAGGGATAAAAGTCATTGACATGAGCGCAGATTATCGCCTCAAAAACCCCGCTGATTACGACCGGTGGTACGGGTGGAAGCACACACATCCAGAACTGCTGAAGGAAGCCGTTTATGGTTGTCCTGAGCTTCACCGCCAAGAAATCAAGGACGCCCAGCTAGTAGCGTGCCCGGGATGCATGTCCACAGCTACGATTCTGGGTTTGGCGCCTCTTGTAAAGGCGGGGTTAATCGAAAAGAACAGGATAGTGGCTGACGTGAAGATTGGTTCGTCTGGTGCGGGCAGAAAGCCCACAGTCGCTTCTCATCATCCTGAAAGAGCTGGAGGCGTGCGACCCTACAAGGTAGCTGATCACAGGCACGTAGCAGAGGTTGAACAGGAACTGAATCTGCTGACAGATGAGAAGGTTACGGTTTCTTTCACGCCCCACGCAGTAAACATGATCCGAGGCATACTGTCGACAATTCATGCTTTCCTCAAAAAGCCGGTGACAACAGTGGACGTTTGGAAGCTTTACCGCTCCATGTATCAAAACGAGCATTTCATACGTTTTGTTAAGTTCAAGAAGGGACCTTACCGGCTGCCAGACCCAAAGGTTACGATGGGAACAAACTATGTTGACGTCGGCTTCGAGTTGGACTCGCGCACACGGAGAATCATAGTGTTTTCTGCTATTGACAATCTCATGAGGGGCGCTTCTGGTCAAGGCGTCCAGTGCATGAATCTCATGATTGGCGTAAACGAAGAAACTGGGATAGAATGTCAAGGTTTTCATCCGATGTGATAAAAGATGCTGATTGTGGTTAAGGTTGGCGGAAGCATTCTGGAAGAGGTTCCAGCTGAATTGGTTTCCGACATAAAGAATGTTCTTTCTGACCATCAGCTGGTTCTGGTTCATGGCGGAGGGAAGGAGGTCACAGAAATTGCTTCCAAGCTGGGCAAGGAGCAGAAGTTTGTTTTTTCGCCAACAGGCTTCCGCAGCAGATACACAGACAAGGAGACCATGGAAATCTTCACCATGGTTATGGCTGGAAGACTCAACAAGAAGTTGGTTTCGGCTCTTCAGAAGCAGAAGATACCGGTTTTGGGGCTTTCAGGCTTGGACGGTTTTCTTGTGCAGGCGAAGCGTAAGAAGCGGCTGGTTATTGTTGATGAGAGGGACAGAAAGCGGGTGATTGATGGAGGCTACACTGGAAAGGTTAGCCAAATCAATGTTTCTTTGCTGCAGTTATTATTGGAAGACGGTTATGTTCCGCTGGTTTCGCCGGTTGCGGTTAGCGAGGAGTTTGAGCCCCTTAACGTGGATGCTGATCGGACTGCATCCAGTATTGCTGGGGCATTGAAGGCGGATAGGCTGGTTCTTTTGACGGATGTGGAGGGGCTGAAGTTGGATGGCAACTTGGTGTCGAGGCTGTCTGTTTCTGAGGTTGAGAAGGCTCTTCCGAAGATTGGGGGCGGCATGATAACCAAAGTTTACGCTGCTCAGGAGGCGTTGAGTCAGGGTGTCGGCGAAGTGGTTATATGTTCTGGTGTCGGGGAGAATCCGATTTCCTCCGCTTTGAATCATGAGGGTGGTACGGTGATAAGCCGTGAATGAAAAGGAGATAGTTGATGCTGAAGAGAAGATTATGGCGAACACCTTCTCCAAGAGAGACCGTGTGTTAATAAGGGGTAAAGGAGCACTGGTTTGGGACATAAAGGGCAACGAGTACATAGACTGCACAGGCAGCTACGGAGTCGCTGTTGTTGGGCACTGTCACCCAAAGGTTGTGGAGGCGGTTCAGAGGCAGGTGGAAACTCTTATTGCCTGTCATGCATCCTTTTATAACGATGTCAGATCAGAGCTTCTAAAAAAAATTATTCAGTTAGCGCCTGAGGGATTAGACAAGGTTTATCTTTCTAACAGCGGCGCCGAATCGGTTGAGTGCGCCATCAAGTTAGCCCGACGGTATTCGGGTAAGCCTGAGATAGTTGCGTTGATGGGGGCGTTTCACGGCAAGACTATGGGCGCTCTTTCTGCAACTTGGAAGAAGAAGTATCGTGAGCCTTTCATGCCTTTGGTTCCGGGTTTCAAGCATGTTCCCCCAGACAATCTTGAGAAGATGAGAGCTGCTATGACAGAGAAGACTGCTGCGGTTCTGGTGGAGCCTGTTCGGGGAGAGGGCGGAGTTCTGGTTCCTTCAGATGATTTTCTTCCTGGACTAAGAGAAATCTGTGATGAGAATGGTGTGCTGCTGATTTTTGATGAGGTGCAGACTGGTTTCGGTCGCACCGGAAAGGTTTTCGCCTGTGAGCACTGGAATGTGGTTCCCGACATTCTATGTGTTGCAAAGTCTGTTGCTGGCGGTATTCCCATGGGGGCAACGTTTGCAAGGGAGGAAGTTATGTCGGCTTTTCAGCGGGGAGAGCATTCCAGCACTTTCAGCGGTAATCCTCTGGTTTGTGCTGCGGCTAGCGCGGCTATAGACGTGCTTATTGAGGAGAAGCTTCCAGAACGTGCAGCGACGCTGGGGAGTTACTTTAAGGGTAAGCTGGAGGCTTTGGCGGAGAAGCACAGGATTGTCAGAGAAGTTCGGGGTTTGGGTCTTATGTTGGGGGTGGAGATGCGGTTTGACGTTTACAATATGTTGGTTGGTTGCATGGACAGGGGTGTTCTTGTTTTGGATGCAGGAAGGAATGTGTTGCGGTTTCTGCCGCCCTTGGTTATCGAGAAGGAGCAGATTGACAGGGTGGTTGAGGTGCTGGATGAGGTATTGGCTGGGGAGAACCGATGAGCGGCGACTATGCGGTTGATTTGTTGACTCGTATGGTGAAGATTTACAGTCCGTCGGGCAGTGAGGAGGAGATTTCCCTGTTTCTGGCGGCGGAGATGGAGAAGCTGGGTTTCCGTGTTTGCAGGGATGAGGTTGGAAACGTTATTGGGGAGGTTGGTGAGGGTTCTCCGGTTGTTTTGTTGTGTGGGCACATGGACACTGTTGAGGGAAAGATTCCTATCAGAGTTGAGGATGGTCAGCTGTATGGTAGGGGTTCTGTGGATGCGAAGGGTCCCTTGGCTGCCATGATTGTGGCTGCGTCCACGTTTGTCGAAGATGGCGGTTTTCCGGGTAAGATTCTTGTTGTTGGGGTGGTGGAGGAGGAGGGTTCGGGGAAGGGTATCCAGCATTTTGTTGAGTCTGGTGTTCAGCCTGATTACGCCATTTTTGGTGAGCCTAGCGGCTTGGAGAAGGTTGTTTTTGGGTATAAGGGAATCGTGACTGTGAAGGTTACGGTTGAGACGCCTTCGGGTCATTCTGCTGCTCCTTGGCTGTTTGAGAATGCGATTGAGAAGGCTATGGAGTTTTGGAGGCAGATTCGTAAGCTTCATTTGCGGGAGGAGAAGCTGAAGAGCCGCTTTTACTCGATTACTTCTTGTTTGACTGGGATTAAGGGGGGCAACACTTCTGCTTCGTTTATTCCTTCGCATTGTGAGATTTTTGTTCAGTTGCGGATTCCGCCTCAGCTTTCTCCTGAGGTTGTGTTTGAGGAGGTCAAGCGCAGGATTGACAGGTACAAGTCGACTAACCCAAAGGTTAAGGTTGGCGTGGAGATGGTGGATGTTGCCAAGGCGTTTGAGGCTGACCGCAGGTCGGTTATTGTCAGGGCTTTGGCTTGGGGCATAAGAAAGAGTACGCTGAATTATGCTTCTTTTTCGCGGAAAACGGGTACAGGAGACATGAACGTTCTTGGTAATGCGCTGAAGATTCCGGTGGTCACGTATGGACCCGGAGACTCGCGGCTGGACCACACGCCCAACGAGCACATAGACATCCAAGAATATCTGAAAAGCATCGAAGTGCTAAAAAAGGCACTAACAAAACTGCCACACTTCGCAAAAAAACACAAACCACGACAACAAACAACCAAATAGACAAACAAGAGACCTAAATCAAACAAAGAGGCTCTATTATTAGCTAAGTTTCTGAGAAACAAAAGAAAAGAGTGGAATCCGAGAATCCCAACAATTAATGCGCCCATTTAATGGCGATTGGTATTTTTGATGTTATTGGCATAGGTTTTTATTTGACTTTAGTCATATTGTAATATCAGCTTTAATCTCAAATAATCTAAGGTCGTTAATTTTGGTAAGTTACTATCGAAGAAAACAGGGTTTAGCTAGCATTCTGAAAGAAGCTACTAGAGAAGCAACTCGAAATCGTGATCAATTGGGTAAAGCTGCATTTTTTTTACTTCATGGGCATATAGAAACAAATCAGGAATCTCGTGACTTCCATTTTTCGAGGGGATACATCGCTTTAGCGATATTCTGCAAACGGAAACATTTTTTTGAGGATGCATCGAAATATTATGAGCTTGCCTCAGAGATAATGGCAAAAAATCCTAAAACTCAAAAGAATTCTAAACTACAGATGGCAAACAGCTTGAATTGTAGAGCCACAGCAGCGGTAATAAACAAAAAATTTGGAGATGCCTCAAGTTATTTGGAACAAGCTTCAAAGATATTCAAAGAATTAGGGAAGCCAAAAGAAGCAACTTACTGCGAATCAAAACGGTTAGAATATCATGCAAAGGAATTCGAGTTTATTGAAGATTACCAGAAAGCATCAAACCTGATGTCAGAAGCTGGCAAAAAAATTTATAAGAATGACGAGAAATTAGGCAAGAGCTATCAAGCTTGGTCAATACAGCTTCTAGGTAAACATTTCCGAAAACAAGAATCCAACGAGAAGGCCGCAAAACATTTTGAAGATGCCGCAGAAATATACAAAGAAATAGGAAATAATAATGCAGAATCAATCTGCAGAGCTGAAGCCTCATTTAGTACGGCGCTAATGTTAAAGTATTCCCCACAGCATGACTACAAAACCATTGCCCAAAAGTTCAAAGAGGCAGCGGATGAATTCGAAAAAATACCTGCTTTTAGGGAAATTAGCCACATTTGCAAAGGAGATTACTTCAAAAACTTAGCTCTTGATGCAAGACTTAAGGGGGAGAGAGAAGAAGCTGAGAACTTGTTCACGAAATCAAAAGCATTTTATTATGAGGTAATGAGACGAACGCAATCTGAACGTAGACGACAGTTTGTTAGGTCAAGTGTACTTTGGTGTGAAGGAATGGCAGCTGCATCAAAAGCTGAAGAAATGCTTTTGCAAAATATTTCTGCTAAAAGAAAAATGGAGGAAGTGCTTAATCTTCTTGCACAAAGCTCCAGTTATCTTTCAAGGGCGGGTGATTATAAACTCGCCCACGCTATATCTGGGCTATCACATTTTGCCATGGCTATTGACGCTTTTCACGATGGTGACATTCCCAAAGCAACTTCGTTTGTTAGAGAGGCAAAATCGTCTATTCCCAAGATTTTTCTTCATTCTGTCATGGATTCAGAAGTTCATGGCGGATGGGAACCATTAAGATATGCTCTAGGAATGTTGGAAAGTTTCGACAAATACGCATTAAGGCTTGACAAAGAGAAAGGGTACAGTTTTGAGAGTAGGGCCAGAGATTTGCTTAGAAAAATGTTTAGCCAATTTGATACGATTGAAGAAAAGACATTCAACCCAAAAGATGATGAAATTGGAATTGTATTCAAGGACAGAACACCGATTGAAATTGATGCATTAGGAGAAAAGAAAGGAGATAATAAGCTTCTTCTGCTAGTTGGAGAAGCAAAAAATATCTCAAAACCTGTCTCTTATAGAGAAGCGATAAAGTTTCTGAAGAAAATTCGTTTTGTTGAAAAAAGATATGGTAAGATAGCCGATTTACAGTGTATGAGAAAACCAGAAATTACCGAAAAGGTGTTCATATCAACAAGTGAATTAATTCCTGCTGCCAAAGATGTTCTTGTTAAGAACAATGTCAAAGTATTTGAGGGCGATCAAATTGACAAATTATTTAAGAACTTTCATCTTCCATCCCTACCCAAAAAGAACTAACATCTAGATTCGACATATCTCTTATTGTTTATGTGATGAGTTTTTTGTTTATAAGGAGGAGTCTTGAAGTCTCGAAGTGGTGAGAGGGAGAGGGGGTCGGGAAAGCGTATTAGAATATGAGTAATAGAAGGGGAAAAAGGTTAAATCTTAACCCTCAAATCCACACATTTTCACATCCACTCTTTCATATATATACACCTGTGCGTGAGTTTTAGTCGAAATCGAAGATTGTTCTTCCTTTTGAGAAGCTTAAAATGAACCGGCAATTTTTACATATCATCAAAGTTATTTTGTGGGCGGTAATGCCCCATTTGCTGTCCATCTTTCCTTCTTGTTTCTCAAAATCTGTGCCTTTACACAAGGGACAAGCTAATTTCTTCTTTTCTGACATAATAACCACAAGATTAAGTTATCTTAGGTTTACTTAACGTTTGGGTTTGGGGTTAAAATTTAATCCAACCGACAAACATTGAAATTTAACTGCTATTTTTAGAAAGATGGAGTTTACTGAAGTTTTCGTGCTGGTTTTTGTTGGTAAAGTGTTTTATTTTGGCTCTGCTTCCTGTTATTAGATTGGATAATGGTGTGTTTGTGTTGAGGGTTGCTTTTCAGGGTGAGCTTGGCGCTTACAGTGAGATGGCAGTTTACAGTTTTTTCGGTCAGTCTGTTGAAGTTAAGCCCTGCAAAATCTTTGATGACGTATTTGAGAGCGTTAGAGCCGGAGATGTGGATTATGGGGTTGTTCCCATCGAAAACTCCATCGAGGGCAGCGTAAACCGCACCTACGACCTGTTCCTCGAATACGACCTCAAGGTCTGCGGCGAAATAATCATCAGAATCAGCCACTGCCTCATAGCCCACAAAGGCACCAAACTCGACCAAATCAAAACCGTCTACAGTCACCCCCAAGCCCTAGCCCAATGCAGAAAATTCCTGGAAGAGCAACAGCTCAGGGCAATCAGCACCTTCGACACCGCAGGCAGCGTAAAAATGATCAAAGAAGAGAACATGATGGACGCCGCAGCCATAGCCAGCGAAAGAGCCGCCCAAATCTACTACATGACCATACTGGCAAAGGAGATAGAGGACATCAAAAACAACTCCACCCGATTCTTCGTCCTAGACAAAAAAGACTCCCCATACTCTGGACAGGACAAAACCTCCATAATCTTCGCAGCTAAATCCGTGCCCGGCGCCCTATACAAAGTGTTGAAGGAGTTCGCTGACAGAAACATAAACCTGACCAAAATCGAGTCCAGACCCACCAAAAGCACGCCATGGGAATACCACTTCTACCTAGACTTTGAGGGACACAGAACAGAAAATAAATGCCAACAAGCCCTAAACAGCATCAGAGACAAAACAATCTTCGTAAAAATCCTAGGCTCCTACAAAGCAGCCCAAAAACCCAACACCAAACTCTAGGAAGAACCCAAAAGCCGATACATCAGCCTGTAATACCGCTCAAAATCAGAGTCCAATTCCCGTAACCGCTTCTTAACCTCCTCCATTTTGCGACCGAAACCTTCACAATCCTTCCGCTTAACTAGCTTAAGCCACTCCTCAACCTTACTCAAGAATAACTCTTCAATCTGCTCCATCTCAGGCAAGCTCATGTGAAGATTCGAATAGAAAACAGGCTCCTCAGCAGCAACAGCCCCAGCCAAAGTCAACAACAGCTTATAGCTGGCTCCACCCACCCGCTTCGCGTCAACAAAATCCGAACGGTTCACCAGAGCGTCGCCTGCAACCAAACCAACAAAATGGGGAAAACCCAAAACCAACGCCATCAACTCATCATGCCTCCTAGGAGCCAAAAACGACACCTCCGCACCCCGCGCCTTCAACCAGCCCCTAAACTCCGCAGCGAAACGTCTCTCCTCCTCATCAACGGGAGTCAAAACAAAATTCTGACCCACCAAACTTTTGGCTCCGGGACCAAAAACAGGGTGAGTCCCCAACGTAACCCCATTCTCAACGTATTTGTGCAGCAACTGTACGGGAATCTCTTTGATGGAGCCGATATCCATGACAGCCTGACCCGCCTGAATGTGAGAACCAATCTCCTTCAGCACAGGCTCCAAGCCATCCAAAGAAACACACAGTAGAACCCAGTCAGCACCTTGAACAGCCTCCACATTATTGTCGGCTACTTCAGCGCCGAACTCGTCCCCTAACGCCTCTGCTTTGCTTCGGGTTCTGCTGGAAACAACTACAGAGTAGCCTTCATCCTTGAAGAATCGTGTGAACCATCGACCCATCTTCCCCGCGCCAATTACTGCAACCCTCAAGGTAGAGCCTCACACAGTGTCTCCAAACCTTCCCTAATCTTTTCCTCGCCCACAGTTAAAGCTATCCTGAAGTATTCGCGGTAATCTCCGAAGGCGGTTCCCGGAGCCACAGCAACCCCTCTATCCAAAAGATTCAGGGCGAAACGTTCAGAATCCAGACTATCAACCTTAGGAAACAGATAAAACGGCGCATCAGGACGAGAAAACCTCATCTTCGACTTGGAAAGAACCTTAATCGCCACATCGGCTCTCAGCCTAAACTGCTCCCTGATGTCATCCGCAATCTTCCGCCTGGACTCCAACCCCTTCAGGGCACCATACTGGATAAACGCGGGAACACAAGTGGTGGTTATCTGGTTCAGCTTAATCATCCTTTGAGCCAACTCTTCCTCAACAACAGCATAGCCGATTCTCCACCCCGTCATCGCAAAAGTTTTGGAAAAACTGTTCACAAGTATATGGTCTTCGCCAAAATCAAGGATACTCTTAGCCGGGACGAAGCTGATGTCAGAGTAAACCTCATCAGACAGAACAGTAACCCCCCTGCTTTCTGCCATCTGAACAATCTCACCAAAAGTTTTCTCATCAATAACCTTGCTCGTCGGATTACTCGGACTATTCAATATTATCAGCTGCGTCTTTTCATCAATCAACTCCGCCAGTTTTTCCACATCAATCCTCCAGTCAGACTCCAGATCTGCCTTCAGAAAACGGGGTTCAGCCCCAACCTTCTTCGCGGTTAACTCGTAGCTGGTCCAGTGGGGAGAGGGAACAACAACATTCTCGCCTTTCTTCAGTAACAGAAACATCAACGAGAAGACCGCCCACTTCGAGCCGGCGGTTATCACCACATTATCCACAGAAACACCATGAATGCCCGCCAGCTCTTCTCGCAGCTTCTTCTCTCCAGCAGCCGAAGAATACTTCGTCTTTCCCTGCTTAATAGCCAAGTATGCTGCCTCAACAATTTCAGGCGGTGTGGGCATATCCGTGTCTCCCAGATTGAACTTGATCATCTTTTTTCCTTGGTTCTCAAGTTGTATCGCCTTTTCGCTTATTTCATACAGCATTTTCCTCAACTCCCAAAGGAACACTGAACTGACAGGTTTCTCATCATGAATTGTGCGATAATGCTTTAAGTCTTCTCATTCAGCGCCTTGAACAGAGACGCCCAAAGCAACGATCTGTTTGAAGATGGCTTCAACTTTCTGGGGGTCAAGCCCCAACTCTAACGCCTTACTCATAACGTATAGGTAAACCTCATCTTCTCTCCGAAGGTCCTTGACGGGAAGCCCCTTTTCCTCTTTGATTTTGCCGATACGTTTACAGAGCTCTATCCTGTCCTTCAGCAGATGGACAAACTTCTCATCGATCTCGTCAATCTTCTTCCTTAACGCCATAATATTCTCCAATAGCCTCAACCCCCAAAACCTTAGGTATAAAACCTCCCCGAAGCAGTTGATCAACCAAAACAGTGGCAACCGAAGCCTCAACAACAGGAACAGCTTTGGGCACAATACAGGGGTCATGCCTACCCTGCACCCTAATCGTTGCATCCTCCATCGTTGACAAGTCCACAGTTTTTTGCTCCTTCGAAATCGAGGACGTAGGCTTCACCGCCACCCTAACCACAAGAGGTGCTCCAGAAGATAAGCCGCCTAAGACACCGCCCGCATTGTTGCTCAGCAACTCAATTTCGTCGTCGCACATCCCGTAAGGGTCATTGTTTTCTGAGCCCCTCATCTTTGCAGCCTCGAATCCTACCCCAAACTCGACACCCTTCACAGCGGGAACGTCAAACAGCATCTTCGCAATCTCTGCATCCAAAGAGTCAAAGATGGGTTCCCCGACCCCAACTGGAAGGTTAAAGGCTACGCACTCGACGATTCCGCCCACGCTGTCACCCTCCTTTTTCGCCCTCAAAATCGTTTCCTCCATCTCCTCCGCAACATCAGGGTCTGGACATCTCACCGAGTTCGCGTAAGTGTTCTCCCTCACATCATCAAGAGACAGAGTTGCCTGCAGTTCCACGTCTCCAATAGCAGTCGTATATGCCAGAACTTCGACGCCGAAAACATCTAACAGCTTTTTGGCCACGGCACCAGCTATGACAAAAGCCACAGTGATTCTGCCAGAGAACCTTCCTCCACCCCGATAATCATTGAATCCCACATACTTTATTCTGGCAGGATAGTCAGCGTGCCCAGGTCTGGGCTTATATTTCACGGAATCATAATCGCCGGAAACCGCCTGCTTGTTCCACACCAAGGCGCAGATCGGAGCGCCAGTAGTGAAACCCTCAAAAGTTCCCGACAGAATCTCAAGAGTGTCCTTTTCTCTTCGGGCAGAAACCAGTTCGCGGTTAGGCGGCAACCTTTTGTCCAGTTCTTTCTGGATGTCCTCTTCTGTGAGAGGAAGACCTGCTGGGCATCCATCTATGACTGCTCCGACGCATCTGCCGTGGCTCTCGCCGAAGCAGGTTACAACGAATTCTTTTCCTATCGAGTTAGCTCCCAACGACATTCGCTCCTATGAGACGCAGATCACTGAAGAACTGCGGATACGACTTATTTATACATTCAACGTTTTGAATTTTTGTTTTCCCCTCGGCTCCAAGAGCAGCTACGGCACATGCCATGGCGATCCTGTGGTCATTGTGGGGTTCAACTGTTTCCCCCTTTAATCTGCTTCCACCATTTATGGTTAAGCCGTCCTCCTTCACGATGATGTCTGCCCCCATCTTCTTCAGTTCAGTGCTCACCGAATCGAGACGGTCTGACTCCTTGTATCTAAGCCTCTTCGCATTATATATCAGCGAATGCCCCTCAGCGTAACAACCAAGAACAGCACAAACAGGAACCAAATCAGGAATATCCTTGGCGTCTATGTCAACCCCAACAAGCTGCCCTCCCTCAATCTCCACAGAATCGTCTCCTATCTTAACTGATGTCCCCATCTCCTCAAGTATGCCCACTATTGCGCTGTCGCCCTGACAGGTTCTATAATCAAGATTCTTCACGGTTACATGTGACGAAGTAACCGCCGCAGCTGCCAAAAGAAAGGCTGCAGAAGAAAAATCTCCCGGAACCGTATGATCGCATGGAACATAGCTTTGATCTGAGGGAATCCACAGGCGCGAAAGATCATCGTTTACGGCACCCTCCAACCCATGCTTAACCAACACTTCAAGGGTCATCTCAACGTAGCCCTTAGACTCCAGATTGGTTGTAACATGGATTTCCGTGTCTTCCTTCGCCCTTGGACAGGCAAACAGTAACCCAGAGATGAACTGGGAGCTTATGTCCCCCCTTATCGAAGTTTTTCCTCCCCTGATTCCTCCTCCACTGACCATGACAGATGAACCGTCTCTTTGAACCGCAGATTCGACCCCCAGTTCCCTGAGGCTCTCAAGAAGGGGCGCAACAGGTCTCCGCTCAAAGGACGCCCCAAAAAGGAACATTGAAGGCCCAGGCGCAAGGGCTGCAACTGGAATCATGAAACGAAGAGTCGACCCCGAATCTCTGCAGTCTATGGGATGGCTAGGCGTCTTGAGTGCTTTTTTTCCATGGATCGTCCAGCAGTTCTCCTGTAATTCCGTTTCTGCTCCAAGCGCCTTTACTGCTTCTAGAGTCGCTTGAGTGTCATCCGAGACTAGAGGATCAGAGATTTTTGAGGTGCCATTCGACAGTAGTGATGCTATGAGCATTCGGTGGGTATATGCTTTGGACGGAGGAGCCGAAACCACGCCCTCCAGATGATCTGAGTTCTCGACTGTAACCTCCATCTTTTCAGCCCACCACCCTTGCTTTCTCTTGATTGATTCTAGCCTCCAGAATTCCTCCCTCACGCTTCTGCCAAGCCTCTTTCACAAGGTCCACCTTATCTTTGGGAACGATGGCTGTAACCGCGGGTCCAGTTCCTGACAATCCAGCGGCATAGGCTCCTGCTTTGAGGGCGTCTATTGCTGGGGATAAATTATAGCCCAGTGCCAAAGAGTAGATTAAACCGTTCATGGTTAAGGCTGCCCAATAGTTACCGTTCAATGCTTCTCTATAGGCTATCTTGACAACGGGAGCCATGTCCTTCATTCGCCTCACGTCTGAATCTGCCGTGTAGGTTTTTTTGACTGGAACATAGAACAGAACAGCTGGGGCTTCATCCAGTTCGAAGCGTTTAACGATTCTTCGTTCCATGTTGTCGGTGATTACGATTCCCCCAAAATATGAGGCGCAGGCATCGTCGAAGGCTCCGGTTACAGTAACCTTTGCTTCCACTGCGCCGTCAACACCAAGCTTCACCACATCAACATCATCTAAGCTACGTTCCAATGCCGCAGTGGTCGCCAAGGCTATGGCATTTGCGGCTGCACTGCTGCTCTTCAGTCCCCTTGCCACTGGAATGTTTGACCTTGTTTCAACTTTGGCGCCACACTCTTTTTCTAATCCAAAATGTTTGAGAACATGCCCAACCGTCTTTTGTGCCAGAACAGGATTCTCTGAGGAATCTGGCAGAATCTTGACTTTTACTGTTCCGGGTTCGTCGGTGAGTGTGACTGCGGCTTTTGTCCACAGGTCTACACCTACGGCTGCTCCCTTGCCTGTTGCTATGGCATTAATTATCGTGGCTGCTCCGTGACTTATCGCCTCAGCTCTTCCCCTCAACGGTGACACCCTGTTCAGCTAGTTTATTCAAGGCAGCCTTCTTCATGACATCAACTGGAGCCGGACAGTTAGTCCAGATTTCGAAGGCAACGGCTCCCTGATAAAGCAGCATCTCCAGACCCAAAACAACCTTAGCTCCAACCGCCTTTGCATCCTTTACAAGCTTGGTCTCAAACGGATTATAGATTATATCCATCACGCACAAGTCACGTCTCAGCAAATCCAAAGGAACTGGACTCATGTTAACGTCCGGATGCATACCCACAGAGGTGGCGTTAACCAGAATGTCAGCTGTTTTCATTTCTTCTTTCAGAACCTCAGCTGAGAGCGCTCCGCCCTTTACTTTTTTGCCGAATTTCTTGCACAGCAAGTTAGCCAGCTGTTCTGTCTTCTCTGAGGTTCTGTTGAGGATAACCAGTTCCTCTACCTCTTGCGCTGCCTGAAAGGCTATGGCTTTTGCTGCGCCGCCTGCTCCGAGGAGAAGCAGTTTCTTTTCTTCGGGGGATATGCCGTTTTCTTTGAGGGCGATCATGGCGCCTTTGCCGTCTGTGTTGTATCCGACCAGCTTTCCTTGGTTGTTGACAATGGTGTTCACTGCGCCGATGGCTTCTGCCGTCGAATCAGTTTCATCCAAGTAACTCATAACAGCTTTTTTGTGGGGCATAGTCACGTTTAATCCTCGCAGACCCAAGCTTCTTGCGCCTGAAATCGCGTCTTTCAGCTCGTTTCTTGTTACCTTGAAAGCCACGTAAACAAGGTTTAACCCCAACTTTTGGAAGGCGGCATTATGCATTACCGGACTTAGAGAGTGCTCTACTGGATCGCCGATGACGGCGCAAACCCTAGTTTTTCCGTTGATTGTCATTTATTTTAGCCCCAGAAGCTCGTATGCTTGCCTCATTTCCTGAATAGTAAGTTGCCCTTTTGCCGTTTTTCTTTTTTCATCAAGCGAGGCGAACGTGAAGAAGGCGCCGAAGACAGGAGACAACAAACGAGAGGGTTTGCCAAGTTCTCCCATTGCAAAACAGACAATTTTGGCTTTTTTGGAAGCCTCAGAAACGAAGTTTAAGGTTGTTAAGTTGTCTTCGACTTGATTGGCTGTGGTAACGATTTTGCAGACTTCAGCCCCCAAAGCGATTTCCTCTTCAAGAACAAGATTCAACCGTGACAACTCAAGGGTCATATCGAAGTCATGAAACGAAACTATTGGCTTAGCCCCCGCTTCACGCAGGTCATCAATTAATTCCCTTATGTTAGGGATGAACAAGTCCACGTCCACGTATTCGAAGCCTTTTCTCGCAGCGTCAACCAGAATTTTTTGGCGCCTATCTTCGCTTCCAGAGAATTTGCCGTGATTTTCCGTTGATTTGTTTGTTGCGATCAGGGGCGTATTGCTGCAGCGTGGAATCTCTGCGATGCGGAAGTGGTTTTTGAGGCTGTCAAGCCGTACTTCAATCA
Source organism: uncultured Candidatus Bathyarchaeia archaeon (assembly GCA_964399485.1). Lineage (GTDB taxonomy): Archaea > Thermoproteota > Bathyarchaeia > Bathyarchaeales > Bathyarchaeaceae > Bathyarchaeum. Next base: position 286,226 of record CAYNQS010000001.1, on the reverse strand, counting down.
AGTCTGCATTTTGAGCCTCAGCTTCCTCTATCAAACGAAAAGCTTCTTCAACTGTTTTCGGAGGAACTGAAACGCAGACTTGGATGGTCAAAGCTCTATCACAGCTTCTTCTTTCACCAATGTTCCGAAGTGCCTGCCGCCCTCTTCCACATGAGCCAGAATCTTGTCGCCCTTCTTCAGGTCCGTCACTGCCGTGGAACCTTCGGGAGTCACAACCCGTATGGTTTCGGCGTTCTGGGCAATCAGCTTCAATGTTTTGTTATCATATTCAGCTTCGATGAGAAGCATGGGTCTCCACTCGATCTTCGACCGCGCAACGTTGGTTAACCTGACTTTTCCTTCCCTGTCCACTACGAGAACTTCTTCCCCAGCCTTCAGCTCCGACAGGTATCTGGTTCGGGTTGGGGAAGTGAGGGCGTACAGTGACAGGGGCCCAGCGTTTACTCTGAAGGGACGTGTCTCCACGTATGGGCTTTCATGAACCTCAGCCTGAACCAGAAACAAACCGGATGACTGGCAACCCAAAAGCATGCCCTCTCCCGGCTTCATAAGCTCACATGTATCAATGCAGGCCCGGGCGCCCGTTCCAATCTCCTTCACATCAACAACCTCAACAGCAACCAACTCAAGCACAGAAGCCGCCTTCTTAGCAAAAGCAGCTGTTTCCTTGAGTTCTTCGAGGCTAGCAGTCTTCAGGACCACACCGTCTGATCCTAGCTCCAAAGTTTCCAAGGCAACCTTTGCCTCTTTTACGCTGGAAACCTGTGCGAGCAGTTTGGTTTTTCCTCGGGTCTTGGCGATGAGGTTCTCTAGGGGAATAATTTTCCAGTCCGGAGTGCCAACAATAACGTAGTCGGAGTTGAGCTCCGCCGCCTCTATGGCTGTCTCCTCATCCTTTTTTCCCGCGATGATTATTTTTACAGCGACAGTTCTGCCCTTAGTCTTCAACTCCTTAAGTTTCATAGAATCTAAGACCGAAAGAACATTGATGTCTGCTTCCCCAGAAACTGAGGCAGCCTTAACTCCAGCCTTCTTGACTTTCTCCACATCTTTTGCATCAACCAGAACGGCATTACAGGTCTGAGATGCAGACTTGAGCAGCTTGCTTTTCTGGTTTTCTGGGAGGGAGATGTCTATTTCGAGCCAAAGTTCTTTCATTTTGATTCACCAACAATCTTCAAAGCTTCAGAAACTGACGCACCATTATGGACAATAGCTGAGAGAGCCTTAACTATCTTTGCGGGGTTTTCGTGCTGAAACACGTTTCTGCCAATCGAGAGACCAGCCCCTCCAGCAGTTACGGAGTCCTTCACCATCTGTAGGACATCCCGTGTGGTCTCCGCTTTTGGTCCACCCGCAATAATAACTGGAACAGGACAACTGTCCACAACCTCTTTGAAGGAGTCGGCATCGCCTGTGTAGTTTGTTTTAATTATATCTGCCCCCACCTCCGCACCTAAACGGGCTGCATGTGCCACCACATCCACTGCATGTGAATCTTTGATGTTTGGTCCTCGGGGATACATCATAGCCAGCAGTGGCATGCCGAAGTCGTCGCATTTGCAGGCTACTTTCCCCATCGTTGAGAGCATCTGCGCTTCCTGTTTGGCGCCCACATTAATGTGAACTGAAACAGCGTCTGCGCCTAACCTGACTGCGTCGGCTACAGAGCATATCTGCACCTTGTTGTTGGGTTCGGGGCAAAGCATCGTGATTCCTGTCAAGTGAACAATTAATCCAGCGTTTCCGGTGTCAACTCTTTTTGCTATGCCCTTGTTGATGAGGATCGCGTCAACACCCCCAAGCAACAACTTGTCAACGATGACCTGCATGTTCACCAGTCCCTTAACAGGACCGAGTGTTACGCCGTGATCCATGGGAACAATCACTGTCCTGTTGTCGCTTTCAAAGATTCTTCTTAGTCGCCTTTTTTTACCTGATTCCAAATTTTTTTCTCTCCTTTAGATGAACTTTTTTGCTTTCAGGTATTCTGCATTGAGCACACCGCATCCAGCGGCTCCCCTTATGGTGTTGTGACCCAGAGCCAAAAACTTCACGCCATTCAGTACGGGGTCCTTCCGGATTCTGCCCACGACAGTGCTCATGCCCTTTCCCTCCATTCTGTCCAGTCTGGTTTGGGGGCGATCATTCTCTTTCATGACAACAACGGGCTTTGGTGGGGCTGACGGAAGACCGAGTGTTTGTGGTTCCCCAATAAAGTTGTCCATAGCCTCTGCTACGGCGTCGGGTTCCGCCTCCATTTTCGTCTTCACGAAGACTGCTTCCATGTGACCGTCAATTGTTGGAACCCTGTGGCAACTGGACGAAACCTTGAAGTCCGCTGGCTTTGAGGCGGTACCTAGAATCTTTTGGGTTTCGGTTTCCATCTTTTCCTCCTCGCCCCCAATGTATGGAATAACGTTGTCCACTATGTCCATGGAGGCTACGCCCGGGTATCCAGCGCCCGAGATCGCCTGCATCGTGGATACAATGACGCTGTTGATGCCGAAACTGTCGTATATCGGTTTCAGGGCTAGCGTTAGAACTGTTGTGCTGCAGTTGGGGTTTGTGACGATGGCGCCGTCCCACTTTCTTTTTCTGCGTTGCTCCTCGATGAGGCTGACGTGGCTGCAGTTTATTTCCGGATTTATCATGGGAACGTCAGGGTCCATTCGGTGTGCGGAGGCGTTGCTGACTACAACGTATCCTGCCGAGGCGAAATCTTCCTCTGCTTTTCTGGCTATATTGGAGGGCAATGCTGAGAAGACTATGTCAACGTCCTTGACGGCTTTCGGCGTTATGTCTACAACATTCATTTGAGTGGCATCTTCCGGAATAGGTGTTGACTGTCTCCATCTTGAGGCTTCAACGTATGTTTTTCCTTTGCTTCTTTCAGAGGCTGCCACAACTGTCGTTTCGAACCATGGGTGCCCCTCTAGCAGTTGGACGAATATCTGTCCGACATTGCCTGTTGCTCCTAAAACAGCTGCTTTCAACATTTTTAGTCACCTTTTAAAGCATTCCTAACCAATTTTATGACATTCTCTTTTTCATTCCAGTTTATAAACAGCAATATGCTGGATGTGATGGTCATCAAACCGAAGATGTTGATGGAGTTCACTCTCAGAGCCTCAGCCACTCTTCCTGTGAGACCAGGCGTCTTTTCCAGATCAACACCCTTGATCTTGAGGAAGGCCAGCTGTTTTCTGACAGACATGGCTAATGTTTCCTCGTGTTTCAGGATTACTTCATGAACTTTTTCGAGAAGCAGATTCGAATTAGCGTTCTCTGAAGCGTAGAGTATCATGGAGTTGTAGTTCACGGATAGCCCCAACAGTTCTGCGTGGTTCTTCACTGTTTCAGTCAGCTCCTTTATTACTTGAGGCTGCTCAGAAACACGTTTGCCAACAACTGTGATAGACATTGCAGGAGATGGGTTTGCCAGAGCTACATCCAGCTCGGTTGAGAGCGCCCCCTTGATCAAGGTGCCTTCTGCATTTAGGTCACCGTGGGTGTGTCTGATTACCCTAACTTTTACTGACGAATCCTTGTATCGTAATGCCTTCCTGTGAATGAACTTGGTGCCCGAATCAGCTAAGCCAACCAATGTGTTCACATCGATTTCTGGAAGCCTTTCAGGGTTGCTTATTACTTTGGGGTCGGCAGACATGATTCCTTCAGCATCGGTGACCATTATGAGTTCATCCGCTTCCAGAGCCTTAGCTAAGATGAAGGCTGTTGTGTCGCTTCCGCCCCTCCCCAGAGTGGTCATCTTGTTGTCTTCTGTTCTTCCCACGAAGCCTGCAATCACGGGTACGACGCCTTTCTCCACAAGGGGAAGAACGTTCTGTCTGGCTCTTTCGTAGCATGTGTCCAAAATTGGGTTGGCGTCTGAGAAAACGTCGTCTGTTATGATGGGCCATTCCGGGTCGTGGGGATCCACGTAACGGGAGTTCACGCCCTGTGCCTTCAAGGCTGCGGCGATGATTCTGATGCTGGTTCTTTCCCCCATGGCCAGAATCTCATCTAAATCTTTTTTATGTAACCTGCCGTTAGAGCTGTTTTTGGCGGCGTGAAAGAGCGTGTCAGTTGTTTTTCCCATAGCCGAAACGATCACGGCGATTTGGGTACCCTTCTTGGCTTCCTCAGCAACTGCTGTAACTGCCCTCAATATCCGCTCGTGATCTGCGAGGCTGGAGCCTCCATATTTGACCACTATTCTCTTGATGTTTTTTTCCTGAATTTGTTTCATAACAACTAAACCCTCCATGAAGCCCAGAAAGCTAAGATGCGAGATTTTGTAGCTAGCTGGGCTTAATTATAAAAGAAATAGCCAAAGCTATAGAAGCGCCAAGAAGTGCTTGTTGAAGTCATCGAATGGCTATTCATATGCCCAGTTTCCTTTGCCTGAGAAGAGAGAATGTCTTCTGGTATAAAAGATTATCGTAGTGGAAAGATGGAGTTGAAAAACGATTATACTCTGTGAAACCACTTGATTCTTGAATGCTTAAACATATTTCTTTAGGTATTCTTTTGCCTCGTTGATGCTTTGGAAACAGTATTTGATCTCCTTGAAGCTCTGCCTCAATTTGATGACATCATTTCTCACTTCAACGGGTTTCTTTTTGCCCTTCATAACCTCCAACATCAAGGAACACAGGGATTCTATGTCGTCTTCTTTGAAGCCTCTCCGCGTTACATCCTGAAAGCCTATCCTCAAACCTGACGGATCACCTCGGTTGTGCTGATCATCGTAGGGCAGAAGATTCTTGTTCAAAATTATGTTGGCTTTCTCAAGATCAGAAGCAACCTTTTTTCCGCCACCGTAATTTCGAACGTCAACGACAATCTGATGGGACCGTGTAAATCCATTCTTCTTTCCCAATACTTTCACGCCATTCTCGAACAGACACTTACCTGCAGTCTGAGCGTTCTTGATCGTCTGCTTAGCCAGCTCCTTACCATACAGTTTCAGCTCCAACGCTGCCAAACCCAAAGCAGGAAGCCTCCCAAGATGAGTGTTGGATGTAGTCAACGGAAAGACGGCGTGCTGCACTTTCTTAATCGCCTTTTCCATCCGTTCATCTTCACAATTGGCAAGGATAACTCCGCCTTGAGGTCCTGGAAAGGTCTTGTGTGTCGATGCGGTTATGAAGTCTACTCCTTCTCCGAAGGGGTCCTGAAACTCTCCGCCGGCAATCAACCCTAAAACGTGGGCTGCGTCGTACACACTGTAGGCGCCCGTCTCCTTAGCAACCTTTGCCAGCTCTTTAACGGGATGAGGAAACTGGAAGACGCTGCCTCCGAAAGTCACTATGCCGGGTCTAGATGCGTCAATTATAGCCGCAGACTTTTCCGAGTTAATGTTCAATTCGTTTGTATCGTAGGCGTGGTTGATGGTCTCCAATCCTAAGACTCTGCCGGCTAGACCAGAGTAGTCATGAGTAATATGAGCCCCAGCGCTGAGAGGCAAAACCACCATCCGGTTATTTTTTGTAACCAACGAAATGCCTTTAAAGGTGGCGAGGTTCGCGTGGGTGCCCGAAACCAGCCTCACGTCAGCCCAGTTGCATCTGAACAGGTCTTTCATCAGATCCGCTGCGTAATTTTCGATTTGGGTCATGAATTTCTGTCCCTGATAGTGCCGCGCTTTAACGTGACCTTTAAGGTCGTTCTCTCCTTCAGCGTATCTGGACTCCAAATCCTGTGACAAGCACATCATCTGCTCTACTGCCGGAGACTTGAGTCCCTCGCTTGCGATCAGATTTATGCACTCTTTTCCTCGGTATCGTTCATGGTTCTCGCTGGCGTCGATTAAGCCAAGAGCCGAATCCAAAAATTTATCTTCCACCATTGGTCTTCCTCTCAGAATCTTTAGGACATCTCGTTGGTTTTTGAGCATTATGTCACTTATTTATATTTCTTCACGAGAAAAACGGCGACGACTGTATGATTTTGAAAAGGCTTCTTTTTGGCGGTTTCCCATGAAAAAACTGCGACATATTGGCAGTCAATATTTTGATTTCATAAAGCTTTTTTTTATTGTCAATCCTGATTAAATGGGGAAAGCAATGAGTGAAAAGAAGCTTCATTATGGTGTGCGCCTTCGAACCGACCAGCTGAGGTACTTGAAGACTGTTGGTAAGCCTTCAGAGTGGATACGGGAAGCAGTAGATGAAAAGAAGAGACGCGAAGAACATAATCGAAGAACAAAATAAAAGCTTACAGAGAAGAACAAAGAATCAGCAATTGGGCGATTATCAACGCGAACCTCGACAGTAGACCACACAATATTGCTTTCTGGTTAAGCGGTTTAACGTTTTGCGGAAGAAACACAGCCGCCTAATTATAAACTAGAGAAAAGGGGGAGAAGAACCGTAGCAGACAATAGTTAGCTCCTGAAGAGGAACTTATAGCCATTGAGCTGGTAGGCGACTGCATTGAGCACAATCCAGAAGGCAATATATTAGGAGCCTAATAATACTTCATTGTTGAAAACTAGCTTTTTTCTGTTTTTCCAAGCAAAAAACTGATTTGCGGTCCAAATCCGCCAGCATATTAGGAGACTAATAACAGAGCATTGTTGAAAACAGTCTTTTTTCTGGAAAACCAAGAAAGACAATAATTGTGCCCTTTAATGGTTATTTCGAAGAGTGAACGCCACAGTTCAATGAGCGAAAAAATGCCTAAAGAATTGCGCAAACAAAAAAGACAAAAAGGGTTCAACATTTCTGATCTTACTCACCATAAACAGATTCCCGAGTTGATGAGCGATGAAAATCAAAAGAAATCTGTCGGAAAAAGTCTTTTTGAAAAAGATTTGCCTCAATAAAGTGTAGGATTGATTAAAGAACCGTGATTCTATTCCGACACATTTTTATAGGTGGTTGACGAAGTTCTCTCATTGGGTGTGGTATTGTGTCGGGTTACGACGGTAAAAAACCGGAAACAAAAGAGGAATTCGTCAAGTTGCTGGCGACAGCAAAAAAAGAGGAGAGAAAACTAAGAAAGTCTAGGGGGAGCGGGTCGACAAAACCGACAATCAAAGGTACAGCAGAGGTTTTGGGGATTCACCGCGACACCCTGTATCAGTGGATGAGAGAGTTCGATGTTGATTTTTCGGATGTAGATGAGAGAAAACTGGTTTTCGAGGAAGCCGTGAAGCGTAGAGAGCACACTTACCTGATCGGCGAGGCTTTGATGGGTGAGGGAACAGAAGTTGCCCACGTGGATTTGCTGATTGGAGACAAGGAGGGTCCCATCGGGGAGGCTTTCGCCAACGGTTTGTCAAATTTGTCTGCGGGTCACACTCCGCTTCTGGCAGTTATCAGACCGAATCTTCCGCCTAAGCCTCACACTCTTCTTGTGCCCAAGGTCACTGTGAAAAACATGGAGCAGACAGGAAAAATTTTTGGTCCTGCTCAGGCAGCCGTTGCAAAGGCGGTTGCGGACGCTGTTGAGGAGGGTATTATTCCTGAGGATAAGGTTGATGAATGGGTGATCATTTGCAGCGTCTTTATTCATCCGCAGGCTAAGGATTACCGCAGCATCTACCATTACAATTATGGAGCTACAAAACTGGCGTTGAAGAGAGCCTTAGAGAATTATCCTTCGCTGAAGAAAATCATGTATGATAAAGACAGGGCAAAGCATCCGATAATGGGCTTCAAAGTGCCTAGGCTGTGGAGGCCACCTTACCTGCAGATAGCACTCGACATTCCCAGCTTAGAAAGAGTGAAAAAGATCATAGACGAACTGCCGGAGAGCGACAGAATCATACTCGAAGTTGGCACACCTCTGCTGAAGAAATATGGCGTAAACGTCATCCGCGACCTGAGGAAAGTGGCTAAAGACATGTTCATCGTAGCCGATATGAAGACGTTGGATGTCGGAAAAGTGGAGGTTGACTTGGCCTTCGAGGAAACAGCCGACGCCGTTGTAGTCGCTGGATTGGCAACCCCAGAAACCATCGACAAATTCATCGAAGAAGCAAAAAGGCTGGGGATCTACGCTGTAATGGACCTGATGAACGTCGACGACCCTGTCGGCAAGCTTCAGTCTCTAAAACAATTGCCTGACGTTGCGATTCTGCATCGGGCCATAGATGCGGAGAAAACAGGCAAAACGCGCTGGGACTTAATCAAGGAGATGCGGAAGACATTCCAAGGCAAGAAGTTTCTGGTAGCCGTTGCGGGCGGAATAACTCCGGAGACAGCGCCTGAAGCGTTGGCAAACGGAGCAAACATCATCATTGTCGGACGATACATTACTCAATCCAAGGATGTGGAGCGGGCAACCAGAGAATTCTTGAAGAGCACCAGAGAGATGGCGGAAGACATAGACCTCTTCAGAGTACACGTAGAATAAAAGAGGGAATATGCTCCCTTTTTCTCTCCTCTTTTTATTTGTTTCTAGGTTTTTTGGCTATCGCGTCGATTTCCAGTAGCACTCCCGTCATGAGATGTGCCTGTACTGTGGTTCGCGCTGGCGGATTTTTGTCAAAGTATCTGCTGTAGACCCGATTGAAAGTTTGAAAGTCGCTGAGGTCACTGAGAAACACCGAAGTCTTCATAACGTCATCTAATGTTAGGTCTATGCTTTCAAGGATATTCTTCAGGTTCTCTAGCACCTGAACTGTTTGCGCCTCAATTCCGCCATCAACAACCTCTGAGGATTTTGGGTCAATAGCAATTTGACCAGAGACGAAAACGAAATCGCCACTAATTACAGCCTGCGAGTAGGGACCAACAGGCTTGGGAGCTTTTTCCGTGAAAACAATTTTTTTAGCCAATTGCATCAGTCCTCACTTAAGGTTTCAGTAAGAGAGAATATATTATTTGGGAAAACATTGGTGTAATGCCATGTTTCGGGAAACGATTGGCTAAATTAAACTTTTAAGGATGGTTAATCTTTGGCTGTTACAGTTTATTTAATTAACAACAGATATTTAAACTCAGAAAACAGAATATTGGAAATATTGGTGAAAAAATATGCCCACAATTAAAGCAACCGCAAAATTGATTGAAAATGTCCAGACAATAGCAGATAACACAAGAGGTCACAGCGTAGTTTTGGACCTAGGAACCGCAAAAGGCGGAGACAACACAGGACCGTCAGCATTAGAGTTGGCGATCATGGCTCTGGCTGACTGCGCAGTAACAATATTCGCTGACGTCTGCAAGAAGAGCAACGTGGAAATCAGCAAAATGGAGATTGTAGCAGACGCGGACAAACCCGCGGACTCGCCTAGATTAACTGGCGTGAACATGAAAATCACAGTAACATCCAAAGTGAGAGAACAAAAACTTAATGCTGTCTGGAGGAGAACCGAAGCAAACTGCCCGGTTGTATCTATCTTCAAAGATAACATACCGATAAAAGTTGAGTTTGAAACAATCGCTGAGTAACTCTTCTTATTCAGCGAGACTTCACCCAACATCTTTTTATCAACCCTTTTTTAGTCACGTTACTGTATAGAATCTGGTTTGCTACTTTTACTTTCACTGGGGTCTGTTGCGGACATAGTTGTTCGTTGAATCGCTTTTCTTTTAAGCTTCTTCAGCAGAACCGAGAGAACAGGTGAGTGCTTGGAGAGATTTAGTTGCCGAAGAGCCTTCCAGAATGTTCTGAAGCAGTGCCAAGAAACAACTAGGAATTTTGAGGGCTCAGAGGAAACTTTGAAGCATATCCTACAAGTAGAGGAAACTCTGGAAAGACTAGTGGCTGAATTGAACTAGCAGAAAAGTTTTTAGCTCCAGTGAAACCTGTCAATGACTAAAAGAACAGGGTTCACCATGAGATTCGCTGACGCTCATATTCACCTCGCAGACAGCAAGTACGCACAGAACATTGGAGAAATCGTGGAAGACGCCAAACGATTAAACGTTTTTGCTCTGGTCGCCAATTCGATGGACCTAGAATCAAGTCGCCGAAGCCTTTGTTTAGCTGAGGAGTATCCTGATCATGTGTATGCTGCTCTGGGAATTCATCCTTGGAACACCAAGCAGCTAAATCCAAACGAAGTTGAAGCCACAATTAATTTGATTTTAGAAAATAGAGAAAACAGACAGAGAGCAGTGGCTGTTGGGGAGATAGGGTTAGATTCCAGTTACTCGGGAAGCGGAGAACCCACAGAAGCCCAGACGCAAGTCTTCCATAAGATGCTTTCCACGGCTGAAAAACTGTCTTTACCCGTGATAATCCATTCCCGCGGAACCACCAGCCAAATCGTGAACCTACTCCCATCCTACAAAATCGAAAAAATTCTTCTGCACTGGTTCAGCCAGCCCCACAGCCTAATCCCCACAATAGTAGACCGCGGCTACTACATCACCGAGGGATTACCATCCGTATTCTCAAACGGCATCCGAGAAGTCATCAGACGCATACCCTTAACGAATCTGATGACAGAAACCGATGGACCGGTTAGCTTCAGGGGCCCATTTAAGGGTAAGCTGACTACGTCTTCCTTCATCCCCACCGTAGTTGAAGCCATAGCTGAGCTGAAGGGAGAAGAAAAAACTGAGGTTGCTGACCAGATTTTCCAGAATTTCGTTGACTTTTTTGGCGTGGAAGGCATAAGGGATAAAAGGCATGATGAGGGCACAATTGAGGACTAGAAAGGATGAAGTAACTGCTTACAGGGAGGGCGTGGTGAAAGTTTGGGAAAAGTGCGCACCGAACAGGTGAAGAGGATAGCTCGCCAGTTGCTGGACAGGTATCCAAACAAATTTTCAACGGATTTTGAAAAGAATAAACAATTTGTGACTGAACTCACAAACATTTCTTCAACAAAGCTAAGAAACAGGGTGGCTGGCTACGCTGCTCGATTGGCAAACACAATGTATGGTTCTGAAGCCTCTGAAACTGAAGAAGAATAGATAAACTTGCTAGGCAAAAAGAGAGCAGTGCTTTTCTTTTTCATCAAGTTCTGTCGAAGATTTTTATAACCACTTACGTATCTCATAAGTAAACGGAGCAAACAGAAAAAGAGGGAAAACCTGATTGCCAAAGATAGATGGTTATCGAAAAGGCTGGGCTACCCGCTATCTCAGAGAGGCAAAAGCAGAGTTGACCGCAGCCAAAAAAACGCCTTACATGGCAGCAGGTTTCATCATTGAAGCCCTAACCAAAGCCCAAGCAGCCATCTATTACAGCTTGGGGGACCCCGCTTTTATCGTGCCCATAGTCCATGAGACCCTCAGAACTAGAGAGCATGTTGAAGAACCGATCTTGAACTTTCTCGTCGAAATCGAAAAAACCCTCCAACAATTGGCAAACAACCCCAAAACAGACAACGAAAAGACCATGGAACACGTGAACGACATAATCGAGTACACATCGGAGATAGTGGAGCTTTTCGGAGGCGAAAGCCAATAGTTTACGAGAGAATCAAACATGGTTATCAGCGTAGAAGTAACATTTTTAGGAGTATTCCAACGGCTTTCCGGAAAAAAACATTTTCAAGTGAAGCTAGAGGAACCAGCAACAGTTAAAAAAGTTGTAAAGAATCTCACGGAAACTTTTTCATCCGAGTTCAAACAGATACTAGTTGACCCGCAGCTTGACGACCCCAGACCAAACGCTCTGATTCTTGTTGGAGGAAAGGAAATCAGCGTGCTACAGGGGCTTGAAACTGAGGTCAAAGATTCCGAGAAAATTGTTCTGCTTCCGGTGGTTCATGGCGGTTGACTCGTCCTTCAAGCGACTGTGGTTCAGCCAAACATTGCTAACTGAGTGGTGTAATGGTCCTCTAGTTTGTCAATTCTAGATTACTATAAACCGTTTATTTGTGTACGTGAAAACCTGCAATAAAAATGGATGCGAAATGCGTGTTGACAGCACATCTCCTTTATATGCTTAATATATACGCCAAGTAAGAATCCAAAACAATATTGTTAGATACCAAAAAGCCTGTCAAAATTCGCCCTCATCACTGGAGTTTATGTTAACTCTCGTTTTGATAACCTATATAGACCACAAACCCCCTACACCTGATTGCCCGAGTTGGGGAGCACGCTTGGATAGGTCGGCTAGGCACTGCTGGTTGCCCGGTAGTCGGCTACAGTCGGTCTCACGCGATCACATCAACTGAGGCGGTTGTGGCTGGAGACTGGACGGCTGGCTATGCTTCGTTGATCTGCCTGGGCTTTGACCTAACTCGGGCATTTCCATTTTAGGCTAAGCAAACATTTACTGTAATTTGTTGCACTAGAAAGCAAATGGGAGCAACGGCTTTAATCAGAGAGATGGCAGTTGCTTCGCCATTAGACAGGCGTTCTCTCCGTCCGCATAGTAGTTTTTGATTGTCCGAGCGATTTCGAACCCCAATTTTTTGTAAAGCTGCACAGCAGGCAGATTGCTCTCCCTAACCTCCAAGTAACACTCCTTTGCATTGTAGTTCACCATGGCTTGTGTCGCCTCTCGCATCAGCGCATATCCGATTCCCTTTTGCTGATGTTTAGGCAGGACAGCGATGGAGATCACATGGCCCTTCCTTGTTATTCCCAGCAGTTTAAAACTTGGAATCCCAGTTTCGATGCGGCACATGATGTAGCCCACTATCTCTTTGTTGACTTCAGCGACGATGAATGTTTCTGGGTAGCGCTTGTACAGATTCATGAAAAAGAAGGTGGTGTAGTTTTCTGGAAGACATTCTCGGTTTATTCTGATAACCCCCTCTAAATCAGAGGGCTTAAACCGCCTAAACTTGTAGTTAAGTTCCAAAACCATGGTTAACCATGCCTTCTCTCTACCTTTCCAACCAACATCAGAGTTAAAAAGGTTGTAAGTAAACAAAACTAAATATGTTTTACTCTACAGGAAACAAGTCTTTGCCTCAACATTTTTAGACCCAGCCACTTTTGTGCGTTTACTCCACTTTCTGTTCTTGGATTCAACCATATAACGGCAGAAACAAAGATTAGTTTCACTGATCTCTCTCCTCTCTGCAGTCATACGTTGTGCCACATAGTTTAAAACAAATCATCGAGAACCCAATATCAAAAATCAACAAGATAATTTAGCATCAAAAAAGGTGATAAAGAAAAATGGAAGATAACGACCTGAAAAACCTTCCCGGCGTGGGACCAGCCACAGCCAGCAAACTCAAATCGTCTGGATTCACAACCGCAGAGGCAATCGCCGTGAGTCCACCGAAAGAAATAGCGGAGAAAACAGGGATAGGATTCAACACCATCCTCAACATCGTGACCGCAGCCAGAGAAAAACTGGGCGTAGACTTCATAACCGCAGAAGACCTCTGGAAAAAGAGGCAGGACATGCTCAGGTGCTCCACAGGCTCCAACAACCTAAACCAGCTGATGGGCGGAGGAATCGAAACCCAAGCCATGACTGAACTCATAGGCGAATACGGAGTAGGCAAAACCCAGATATGCCTGTCGCTCTGCGTTAGAGTCCAGCTTCCAGTAGAGCAGGGAGGAATAAACGGAAACGCCGTTTACATCGACACTGAGGGAACTTTTATTCCTGAACGGGTTTTCCAGATAGCTGAATCGCTGGGGCTTGATCCTCACGAAACATTGGGAAACATCTTTCTGGCAAGGGCTTACAACAGCAGCCATCAAGAATTGCTGACCGAGCATCTTTTCAAGTTTTGTCCAGAAAACAACGTGAAACTCGTTGTAGTAGACTCCATGATTGGGCACTTCAGAGGCGAATACATTGGCAGAGAAAACCTTTCCGAGCGCCAGCAGAAACTTAACAGTCAACTCCACAAGCTGGTGAGGCTGACAGAAGCCTACAACTTGGCTGTTGTGATTACCAATCAGGTTCAGGCTAACCCCACAGCATTCTTCGGAGACCCCAACAGGCCAGCAGGTGGAAACGTCATGGCACATGCATCCACGCACAGAGTCTACCTGAGGAAAGGCGGAAAAGGAACCAGAATCGCCACAGTCATAGACTCGCCGTATCTGCCCGAAGAGAAGACCCGATTCAAAATCACAGAGAAAGGCGTCGAGGACGCTGAAGAATAAGAATTGCCACGATTCTTGTGCTCTTTAATCTCTGAAAGGCTGCCTTAGCGTGACAGGATAAACTATTGTTTATGTTGGGGAGATGTTACGTTAATGTGCTAATTTTTCGTAATCAAAGTCGTCTTTCAGGATCGAATTCTTGTATTTGGTGATGTCTGTTTCTTGGGCTATCAGCTTCTTTATGGATGTGACGCCTCTCTTGTCTCCCAAGAGTATGGCTCCCACGATTTTTCCTTGGTCTAAAACCAGTTTTTTGTACACACCCTTTTTCTTATCTGTCTTTTTGATTTCCTCGTATCTCGGTTCCTCGGGGTTGACGAGCCCAATGGAAGTCAGCTCTACGTCAACGACCTTCAATGTGTTTGATGGAACAGTTCCAGCATAGACGTTGTCTTCCTCTCCCAGCATGTTCGCGGCTGCTATGGTTGCCTGTTCCAAAGCAGCAGGGATTATACCATAAACTCTCCCTTCGAATTCGGCTACATCCCCAACAGCATACACATCGTCGGCACTGGTTCTCAAATGTCCGTCAACAACGACACCCCTGTTGACTTTGATTCCCCCTTCCAAAGCCAACTCAGTGTTTGACCGCACTCCTGCAGAAATCAAAACCAAGTCTCCAGAAACTGTTTCTCCACTGTCAAGCAGGATACCTGAAACCGTTTCTTTGCCTAAAATCTCAACGGTTTTGGCGCCTAGAACAATGTCTATGCCGCGAGATGCGATTCGATTCTTCAAAATCATTGCTCCATCCGGGTCTAGTTGCCTTGGCAGTAGTCTCGAGGATAGTTCCACGACCGTTACTTGCTGTCCCAGTTTCCTCAAGGAAGAGGCAAATTCTAAACCCAGAAGCCCACCGCCGATAACGATGACTTCATCGGTTTTTTCAGCAAACTCTTTGATGCCTAGGACATCCTTGATTGTTCGTAATGTGAATACTCCGCTCTTCTCTACACCTTTTATTGGAGGAACGAACGAGTGCCCCCCATTAGCCAACAGAAGCTTGTCATAGTTTATTCGTGATCCGTCCTCCAGCACCAGTTCCTTTCTGTCTACATCAATGCTTAACGCCTTCTTGTTCAGGTAAACCGTGATTCCTCTCTTTTCGTACCACTCCTCAGAAAACATGTACACCTCTTGGGGTTTAGCTTCCCCTGACAGAACCTCGTATAGCCTAGGGCGAGGATAATAATGATAACTCTCGTCTGTGTAAATGGAGACCCGCGTTTCCGGGTTTTTGGTTTTCATGATTCTTGCCGCTGTTACGCCAGCAACACCATTACCAATAATAACTACGTTCAGGATAGGTGACAAATGTTCTGTCTCCTACTTTGTAAGAAGAAAATGTTATTCCATTCTTATAGTTGCTTCCTTTACCTTGCCGTCGCTTAATTGATATGCAGCCAAGTTGCCGTCAATCGAAGACAGGATTAGCCACAGGGCGTCCCCCCACAATTCCATGTATTTAAGGTCAATCGGCGAAGGCGCTGCCGGTGCTGGATGAGAATGAAACAAACCAACGAAATCTAAACCCTCTTTTTCTGCCTCAGTTATGGCTGCGGCAACCTTCTGGGGGTCCACTTCAAACCTTACTGTGGACTGTAACTCGTTTGGAGCAAACTCAACTTTTTCAACAACAGCTTCGTTCTGGGACAATTTTCCGAAGAGCAACGCACAAGCTTCAACAGGGTGTACCCTCTCTGCTTCTTGCTTCAACAGATCAACATGGTGACCCCGCAATCGCAAAATCAATAAACTACACCCCAAACTCCACAAAAATTATGCTTGTACACTGCTTTTAGTTTTTTACCTAAATAGTTCAAGTATATTGCATAACAGCTGCCACAACACTAGGAACGATTAATAAGTTCCACTCACACTTCAAAACATAGAGGATTTTTTGGCAACGGAGAAGGGGAGCATGGAAATACACTTCAAGGAAAAGCCCTCGCTCAGAAACCCAACCTTGATTGCTGCTTGGCCGGGCATGGGGATGCTGGCTAGGATGTCAGCTGACTATCTGATCCAGCAGTTAGACGCGAAACAGTTTGCCGAAATCCGCAACCCAAGCAACGACATCTACTTCAAGGATGGAATGGGAGAACTCAGCCAATACAGACACCGCTTCTATTACTGCAACGGAAAACAAAGTGACCTGATAGTTTGCGTTGGAGAGATTCAGCCCCAAACATTAAGTGAACTAAAGGAGTTGGCCAACCAGGTTTTGGATGTTGCTAAGGAGTTTGGCGCTAAGCGGGTGTACACTTTTGCGGCTGTTCCCAATCCTCATGATGTAAAGCCACGGGTCTTTGGGGTTGTGAACAAACCTGAACTCAGAGAGTTTTTGAAGGAAAAAGGTGTCCAGTTAGTCAGCGGGGATGGAAGGATCACGGGTCTTAACGGTCTGCTAATAGGTATCGCCCAGCAGAGAAAGATTGAGGGCATATGCCTGCTTTGCGAGATAAGATACTTGGACATCCCCCAACCTAGATCAGCTCAAATCGTTCTCAGCACGCTAACCAACATTCTGGGCATCGAAGTAGACCTATCTGAGCTGGAACGCCAAGCTGAAGATATGAAGCAGAAAATAGAAAAAATCAGGGAACACAGAACTCCCCAAGAGGACAGAACAAAAGAACCACGATACATAAGCTAGATGAAGAAACAACTTTCTTATCGACTCTCCTATAAATCTGCAGAATTATTGTTCACGGCGACTCCAACTTCTAAGTCTTCATAACACGATTTGATGTAAAACAACGGTTAAGATGAGCGTCTACACTGCAACACACTGTATTCAACTGTAAACACCAGATTTTATTACTACTATAGGGTAAAAAGTCTAATCGGAGTCTAGAGAGATGACAGAAAAAACACAGGATCTTGTTGCCCTCAAACAGGTCTTAGCGGAGATTCTTGGGGAGATTTGCACTCTGACTAATTGCCAAAGTGTCGGCATCAGACTAGAAAACAATGGAGACTACCCCTACTACGTCTATGAGGGCTTCCCAGATTTCTTCATCCTTAAGGAGAACAGCATCTGCGCAAAAGATGATGACGGTAACTTCATTCTCGACGAGAATGGCAGCCCATTTCTAGAGTGTATATGCGGAGATGTCCTCAGGGGAAAATTTGATTCGACACTCCCGTACTTCACAAATAAGGGAAGTTTCTGGACCAACAGTACAACAAGGCTTTTGGGTACCACCACAGATAAAGAGACACGGGGGCGAATACGCAATATGTGCCATAATTGCGGCTATGAATCGGTGGCTTTGATTCCAATCCAAGCAGGTAACAGAACAGTAGGGTTGATTCAGATTAACGATCCTCGCGAAAACATGTTTACGCTAGAGATGATTGAAAATTGTGAACTCATAGCAGACCGCGCAGGGGCAGTCGTTGTCAACGCCATCGAGATTCAAGAGAGAATGAAGGACATTTTCGATCTGTCAAACAAGTTTAAAAGAGGCTAAAGTTAGCAACTGTGTTAGTGTTTCACTGAACATTGTGCCAGTTTATCGTGGTTGTTAATTGGATTTCGGTTTTGATCGTGTTACCTCTAAGGTTATTGCATAATCGTAGACCCTTGTTGTAGCTTCCGTATCTGTCATGGACCGCAAGAAAGAGAGAATATATTTTTCGAGGAAAACACTCCATTCAGGTCCAAGGTCGTGCTGTAGGTGAAAGATGTCCCTGTTTCCTTGAGTATGATAGAAACATTGGAACCACCTCGCGAAATGTGGACCTCCAAGGTGCTCAGTTACCAAATAAACAAAGGATTCGTAGTCCAAAGCGAGTCCCATGGAGTTTACGATGTTTACGGCATCTAAAGCTCCACATTTGGTTCCTGCTTCAGCTAAACTTTCAACCTGAACTGTCTTCAGAATCTCTCGGAGGGTTTGCCGTGGAAAACTGGCGTCATTCTTCCGGTCAGACCACCTTGAATAGAGGGAGTATTTGCGGAGAAGCTTGTTCAGCAGGACGTTAACACTGACCCCCTGCTTCGCTGCCTCCTCCTGCAGAACGTTGTCCCACTCATTTCTAATGCGGAACGTCCTTGTAATGGTCTTTTTGCGTGTACCGAAACGATTAATCCTACTCAAAAATGAACATCTTCCTTATCTACCCAAAATCAGGGATAACCGACTGCAAGTTAATATTTAATGTAGAATTGATTTAAAAGATTTTACTGTCAAACTATTTTTCGCGGGCATGCTTCAATATGTGACCTGTTTCCGGCAGGATTAGTTTTTCCATGGCAAGTTTGACTGCCTGCGGCGATCCGGGGATACAAAAGAGCATTTTTCCTTGGTCTGTGACTCCGGCTAGGGCTCTGGTCATGATGGCTGCTGAGCCGATCTCATCGTAGCTGAGCTTCCTGAATAACTCTCCAAACCCCGGCAATGTCTTAATCATCAGCGGTCTCAATGTCTCGATAGTCACGTCCGTTATGCTGACTCCGGTTCCACCACACACTATGATGGCATCCACCTCTTCTGAGCCGATGGCATTGCCCACATATTTCGCGAGTAGAACCCGATCATCAGGCAAGATTTCACGGGAAGCCACGCTGTGACCAGCCTTACGTAAAAGTTCAACAATCAAGTCTCCTGAGGGGTCAGAGAATGTTTTTCTTTCCTTAAGTTTCTGATAGCGAGATGAACTGGAAACTATGACTGTAAAGTTGATTTTTTTGGGCGCCTCATTTTTGTGTTTGCGGCTGGATTCGCTCATGCCTGTTTCTCCTTCACTTTGCGGACTACATGCAGGTTTTGGATGCTGGTGCTTGGATACTGCCCATCCGCATCCTTCTCATACTGTTTAGTCATATCCCAAACTGTTAACAGCGCCGTTGCCGCTGCGGCGAGAGCCTCCATCTCCACTCCTGTCTGCGCTCGGGTCTTAACGGTTGCTTCAACCTCCACTTTGGAGTTGTCAACGATCTGCAGCTTAACCTCTACGCTGGTTAGAGGTAAGGGGTGACAGAGGGGAATCAATGAGCTTGTGTTCTTTGCCGCCAAGATTCCGGCGACCTTAGCCACCTCAAAGGGGTCACCCTTCTCAATCTTTCCCTCTCTGATCAGCCGTAATGTCTCAGATTTCAGCTTGATTGTCCCCTTCGCCTTGGCTTCCCTGTAAACCTCCGGCTTCGCAGTAACATCAACCATCGACATCAAACTTCACCTAACTACTCCATTATTTGATGGGGCTTATTTTGTTTGTTCCCAGAAGTCTATGAGCTGTTTGATCATTCTTGCCCGGGGATTTTCTTCGTTATAACGGAAGATGCGGATTCTCCCAAACGTCTTGTGGCGAACAAGCTTATGGTCCTCCAGAACCTGCAAGTGCTGATTTGTGGTGGCATAATTTAATCCCGCTCGCCTAGCAATCTCTGAAATGTTCAGCTCTCTGATTTCAGCCAAGATTCTGAGAATTTTCACCCGCCCCTTAGAAGAGAAAACCTCCTCTATCGCCATCGATCCTCACCGCCTTCCTGCAACAAAAGTTTGACAAGCTCCTGCTCCAAATCAGAGGCTGGAACCCGAGACAAACTGATCAACGTGGTCTTTCCCCGCTGCCCAACCCCAGAAACCAATGTTTCGATTATTCCAGCGGCAGAAAGCGCCTTAACGTACTTCCAGAGTTGAGTGTGACCACGACTTTTTTCACCATACTCTTCGCACACCAAAGCATAAGCCTCCTCCGCTTCCCCCATGGACATGTAAGCTGAATCGGACTGTTTGAAATGCCGTGCGACACCGAGAAGAAAAAGTTTTTCGTGAACACTGAATGCGGGAATCATGTCCCTCCGCACAACAGGATAGACGCTGACAACCGCTTTCCGTACACACTCAGGCGCAACCTCCCGCATCTCCAGAGCATCAGCATACTTGCCGGCTCGCCACAGAAGCTCAATGGCGTAGCGGGCGTTTCCCCCTTCAGATTTTCCCAGCTCAGCGATGAGGCTCATTGTTTGGGGTGGCACTGTTCCGTCTCTGAAGGCAAGGTTTACCCTGTCGTTAAGGATGTCTTCGAGCTGCGACTCCGAGTATTCCTCCAGCTGGATTATGTTGCGTTGAAGGGTGCTTCTCGTGCTTGGGTCCAGTTTGTCCAAGTATTCGGGTTGGCGGAGGATGCAGATGAGGGAGAGCCTTTTGGGGGCATCGAACCGGTCTTCTTGGATTCGGGAGAGATTGTAGAGGGGGTCTGAGCCTTCGCTGCGGACAAGAGATTCCAGCTCGTCCAAGGTCAAGATCAGATAAGCGTCTTTATCATCGAGGACCAGCATAAGCGCCTGCAACAGTTCCTCTGCCGAGTAGCCGCGTCTAGGAAAAGTGGGATAAAACTTCATTATGGTTCGTTGCAGAATCATGAATAGGCTTCCCTTGCATTCGCGGCAGTTAACGTGGACGTAGTTGAGGTTGATGTTGCGCTGCTTTGCCTCTTTCACTATGTTCAAGCCGAAGTGCTGGGAGAGAACGGTTTTGCCTGTTCCGATCTTTCCTATGATCAGGGCGCGTTGGGTCATTTTTCCGGGGTTCTCAACAACGAAACGGAAGAACTGGTTCAGGAGATTAAGTTGAAGTTTTCTGTGGAGTAAATGCTGTGGAACATAGTTGATGTCCAGTTTGCTTTCATCCTTGAAAACACTGGAATACCGCGGCATAAATCAGCCCTCTTCAGTCATCTAAACAACGAATTAGTGGTTTGTGTCTCTTAAAAAGTATGCTGAGGTCCCAGAAAAGCGAAACATAAGCTGATTTGCTGCATGAGAAATGTTATAAGAAAAAGTCAACTATTAGGGGATGGGGGAACAAAAATTGTCAGATCTTGGAGAAATACTAAACGAAATGCTGTCAGACATTGCTGATGCTTTGCCTGTGATAATTGCTGCCATAATCGTTGTCGTCATTGGATATTTTGTCGGAAAATTTGTTGGGAAAGCGGTGAATAAACTCATCGAGAAGATGGGTATCGAGAAAAGCTTTGACGAAACGGAAACAGGAAAAACCTTCAGATCAGCAGGCTTGGACTTGTCCTCCTTTGTCGGCGGAGTCACCACAGCCTTTATCGTGGTCATATCTGTGGTCATAGCCATCCAGATTTTGAATATTGGAGGTCCTGTTGGCGAGTTCTTGGTTGATCTTGCAGCCTATCTGCCTAGACTTCTTGGGGGAATAGTGATAATAGTTGTTGGCACTGTCTTGGTGGGATTTTTGGCATCTCTTGTGGGAAACACGTTGAAGCCGATCTTTCCTAAAGCCAAAGCAGAGATAGCGGACATGCTGAAAAGTCTTCTACAGATAGGCTTGATAGCGGTCATACTTCTGATGGCTCTGGATCTTATGCTTCTAGCCGGCGAACTGGTCTATCCCTTAATCTTAGGTTTCGTAATAATCGGTGCTGGAATAGCGTTGACCGATGGATTAATCAAATCGATCACCGATGACCACAAAGAGTTCGTAGATGTAGCCGGGTACGCAAAATTCGTGCTCTACAGCATCTTCCTCCTCATTGGTGCAGGAGCAATCTTTTCCACCTTCGAAGGAGTCACAAACATTGTTGCAAACGTATCCTGGGCGTTCGCAATAGCCATGGGCATAATGCTGATTCCCGTAATCTACAGCATAGCCAAAAAAATGTCAAAAGAAACATCCTGAAAAACCTTCAACTCCCCATCTTTTTTTCGATGTTTTCCTGCATATTGACTTTGAATCGGATCGAATCTTAATCGGATATAACACAGTTTTTGGTAGAAAATCTGGAGACAATTAGAACAAGAGAGACCATGCATATTAGGAGACTAATAACAGTGGATTGTTGAAAACAGTCTTTTTTCCTGAAAACTACAGAGCAGTTTTCGTTATTCAAAGCCAATAAAAACGTTAACGGTTGTCTAAGAATACAATTCGTCTGCTTCGTTTGAGTTCACCAAAACAAGAAACGATTGTTTACATTTTTTCTAATTCTGACTTCTTTTCTTTTATTTTCTGTTCAAGTTCATCTGCTTGGTCTTTTTCACCCAAGGCTCTGTGGCAGTCAACGATATACTCTAGGGCGCTAACTCCGAAACGGTCGTAACCCTTCTTGAATGCTAGGTCTGCTGACTTGAGAAAGCGTTCCTTGGCTTTATTGTAGTCTTTCAGTTGGTAATTGCATTCTGCCGCCTTAAACAGGGTGTAGGAGGCGTCAAAAAAGTTTTTGATTTTTTCATAGATTTCGGATGCCTGCAGGTACTTTTCTGATGCTTCTTCAAGTTTGCCGGTGTCAGCTAAGGCTGTTCCTTCTTTGTGGAGTTTTATCGGGTCCTCTTTTTTAACTTCTTCACTGCCGCTCATACAGTTTCACCGTTAACCTTCGGCATATGCTCAGCATGACCTTTAACTTTTACCTTTCCCGCCTTCATGTCTTTTTCTGGGGCAGAAATTGCAGCGGGTAAAGATTGTGTCTTTAAGGTTATAACAGAGAAGGTTTATTTTATTGTCAAGCTCAGGAAGGTGTAGGGAGAGGAAAAAGCTGAGACATAGTACGCTCCTATTCTGTTTCATACTCATCGCGATTATAGTTTTGCCTCTTTTTTTGGTAGCTTTGAATGTTGGCATCGACAAACAGAGTTCAGAACCTGAATTCTTTGTGGGCGTAGAGTACGCTATCGACAACCACAGCGTTGAAGGCTGCAAAAAACTGGTTGACAGGGTGAAGAATTTCACGAATCTTTTTGTTGTTGACTCTGTTGGAATAACGTTTGACATAAATAATCTTAACGAGGTTTGCGACTACGTCTACGATTCGGGGCTATATTTCATGGTATTCTTTATTTCTCTACATTACCAACAGGAAGACGGCGACTTGGTCTTCCGATACAATTACTATCCGCACATGTGGATTGCATATGCAAAAGAAAAGTATGGCGACAAGTTCTTGGGAGCCTACGCCATGGATGAGCCGGGAGGAAACCAGCTGGACGCAGGCAGTTTCCAGTTGGTTAAAGAAGCACCAAACCAAAAGAATGCCACTGATACATATTTGGAATGGCTTTACCTTCACATAGACTATTACCTTTATGCTAAAGAATGCGAAAACATTACGGTGTTAACTTCAGATTATGGTCTCTACTGGTTTGACTACAAGTCTGGATATGACGCTGTGTTAGCTGAGTTTGCTTGGAATCACAGCAGACCGTTACACGTTGCCCTTTGCAGAGGCGCCGCCAATGTCCAGAACCGAGAGTGGGGAGTGATGGTCACATGGACCTACAATGATGAGCCCTACATTGTTTCAGGCATTGAACTTTACGATGACCTGATTAATGCTTACCATAATGGAGCAAAATATGCGGTGATTTTTGATCATCCCGACCTCTATCCAGAGTTTGGGATATTAACGGAAGAACACTTTGGTAACTTAACGGATTTCTGGAACTACGTGAACAGCAACCCCGACAAGCATGGAACCATAAAAGCAGAGGTAGCTTATGTTCTCCCCGAAAACTTTGGCTTCGGCTTCCGCAATCCCGACGATACTATTTGGGGGCTGTGGAGTGCAAACACGGATGAAAGGACAGAAAAGATTTGGGGCGACGTTAACCAGCTATTAGAAGAATACGGTTTCAGCTTAGATATTGTTTACAGTGATCCGGACTTCAATGATGGCCTCAAATGTCGTTACAATAAAGTATTTTTCTGGAACGAAACAATAAACTAAAGACTGTTTCGGTGACTGGCGGCTGCTCTAGATGAAGAACGATGTGAATCTCGTTTCAGAGTTTTCAACAAGCGGAATCTACACGCTGCTGTTATTTGTTTCAGAGGAGGTTTCATTGACTGTAGGAAAGTTGGGAAAACAGAATTTTCCAAAGGGATACTACACCTACACTGGCTCAGCTTTGGGCAAGGGAGCCGCAAGCCTGAAACATCGAATCGCTAGGCACTGGAGGAAACAAAAACGGAAGTATTGGCACATAGACTACCTTTTGGCAGACGAAAACGTGTCCGTGGAAGCGGTTATAGCCGCTGAAACCAACAAAAAGATGGAATGCAACATAAACAGCCACATTAAGGACATAAAGGGGGCAGAAGTTCCGGTTAAAGGATTTGGTGCTTCTGATTGCAGGAAAAACTGCGGAAGTCATCTACTGTATTTTCCGGAGATAGGAAATGCGGATTGTTTGGTTCAGAAACTGGTTGGACATCTTAGGGCAGAATCTGGCATTCTTTCGGTGTGTCTAGTTCACTAACGGTTTTCAGAGGGTCATTCTTTCTCTTCTCGTTTTTTGGGTATAAACAGTAGAGTCAGGAAGACCCCAGCTAGGAAGCCTCCTACATGAGCGGTGTGCGCCACGTTTTCTACGACCCCGGAGGATACGTAGGCGGTTTCGGTTAAGATTGTTATGAAGACGAATATGATGGCTGGCATGGGGATGGGGATGAAACCGAAGAGTCTGAAGAGCCAGCGAAAGGGAAAAAGAATGGCAAAGGCAGCCAAAACGCCGAAGATTGCGCCCGAAGCACCTATGGTGGGAATGGTAGATGCGCTGTTTAGGTAGGAGTGGAAGAGTCCTGCGATGATGCCGAAGGCTAGATACAAGCCTAAAAAGCGGAAATTGCCCAATTCGCGTTCAACCGCGTCGCCGCTCACAAAAAGAAAGAACATGTTCAGCGCAATGTGGATGATATCGGCGTGTAGGAACATGGAGGTAACTAGGGATAAGAGATTCTCGCCTCTCATGACCTGCTCGGGAACCAAACCGTAATTTTGGATAAGCTGGTTATAGGATTCAGGGTTTGTTATGCTCTGGAGAAAAACTAGGATGTTCGCCGCAATGATCAGGTATGTAAACACTGCAACCTTAGACCCCACAGCTGATTCACCCCTAAACAGTTAGACGCTCATTATTCCCCAAGAAACATAAAATCCTTTGGTTCAACATAAATAATCCTTCCATGGCTAATAACCTATAATTAGGGATAACCACAAAATAAGCCTCATTAGCGGAAGAAGCAAACCCGTTTTTCGGTTGGGAAGTGAAGAAGATTACAGGGACAGCCGTAGTTTACTCGCCTAAGTATTTACGCCACAAGACTGGACCCCGCCATCCCGAATCCCCCTCCCGCCTAAGGGTAATCATGAGAAAACTGAACAAAAGCGGCATTCTCAAAAATGAAAGATGCTCCCTGATCGAGCCTGAAACCGCACACATCAACGACCTACAACGGATCCACGACACAGACTATATTCAGCAAATTAGACAATTTTGTAGCTGCGGCGGCGGGCTACTGGACCAAGGAAACACTGTGGTTTCTGGCGAAAGTTTTGAGGTAGCCCGTCTGGCTGCCGGAGGAACAGTGAAAGCTGCTGATCTGGTTATGGCGGGGAAATATAGAAACGCTTTCGCTTTTGTTAGACCTCCGGGGCATCATGCTGGACCAGACTATCCAATGGGCTTCTGTGTCTTCAATAATGTTGCAGTAGCTGCAGCTCATCTGCTGGAAGAGTTCAGCCTTGACCGAGTGCTGATTTTGGACATAGACGCCCATCATGGAAACGGGACACAGGAAATCTTCTACAGAAGCAAAAGGGTTCTCTACGTCAGCCTCCACGAAGATCCCGTCGAGTTTCCCTTAACAGGATTCGCTGATGAGGTCGGCGAAGATGAGGGGCTAGGATACACGGTGAATATTGCGTTGCCCTACGGGACAGGAGACAGAATCTATCTCCGAGCCTTCAACGAGATTGCGGCTCCAATCATTAATCAGTATAAGCCGCAGTTTATTCTGGTCTCCACCGGTTTCGACAACCATTACGCAGACCCAGTGGGAAACCTGTCCCTGTCAGCTTTCAGCTACGCCAAAATCTTTGACGCCATTCTAGAGTCAGCAGCGAAGTTTTGTCAAGGAAGACTGGTGGCAGTTCTGGAGGGCGGATACAGCTTAAGGTTTCTTGGAATGATGGCGTGCGCGGTGACTGCTAAGATGGCTGAAATCCCATATTCCATCAGAGATAAGCATCGGGGTGCAGACATTAAGGTGCGGAGAAAGGGAGAAAAAACGATAAACCGAATAAAGAAGATTCAGTCGTCCTTCTGGAACATAAAACATTAATTTTCCTAAAATTAGAGAAGAGGTTGGGGAAATCTATCGTTTCCCCGAAATGGGGTAGCCGAATCGGTGTCCGGTTTACTCCTCGATGACTTCAATGGCGCCTTCGGGGCACTCCATCTCGCAGGCTCTACAGACAATGCAGTCCTCAACGTTTACGGGAACAGACTTTCCGTCTTTTATTTCGTAAACGCCGACAGGACAGGTGTCAACGCATGTTTCGCATCCGGTGCATTTTTCGGCATCAACTTTGATTTCAACCATTATCTAATCAACTCCGCTTTTTAGATTTTAACCAAAATGAAGCAATGAAATAAAAACGTTTTGTAAAAAAAGGAAACTATTCACGGAGTCTCAGAAGAACCCCGTCGATTGTCGCTTCAGCCCCCTCAATTCTGCCGTTGTATTCTTCAATAAGCTTTCTATACGCGCCTTTGGAAACTTCTCCGCGTCTGTACCTTTTTTTCACTCGTTGTATTTCTCTTTCTGCACCTTCAAGGTTTGTTTCAGCCACTTCTATCTGTCTCATCATGTTTGCATACTGGGAGCCGGCAGTTCTTATGGTCTCACGGAGAGAGGAGAGATTCCTAGAAACCGTGGAGAGGCGTGAATCCAGCATCTTTTTCCTAACCTTAAATCTGCGTCGAGGAATTTTTCCCTTACGTAACCGCTCCTCTAGGGATTCAAGCTCTGATCGGATTCTCATTTTTTCTTCGTAGGCGTCAACGAAGCTTCTGAGGTCTTTGGGTGGAACCTGAATTGTGGGAGCAGAGATTGTTTTTGGTGTGCCCCAGAACAAGAACACCGCTGACGCGGCAACTGCTATGATTCCCACCCAGATGGTTGGGTAGAATGAACCCCAGAACACATTGTATTCGTAGCTGATTTCGAA
Source organism: uncultured Candidatus Bathyarchaeia archaeon (assembly GCA_964399485.1). Lineage (GTDB taxonomy): Archaea > Thermoproteota > Bathyarchaeia > Bathyarchaeales > Bathyarchaeaceae > Bathyarchaeum. The sequence continues at coordinate 259,236 of CAYNQS010000001.1, read as the reverse complement.
GATGAGGTTGTCGGAAGGCGTCACAGTGGAGAAAGTGAAGCTCATGGTTTCCTGAAGGTCGCTTTTTTTGATGCTGACGGGGTCTAGAGGGGTGGATGATTGGAATTTGGCGCCTTTGGGGAGAGTTACGGCGACAGTTAATTTCCCTATCGTGTAGTTGAATTCTTCATAGAAGGTGAAATCTAGGGTGTAGTCACCTCCATCCTTTTGGCTGACGTGGTCGCTCCATGGAATATGGTAAATTAGATAAAGTGTCTCCGTCTCATTTGTCTCTAGGACGCTTCTGAGAGTTACAGTCATCGTATCGTTTTCCGTTGACGTCTCAACTGTTCCCATTTCGTCCCGCACCTCAAAGTCGTAGGCATCTTCTGGGAAACCCAGTTCAACGGTTTCTGTCTGAAAACCTAAATTGGTTATGCGGTAAGCATTAATAACGCGGATGCTTCCCGACTGATCCAAGATTATCTCTCTTTCTATTTCACTGAATTCGAGTTCAATAATTGGGCGTTGGAATTGGTTGTAGCTATATGAAGTGGGCAATGAGAGGTCATGCAACTCACCGAGCGTGGTATTGGATTCGTCGTAAAGGAAGATGCTGGCAATCGTAGTGGGGTTAACAGATGCTGCATATATTTCTGTGCCATCTAATGCCAGGTAGACAACGTGAATGCCCACATCAAGATACGTGGAATTCAAGGTCTGGACACTGACATAATTGTATGAGGGGTCATAAAGCCCCCCAGCATCCACAGTATATGTTCCTGCGGTGGTAACGTTAACCTCTACGCCCAAATTAAGGTAATCGTAGTATCCGTCGTCATCGGTATCCACTCCCTCACCATAGATTGTTTCGGTGAAGGTTGCAGGCAAAAGTCCGAAATCGCCGAAAAAATATGTTCCAGCCAAGGAGATGTCAGACAGAGAAGACAGCAATGCGTCAGATTCATCGTAGAGACGGATGCTGGAAACGTTGACGGGATTGAGTTTTGACTCGAAGATGCTTGTGCCATCCAAGGAGACGTAGACTATCTGAGTGCCTGCGTCAAGGGTTGTGGAATTCTGGCTTGAGACATCGATGGTGTTTGATTCGGAATCGTAAAGCCCTGATACTTCTACCTTGAATGTTCCTGCGGTGGTAACGTTAACTTCGACTCCGATGTCTAGTGAATCGTAGAATTTATCCTCATCGCTGTCTACCCCCTTGTCATAGATTGCACCGGTGAGGCTTGCCGCCCCCTCTTGGGCACTAACAAGGGACATCTGCGCTAAGAATAGTGACAGAGCTAAAATAGTCATGAGGAAAACTACCACCATTGTTACAAGTTTTCTGTGGGTATGTGCATTTTTCACGTGAAACACCATCAGAGACTATCCTAATTGTTTGTTGGCGTAAGTATCACAGATTACCTTTATTTACTTTTAGCTGAAAAGAGGCTCCACAGGTGAACCGATTAACCTGCTTTTTGCGGTTAACTAAATTTGTTGTCTCTTGGTTTTTCTGAAAAAGTACTGTTTTCAACAATGAACCTCTATTAGGCTCCTAATATGAATAGTTTCTATAATATCATTATTGTGAAGAAGGGCGACTTTCTTTTACGAGAGGTGAACCTTACTGAACACCGTTTTAACATGCTCCCGCAATGTTAAGTTCTCGGCTTTTGCTAAGCGTTGGAGAGCTTTTGTTACTCCAGTCGTGTACTGAACCGCCTTTTTTCGCTTGTCAGCCATAAAACTGGGAATCTCTAGATTGCTAGCAACACGACGCAATACTCGTTTTCGAAGCTTGTCCTCAACTGAATTAATTTTCAAACGAAGAGGCAAACGTAACGCAAAATCGACAACGTCACGGTCGATAAATGGAAGCCTAAGCTCCACTCCATGATAAGAGCAAACCTGATTGTCTCTCTGAAAGTTTGCTCGGTAAGCGTTTTCGATGTCACGGAACATCTTTTGTTCTACAGCCTCAGCGCCTGACCGTTCATATTCTGTGAGATATCGTTGATAACCTCCGAAAAGCTCGTCAGCCCCCTGCCCAGCCAACAGAACAGGGTACCCCAGCTTCGAGGCGGTTTCAGCCAACCAGTAAAAGGGAACGGCAATACACACATTGACTGGGTTAGGCTCCTCGATCAGCCACAAAACTTCTGCGAGAGTCTGCTCCAGCTCACCCACAGTGTAAGTTTGAAGGTGCAGAGGCAGACCCAACGCTTCAGCCGCCTTCTCAGCAAACAGGACTTCGCGCTGACCCTCCAATCCAACCGAAACCAGCTGAACGTCTAAGCCAACATTTTCTGCCAGAACCGCAACAATGCTGCTGTCTACGCCCCCAGAGAAAGCCACAGCCACCGCTTCAAGGTCTGAAACCTGTTTCCTAGTCGATTCTAACAGAAGAAGCTGAAGAGCCCGCGCCGCAGTCTCCAAGTCCACGGTTTTTTTGGGAGGCATCCGCAGCACCTTAACCGTTCTAAAAGAGAAGCCATGATTGTCCATTACTGCAATTTGCCCCGGAGGAAACGACTGCACATCCTCTAATTCAATCTTCCACAGTGCCTTCCGCTCAGAAGCCACCGCACACACTGCATCATTTTCGCCATAGTAGAGGGGAGTCACTCCAAACAGGTCTCGCCCAACGATTACTTTGTTAGAGTCAGCAAAGGCAAAAACGTAGGAGCCCTCCAGCTTTTCGATGATTCTGCCCGCATTTCTCAGGGGGTTAGAGCCAAGCATTTCAACGATCTCGTTTACTTCGGGCAAATCAGGCAGATTCGGTGAAGGAAAAGTTCGTCCCTCAAAGACAACCGTGAAACCGTTTCCTTGAACAGGTTGAGGCTGATCCCTCGGCAGGATACAGGAAAGGTTGTGCCCCAAAGCAACACTCGAATTAAGGTTACTGACATTCAGTTGTTCAAACGTTTTTGCGGATGTAGCCAATTCTGGTGTGGCTACTCCGTGACCGTCATTTCCGCGGTGCTTCAACTCCTGTAGCATGGAGACTACCGTAGGAACAACGTTTTCTCCAGCTTTGTTCACCGCAGCAACCAGCGCTCCCATCTTTCGCAGCTCCAGCCCTAGAGGCACATTATTTTTAGGCGAAACTGGTAAAAGGTTAGTTCAATACATTTATGTATCGTTTCCGGAGGAGAACAAAGATGCCTATTCTTCCAATCGACACAGGACGATACGGATCGCCTGAAATGAGAAGAATCTTTGACGAAGAGAACAGACTGCAGAAGATGCTGGATGTAGAGGCGGCGCTAGCTTGGGCGCACAGCCAAGTAGACAACATCCCAAAAAAGGACGCCCAAAAAATCGTGGAGAAAGCCTCCACAAAATACGTCAAGCTGGAAAGAGTGAAAGAGATTGAAAACGAAATCAGGCACGACGTCATGGCTCTGGTCAGAGCATTAGCCGAAGCCTGCGGAACAAGCGGAGAATACGTTCACCTTGGAGCCACAAGCTCTGACATGCTGGACACCGCAACCGCCCTGCAGTTGAGGGAGGCAGTTGACCTGATTGAAGAACGGCTGAACGAACTGGAGTCAGTTCTGCTCTCTAGGGCGGAGAAGCATAAGATGAGCATCATGATGGGGAGAAGCCACGGTCAGCATGCCCTGCCAACCACTTTCGGCTTCAAGTCCGCGGTGTGGACAAGAGAGGTCTCCAGACACATTCAGCGTCTCAGAGACTGCAAAGGAAGATTGCTGGTCGGGAAGATGAGTGGCGCAGTGGGAACTCAGGCGGGTTTAGGACCAAAAGCCATCAAGATACAGGAGCTTGTTATGGAGCGACTCGGAATCAAGGCAGCAGACATTTCCACGCAGATCGTCCAGAGAGACAGGTATGCCGAACTTACCTGCATCCTAGCCATACTGGCATCCACCCTAGACAATATTGCGTCTGAGATTCGGGAACTGCAGAGACCCGAGATCGGCGAGGCTTTCGAGGCTTTCGAGCAGAAGAAGCAGGTTGGCAGCTCAACCATGCCCCACAAACGTAACCCCATGATATCTGAGAGAATCTGCGGCTTGGCAAAGATACTGAGGAGCCTTGTTTCGCCGGCGCTGGAGAACATTCCCACTTGGCATGAACGTGACCTAACCCAATCCTCGTGTGAGCGGTTCGTCATCCCAGAAGAGTGTATTCTCATCGATTACATGCTGATTCTGATGATCCGTGTGCTGAAGGGACTGCAGATTGACGAGGAAAGAATGCGGGAGAATATGGAGTTGACGCAGGGGCGGATGATGTCCGAGGCGGTTATGCTTGCCCTAGCAAAGAAGGGGCTGGGACGACAGAAAGCCCACGAACTCACCCGAGAACTGGCAATAAAAAGCCACAACGAACAAAGAGCATTCAAGAGTGTGCTCTCAGAAAACAGCGCAGTCAAAAAGTTGCTAAGCAAAACAGAAATCGAAGAAGTAATGGACCCCCGAAACTATCTGGGCACCGCAACAAAACAGATTGAACAAGTCATAGAAAAGACGAGAAAGGAAAGACGGGCTAGAGGCTTGCCAGACTAGTATTCGACTAAAGTTCGATAATGAAACTATCCAGACTCGTGAAGCTAAAAAACAGAAAAAATACTGTTTTTTAACAATATGCTGTTATTAGTCTCCTAATATGCTTGTTAGCTATCTGATTTTTTGGGTTAGCCTCTTTTTGTAGATTGCAACCACCACAGTGACTGTCAGAACCAGAGGCAGAATGATCCATGCTGGAAACTCTGGGATTATGCAGGGTTCCATCAGGGGGTAGTGGTCAATGTTGTTTTCGTTAATGTAGAAGGGCGTGTCTCCCACTCCGGTGTTGCCGATTTCTGAGGCGTTTGCGTATCTGGTTAGGTAGTCGCTCCAATAGTTGCCGCTGGTTCCGTTATCCCAGATGCTTGGATTGGCGACGTGTGCGTCCGCGGTTGGTGGCAACATGGACACCTGTATGCCGTCACCTGCTCCGTTGTCGATGAAGTTGTTATGGTATATGATGTTGTCATGCTGGTCACCGAGAACCCGGATGCCCCATTGAATGTTGTCTGTCACGTTATTTTCGGTGAAACGGTTGTTAGAGGCGTGCAGGAGTTTAACGCCGAAGAAATCTCCTGAATAGTCTTCGTAGGGAAAGTGGTAGTAGTTTTCCCCTTTTCCGAAGCCGTTGTTTGCCACGTTGTTTTGTTTCAGGGTATTGTAGTGTGAGTTGGTGAGCAGCAGACCAAAGTAACTGTTATCGCTGATGTTGTTGGCGACGATTTCGTTGTAGTCACAGTTGACTAGTTCTAAACCGAATTCGTTGCATATCAGCGAGTTACCAGTTATTGTATTGTTTGAAGATTCAAGCATCTGAATTCCGAATTGCCCACCCGAGAGTGCGTTTCCGGCTATCAGCGAATTAGTTGTTGAAAATATGCTCACACCGCTCGCATGGAGGTTCTGGACGTTTATGTTTTCGCAGTTGGAGAGCACCACGTAACCCGCGTCTGAAGGCACGGTTTCGTCTCGGTGACTTATCCAATAGATTATTGGTTTGCCGTTGACCAAATTTGAGGTGTCGATGTCATTGTCAAAACTGTAGACCTTGAAGCAGATGCCTGTACAGTTTATGGTGTTGTTTCGGAACAAGTTTTGGCTACCTCTGAGGGAAACGCCTATTGCTGAGCTGCTTATGATGTTGTCTGAAAAGGTGTTGTTTGACTCCATTAGGTTCAGACCAAAAAGAGAGTCTTGGACAATGTTTCCTGTGACAACATTTTCTTGGCACCCGTAGTTTGGTGACTCGAAAAAATCGAAGGCGTACTCTGCTTTGGAAATCGTGTTTCCGGTGACATTGTTTCTCCAAGACCACCAAAAGTAAACTGCCCTTCCAGTGTTGATTATGGTGTTTCCAACGATGGTGTTGTCATCCGCGTAAGTGAGGTCGAAGGCACGATACGTATCCCTTAGCACAAGGTTCCTGACAGTAACGCCGTGTCTATAATGCAATTTGACTCCATATCCACTGTTTGCTGACAGAGTATACCCTGCCCCGTCGATTTTTATGTTGTCTCTCTCAACAACAATAGTGCCATTAATGTTGTCAGTAAAAGAGTAAAAATTTCCCGTTTGTTCTATCTTACCGGTACCCTCAACAGTTCCATCAACTCTAATGTATATGGTGGTTTGTGCTTCTGCTGCTTCAATTTGCGGAAAAGAAACGAAAATAACGGAAAGAATCAGTAACGAAACGATAGCCGATATGACTTTCTTCATTTTGCACCTAAACATCACTACTACAACTTTTGTGTGAAAAGGGTTTTTGTCAAGAAACCTTGACTAGATTAGTTAAGAAATTTTGACACAATCACATCTACAAAGTGAATATGACTAGTATTCCGTTAAGGCTCGCTGCTGCTCGGTTTCTTTCTTCTTTAGGCTCTGCCACTCATCGGCTTTGACGTAGCCGCCCACCTGCTCCTTAATCTTCTGGGCTAACCTCGGTCCAATCAGGGGCAGCCCAGTTAACTTCTGTAGGGGCGCCCGCTTCACATCATCCACGCTCCTAAGACCAGAATTGTAGAGCACACGAGCACGGGCTCTTCCGATTCCCTCCAGCTTAACCAGCGGAAGCAACTCAGGCTTCACTCCCTTCTCGATTCTCACCGTGAGCTTCGCCAGATGAGGCAGAAGGTCCTTGTGCTTGAACAGTGAAGCCAACTCATGGGAGGCGTGAAGAAGCCACTTGGAGGTTGAAATAAGACGGTAAAGATCTCCGGGCTGAACACTGAACCGCTCAATCATCTCATCCTCACTTGTTTCATCCATCCAAGCCTTCAGCACCCAAGACAGTTTAGCTTCCCCCAGAAACTCCTCGAAAGCTATCCTGTCCATCCACGGGTCAGGAAGATCAAACATGAACTCGTCCTGATGGTCCTCGATAAAGAACTGCAGAGTATCCATCTCCCGAGAGTATGGGCGCAACTTAGGGAACATGTCCGGCGTGCGGGCGATCATGTGGAGAAAACTGATGTCGGTTAGCCTCTGCGCTCTGCTTGTAAGCGCGTCCCTAATGACTACTCCGGTTAGGGGGTCGATGTATAGCTCGGAGACTCTTCGTCCAAACTTGGTGGCGTAGATTTTGTCGCCGCCCACCTCAACCATCTTCTCGGTGAAGAGAAAACCCAGACTCTTCGCTATGACCCCCTTTATTGCCCGTGGGTCATACTGGTACGCGTAGAAGGTTTTGCCGAAGAACTCGTAGATTCCCTGTTCTGTGTGCGCAAAGTCTGACGCGATTGTAGCCAAAACGTGAGAGCGAAGAATCCGTTCCACCGCCAGTTTAGACCAGATTCTCTCTGTGTCAGCGAGGATGTAGCTTTCCATGAGGTAGTCGCGTTCGTCCTCGGTTTTGGCTATCAGTATGGAGTCTCCAACCTTGTCGTATCGGGGTCTTCCAGCTCTTCCAGCCATCTGCTTGTACTCCAGAACCGCTATGGGATAGTACCCGTAACCGGGCTCATACCGCCTATAGTCGTTAACGATGACCACCCGCGCTGGAAGATTCACCCCAAAAGCCAAGGTGGGGGTGGCTGTTAAAACCTTGATTTTTCCTTCCCTAAACGAGTTTTCAATCAGTTTCCTGTGGCTGCCGCCCAATCCAGCGTGATGAAAAGCCGCTCCGTTGCTTACTACCTCAGCTAGCTGCTCGCTGATTCGTGTCCTCGCTCCTGTCGCTAGAACCTGCTCTGATAACTGCGCCAAAGAACGTTTCAGGGGCTTAGATAAGAGGGGGTTGATTTTGGCTGCAATCTTCTTGGCTAGGCTTATCGAGTTTCTGCGGGTTCCGGCGAAGGCTAAGGCTTGACCCCCAGATTTTACGGTGTATAATGCCAAGTTTACTGTGGGGTCTTTTGTTGTCTTCTCTATTTTCTGGGCGCCGCCGTCCTTGAACATGATCTCGTCGTGGTGGAATACGCCTTCCCTGAGGGTTACGGGTCTCCATTCTGTTGTAACTGGGATTGCTTTCAGCCATTCTGCGACCTCTTCCACGTTCTTTATTGTTGCGCTTAGGACCAAAAGTTGGATGTCAGGGTTCACCTGCATGAGGCGAGCCAGCACCACTTCAAGGGTTGGTCCACGTTCCGGCTCGTTGAGAAGATGCACCTCATCGGCGACAACCAAAGAAACGTCGCTTACCCACTTTGCCCTGTGCCTCAGCAGAGAATCCGCTTTCTCGTTTGTGGTAACGATGATGTCAAACTTTCCCATCCACGGGTCGCTGCTGTCGTAGTCTCCTGTGCTGATGCCCACACTGACCCGTCTTCCGTTTCTCTTCTTCACGGTCGTGTATTTTTTGAATTCTTCCCATTTTTCGCTGGCTAAGGCTCGGAGAGGAGAAAGGTACAAAACTTTTCCATCCCCTTCTAGAACATGCTTGAGAGCGCACAGTTCAGCAACTAGGGTTTTGCCTGAGGCTGTGGGACTCGCCAAAACAAGGTTTTTTCCATCTAAGGCTCCGGCTAACACAGCTTCCTGTTGAGGGGGATAAAGTTCAGTGAGTCCTGAAGTGAGTAGAACCTGTTTTACGGAATCTGGTATCGGCAGTTCGTCGATTTTCAATGCATACGCCCTTTAGGTTAAGTCTTTTTGAGGAATCCATCCCGCGGCGCGAACAGTGTTCCTTCCTTCAGCATCTGTCCAATGAGCCGTTCCGCTTCTCCGGACAGTATGTCATATTCGGCTTGAAGCCTCTCCAACAGCCTCGCCTTATCCACCATCCCAGTTTCCTTCTCCATGCTTGTAATGAGCCCCAGAAGAACAGACAACTTGTCGCGGAGGCTCTTAGGCTTGCCCGTCATTATGATGTCTATGTCAAACTTTTGGGATGAAACGTCGATTCCAACCTGCTCCAGCGACGTCCTCATTATATCGATTGCCCTATCAGCGTCCTCTGCAAGAACCTTATCCCGCAGCGATGCCCGAGCCCTAGCCTCAGCCACCCTCACCAACGACTCAAGCTGCCGGGCAGTTATAGCCACAGGGGTTCCCTCGGTTTCGCTGGCTGCTCGCATGAGCAGATAGAAGCTTTTCAGCCGTTCCAGAGCCTCTTGTGTAAGGACGGGCTTTATGTTTTTGGCGTAGCTTACATATTTTCTGAAAAGTTCAGGTTCTATGGGCGGCTCAACTGGGGTTACGCCTGTTCTGTGGAGGTCGAGGATGTGCTCGGTCATCCGTGCGTCCTGAGCCTTTTCTGGCACGTCCCTTATAACGAAAATCAGGTCGAATCTGGAGAGGATGGTGACTGGAAGCGAAATGTTCTCTGCCACTGTCCGGTAGGGGTCGTATCTGCCAAGCGATGGGTTAGCTGCGGCTAGGATGGATGTTCGAGCGTTTAGGGTTGCTACGATTCCGCCTTTAGCCACTGAAACCGTGTGCTGCTCCATTACTTCGTGGATGGCTACCCGGTCCTCGGTTCGCATCTTATCCATCTCGTCTATGGCTGCCACACCCTTATCCGCCAGCACCAAAGCTCCAGCCTCAAGAGTCATTCCCCCAGCCTTGTCGCGGAGCACCGCAGCCGTCAAACCCGCGGCTGTAGTTCCACGCCCAGAAGTGTACAGACCCCGCGGAGCTATCTTAGCTACATACTGTAGGAGCTGGGACTTGGCTGTTCCCGGGTCTCCCAGCAGCAGAATGTTCAGGTCTCCACGGATTGTGATGTCCGGGAACTGTTTCGCGGTTCCTCCGAAGAGCAGATACATTATTGCCTCTTTGATGTGCTCGTACCCGTAAACAGAGGGCGCCAAAGAACGCAGAATTTTGGTGTGGATTTCAGGGTCTTTTGCCAGCTCAAGAATCTGTTTCTCTTCTTCCGGCGTGATAAGAACTTTTTCCGGCTCTTTACTCTCCACGTCGATGTGGTTTGTGTCTAAATGTAATCTGAAGGATCGGAGTTGCCCAACTCGCGGGAGGCGCGAGGCAACGGCGCGGGCGATTCCAACCACAGACACGTGGTCTCCGGGTCTCGCCATGTCAACAAGGTCTCTTTCGAAAAGTTTGATGTCTAGCCATCGTGGAAGCTGACCTGGAGGAAGGTCTTCGGGGCGTTCTTGGATGCGGACATCCTGAGAGTCGATGAAGGTGGATTCTTCCTGAACGAATTCGAAGGAACTTTTTCTTCTGCATTCGGGGGCGCTACATGCGGTGGGAGCTGTCAGGAAGGGCCCAGATTGGGTAATATGAGAGATTGCACCGCACCATTTGCATTTGAAGGCTGCTTCCATAACTAAGGGTCTGGCGGGACTGGCGCGGACAACGATGCCCTCCAACATAACCAGCTTTCCTATGTGCTTGGAACCCAAAATTCGCAGAGGCGTAACTTCGGGTAATCCACAAAACCGGACTGTGACATTCCTGATTTCTTCCGCGTATTCGGGTTCCTCTATCTGCAGCTGAGCCTTGGCGGCTCGGTTTGCATACTCCATGTATTCGTCGGGTTTATCCATGAGCTGCTGGGCAAGGTTTGGCTCGGCTGCCAAGAGTTCGTCAAAATCTACCGCAAAGGATTTTTTTCCGGATAGTGCCATGACTGAGAGGCGTTCACGGTATTTGTCTGATTTGAAGAAGTCTAGAAAAAGCTCCTCTGGGTCCGCTGTTAACGTTTCTTCGGTCATGTTTTGTCGCCTCCCTGATTTTTCAGAATTTCGTTTCTCCATTTACTGATTTTATCATATAAGTGATTGTAAAGGGCTAATTCTTCTTTTGTTAGGTTCGCCAGAGTCTGTCTTGTCTGTGCCGGCGACGAGGCGAGGGAAACTATCTTTTTCAGTCTTGTTCGGGTTATGTCGTCGGAGAGCTTTCGAGCTTTTTCATAATCGCCTCTGTATTCCGCTTTTTTGATGGCTTTCTCGTTCAGCGCCTCTAGGTAACTCCGCAGTTTAGGGTAGAAGTATTCGGGCAGGGAGGTGACCCGCTGGGAAGACTGAACACTTTCTTTCCAGTGAATCTTGTTCAGCATCATCAAATCTAGGGGTTCCTCTATGCGGATGTGGGCGATTCCAGCCTTTTTCAGTTCCGTGGCTACCCAGAACCTGACTTCGTATTCTTTTCCCTCTTTGAAGGGGCCAACTTTCACGCCTGGAAGATCAATTTTTGGGCTGTCTCTGTTTGCCACTATCTTGATGTGCATGTTTTGGAAGACGAAATCAGCGTCTCTGATAGTTGCTAAAGGGTCAGCTGACAATCCCAACTCTCCTCGGGCAGAAACTCTGCCCACAAACAATACTGCAGTCGTAGATATAAGCTCAATTAAGCTGCAAACAGCAAAAATTAACGGATAAAAACGCAACCTTTTCCTTTTTAGAGGCTATATTCGGCGATTTAATGAACACAAATACCTGATTCCGTTATGAAACGCCTACAAGGTTTCTTCTGTACCTATGTCCATAGAGGGTGCTTGAGAAGTATGTTGGGAGACTCTGACATTCCGGTAGTAGATGTCCGTTGCCTGTCCACCATCAGCGTCGTTACTGAATACAAATCGGTTAAAATTGCCGCCATAATTGTCTAGAACTATGGTGTAGGACTGCCAGTCTCCCGCGCCCGTATAGCCATAGTGATCGTTGAGTCCCCAGTTTTGAGTTCCATATATTCTGTAGAACCAATTATTGCTAATGCTGTTATCTGTGTCTAGTCCTACTCCATTTATTTCAGCCTGAACTCCGACGCTCTTGAAGTCGAAGCAGATTGCTTGGCTACCATCGCCCACAACATTTAGAGTTCTCATGGTTGCTTTCCAGTTGTTTCCCCACATCCTCAAAGTCGTGTCATCGATTATTTCCCATTGTGCCGAGTCTACATCCTGACCAGAACCCCCGTAGCTTATCACCCCGTCTCGGGTGAAGTCCACAAACACGTCAAAGGTGTCATCTGCGTTGCTTTCTGAGGTGGCAGAGGGGTTCCCATAATACATGTAAATCGTTTCTATAGAAGACGCTGGGATAGTGGGAACCTTCACCCATACCACAGCGGAGTCTGAGGAAGCGTAACTTTCAACCCAGTAAGAGATTAAGGTCTGCCCGTCGCTATCGGTGAATCGTAAATCAGAAAAATCAGAGTTCATGTCCGAGTCGTATGGGATGTTAAGCTGAATCTGGTAGCCAGCTAAGTCGTTGGGGTTCAAAGTGTTGTCGATTGTTACTGCTTTTCTTTTGAGCCAATGCGGGTTATACCAGATTTCCGAAGACCCCGAGTAAGATGATGATGTGGCGACATACACAAATTTTGTAGAAGATTTGGTGACAATCGTGAATTCGTATTTTTGTGATGCCGTGAAACTCTGAATTACTCTGAGGACTGCCGTTTCGCCAGCGTCCAATGCTGAGTCGCCTGAAACAAACATCACATCACTGGCGGTTACGTCATTCACTTCCACTTTGCCTATTGTAACTGAGCTGGTTCCAAGATTTTTGACTGTTAGGTCAACGTAGGAATTGTCTGAAGCCCATAAATGGTCAGTTATTTTCAACTCATCGACTTCCATGAAGTTGAGTGAGATTGAACCCATCCATGTGGTTGCCGCGATAGAAACAGCTACGACAACCGCGATTAGAATAATCGATGATATCACTGGGCTAAGTGCCTTATGGTTTTTCGTGAACTTGAGCAAACAGGACCCGCACATACATTCTTGCATTTTCTTTCAGATTCCGATTCTAAATAGGTTATGAATCTAAACTACTAATTCAAAAACAACAAAACAATGGAGGCGTTTAATGCAAATGTTCAATTCAATCCCGTCTGATAGACTACAAAAGAATAGATAGATTAGCTCCCAGAGCCTAGGAGCACCTGTACAGTCAGGTCTGGGCTTCATTCCAGCTTACAATCACTTGAAGTTGGTTAAGGTGCAGGGTCTTATGTTTCGGTGATCGTTAAGGTTTGTTTCCAGATAACTGGCGCGAACGTCATAATTGGGGTGTAATACGTTTTGCCTTCTTCGTCAACGTTTAGGATGAACTGAGTTATTTGGACTTCAACATTGTATTCTCCGGGCGTAAGCTTAGCGATTGGCACTAAAACTAGGGGGTTGGTTATGGCTTGTGTAACCATTACTCCTTCGCCTGGATCAGTAAAATTGACTTGAAAGAGGAATTTTGCAGGATAGCATTCAAGCCAGCCAAACGACTCGACGTTTATGGTGTAGCCGCCTGTTGGTTGGTCTCCGCGGGAGAGGATGATGCTTATGAAGTCTTGGTCTGTGGCTTGCGTGGTTTCGTTTTCTTGCAGCATCTTCCAGTAGTCGTTAACGATTGGGTAGTCGTCAGACAGATTGCGTGGGTCTTGGCTGGTTGCTATGATGTGGATGCCTTCCGCGAACAAGCCGACTCCGCCGTAGTTATCGTATACGTAATCTGGGGTGTCTCTGTCCGGCTTATCTGTGTCTGGTTCGTCTCGGTCTGAATCGTCTCCGTTGTCTACATCAGAAGGTGGAAGTTCAACAGTTACGCTACTGTTTCCCGACGCTGATGGCGCCTCAACAATCACTTGCAGGTTGGTGCCATTCTGTAGGCTTCCAACGTTGATGCTCCAATTTTTTGTTTCGCCTTTGTAGATTGTTGGGTCATCTTGGCTTCCGTCTGACCACGAATAGTATGTGTCATTCAAAACAACCCCTTCCAGAACTTCGGACTCGCCCTCGCTGAGGGTAACATTGAATGAGACCTGTCCGTCTGTTAAAGCCTTTAGACTGTTCACTTCCAGTTGGCTGTCTGGAACTTGAGATGGTGGAGGCGAAAAAACGTGAATTGCTCCTATTATCAAAGCTGCGATTACGATTATGGAGACTGCTGCAACCCATATCGGATGCTTCATTCTATCCACGCCACCAATATTCAGTATAATTGAGGCTATAAAGTTCTATGCACTAGAACATCATGTTCTCCTTTTAGTACAGAAGCTTGTTATTACCCCAGTGGTGGGACGTCAAAATTTGCTCCATAAGTTCATCCACGCCGCCTGTTGCCTGATTTTTTGTTCTTAGAAAAATGTTAATATTTGGTCGGATCAGAAGTTATTTCATGAAAATTAAACAGAAGCCTTACACCGCATTGTTTCCTTGTCCGGTTGTTCTTGTGACATGCGTAGACTCCACTGGAGAACCTAACATAATCACGCTGGCGTGGGCTGGAACCGTATGCTCTGAGCCGCCCACAGTAGGGTTAGGCATCAGACCATCAAGATACTCTCACACGCTGATCGAAAACAGCAAAGAATTTGTTGTAAACATCCCAACAACCAAAATCCTGAAAGAAACAGACTACTGCGGAGTAACCTCAGGAAGAGACACTGACAAGTTCTCCGAAACAAAACTAACCCCAGAGCAAGCAGACAAAGTAAAAGCTCCACTAATCCGCGAATGCCCAGTAAACATGGAATGCGTCCTGAAAGATGTGATTCCGCTGGGAGCCCACGACCTGTTCCTCGGAGAAATCGTCCAAGTCCACATAGACCAAGACATTCTAGACGAGAAGGGAAACATCGACTTCACAAAAGCAGACCCCTTCACCTATAACCAAGACGAATACTGGAGCCTACACAAGAAAATAGGAACATACGGATACTCAAAACAGTCATAAGTTGATTGCCTACACAAAACTCTGCACGAGAACTAATTTATAACTGTCCTTTTTCTATTAGTCGTCACGGAGGCTAACGTGTGAGTTATGAGATGTGGGCTGAGAAGTATCGCCCAAAGTCCCTAAACAAGATTATCAACCAGAAAGAAATCGTGGACCGCCTGCAAAGCTTCGTCAAAGCAAAGAACGTTCCCCACTGCATTTTTGCTGGTCCACCCGGAACCGGAAAGACAACAGCAGCACTCTGCCTAGCCATGGATCTTTACGGAAAAGGCTACAGGGAGCATCTGATGGAACTGAACGCAAGCGACGAAAGAGGAATAAAAATCGTCAGAGAAACCGTGAAAACCTTCGCCAGAACCAGATCCATCGGGGAAATTCCCTTCAAGATATTGATTCTGGACGAGGCGGACAATATGACCTCTGACGCCCAGCAGGCATTAAGGAGAACCATGGAACGATTCACAGAAACCTGCCGATTCATCATGATAGCCAACTACAGCGGAAAAATTATAGAGCCTCTCCAGTCCAGATGCGCACCTTTCCGTTTCTCTTACATGTCAAAGGAAGACCAAGACCGTTACTTACGCAACATCATCGAAAAAGAGGACATAAAGATATTAGACGAGGGTTACGACGCAATCTTCGAAGTAAGCGAGGGAGACCTGCGGAAAGCCACCAACACACTGCAAGCCGCAGCGTCCATGGGCAAAGTAATCGACGCAGAAACCGTATATTCAGTGATCGGCAGAGCCAACCCAGCAGACGTCAACCAAATGATAAAAACTGCAATGAAAGGCGACTTTCTGGAAGCCAGAAAAAAGCTTAGAGAAATGATACTGAAGTACGGCGTGGCTGGAAGCGACATCATCAAACAAATCCACACGGAAATCTTCCGCTCCATGCTCCCTGACTCATGGAAGGTCACGCTCAGCGAAGCCATCGGAGAAATAGACTTCCGGTTGGTTCAAGGCGCTGACGTGGAGGTTCAGCTGAGCGCTCTCCTAGCCCGAATGACAGAGGCTGGTCAAGAGCTAAAAAGAGGCGGTTAACCGTTTGTCCACCACCTGGACCCAGAAACATAAGCCTCAAACTTTAAACGAAATCGTAGGCAACAAAGACGCGAAACAGCAGTTTCTATCTTGGCTCAAGTCATGGAGCAAAGGAATCCCGAAGAAAAGAGCTGCGTTTTTGCATGGGTCGCCGGGCATCGGCAAGACAGTAACCGTTGAGGTTTCAGCCAAAGAACTGAACATGGAGCTGGTTGAAAAGAACGCCAGCGACTACAGAACAGCAGACGCCATCAAACGCTTCGCAGGTCTCGCCTCCCAGTACGCCACCCTGTTCGGCGGCAGCAGACTGATTCTGCTGGACGAGGTGGATGGAATCGCAGGAAAGGAGGACAGGGGCGGAGTCAGAGAGCTAACAAACGTTCTGAAGACCACCAGAAGCCCAGTTGTTCTCACAGCCAACGACGCCTATAATCCCCGATTCAGCACCATCCGCAAATACTGCCTCGTTATTCCCTTCAAGAAGCCCACAATCAGAGAAGACGTATCCCACCTAAAGCGAATCTGCGCAAAAGAGGGAATCGCAGCTGACGAAGAGGCTTTAAAGTTTATTGTCGAACGTGCAGGAAGAGACGTCAGATCAGCCGTCAACGACCTGCAGGCACTGGCTCAGGGCAAAACCCGCCTCGCCAAGGAAGACGTAGCTTGGCTAGCTGGCAGGGACAGAAAGGAAGTTATTTTCGACGTTATGCGAACAATACTGTACTCCAAAGATTCATGGGAAGCCAAGAAGGCAGTAAGCAGCGCCGACGTGGACCCGGACATGCTCTTCCACTGGATATACGAGAACACGCCCTACCACATAACCGACCCCCATGACCTAGTTAAAGCCATGGACTACTTGGCGCTAGCAGACATATACAGAAAACGAATCAGGGAAACCCAGTACTGGACCCTACTAAAATACGTTATCGATTTCATGAGCTCAGGAGTAGCGGTGTCTAGGCAACGGACCAAATCTTCAGGGTGGATTCCATTCCGGTTTCCAGAAAAGATTCGTATGCTGTCGAGAACCAAGGGAGAACGGGCGCTTCAGTTTGCATTAGGCATGAAGATAAGAAGGAAATGTCACATATCCGCTACGAGAAGCGCGAAAGAGGTTCTGCCGTACCTGAAGATTATTTTTGAAAACAACCCTGAAATGGCAGCGGGATTATCGAATTGGCTTGACCTAGACGAGGATATGATAGAATACTTGGCTGGAAACAAGAAGCAAACAAAAACAATAGTTGCAAAGTTAGCCTAAAATCACATTCAAAACTCATGTTACGGTAACGGTCTCTCCCCCAGAGTCACTTCCACATTTCTTTCCTCTCCGTCCCTGATGATTTCAAAAACCACAGAATCTCCGGGGATTGTTTTCCGTTCCATATAAACCACGAGGTCAGCCATTCTTCTTGTGGGTAAACCGTCTATTCCGGTAATCACGTCTCCACCAATCGGGGTCACCTGTCCATCCAACGTAACATTCTGGTCTGCCCCTCTTAGCCCCACCTGGTCTGCAGGGCTCCCCTCAGTCACCTCCACAACAAGAACCCCCTGAGGCTTCTCCAAACCCATGGCGTCCGCAATAGCTATGTCCACGTCCAATGCAGAGACACCCAACCATGGATGCTTGTAGTCTCCAGTTTCTATCAGGTCGCCGATCTCCCGCTTAACAGTGTCGGAGGGAATAGCGAAGCCTATGCCCGTGAAGGTGCCCGTTTCCGACTGTATAGCCGTGTTTACGCCTACAACCTGACCTTTGAGGTTGACCAAGGGACCGCCGGAGTTGCCGGGGTTTACGGCTGCGTCTATCTGGATTATGTCTATGATCACGTAGTTTCCTTCTGCTTCCAGTGTTCTCTCTACAGAGGAGACTATGCCTGCGGTTAGGGTGTCGCTGAGACCGAAGGGGTTACCCATGGCGGCAACAGGTTCCCCCACAGTAAGGTCAGATGAAGCGCCGAGAACTACAGGCTCTAAGGTTGTGACTTCCGGATCGACTTTTATGACGGCTAGGTCACTGTAGATGTCCATTCCAACCACATTGGCTGAGGTTATGTTTCCGTCTAGGAAGGTGACCTGTATTGTGGTGGCGTTCTCGATTACATGATGGTTAGTTATGATATGTCCCTCCGTGTCATACACGAATCCTGAGCCTAAACCAAGGTTGGTTTGGATAAGAACCACGGAGTCTTTGAGTTGATTGTAAATCGTGGACCATGGCATGAGACCTGTCTGATTAATGATGTCCAGAATTTCGAGTTGGTTCTGCAGGTCCTGAATTTCGCTGCTCTGTTCTGTGAGGCTTGTCTCCATCTTTTCCAGTTGATTTTGAAGATTCAAGAAAGCTACAGCAAACACTGCCGTGTTGACGATGAGGAGTATGAGGATTGCTGCAAAGGCGTAAGCCCACTTGCTGGAACTTGATGATGAAGACTCTTCGGGCATCAAATCATTCACCCTTCCATATTTCACGATGCTTTTGGTTCTTTTTAGAGTAACCATCAGTTCTAAATTTTTCGGGTCAAATGCACTCGCAAAAGGTAGATCAGGCTGTGGTCTTAACTGTAGGGATTACCTTGTAATATGGTTCACGCTTCTTGACGGCTTCAATAAAGATTTCTGTCAGTTTTTTGTCGTCGGCTCTGTTCCGCATGGGCGTGAGAATGTCCACCAGATTGTCTTTTCTCATTAGGCAGGGCTTCAGTTTTCCGTCGCTTGTCACCCGCATGCGGGTGCAGTTGGCGCAAAACTCGGTGTTTTCTATGGGACGAATAACTTCAACCTTCACTTTCGGCAGAGTGTAAACCCGCCGTTTCTGCATATACTTTCGAACCCTCGTCTCCGACGCCAACTTCTCTAACTTCTGCGCTATCTCATCCAAGCCAAGATGGTAGCGTTTGTAGTATTTTTTGCTGAGGTTAATCGGCTCCAGCTCAATCAACTGCAGAATTGTCCCCGTTTCCGCTGCAAACTCGATCATCTTGTCTATTTCGCCGTCATTAACGTTTTTGAGCACCAGCATATTCACTTTCACAGGATGCAACCCAACCTCTACCGCGGCTCTGACTCCGTCGATGGCGTCTTGTAGGTCGCCTCCCATGACATCGTTATATACGTCAGGGTCTAGGGTGGGGAGACTCACGTTCACTCGGTTTAAACCCGCTGTTTTCAGGTCTTTAGCCAAGCCTTTCAGGTGTGTTCCGTTGGTGGTCATGGACAGGTTTGTTAAGCCCTCAAGTCCATTGATGCCGCCGACTAGCTCGACGATTTCTTTGCGAAGCAGGGGTTCTCCTCCAGTTAGTTTAACTCGGGAGATTCCGAGGCTGATGGCTATCCGAACTATGCGAACGATCTCGTCTACTGTCATGAGTGTTGAGGGGTTGGTTTCGCCCTCCCTGTGGCAGTAGGGGCAATGTTTGTCGCATTTTTGGGTAACAGAAATTCTCAAGTTGAGAACTGGGCGTCCATAATTGTCGTAGATCATCAGGGTCACGTTTCTCAGCAGATGCGTTGTGTATAGGAAAACATATCTTAACCAAGATAAATCTTCCCTAAACAAGCCGCAAAGTAACAGAAGGACAACATCAGAATGATGAAACTTGGAGTGAAAATCTGCACTTGGGGACACAACCTACATAAACCTGCTCATTTCTTTAGCATATCAACAATCTGAGGTGAGTCACTTGTTGCCTTTCCAATTAGATTCTTTATCATCTAAGGAACTGTACAAGGATGTTCTTGTTAGGCTTGTTCACGGAAACGAGTTGACGCTGAACTACTTTGAACTCAAAAACGAAACCGTGAAGATTCCGTTCCATGAACATCCCGTGGAACATCTTGTCGTCGTTCTGGAGGGAGAGGTGGAATTCATATTTGAAGACCAAAAACTCATAATGAAAAAAGAAGACTGCCTGTTTGTTCCCGCTAAAACACAGCACACAGCACAGGTAATCCACGCTCCCGTTAAGGCACTGGAAATTTACCCTGCTGCAGAGGACGAATACTACACAAGATAAGGAGCAACATCCATCACACGCACTGAAGTAGACTTAAAATCGTCCAGCCAGCCAGCGCTTTCATCAACTGGTCTCGTGAAAATTTTGCCTAATCTCTTCCTGCTTTTTGCTTGATGATACTTAAAGTAGATTTCATCATCGAAAATACCCAGTATCTCTATCTTGCCGGTTCTGTGAGACATTATATACTTGAAGCGTTTACTGTGACCATTGCAGTGCATCTTCGCCTTCTCCACAATCTCTATTCCCCTGCAGAGGGGCACTTGAAAATGCATTTTAACCCTCTTGACTGGTCTGCACTGGAAAACATAGTATGGGTTAGCGCCAATACTCACCAGCCCATTCAGGAGATTAACCAGCGTCACAGGATTATCATTGACGCCTTTCAGCAAGATTGATTGATTGTTCACGATAACGCCTGATTTTATCAGGTTATCTACAGCCTTGATGGACTGTTTGGTTATTTCGTTTGGATGGTTAAACTGTGTAACAACATATATTCGTCTATCCGGAAGCGAATAGTTTGAGAGGATTTTTAGCAACTCATCGTCCTCGAACCGTGACGGAAATGTCACTGGTGCTCTGCTGCCAAACCGTATGAACTTTAGCTGAGGAAAATCTGATAGAATCGAAAGAAATTTTTCGATAACTTCGTTTTTGAGCACAAGAGGGTCGCCGCCAGTAATCAAAACATTGTTGATGTGTTTGTGTAACTTTATGTACTCTGCCGCATCTTCGAAGCGTTCAATTATTTCCTTTGTTTGCAAGCCAACCAGCCTCTTTCTGAAGCAGTGCCTGCAGTATGTTGCACACTTGTTTGTAGCTAAAATCAGGGCTGTCTCTTGGTATTTGTGCTGAAGCCCTGACAGTTTGGTGTTCTCTGCTTCACCGCTTGTGTCATAGGAGCCTTGAAGGCTAAATTCGTTCAATGACGGAATCGCCATCTTTTTTATGGGATCATAAGGGTCGTCCCAGTTTATCAGCGACATGTAATATGCAGTAACACGCATTGGATGCCGCTGTGTAATTTCTTTCAGTTTTTTCTCTTCTTTGGGCGACAAATCAATGAAATCTTTAAGCTGTTCAATCGTACAGATACTATTTTCCATTTATTCTCTCCTCATCATTACTTGAACTTGAAATCCGGTTTGCAACCAAGTTAGCCTTTTCTTCGGTAATTCTGTAGAAAGTTCGTCCAATATCATAAACGAACAAGATAATCAACCCCAAGGCAACATACTTAGTGATTTCCTGCAATAGTGGGCCAAAATTTGATAGGTTACGAAATAGAGGAAATATTGCAGCAGCCACCAAAAGGATGGCGACTATGTAGAGGGTGTCCTTGAACACCCGCTGTCTAGACCAGCCTTCTTTTATGCCTAAACGTCTCAAAAATAATCCAGTTACTTTATCAGCGATTGTTAAAGCATCGAACAAGGTTCGAACCAAAAACATTCCAGCTGCAAGCAGTAACCCTATCTGCAACAAAAACGCGAGTTCTATGTTAATGCTGTTCAGAGTCACCAGAGCAATGTGGCTCATAGTCCAGAACATCAGAGCAAGCGCTACGTTAGCCAGTAATTTAGGAAGTCTGTATCTGATTTCTTCACGTATAGTGTTCACAGTTGCTAATCTCAACCTGCTAAATTTTTGGTAGTTGTCGAATTCAATAACTATTGACGACATGATGCAGGTTTACGCACATGGCAACAGTCAACAAACGACTAACTAAAGCAGCACATAGTATATTATGTTGGGAATTTATAAACATACTGCGCAGACAGCAAACTTACGAGCATCTGTTTCTCGCAAGCTTAGAAGCGCGAATAAACTAAACCCTGCTGCTTAACCAAGAAGAGTTTCACCTAATGGGGGGTTTCCCCACATCTATATTAAGGCCTCACACAAAAGCTTATAAAAACAAGCATCCAACACTAATCGTGGTTTTAAAAAATGAAAGAGATATATTACAGAACAAAAGTTTCTACTATTGCGTTAATTCTGGTGTTAGCTATATCTGCTATCCTAGTTGCTTTGCCAGCGGTTACCGCACAGGCGGGTACGAAAAAGACCTTCGCCTACATTGGTGCTGTCCCTAACCCAGCGGGCATCAACCAACAGGTTCTGCTCCATGTTGGGATTACGGAAAACTTATATAGCGTAGCCCAGGGTTGGGATGACCTGTCAATAACAATCGAAAGACCGGACGGTCAAACCGACACGATTAGCGATATCAGAACCGACGCGACAGGCGGAACAACCAGAGACTACACGCCTAACCAGGTGGGCAAATACTATATTCAGACGCACTTCCCTCAACAGGTGACAACCGCAAATAAACGAGCGGGAAGTATGTTCACGACAACAGTCCCCATAGGTACAGTGATGCTAGCCAGTGAAAGCGAAATACTCGAGCTTGTTGTGCAAGAAGAACAAATAGAGTATTATCCAGGACAACCGCTTCCAAACGAATACTGGACTCGCCCCATAGATGCACAGCTTAGAGAATGGTCAAGGATCGCAGGAAGCTGGACATGGGGAGCAGGCACGTTTGGCGGAGTTGATATCCCCAATCGGTACGCTCCTTACAACGACGATGCGCCAGAGAGTGCCCATATACTATGGACAACGCCATTTACAATTGGAGGCCTTGCTGGAGGAACAGCCGGTGTTCAGGGAATGGAGTGCGGAGATGCGTACGAAGGCAAATGGGGCGGATCATTAGTCCTATGTGGAAGACTTTACTACCGAACCGGTGCCTACGACCGACCCGTAGAGTATCACTGTGTAGACCTACATACCGGAGAAGAGCTGTGGGCTAAAACCTTTCTAGACAACCAAACGCTAGCCTTTGGTCAACTATTCTATTGGGATTCATACAATTATCACGGCGTTTTCCCATACTTGTATGTGGCTAGTGGCGGTGGTGGTTTCTTCTTTGGACCTTCCGGTCCACAAACTTGGTATGCGTTTGATCCCTACACTGGACAATGGCGGTTTACCATCGAGAACGTGCCTTCGGGCACCAAGCTAACTGGTCCAAACGGTGAATTCTACATATTACAGATTAACCAACAAAGAGGCTGGATGGCTCTGTGGAACATGACTGCTGTCATCTCTAATGCAGGCAGTTGGGGAAGCGCAGCCCATCTAAGAACACACAATGGAGATCGCGCGAGTGCATGGAGTTGGAACGTGACCATACCAACTGGCCTGCCGGGAAGCGTTGTAGCAGCCGTGTTTGGTGACAAAGTAGTCGGTGGGACCGTAAGCACAACAGCAGTCACTTCTTGGGGCTTAAACTTAAACGCGTCGAAAGGAAACATAGGAGCGGAGCTGTTCAGGAATACTTGGAATGCACCAGCTAGCTGGGTTGAAGGCACCGAAAGTGTGAGTTGGGCTGGGACTTCAATTGATGAAGGCGTTTTCGTTGTGTGGTCGAAAGAGGAGATACGATATTGGGGCTTCAGCACTGAAACAGGGGAGCATCTGTGGACAACCGAACCACAGTACTATCTAGACTTTCTTGTTGCAACGCAGACCGCTATCGTCTATGACAAGCTCTATTCAGCCGGTGTCGCCGGAATAGTGTATGCATATGATCTTACTACAGGCGAGCTAGCATGGAAATACGAAGCCGAGGACCCCTACCAAGAATTCTTGTGGGGTAATAACTGGTGGGCTCAAATAGTATTCATTACCGATGGAAAACTGTATGTGGGACATTCAGAGCACTCTCCAATTGATCCCAAACCACGTGGTGCACCATTCTACTGCCTAAACGCAACAGACGGATCGCTAATATGGAGAGCCGATGGTTTGTTCCGTCAAAGCAACTGGGGAGGAACAGCAGTTATCGGTGACAGCATAATAGGGACGCAGGACACCTACGACCAACGCGTATACGCCATAGGCAAGGGACCAAGCGAAACAACAGTCTCAATCAACGACAATGTTGTGCCGCTGGGAAGTAGTGTGTTAATAGATGGCACAGTAATGGATGTGTCTCCGGGCACACAAGACACCGATCTGCAACTGAGATTCTCGAAGGGTGTTCCCGCCGTATCTGATGCTAGCATGAGCGATTGGATGCTATACGTGTACAAGCAGTTCCCACGTCCAGAAAACGTTGAAGGCGTCAAAGTATTCCTGAAGATTCAGGATCCTAATGGCGACTGGTACTCAACCTATGTTACAGCGGATGAAAATGGTAGATTCAGCCACATGTGGACTCCCGCCGTTGTCGGCGAATACCAAGTCACTGCCATGTTC
Organism: uncultured Candidatus Bathyarchaeia archaeon; assembly: GCA_964399485.1. Classification (GTDB taxonomy): domain Archaea; phylum Thermoproteota; class Bathyarchaeia; order Bathyarchaeales; family Bathyarchaeaceae; genus Bathyarchaeum. Next base: position 235,288 of record CAYNQS010000001.1, on the reverse strand, counting down.
GAAGGCTCCAAATCCTACTACCTCTCACAGGATACAACAACCTTTGGTGTAGACCAAGCACCAGCAGCGGCACCTAACGCAGCAGAGATTGCGGATACCACAGTGAACAGGCTGCCAGCATACCCAGCAGCCTCGGCAATAGCGCAAGAAACAGTGAACAAGCTGCCAGCATACCTGACAATAGACCTAGTCATACTGATAATCGCTGTCATCGTCTTGGTCATAGGCTTACTGGCATACATGGCACTCAGAAAACAGAAATAAACCAAAAATTTTCCCTTCCCCCTTTTTTTGTGGGGAAGTAAAACATCGAAAGATTAGAGAAGAGCTGAGAAGGCTCAAGCACAAAAATGAAGCCTATCAAAGCAATAGTTAAACCTTGTTCCAGTGCCTCCCGTTAGACGTTAGCTGTTTCGTCTGTTCCATCCTGCCGTCCCGTTGGTTTAGTTAAACTTTAACTCCTAACCCAACTGGCTAAAAGGTTGACTTGTTACTTCCGGGAACGGGCAGTGGATAAGTTATTTTTTGCACTACTGTGTGTATTTTTCTGATGCCTGATATTGCAGCGATTTCATCTTGAATAGCGATAAACTGTTTGATATTTCTTATCAGCGCAAATAAGCACACATCAAAAGAACCACTTGTTTTAATAATTTTTTCGAGGTCTGGAAGTTTTGCGAGAGTTTCTACTATGTCAGATAGGTTTTGTTGAGAGACAAATTCTAATCTGAAATAAGCCAGAGCGTAGTATCCTAATTTCACTGGATTAATTTGAATCGTCGCTTTAATTGTGCCATTTTGTTTAAGGTTTCTGAATCTTCTAGATACGGTGTCGGTTGAAATTTTTAATTCCTTGGCGATTTTTCTAAAAGATTGGCGACCATTCGAGATCAGTTTTTCAATTATCTGTAGGTCTATTTCATCGATTTTGTCCGTAGTTTTTCCAGTGCTGTTGCTTGCCTGTATTTTTGTTGTGTCGGCTTTGTCTAGTGTTTTATTGGTAGAAAAAGCAGTTAAGTGTTCTAGAGTGTTTCTTATTCCTGTCCACACTTCTGTTCTTACACTTATGACTGATGGCAGTTTCTTTATTGATTGGTTAACAAGATCCAATTCCTCATTGTTCCTCAATGTTGCCACCACCCAAAGGTCTGAACCAGTGTTTAAAGGTGTGACAGAATAAATGTTAGGGATTTTGCGTATGCTTCTTAAGATTTGATCCTGTTTCTGTGGTTGCACGTTAACAAAAAGACTTGCCACCGTATTGTAGCCTAGATTTGCGTACTTTATCTTAATAGTGGATCCAGCAATTATCCCTTCAGTCTTCATTTTCTTGTAGTGCTGCCAAATAATGTTTTTTGATGTGCCAACCTCTTTTGCGATTTTGGTGAAATTTTTGCGTCCATCTTTCAGCAAATCTTTCAGAATCTTAGCGTCGATTTCATCGATTTTTTTCGTTGAACTCAACTGTTTTTCTTCCTGGTTCCAAAGTTAGAATCATTTACGCTAGCTCATTTATATGTTTTCAGCCTTTTCACGATTATCAGACAATACCGTATTCTTTTAGCAAATTTATGTTACTTTGTTCTAGAATAAGTGGTTTTGTCGTAAATGTTAAATACACAGAGCTGTAAAGCACTCATTTGTTGAATTTGGAATGGAGAGAAAACAAAATGAGAATATCAAGAAATAAATCTGAACTATCAACTATTGCTTTAATTCTAGTATTAACTCTATCCACCATTCTTATTGCTTTACCAAGTACTAACGCGCAGGAAAGTGTGTATCCCTATCCCTACATTAACGCTGTACCTAATCCAGTAACCGTTAACACACCAACGCTGTTCCATGTGGGGAGTATGTACCCTTCACCCATGGCAATGTCCGGATGGTCTGGTCTAACAGTTGAGGTCACGTTGCCCAACGGAGAAACCGAAGTTTTGCCACCGGTTGATACAGATAAAACAGGTGGAACAGGTGTTCAATATACGCCTACAATGCTGGGGACATATAAGGCTAGGACACATTTCCCTGAGCAGGTTAAAACGGCATCTGATAGCTACACTGGACCGGCAGGCACAATTATTGAAGACTCTTACAGCGAGTGGCTCGACCTTGTTGTCATAGAAGAACAGCTAGAATATTATCCAGGGCATTCACTTCCAGACCAATACTGGACTCGCCCCATAGATGGGCAGATTCGGGAATGGTACACGATTGCAGCAAACTGGCTAGAATGCTCTCCTCCAACCGCTGCTAATCCCACCTCAATGAATGCACCTTACAATGATTACGCACCAGAAAGCGCACATGTACTGTTTAGAGAATCAATGACGATGGGAGGTCTCGCTGGAGGAACGATGGGTGAACAAGGCTTTGAACAGGGAGATGCATACGTAGGCAAATTCGGCGGTCAGGGAATGTACGGATCACAAGGGCCAGTAATCATCGGCGGAATAATCTTCTACAACCAATTCGAATCAAACGGAGGCAGCGCCGTCGAGCAGACGGTTAAAGCTATAGATCTACATACTGGAGAAACGCTGTGGAGTAAACCCCTTACAACCCCAGATGGAACTGTCCTTAGGCTATCATTTGGCCAAACATACTATTGGACCTCGTATAACTATCACGGTGTCTTCGATTTCCTATGGGCAACTGAAGGCGGTGGATTCTTTGGAGGAGCCACAAACTATCACGCCTTTGACCCCTTCAGTGGACGATGGGTCTGCACCTATGAAGATGTACCTAGTGGCACCCGCTTGTGGGGGCCAAAAGGTGAAATCTTCATCTACAGTGTAAATAAAAATGCAGGTACAGTAAGTCTGTGGAACTCAAGCAGAGTAATCTCTAGCGAGGGAAGTTTTAATCCACAAGGTGTGGTAGCTGACGCCTCAAGAGGAATTGAATGGACTGTGACCGTGCCTGAATTACCCGACCTGCCTGGAAGTGTCTACAAAGTTCGTGATGGAATAATACTTGGAGCAGACTTTTCGCGTGGCGTTGTCGCACCTGACCCTGCCAATATGTGGGTTATATCTGTTGACAACTTAGGAGAATCCGCAGAACTATCGTGGCATATAACTTGGTCACCGCCAACACCACAAATTACCGTCGAAGATGTGAGTCTAGAAGAAGATCTCTTCATCGTGTCTACAAAAGAGGCTAGGACAACTTATGGCTTCCGCCTCAGCACAGGAACAGAACTGTGGGGTCCAACTCCACAGAGACACTATGAGGATGGATGGGGTCACTCATCAGGTAACAGTTGGGACATCATCGCCAGCGGCTACGGCAAAGTAATCGCAGGAAACTATGGTGGGACGGTATGGTGCTATGATGCCCAGGATGGCACGGTACTGTGGACATTTAATTTAACGGATCCCTACACTGAGGTTCTACACAACACTAGGTGGCGTTTCAGGCCTTCGTTTGTTGCCGATGGAAAATTGTACATTGAGAACACTGAACACAACCCTCGAGATCCTCAACCACGTGGTGCACCAATCATCTGCCTTAACCTAACTAGCGGAGAAGAAATTTGGAGACTACCCTATCGTCAAGGCGAATGGAGCTCTACTATGATTATCGGAGACAGCATAATAGTGGCACAAGACACATACGACCAGTGCTGGTATGCTATAGGCAGGGGTCCAAGCAAAACCACTGTTGAAGCACCGCTGACGGCTATAACGCAGGGGACAAGCGTCATAATTCGCGGCACAGTGATGGATGTTTCTCCGGGCACAGAAGACCCCAAAATCGCAATCAGATTCCCGAATGGCGTTGCCGCTATATCTGACGACGACATGGAGGATTGGATGCTGTACGTATATAATCAGTTTGGATGTCCAGGTGATGTTGAAGGTGTTGAAGTATTCTTGAAGATTCAGGATCCTAACGGCGACTGGTACTCAGCCACTGTTACAACTGATTCGAATGGTGTGTTCAGCCACATGTGGGCCCCCGCCATTGCCGGCGAGTATCATGTCACTGCGATGTTTGAGGGCTCCAAATCTTACTATGCCTCACAGGCAGCAACCACCTTCGGTGTAGACCAAGCGCCAGCAGCAGCAGATGTTCCCAGCGCAGCAGAGATTGCGGATACCACAGTAAACAGGCTTCCAGCATACCCAGCAATTCCAGAAATACCAGCCTACCTGACAATCGACCTGATCATACTGATAATCGCGGCCGTCGGCGTAGTCATAGGCCTAATAATCTACATGGCACTCAGAAAACAAAAATAAACCAAAAATTTTCCCTTCCCCCTTTTTTATGGGGAAGTAAAACATCAAAAGATTTTCTGGGAGAACAACATCTAAAAGTTGAGCTTAAAGCTTAACGTAAAGACGTTTAAGGAAATGAGAGAAATAGATGACCAACATAAATAGCTTGTTTAAAAACAAGTAGATGAGCCTAAAAGAGCCACGGAGGAAGGACAGAAGTGGGTTATATTGGGAATATCGAACGATTAGCCAAGGCGCTGAAGCAGACATCCGAAAAACTGGATGCGAACGCCGCCGTCGTTGTGCTGCTGAGAGCAACCAATCAGGACTTTCAGGTCTTGTTTGTGAAGAGAGCTGAAAAATCAGGTGACCCTTGGTCAGGACAAACCGCGTTTCCCGGTGGAAAAGGTAGCCCTGAAGACCAGAATCTGAAGGAGACCGTGGTTAGGGAAACCTTTGAGGAAACCAGCATAAACCTTGTTGAGGGTTGCCGCTTTCTTGGAGCAATGGAGCCTGTGAGGTCGACGCAAAAGCCTGAAATGCAGATTCTTCCCTTTGTTGTCTTCCTAGAGAAGGAACAAGCCATAAAATTGAACGAGGAGTTAACGGAATACTTCTGGACACCACTGAAAGAACTTGCCAAACACAAGGGAACCGCAAAGTTCAGTTTCGGAGAGTACCCAGCCTACATAATAGGAAAGCACATCATCTGGGGATTAACCTACAAAATCTTGCAAAATCTTCTTTTATTATTCTCATCCGTTGCGGAAGGAAAGCCAAAAAAAGGCTAAACTGTCATTTTCGAAAGCTTTCTACGGCATTGGAAACGCGTCTCAAACACTCAAGTGCAGTCTCATATGTTGGGTACCCCTTTAATCCACATTCAGGTCCCGCGTACAGAACCCTCTCAGCACCAAACTGCTCAACCACCTTAACCAGCCGATTCTTCATTAGTTCTACACTTTCAAGAAAGATTTCGGCATTAATTCGTCCATGTTTGATGTCTGTCCAAGCGTCGGCAATCCTCTCGTTTACATCTGATTCACTCAGCTTTTCCGGGGAAGCTGAAACAACCCTTTTCTTAATCAACGCATCGAAGTCGTTAACTGCCAAGCTAGCCTTCAGAAACTTGTCCCTTGACTCCAGCAGTTCTCCAGTTTTTTTCATTTTGATAAAGGAGTCATCAACATGCGATTCAATCACGTCTAATGAGGGCACATCCCAGAAAAGCGGGTTTGCTGTGCTGTGAAGATGAATCATAGTTTGGGCGTTCTTGGACTTGATTTTGCAGAAAATGGATTCCCATGCCCTTCGCAGGTTTTCTCTCCCTTCGGAACCGAAATCGATTAACGCGTCGTCTTGTAGCCCGAAGACTGGCTCATCCACCGAAACCAAACTGACTCTGCCGTGTTTGTTATTGAAGATGCTGTTTTCTGCAATCTGAGAAATGACGTTTCCTAGCTTACTGAATATGTCCTCCCTTTTGTAAGGGAAAAAGGAGGCGAGCGTATAGGGCCCGGTGACACAAATTCTCATTTCGAAGGTTGCACCCTTCTTCTCCTGGATCATCTGAGAGTGCTTTTTTATCACCATAACCTCTGGTATGCCGCTTCCGTCTGCCTTCACAGAAGGAAGTTTGGTTTCCAAGTAGCCACCCTTAATCCGCTCTACTCCATCCATCATAGACAGAAACATCTCGTTCATATCTCGGAACTGAGGAAAATTTGGAACATCAATGCCTACTCCAATTTTGTCCACTAAACCTTCAAGCACCTTTTTCTCAAAAAATTCGGCTGATTCATCTGCTGAGGAGAGACTGAAATGGCTCGCTCCCTCCACAAACTTCCTTGAATCACTAACAGACGGAAAGCTGCCCACATCACAGGATCTCACCATTAAACTGCCTCCCTCTTTTGTTATGTTTCTCCTCTAAGCCGTTTTAAAGTGTTCCCACCCACGTGCCTCTATAGAAACTAGCTTCCCAGCTGTTTGCAGCAGAAGCTGTTTCTCTTCAGTGACCCGCCCCAGTTTTATTAGTTTTCCTCCTAGATTTTCCACGGCTTTTTTTGCTTCTTGCCAGAGCTTTGGTTTGATTGTTACCAGAAGTTCGTATTCCTCTCCTCCATACAAGGCTAGTTCCACAGGATCGAAACCATGAATCTCCGCAAACCTTTCTGCTTCAGGGGCTATCGGAAGCTTATCAACATGAAAACCCACATTACTCGCCCGCGAAAGTTCATGGAGACTCCATGCTAGTCCGTCGCTTGAGTCTATGGAAGCTGTTGCCGTCTTCGATTTAGCCAGAGCCATCCCTTCTTGGACCCTTGCCTTGGGCATCAGAACAGAGTCAACAAGTTCTCCACTGTCCTCAGGAGCTGAAATCTCGTCCATCAGAATCTTTAGTCCAGAGGCTGGTTTTCCGAAAGAACCAGTTACTGCTACCCAGTCCCCGGGTTTTGCGCCGCTACGCTTGATCAGGTGATGTTTGCTGCAGACGCCTAATGCCATGCAGCTGATCACTAGGTCGGAGGCTTCGTTGGTGTCGCCTCCCAATATGTAGGCGTTGTATTCGCGGGCGCCAGCGTTTAGTCCTTTGCCGATCTGCTGTATGTCCGTTTCTGTCAGGTCTGAGGGTACTCCGATGGAGGCTAGGAGGGCGAGGGGCTTTGCTCCCTTTGCTGCTAGGTCGCTTATGTTCATTATTACTGCTTTGCGGGCGGCTTGCCAGAGGCTCATGGTTTTTGGGACATCTGTTTTTCCGACAAGCATGTCCATGTTTATTACGGCGAGTTTGTCGTGTCCCATGTCTACTGCTGAGGCGTCGTCACCGAATGGAATTGGCATATTCGGCATTTGCTCTAGGCATTCTAGAATGAGTTCTATGATCTTTCTTTCGCCCAACTCCTTAGCTGAATGCAACTTGGGAACCTCTGCAGGTACTATTTGCTCCTGAATGCTTAAAAATACCTGTTAGGGGGAAGTTTAACGTTAATGGCTTGGATGTGGGTTTAATTCTGAAAAACTTTTATATCCAAAGATTAATATGTCGAGGTTTACCGTTTAAGCAGCAACTTTAAAACATTACATGAATGTAGAGGTTCTGGTACAATGACGATTATATTCAGCATTGGGAGAGAAAAAAAGTGAACACAAGTAAGGCTATTTTTCTAGTTATCCTAACCATAATTTCGTTATGTGCAGTTAACATTCTGCCCGTTAACTCACAAAATCTTGAAGGGTTCATTTATATTTCAAGTGATGGAAGCATTATCACTTCATCAAACATTACGGCTCCTATTCAACAGGATGGAGACGTCTACACTTTCACAGACAACATTAACGGATACTATCTTGTAGTTCAACGTAATAATATCGTAATTGATGGCGCAGGCTACTATCTTTCAGGACAAGGAGAAAGAGGAATAGACCTGTCGTCCAGAAGCAACGTAACAATCATGAACCTACAAATAGGGTCCAATTTTTACGGCATCTACCTTTCTGGCGCTTCGGGAAACACCATATCTGGAAACACCATAGCACAAAATAGTTATGGTCTCTACCTTAACGGAGCCACACAAAACACTATTACTGGAAACAACGTAACAAACAATGGTTATGGTTTCTACCTTAACGAAGCCTCACAAAACACTATCATTGGAAACAACGTAACAAACAACGCCATCGGCATCAACATCTTTTCGTCTTCAAAGAATACACTTAGAAACAACAAAATGAGCAATGATTATAATCTCGCGGTTGATGGCATCGAGCCTCAACACTTCGATAATGACATTGATAATTCAAACACAATCAACGGCAAAAAAGTCTACTATCTGATCAGCCAAAGTAACCTGGTCATAAATTCGGTCACTTACCCAGACATAGGTTATCTCGCGCTCGTGAACTGCCAAAACATATCAGTCCATCATCTGGAATTCACCGGCAACGGGCATGGCATACTATTGGCTTACACAGCAAATTCGACAATATATAATAATCAAATAACGGACAATTACTCTGGAATAGCACTCTTTGCGTCTTCCAACAATTACATTACTACAAATAACATAACAGACAACGAGAGAGGACTCCAGTTCAGTAACGCTTCAAACCTTAACAGCATATTTTCAAATATTATAAATAACAGCATAGATGGCATCTTCCTCTTCAGCTCTCTCCAAAATACTATTGTTCTAAACAACGTAACAGACAACAACGTTGGAGTCGGCTTCAGGGAGTCCTCATACAACATAATTAGAGGCAACCATTTCGTCGATAACGAGAGACAGGTTTACGATGTTAGTTGGGAAAACTATTCAATAGCTGCATCAAAAAACAGCTGGGATATTGGCTATCCTGGAGGCGGCAATTATTGGAGCGACTATACGGGTGTTGATGGGATGAGCGGCAAAAACCAAAACGAGACAGGCAGCGACGAACTAGGAGATACACCCTACATCATTGACCAAAACAACCAAGACAATTATCCGCTTATGCCTTATGGAAGCCCCCCTGCCATCTTCATTGATTCACCAGAAAACAAGACATACACAGTGACCTCTGTTTCCCTAAAATTCACCGTGAGCGAAACAACCTCATGGATCAAATACAGCCTAGACAACCAAGCAAACGTCACAATCACTGGAGACGCAACTTTATCCGACCTAGCTTATGGCGAGCACAGCATAACGCTTTACGCAGAGGATACAGATGGAAAAACTGGAAAGTCTGAAACAGTCTACTTCACCATAGCTGAGGGGGCAGAGCCTCCGCAACCAGACCTTTCCATAGTAGTATTGATTGTAGCAGTGATAGCCGCAGCCGTCATAATTGGAGTGATTCTCTTCTTCTTCATGAGGGCAGGGAAAAAATGATTCCCATACAGAAGGGAACGTCAACTTCTTGACTTCATAGGCGTGTAGGCGCTGCAACGACGTACATAAACATCGAATGCCCCACAATCATTATTTATTTCAGGAACATAAAAGATGATTTTACGGACACCTCTGCGGGGGGTTGCTTGCTCCCGAATATCTTAAAAACGTGTTATGGACTCAATTCACTGGAAATGCCTCGGTGGCTCAGCCCGGTAGAGCGGCAGCCTCGTAAGCTGTTGGTCGCGGGATCAAATCCCGCCCGAGGCTCCATTCATGCAGTGGATGCCTGTTTTATGTTAGATTTTGGTGCAGTTTGAGGATAGAAACCTTTTCAGGGCACGAAGATAGATGGGTTTGTAAAAAAATTAGTTATCTTAGTGATTTGGAGGAAATGAGTAATGTTTGAGAAGAAATTTGTAGCGCTCAGTTTGATTTGTGTTATTCTATGTGTTGCAGTTGTTGGAGCTGTAATAGTGGTTAACCAGAAAGACTATGAACTGCGAATGAAGGCAGATCAGATTTCTGGACTTGAAGATGAAAGGCTCAGTTTAGAAGCTCAAGTAGCAGATCTCCAATCGGAAATCACATCATTAAGCAATGAAAAAACTGCTCTTGAAAACCAAGTTTCAACGTTACAAGCCAACATTACAAGCCTCCAAACTGAGGTGACCGCATTAGAAAACGAAAAGAGCGCATTAGAAATGCAGGTTTCAGCTTTACAGGTAATCATCTCAGATCTCCAATCCGATGTAGACTCATTGAACAACGATAAGATTGATCTGGAAGCTCAAGTAGCAAGTCTCCAATCTGAGATTACTTCACTAAATAACGAAAAAACTGCTCTTGAAAACCAAGTTTCAACGTTACAAGCTAACATTACAAGCCTCCAAACTGAGATCGCGTCGTTAGAAAATGAGGTGAGTGAAAGCTACCAACTCGGCTATGATGTGGGATATGTTCAGGGTGTGGAGGATGGGGCTGGAAGCGGCTGGTACATTAGGGACCCAACGTATGCCGAGGCGATTGCTTTCATAAATTCGGATAGAACAGACGAGAATGAGTTTACTGACGATTATGTTTGCTACGATTTCACAGCTGACTTCAACGCCAACGCATTTCAGATGGGTTACAGATGCGGTTTCGTTTACATCGAATTTCCCCACAGCGCCCATGCAATAGCCTGTTTCAACACCACTGACCGTGGACTGATTTACGTGGAACCGCAAACCGATGAAATTGTTTATGTGGCTGTCGGTCGAATATATTCAGGTGACCTCATAGTGAAAATGGGCATAGTTTGGTGATCTAGAATGGCAGGTTTATTCTGTTAGTACTTTCTTGATGGGGTCTTCAGGTTTGTCTTTGACGGTGCTGTGAACTATGAAAGTTTCCGTCTCTTTGACGCCGCTTAAGTCATGAATTTTTTTGACCACTTCAGTTAACTCTCTGTTATTCTTCACTAACACTTTTGCTATACTGTCGTACTTGCCGAAGATTCTCTGAAATTCAGCCACTTGGGGGAAGCCTTTGACAATTTCTTCAGTCTCTTTTCTGAGGTCACTTCGCGGGTCCTCTCGCATCAATATGTACGCCTGAATAGACAGCCCTAAAATTTCGGGGTTTATTTTCGGAAAAAATGAGGTCATCAAACCGGAGGCGTGCAATTGCTCAATCTTTTTTGCGACAGTTTGTCGTGTAACGCCTAAATCATCTGCTATCTTAACGATTGGACGTAGCCCCTTCTCTAACAGGTTGAGCAGAATCTTTTTTTCCAAATCCTTGACAGTTAACATTTTGTTAACATAAAGTTTAAAAGTGTTGGCAGTTTTTAAACGTTTCTAACTGACAATCAACACAGAGTAAAAGAGGATAAACATGATTAACCGATACATTGAAGCATTGCGACCTAAACTAAGCAAATCAGACTACAGAAAACTAAACGCAATATCCATTCCCAAAGTCCACGAATTCATCGCCAAATCAGCTGACCTCTGCAACGCAGAACACATATTCATCTGCAGCGATTCCCAAGAGGACAAAAATTACATCCGGCAGCAAGCAATCGCCACCAAAGAAGAAAACCAATTGAACATTCCAGGGCACACTGTCCACTTTGATGGCTATTATGATCAAGGACGAGATCGGAAAGCCACAAAATATCTTGTACCCAAGAGAATTTTCCTGAGCAAAGCCCTTAATCAGATTGACAGGCAGGAAGGTCTGGCAGAGGTAAAGGGTTTACTTAGAGACTCCATGACCGGGCGCACGATGATTGCCCGTTTTCTCTCTTTGGGACCCACAAATTCGGTGTTCACGATTCTTGGGCTGCAATGCACTGATTCGTGGTATGTAGCCCACTCAGAAGACCTCTTATACAGGTCTGGGTACAAGGTTTTCACTCAATCAGCCCCGGACACAGACTTTTTGCGGGTTGTGCATTCTTCAGGGAAACTAACCGAGAGGATGGTCAGCGCGGAGCACAAGAAAAAACGCATCTACATAGATTACATGGATAACACCATCTATAGCGTCAACACCCAGTACGCAGGCAACTCTATAGGCTTCAAGAAGCTCGCGTTTCGTTTAGCCATCAGAAAAGCAAACACTGAAGGTTGGCTGGCTGAGCACATGATGGTGATGGGGGTGCATGGTCCCGGTGGTCGCAAAACATACTTTGCTGGCGCGTTTCCCAGTGCCTGCGGCAAGACATCTACGGCTATGCTGCCCGGCGAAACTATCCTAGGCGATGACATCGCGTACATTCGCGAGGTTGATTCGGTTGCGAGAGCGGTGAATGTTGAGACTGGCATTTTTGGTATCATAAAGGACGTTAACGCCGTCGACGACTCTTTGATATTTAAGGTGCTTCATAGCCCATGTGAGATAATTTTTTCCAATGTGTTGGTGAAGGATGGCGAACCGTACTGGCTGGGTATGGGCAGTGAACTTCCTGAAGAGGGAATCAACTTTTCGGGAGAATGGTACGAGGGCAAGAAGGATGAGGCGGGTAATGAGATTTCAGCTGCCCACAAGAATGCGCGGTATGCAGTGCATCTTAAGACGGTGGAGAATTGTGACCCAGAGTTAGATAACCCGCATGGAGTTGAGTTGAAAGGCATAATGTATGGGGGGCGGGACGCTAAGGGGTATGTTCCGGTGCAGCAGAGCTTTGATTGGGAGCATGGGATTATCGCGTACGGGGCATCTTTGGAGACGGAGACAACTTTCGCTACAGTTGGCAAAGAGGGAGTGCCCGAAATCAACATGATGAGCATCCAGGACTTCATTTCTATTCCCTTAGGGAAGAACGTCAGGAATAACTTGGATTTCGGGAAAAAGCTTGAGAAACCGCCTGTTGTCTTTGGAGTTAACTACTTCCTGCAGGATAAGGAGGGAAAATATCTCAACGACCCCATGGACAAGCATGTTTGGGTGAAGTGGATGGAACTCCGTGTCCACGATGAAGTGGACGCAATAATGACGCCCACAGGCTACATTCCCAAATATGAAGATTTACGTAGACTCTTCAAGCAGATACGCGGTAAAGACTACAGCAAGGAAGATTACGTTGAGCAGTTCAGCATCCGAGTGCAGGAGAACATGGCTAAGATTAAGCGGGTGAGGAGATTCTACAAGAAGAACGTCACTTACACACCCGAGGCGGTGTTTTGGGTGCTGAACCAGCAGTACGAGCGGCTCCTCAACGCCAAAGAAAAACATGGCAACTACATTTCACCAGAAAAGTTCATCGAATAAACGGGGGAATGCCTCCTTTTTTCTCTGCGTTCCACTTTGGTGGAAACGGAAAATCTATAGGCTAGTCCATAATAGAACATTAACCAACCCTTTGAACAGGGTGCGCCTCGGTGGCTCAGCCCGGTAGAGCGGCAGCCTTGTAAGCTGTTGGTCGCGGGATCAAATCCCGCCCGAGGCTCCACAAAAACACAAGAAATTGGACATAAATCAGCATTTGCAGGCGCCCACGGTCTTCATATCTATTTGTGCACATGTTTAGGGTTAAAATTTAACCTCCAAACCCAAATCTGTAGATTATCAGCATAATTTTAAAAGCAAACATCACATACCTATTTACGATGAGTTTGAGGAGGCCTCTGGTAGCTATTCTATACGGTAGGGCAAAGCTTTCAGGTAAAAAACCACGTTTAATGATAACAGTATAAACCATCTATTTCTGTCAAACAGCTGCCAAAGGCAACAAGAACTCAACAAAAAAATAAAAAGGAAATGAAAAAATGAAGAACAAACTATCTACTGCAATTACGATGTTAATTACGCTTTTACTGGCAAGTTCAACTTTTGTATCTATTGCCTTCTGCGCCTTTCCACCATCAGGAACCGAAGTCCCAACATACAGCAAAATCCTTGTTAGCCCTAACCCTGTTGGCGTCAACCAGCAAGTTACCATCAACATATTCAATGCCATACCCACACTCACCAGCGAACCCTACTATAATATGACAGTTGAAGTAACAGACCCTACTGGGCACACCACCACACTGGGCCCCTATAACAGCGACACCACCGGAGGCACTTTCACTAACTTTGAACCTGACCAAGTCGGTATCTGGGAATTCCAAATGTTCTATCCAGGCCAAACACTATCTAGGGGTTGGATCCAATTACCTGGCGAAAGCGAAGTTTTTCAACTAACAGTACAGGAAGAACCAGTAGGACGAGAAAGCTTTCCATCTCCCCCGGGTCCAGAAAGCTATTGGGAGACTCCAGTTAACGCAATGAATGCTGAAAAATGGTGTGACCACATGGGAGAATGGTGGGGTCTTAGCGGTATAACTTTTGAACAAACTGGTGCAAACTATCATGGCGGAAACTATAATCCATACACTGACTCGGTTTATGCTGGTCACATTCTCTGGACAAAGCCATGGGGTGCAGGTGGTGTAGCTGGTGGTGAATCAGGTATTGATGAAGTTACAGGACACTTCTGGACCACTAGGCAGTATCAACCCCAATATGCACCGATAATATTGGAGGGTGTAATGTATTCCGTTCTGTGGACAACATCAATGAGGAGTGCAGCACATAACGGCATTGTCGCAACTGACCTGTTCACTGGAGAAACTCTCTGGACGATAGAAGACACCCAAGAACGGTTGAGAGTAGGCTGGTCGCCTACTTGGCACAACCTTAACGAATACGGAACATTAGGTCCCTACATCATAACCACAGGTACACACCCAGGAGTTACATCTAGTGGAACAGCGTACCACATTTACGATGCCACCACTGGCAAATACATGGCAAGCATCATTAACGGCCAGAGCATGACCCTCACTATAGACGATGACCGAGACTTGGTTGGCTACTATCAAGAAGTCAGTGGTAGTGACCGCCGTCTGGTCCGTTGGGACATGACCGAATGTGTGGGAATGACAAGCAATGGCGAACCTGCTTTCGGATGGGGTCTGAACCAAGACGCACAATACCAGTTTGACCGTGGAGTAGAATTCTCTGAACCAATATTCAATTTCGCCGAGATTGATGGAGTAACCGATGCTTCACTTCTTACAGGAGGCGGCTTTATGGGACAGCCATTCGCAATAAATGAAATAACTAACGATGAAGTAGTGTTCACTGGTGGTTTCACCTGGGGACAAGGATTTGGAGGAACAACAAACGGATGGCTAGTTGTAGGAGCCATGGACAAAAACACTGGAGCGCAGTTGTGGGCTAGAAACATCACATACACAGAATCTGAAACCATGTTGCCATACACAAGAACGGAAATGGGTATACAAGACGGGTTATGGATCAACGCCAACATGCAGAACTTCATAGTTGAAGCTTGGGATACAAGAACAGGAGTGAAAGCATGGACATCAAAACTAACAGGCGATAACGGTGGCCCACCGCATTACTTCGACCAATTTAACCTCCGCTGGTCGCCTGGAGATGAGGGTATATCCTTCTACAGAGGCCATGGAGGAGACATATGGTGTATCGAACATGAGGACGGAAACGTACGATGGTACACTAACACAACTAAACTCGTTGGCCCACCAGGAGCTGAAAGCCCATACGATATTTGGCCGCTATGGGTTTTCGAGTGCGACTGTATAACCAACAACGTGGCATACTTCCCCATTGGTGCCGAATATAACCCACCACTGTTCCCTGGAGCACAAATGTGTGCAGTAAACGTCACTGATGGCTCTCTAGTGTGGTCCGAATTGGGTTTCTATATTAGATCCACATCGTGTGCATACGATATTCTGTTATCGCTAAACGCGTACGACAACCAGATATACGCTTGGGGCAAAGGTCCAAGTGCAACTTCAGTCGCAGCATCACCAAAAGTTACAGTACACGGAAACAGCGTAATGATTGAAGGTACAGTCACTGACATTTCTGCAGGCACAAACCGGAATGATGTTGCAGCAAACTTCCCGAATGGTCTTCCATGCGTTTCTGATGAGAGTATGAGCAAGTGGATGGAATACGCCTATATGCAGCAGGCAAAGCCTGAAGATGTTGAAGGCGTTAAAGTATTTCTGAAAATACAAGATCCTAATGGCGACTGGTACTCAACCTATGTTACAACCGACGAGAATGGTGTATTTAGTCACATGTGGGCTCCCGCCATTGTCGGCGAATACAAGGTCACTGCAATGTTCGAAGGCTCCAACTCCTATTGGCCTTCAGAGGCAGCAACCACCTTCGGTGTAGACCAAGCGCCAGCAGCAGCAGATGTTCCCAGCGCAGCAGAGATTGCGGATACAACAGTAAACAGGCTTCCAGCATACCCAGCAATTCCAGAAATACCAGCATACCTAACAATAGACCTGATCATACTGATAATCGCAGCCGTCGGCGTAGTCATAGGCCTAATAATCTACATGGCACTCAGAAAACAGAAATAACCCAAAAATTTTCCCTCCCTTTTTTTGTGGGAGTAAAACATCAGAAGATGGGGGCTGAAAAGGTTTTGAAGAGCGTCCAAATATAATGCCATATGTGGGGTGTTTTTTTATGCCGAGGTGGGTGAGGAACAAAACTAGAAGAGTGAGCTATCTAAGGCTCGCTGTACAAATCATTTCTTTGTTTCTGATTTTTTACATCGCTATAACAGGCGTGGGAAAGTGTCTAATTATATTCACTATTGTTGGAGCCACTCTTTTTTTGGGCAGATTCTTCTGCGGGTGGATTTGCCCCTTCGGATTGTATATGGATTTGATCACTTTGTTGCGTAGGTCATTAAAAATTCGGCATTGGGCACTTCCTGAAAGACTCAACAGAATTTTACATAGAATCAGATATGTGATTGCATTTATTATTGTATCATCAGCGTTGCCGACCTTTCTTGCGAATCCAGTGTTGCCTACTCAACAAGGTTTCGATTTGCTTTGGAACCTACATTTTTATCCTCCCGTTAGAGCATGGCTCCTTTTATTAGGACCTTTAGAACCATTGGTCATACCATTTGTTCCGCCCTTCGGAGCAATTATTCAATTTCATGGGATGGTTCTCAGTTTTCCTTATGTTGGAGAAATAACAGCCTTCGCTTACAGATCAGGTTTTGCTGTGCCATTAGCGGCTACATTCGTTATTCTCACGGTGGCGGCTTCATTCAAAGTGAGGCGCTTTTGGTGTAGATTCTGCCCCACGGGAATATCAATTGCGGCTATTAACAGATTTAAAACTTTCAAGTGGGCGCCTCTACTTCACTTGTACAAGATTGAAGAAAAGTGTACCAAATGCGGAATTTGTAAACGAGTCTGCCCAACTCAAGTTGTTGAAGTTTACAATGAGAAAAGCGGGAAGATAGACACTTCAATGTGTGTATTATGCTTGCGGTGTGTTGAAATGTGTCCCTACGAAGGCTGCCTAAAATTAGAAATGGGAGGAAAAACACTTTTTAAATCTATAAATTGGTTATAATCTTAACCATGAAAAGGTACTTTCATTGTCGTTTGGGCTTGGGGTTTGGGGTTAAAATTTAACCTTTAATTTTAACAAAAAAAGAGGGTTGCGTGGTTGGCGATGTCGCTAATCTAAGAAACATTTCGGCGAATGTTGGTTGGGGAGTCATCGCAGTTACCCTTGCTTTTGTGCACACTCGCATTCATTTTTAAGCTATGTTGTATGACCCAAACAGCAAGAATGAACATTAAGACCGCACTTATGAATCCTAACCAATCAAACTCAGTTCCTTCCCACATACCTTCCACGAAATCCAAATAGAATATGACAAGTGACACGAACAGAAAAACAATTCCAGCCAATAACCCCCCAAGCTTTTCTCTAATCATTAACCAACACCAATTAGTGTCTATGAGCGTACAGAATATGTGTTTTTCCAAGCAAAACAATAATTTGTTGTCCAAATCTGCCAGCATATTAGGAGACTAATAACAGAAGATTGTTAAAAAACAGCCTTTTTCTTGGAAAACCAAGCAACAACACAAAACTGTTCTCGTTTTTATTTCCAGTTCCTTGTTAAAGCAACTACGAAAACAAGTGAAAACAAAAAAATATTGGTAGATAAGAAGCTATAAAAGGGGCAGAAATACACTTGCTTTTCGGAAGCCCGTATCCTTTAGCTTTAGTGGTCTACTATGACAGATGTTTGTTTGATGTTTGAGGTTCATCAGCCCTTCAGGTTGAACCGAAATTTTCACTCCGACCTACTGTCCAAGGGAAAAGTATCAAAAAAGGAGCTTTTTGACCTCTATTTTGACAATGGGCTTAATCGTTACGTTTTCGAGAGAGCCGCAAGAAAATGTTACTTTCCCACAAACAACATAATCTTGGAGCAGATCGACAGAAGCAAGAGCCAAGGGAAACCGTTCAAGATGGCTTACGGCATTTCCGGCGTCTTTCTTGAACAATGTAAACTGTGGAAGCCGGACCTCATCGAATCCTTCAAGCAGCTCGCCGAAACCGGATGCGTCGAATTCATGGACGAAACCTATTACCACTCATTAGCTAGCCTCTACGGAACCGACCGCTCAGAATTCGTGGAACAGGTCAAAATGCACCGTCAACTCATGAAAGACCTATTCAACTACGAACCACAGTTTATCGAAAACACCGAGCTGCTATACAACAACACCATAGCCAAGACCATGGAGGGAATGGGCTACAAAGGCACAGTCACAGAAGGCATCGAGAGGCTTCTCGGCTGGAGAAGCCCCAACTACGTCTACAAAGCCAAAGACTCCAATCTCCGCGTGCTACTCCGCAACTACCGCCTCTCAGACGACATAGGATTCCGATTCTCATCCCCATGGTGGAACGAATATCCCCTCGACGCAACTAAATATGCCCGATGGTTAGCCGCAACCCAAGGGCAGGTGATCGTAATCTTCGTTGACTACGAAACCTTTGGGGAACACCACTGGCCAGAAGGCGGAATCCACGAATTCCTAAGAGCACTACCCGGCGAAGTGAACAGATGGCACCACCTGAATTGGCGAACCCCCTCAGAAGCCATTGAACTGCACAATCCAGTAGGCGAAATCGACGTCCACGAATACAACACCGTCTCATGGGCGGACATTGAACGGGATCCCAGCGCATGGATCGGCAACCCCATGCAGAACATCTGCTATGACTCTCTCAAGGAACTGGAGCAGCTAGTGAAGGGAATAGGCGACAAAATCCTGATTCAGCTGTGGCGTTACCTCCAGATGAGCGACCACTTTTACTACCTCAGCATAAAGGGTGGAGGACCCGGAGACGTGCACAACTACTTCAGTTCCATGGGCAGTCCAGTGGAAGCCTTTGCCGTCTATTCGAGAATCCTCTCCGACCTAGAGGCAAGAATCCGTTCAGAACTGGAAAAGCCTGAGCTTGCAGCAAAAAGAATTTTGAGGCGTCTTCCATCTGGGATGGGATTCACCTTCTCTTACGAGTTTGCCCGTTCCTCTGATTTGACAGTTCACAGCTTATACGAGTTTATTTCAGCACTGAAGACAGTTGATTTGAGCTCTATTCGATTCCACATGGAAAGACGCGATTTTGAGCGCTGGCTACGACATGTGGTTGGCGACGACAAACTAGCCGACCAGATAGCCAAAGTTAACCGCCCAAAAAGAAAGCTGAAAGGCGAGGCTCTACGCAAGAGGGTTCTTGCCCTAACCGAAAGAAGAATAAAACAATTGAGAAAAGTTGCTGAAGTTTCCACTAGCTTAAAGGAGAAGGAAAACTAAGAAAAGGTGCAGGTCAACAATTACGAAGTGTGGGTGTGAATCGAGAGGTTTTTGGTTATGATCAGAGATCCTGTCTGTGGGTTGCCTTTAACTGAACCGAGGGAAGAATTCAAGGCTGAAGTGAGGGGAAGAACATACTATTTCTGCGGCGAATACTGTAAGCATGCTTTCCTGCAGGGAAAAAGAATAGCCTACTTCTCCATGGAAATTGGGTTGAACAATGACATTCACACCTACAGCGGAGGTTTAGGAGTGCTAGCTGGCGATGTGATCAAATCCAGCGCTGACCTTAAGATTCCGTTGGTGGGGGTCACTCTTGTCAGCAGGAAGGGTTATTTGAGACAGGAGATCAGGGACGGAAAACAGATCGAGCATCCGGACGATTGGACGCCATCCGAATTGATGAATGAATTGCCCAATCAAGTCGAGCTGAAAATACAGAATCGGAAAGTGAAAGTGAAGGCTTGGCTTTACGATTACCAGAGTCCCACAGGAGGATTGGTTCCTGTTCTGTTTCTTGACACAGACGTTGAGGGCAACTCCCCGGAGGATAGAGAGATCACCTCTTTCCTGTATGGCGGCGATAGGAAGTACAGGCTGAAGCAGGAGATTGTCTTGGGAGTCGGCGGGGTGAAGATGCTGGAAGCCGCAGGCTTTGGGGTCGCAAAGTATCACATGAACGAGGGACACTCTTGTTTTCTCACATTGGAGTTGTTGGCAAAGAACGGGAGAGACCTGGATAGTGTAAGGGACCTATGCATATTCACCACTCACACTCCAGTTGAAGCGGGTCACGACAAATTCTCCTACGACCTTGTCCAAGAAATGCTGGGTGACATAATTCCTCTAGAAACTATGAAGGAGCTTGGTGGAAAAGATCAGCTTAACATGACCCGTCTTGCCCTGAACACCAGCAAATACGTGAACGGCGTGGCGAAAAGGCATAAAGAGTTTTCTCTAACCTTGTTTCCGGGCTATAACATCTCAGCCATAACTAATGGCGTACACTCGTTTACATGGACTTGTGAGAGTTTCAGAAGGCTTTATGACAGGTATTTGCCGGGGTGGGCTAACGAGCCTGAGCTGCTGGTCAGAGTTGACGGCATCCCAGATGAGGAGATTTGGCGGGCTCACATGGAAGCGAAAGAGAAGCTCATACGCTATGTTCGTGAACGGTCAGGTGCCCAGTTTGATCCTGATGTGCTTACGTTGGGTTTTGCGCGCAGAGCCACCGGCTACAAGAGAGCAAACCTGCTGTTCTCGAACCTGAAGAGGCTTGAAGAAATAAACAGGATTGGCAAGATTCAGGTGGTTTATGCAGGCAAAGCCCACCCTAACGACTGGATGGGGAAACGGTTAATCGAAGAGATTCATGAAATGAAAGAAAAACTGAAGGACCTCATGAACATTGTCTATCTGGAGAATTATGACCTGCAGATGGCGGCTAAGCTCACCTCAGGAGTAGACGTCTGGTTGAACACTCCGATTCCGCCTTTCGAGGCTTCTGGCACCAGCGGAATGAAGGCAGCACACAACGGGGTGCTGAACTTCAGCGTATTGGACGGCTGGTGGGTGGAGGGCTGTGTTGAGGGCGTCACTGGCTGGGCTATTGGTCCTTGCCCAAAAGAAAACGTGGATGAGGCTGAGAGAAGACGCCGAGAGATTACAGAATTATACGACAAACTGCAGTATCTGATCATTCCCACGTTCTACAAGAATAGGGATGATTGGATACAACTGATGGAAAACTCGATTGGAAAGGTCGCATACTACTTCAACAGTCACAGGATGATGCGAAGATACGCCACAGAAGCCTACCTGTAACCGCCCAAAAACCTCGAATAGAATATATGGTTTCTCTATTTCCGCCTAAGCAACATTGAGGCTACTTCACGAATTTGTCTCGGTTCTTTTTGAATCCTTTCTTGCATTTCACGCTGCAGAAATAGTATGTTTCTCCCTGATGGCGCATACGGAATTTTGCTGTTTTCTCGTTTAGAATGGCGCCGCAGACTGGGTCTCTAGGCATTATAGCTCATTCACTCATTGGTAAATTTATCTTATATAAGATTGTTGTAGCAACTGTGAATATTTGTTAGAATAAAAACCATAGAGAGAATAGACTACTTGTGGAGCCTGTATCCTCGTTTTAGCTGAGTGACCAGTGGGTTTATATGAACGAATATACATATGAAAAATACTTAATATTACGCTAACAGCTCACCATAGAAAGAAGTGAGGCAGCCATGAAAAAAGCGTTAAGCGAAACCTGCTACAAGTTCTTTTCAAATCTGTCAAATCCCACAAGGTTAGCTGCAATAGAACAGTTGATGAAGAAGCCGATGAGCGTAAATGAGCTCGCTGAATTTCTTGGGCAGGAACAGAGCATGGTTTCGCATAATCTTAAGCCTCTGCTTGACTGTAATTTTGTTTTCCTCAAGAGACAGGGAAAGCAGCGAATCTATTCTGCCAACAAAGAAACTATCGGTGCACTCTTCAGGGCAGTTGAGAATCATGAAAAAAAGTTCTGTCCAACAGGCGGAAAATGCCACTTAAGAGACACATAACTCAGGTGTGCAGCCGAAAACTTGCTAACAGATTGTCTAGCAAAAGACCCAGAGAATTTTCGAACCTGTGACCTTATCCCTTTTTAGCTTTAAAATCAATTATTACCTGAGGTGAATTGTATGGGTGAGGTTTACAGGCCCGAGGACCTTGTTGGCGGAAAGAAAAAGCCATCTGATTTGTCACCTAATCTAAGAGGGGTTACCCCTACAACATTACAGGATGTTATACGAGAGGTCAGATTACTCAGAGTGGAAGTTAGCAAAATAAAACAAGTGCTGCGAGCTAACGGCATAGCCATCGAGTAACTTTTAGACCAACATACCAAGGTGCTGTTTAGGTTAGAGCCTATTTAGAGCTATTCTGTATGCTATTGTTCCTAGAGTGAACAGAATCAAACCCGAAGCGGCTAGGTAGAGCATTTCTGGAATCACAGCGTCAAACGGCAAGTTCCTTGTCATAACATCCTGCATGGCGTTGACCAGTTTTGTGAAGGGAAGAGCATTGCCGAATGCTTGAGCAGCCTCCGGCATTATGCTGAGAGGAAAGAATGCTCCGATGAAGAACTGTAGCGGAACACTGATTATGACAGAGATCGAGTTGGCTGCCTCCTCGTTCTTTGCAAGGGAAGAGATTATCAGTCCAATGCCAATCGCTGAGAGTGCCCCAAGAAAGATCGCCAGAAGAATGACTGGAATATTCCAATGGAGATTAACTTGGAAGAGAAGAACGCCACTCAAAAGCATAATGAACGCGGACATGTAGACTATTGCCAAGGCTGAGATGAGCTTTCCAAGCAGAACAACCGTAGGAGAAACAGGAGCTATCACCATACGCTGAAAAGTCCCTTTCGTGCGTTCGGTTGCGATGGTCATTGAAGCATGGTTTAATCCGCTCCAGATAAGAACCAAGCCCAGCGTGCCTGGAACCATGTAGTCAATCCACTGTAACTCGGCTTCTGTGACGTCGGCTTCGCTGACCGAAACTGTGATTGGGTCGGCGAGAACTTTAACATAGGATTCCATGTCTGGAATAACCTGTTCGATGGCGATATTCTGATATTCTTTTATGAAAGCGGAGAGGAAACCAAAAACACTCTGCTGCGTTATCAACGAGCCAGTAGTATCGGTTGGGTCAACGTATACCTCAAGGTGAGACTTTATTGGAACTGGTACGCCCAGAGTGTCGGTGTATTGGAAGGTAAGTGTTTCTGTGAAATTGGCGGGAATAACCAGAATCGCATCGATGTCTCCTCGGCTAATGGCGTAGGCAGCCGTTCCATTCGTGTCTCTGTCGCCGTACTCGCCGTAGCCAGTAACTGTGAAGTTGGCGCTTTCCAATTCTTGAACAAACAGGTCTCCGATTGTGCTGTTGAATGAATCGGTGGCGTTTACGGCGACCAGTTCGCCGTCAAGGTTAACCACTCCGATAGAAATGCGACTCACTTCTCCTTCGCCAGATTGACCAAAAGTGAATCCGATTATGACTATGAAGAACAGCGGAAAGAGCAACGTGAAGAAGATGGCGGTTTTGTTTCTGATGACTCCGAGAAAATCGGTTTTTGCTATTGCAGCTATCTGGTTTATTGATCTTTTGAGGCTCATATCCTTTCTACTCCTCCCTTAGGCTCCTTCCTGTAAGCATAATGAACACGTCCTCAAGCGTTACCCGTGAAAGCTGAACAGACAGAACCTTTGTTCCAGTATTCACAATCGTGGATACTATATCTGGAAGTATGTCATCTGGACAGTCTGTAATCACCTTTATGGTCTCGCTTTTTTCATCTTCGTCAGGCGCAGTGTAGACGTTTTTGACGCCGGCAAGGCATTTAACCTGTTCAATGAGGCTGGGTGAGGTTTTGTCCGGAACCACAGTTATCGTGTTCTCCATCTTGACTTTCTTAACTAACTGGCTTGGGCTACCTAATGCGATGATTCTGCCATGATCCATGATCGCAACTCTGTCGCAGAGCTCCTCTGCCTCATCCATCATATGCGTCGTCAAAACGATTGTCTTCCCCTGCTTCTTCAAATCCTCGATTATCTCCCAGAGGGCATGCTTGTTTTGCGGATCGAGCCCAGCGGTAGGCTCATCCAACAGCAGAACTTGTGGCTCATGCAGAAGAGCGGCGGCAATGTTTACGCGGCGTTTCATTCCTCCAGAGTAGGTGGAGACGTGACGTTTCACTGCCTTCTCATCCAACTGTGTGAATCTTAGCAGTTCATTGATTCTGTCCTTCAGTTTTTTTCCTGTCAAACCGTAGAGTCTGCCGTAAAAAGCGAGGTTTTCCTTGGCATTCAGGTAATCATACAATACGATGTCTTGGGGAACAACGCCTAGCAGTTCTTTGACTTTCATGAGGTCGTCTTTGATGCTGTATTTTCCTACTTTGATTGTGCCTGATGTGGGATGCAGTCTCCCAGAAATCATCTTTGTGAGGGTAGATTTGCCAGCGCCATTGGGACCCAGCAGGCCAAACAGTTCTCCTTTCTCAACGCTCATGGAAAGGTTATCAACAGCCACCATATCCTCGAAACGTTTAGTCACAGAATCTACTTCAATATCGTTCAACCTTATCCTCCTCCCTGAAACTTGATGCAGATTACTTGTGGTTTGTAATGTCAAATTGGTCAACTGACAGCAGGACCAAATCTGAACAATTCAAGGAGCAGTTTCCGCAAACCTTCTTTTAACACTTTTGATGGCATTCATAAATACGCGAATAAGATTTCTTCAGTTGCAAAGACCAAATAGAAGGCAGTTAGAGTTTATGGTCTTGCACTTTAGGTAATAAAATTGAGAAACCTTGTGCTGTTTTTTCATCGGCAGTTATATGATCTACTTTGGTTTTGGGTAGAGACGTTCAACGCAGTTTTGCGAAGGCTTTTCAGTCTCTTACTTGGGAAAGCGTGCGGACTATTTTAGGTAGTGTCGAAGGTTGTGGCGTTCAGCACTTGTTGTTTTGTTTATTAACAATGGATTGGAAATACGATTTTTGTAGATACCAATTTGTGGTAAATACTTTTTTCATGTGATTTACCTCCATTTTATATCTTTTTTTGTTGTATCTCCGTTTTACACATATACAATATGTCCTTTTTTAGACATATTATGTAGTAATACTTCACATACGCAAATATAAACCTTTGCATATGCCACACATAAACAGACATATTCGATATACTCACGACAAAAAATGTCACCACACCACAGCCTCCACAAGACAGAAAAACGAACTGACCACAAAAACAACTCCTAAAACCACAACTACACTAAACTTCACATACCGTTAGAAATAATAACATAGAACAGCAATGTTTTTCTGGAGCGTGCAGAGGATGAGCGCAAGCAAGATCAGGAGCAAAATTTTGTGGGCGTTGTGGGCTGCGGGAAAACCGATGACCATCCAAGGAATATCCGAAAAAGCAGGATTAACTTCTTCCTCAACAAATGAATACTTGCCAGGGCTCATGAAAGCAAAATACGTTTCTGTGCCCCAAGAACAATACTACGCCGTAACAAATCTGGGCAAACAGGCGATAGGGCTGCCGAAAGTAGATAGGAACTTAGCCTTGAAAATTCTGACCTCCGTTTCAGTGGATAAAGCCTTCCATTTCTATTACGATCTCGACCAGCACTCGGGCGTTTACGCAGACAGCCTCAGAGACTTTGTTGATAAAATCCAAAACGTCGATTTGAAGTGCATCGAATTCCATGTTCCCCGAAGAGACTTGGAACTCTGGATTCGCTCGCTGGGAGACCTGGAACTCTCCAAGAAACTGGAACTGCTTCGAATGAGAAAATTGTCTGGAGAGAATCTGCGGAAAGAGCTCTACGAAACCGTTAATTCTAGATACGAAGAACTGTCGAAGCTCACCCTCTAAGGACTACAAATAACTGCAACTACTTTGAGGCATTCAATTCGCTAGAATGTGTACAGGCTTTTCCATAAAACAGAAAAAAGGGAAAATGGTTAGGAGTCAATCTTCACGAATCTCTTCTTCAGCTTTTCCAAGACCTTGGGTAACGTAGTGTATTCCATGGCGTGAGAACTCAGGCGTCCAGGCTCAAACTCTCCCATGCGCCGAAGAACAGCAGCATACTCTATAGCTTCTCTCCGAGCCAAATCAAACGCTGGGTCCTCAAACAGATCGCTTATTAAGGGTTCACCGTTGTCGTCGCTGGCAATCACTCCGTTTCCGACCTGAAAGCCAAGAGCCACAATCCGCGGCGGACCATCAAAGACCGTGCATCGGCTGTCCTTCAAGCCCACTGGCATGAGCGGACCCCAGTGGCTTCCACGCATCCACCCTTCAACAAAAAAGGTGTGCATAAAAGGCGCCAGAATCTCTCCAAGTGCAGGCAAGCCATGCTGAGCCCTAACAATCGAGACAGGGTCATCCTTTCCAACGTATTTACCCGCAAGCAGCGACAGCCTCGTTGTGCTAGTAGCGCCGCATACCAGATTATCTTGCGCTCGCCGCACATGCGAAACCACGTAACGTTCAGGTGTCCCTATCAATGCTATCAGTTCGTACATTTCTTCGGGGCACTTCAAAATCACCTTCTTGTTTTCCATCACATCCAGAACCTCAAACTTGAAGCCTCCAATCATACCGGGGTCGATCACAAGCCCAGCAGTGCTGGTTGGGTCGCCAAAAATCTTGAACATGGGAAAATTGAAGGCGCCCGGCTCGGTTTTGTCAGCGGCAAAAACAACTATGGGGTCTGAGCTGCGTTCCTCGATTTCCATCTCCGCCACTCCAGGACCAAGCCCCCGAATGTTTCCGCTGAAAGCGGTTTTCAGAAGGTCTTGCCCTGCGCCATACAGTTTGAGGATTTTGGCTTTGTCTGCGGCTTCTTTGAAAATGTTCCATGCTAATTTGTGGATTTCGGGGTTGCACTCTCCTTTCTGGTGAACCATGAGGAGTTCAAGGTCGTCCCCAGCGTTGAAGACGTAATAGCTGTTGATTAACCCCTCTTTTTGTGCTTGCTTCAAACCTTTTTTTCCGATGTCAAGGAGAGGTTTAGGCACCACATGATGCCCAGCCAGTGACCCTACATCACATTTGATAATCGAAATAGTAGTTTTTTTAGGCATTTTGCCCCCACCCTTTGTAGTAATAGCCTTTCTGGTGATAAAAGATTTCCTCAACAATCTGCTGGTCACTAAAGCAGCAAACATTTCAGGGGCATAAAAGACAACTTCTATAAATTACATTTTTATTTATGTTCTCTAAATGCCGATTTTCGAAGAGAGGAAACCTGAAATGGAGATTATGTTTTCGGAGAAATGTCTGGAGTATAGTTGGCCGCGTCACATAGAGAGACCTGAAAGAATCAGAAAAGCCCTTGAACAACTGAGGCAATACGAGTTTGTGGAGCCAAAACCAGCCTCACAGCAAGATCTGTTAACTGTTCACAGCAGAGAATACGTTGATTGGATAAAAAATGCAAAAGCTGGAAGCTATCTGGACGGGGACACACCGGCGCCAGAAAACATCTACGAATATGCCCTGCTCTCAGCCGGCGCAGCGTTACTGGCTGCCCAAAACCACGGCTTTTCTCTTATGAGACCTCCAGGCCATCACGCCGGCAGAAACGGCAGAGCCATGGGGGCATCAACTTTGGGTTTCTGCTATTTCAACAACATCGCCATAGCCGTCAAAAAACTGGGTTTGCCAACCTTGATTTTGGACATTGATGGGCACCATGGAAACGGCACCCAAGAAATTTTTCAAGGAGACCCCAAAGTCACCTTCATCTCCTTCCATAGACATCCAACATATCCTGGGACAGGTCTCATGTCGCAGGGCAACTGCCTGAACTTTCCTTTAACCTACTCAGCTGGGGATTCACTGTATCTGGAGACTTTGGAGCAGGCGTTGAGTCAGGTGGACATGTCAAACGTTGAGGTGGTGGCTATTTCAGCGGGTTTTGATGCTCACCAAGGAGACTTGGCTTCTTTAGGTTTGACTTATGAGGGCTACAGAGAGATTGGACGAAGGGTGGGAGCTTTGGGGAAGCCAGTTTTTGGAGTGCTGGAAGGCGGTTACGTAGGCGAATGGGTGGGCAGGGACCTCCATGAACTCGTCAGCGGCATAGAACAAAAACACTGAATCACATTCACATTAGGAGTCCAATAATGCTTCATTGTTCTGGATGTGGAAAGATGATTACTCATTATGTCTTTGGTCTATGGTATGATGGAGCGTTTTTATGTTGGGTATAAGGTTTGCAGGTCCAAAATCATAGGGATTCTTATAGAAATTATGGAAACTTCAGAAATCTTTAAACGTAAATACCATAGAATACCTAGCACGGTACTAGAAATGAAAGGAGAGAGGGGTAAGGAGTAACATTTTGTTTACTTCGTACTCTTTTCGAAGTGAAAGAACTGGATGGGAGGTGAAAAAGTAATGAGAAAGAAATTCTGCACAATAACCATGGTAGCTTTTATGGTGCTCTTGCTGGTAAGCCTTGGAGCCATCAATTGTGCTAGTGCGCAAACCGTCGAAAGAGTATCCTGGGGTGAGGTAGTGCCGCCTACTATTGATGGGGCGTGGACTTCTCCGGATGAATGGACTGATGGTGGTGACGTTACTACGATAGGCGAAGACGTTTCTTTCACAAGTACATGGATTTTTGGTACTGAAGCTGTTGTGACAGAGTGGCTTGTCGAATTTTACAGTGACACCACAGACGATGCAGAAGACTATTGGGAATTTTGCATGGACGGTATGGCAGATGGGGGCAGTGCTCCTTCGGCTGGTGATTACAAGTTTGTGATTACAGGACACACGGATCTAGTATGGTACGAAGGAGACGGAACAGGCTGGACTGAGGCATCATTCGACGAAACCGAAATAGAATGGGCTAACGCGTTGAGCGAGTCACCGAGTGACAGCACAGAGCACTGGATCTTGGAATTCGTGATTCCGAAGAATACAGGGACCGTCCAACTAACCATTGTATGGAACTGTAGACTAGCAGTCTACGACGCAAGCAATGCCGGCGCAGGAGAACTCGCGTGGCCAGAAGGCAGTGACGCAGACGACCCATCTAGTTATGGTATCGAAAACTATACCTCGGATACTGTCCCAGAAGGTTTGAGCTTCGGAGTTCTTGTGCTACTATCGTCTGCCGCTGTAATAGGTGCAACCGTCGTTTTACGAAAGCGATCAAAGAAATGACAAATCTAACTAAGGGGACCAGAATTTGTTCAGCAACTCGGTTCCTTTTTTTCTTTTATTTTTTTCTTCAGAAACGGCAATATTAGATTAGAGTTTTGATGGGCGCTCAGGATGACTGGTAGACATTTGGTAAAAGACAGAGTGAAGAGCCTGTCCCGTAGGGTTCATGGGTTCGAATCTCGCTTCCTGCACCTTTTTTAAGTGATGCTTAAATGCTGAGTTGAAGTGAATATTAGGTTCAACAGGCACGTGGAGGAGGAAGCCATAGAAGCTAAACGTTCTGCAACCAGAATTGCCGTTGTGATTCCCACCCTTAATGAATGTAAAGCTGTGGGAAGAGTGGTGGGTGGCGTGAAACAGGTTATGGATGGCTATGACTGTCACGTGCTGGTTGTGGATGGGCATTCAATCGATGGCACAGATGAGGTTGCCCGTGGTATGGGTGCCACTGTCATTTATCAGCGGGGCAGAGGTTATGGGGATGCCTTGAAAACTGGCTTTTTTTATGCTAGGAAAAGGCTGGGTGCCGAAGTGATTGTGATGATGGATGCCGACTTAACTTATGCTCCCAAGGATATACTCCGATTGGTGGCGCCTATTTTGGAGGATGAGGCTGACTTGGTGGTGGGCAACAGGTTTGCTGGGATGCAGAAGGGGGCAATGCCTCTGATTAACAGGGTTGGAAATAGAGTGCTTAGTCTAGTTGCGAAGTTGGCTTTGGGACTTAACGTGTATGACACCCAGAGTGGCATGAGAGCCTTCACGTCTGAGCTTCTGGAAAGGATGAATTTGGTGGCTGTGGGTATGCCCCTGGCCATGGAGATATTGGCAGAAGCCCGTTCTGTTAATGCTAGAATATGTGAGTTGCCCATAGGTTATAGTCCAAGAGTGGGGGAGACAAAGCTTAATCCCATAAAAGATGGGGGCAGGATACTTGGAATCACTACGAGATTAATGTTTGATGTTCGGCCTATGCTTTTCTTTGGGAGCATAGGAATAGTTTTGGGGGTAGTGGGTCTACTTCTCCATTACATCACGCTTCCCATCGAACTCGTGAATGTCGTGTTTCCGTTTCTATTCATGATTGGGGGCATGCTGCTGTTCTGGATTGGCTTTGTAATAGTCCTAATCAAAAAGCTTAGAAGACGCAAGTGACGCTGAAGCGCCATACCAGAAGATGCCCTGCTGCTGTTCACGTTTGTTGCTATAGACGAGAAGGGTTGCCTTTAATAGCTCCCCTGCAGTTTTGGAACAATCATGATTGGTGTTGTATTGGCTCTGCTTGCTGCTATGTCTTCTGGCTTATCTATGATTCTGGTCAGAAAAAACTTGGACAAATCAAACTTCATCTACATATCCCTGACAATCACCATCATGGGCAACATCATCCTCTGGCCCCTTGCCCTCACATTCACAGACCTAGGCACAGTGAACCCTGAAGGACTACTGCTCTTCGTGCTGGCGGGGCTGCTTGCCCCTGGAATAGTCAGACTGTTCTACTTCAAGGGAATGGAGACCGCAGGAATCTCAGCAAACGCAACCATCTTTGCAACCTACCCACTGTACACCTCGATTGCGGCGGTTCTGCTGTTAGGTGAAGCCTTAACCGCAGAAAACTGGATTGGGCTCGTCTGCATCTTAGTTGGCGTAATATCAGTTGGAAGAATCGTAAATAAAGGTGAAAACGGCTCCAGAAACGCAACAAAAAAGGGCTTAATTGTCCCTATTGCCTGTTCGTTGGCTTTTGCGTTCTCCTACATAATGAGAAAAGAAGCGTTGAACATCTACAACCAGCCGCTGCTGGGAGTCTCAGTGGGATACACCACCTCCCTCCTCGTCTACCTTCTGGTGATAGCATTCTCCAACCACACCGGAACATCAAGGTTTTCGCGCAACGACATCAAAATGTTCTGGAAACCCGGAGTGGGCATGGCCATGACATGGCTGCTATCATTTTTTGCTCTAAGCCAAGAGATGGTCTCCATAGTTGCCCCGGTTCTGCAAACCGAACTGCTGTTCATCCTGCTCTTCACCTACATCTTCCTCAGAAAAATCGAAAAAATCTCCCCCAAACTAGTTGCCAGCTCACTCCTAATCGTCGCAGGAGTCATACTCATCAGCATCAACTAAACAACCACACAAACATATTAGGAGACTAATAGAGGTACATTGTTGAAAACAGTTTTTTCACAAATTTTTGTTAACACAGAAACAAACTAGCAGACCCTATTAGGCTCCTAATAGAGGTACATTGTTGAAAACAGTCTTTTTTCTGAAATTCAGCAGCACAGCAAAAGATTCCTGTCTAAGGTTCACACTTTCATTAGTATATTCTAACAGCGTTACTGAAAACAGTCTTTTTCCTTCCTAGAAAAACAAAATAAAAAAATAGTGAAAATTTAACTACGTGGTAAAAAAAGAATGTGTGATTTTAGGCTTTTTGAATGTAAAAAAAGGCGGAAAAAGTTAAAGTGTAGCCTAATGAATTAGTCAGAGCATCTTGCAAAAGTCATTCAAAACGAGTGGTGTTCATTGACTCATCATTGGGGATATGTAGGAGCGATTACTTCGGCGGTTTTGTTTGGAATAAGTTCAACTCTAAACAAATTAGCATTGGAAAACGTTAACCCTCTAGTCGTTGCTGGAATGATTTACTTTGTTGGCGGTATTCTACTATTTGGAATTCACTTGTCACCATTTCACAAAAAACTTCTCACTTTGTTTGAAACTCCCACAGAGACTGAAACCAAAATATCAAAGAAAGACTATAGAACACTTGCTCTAGTAATCTTCTGTGGTTCAATAACTGCACCATTATTGCTTTTGTATGGACTTAACGAAACAACAGCAATCAATACTTCTCTGCTTCTCAATACAGAATGCCTATTCACAGTTCTGATTGCTTTTGCCTTCTTAAGAGAGCGTGGAACAAAAAAAGATTACTTTGCTATTCAATTGTTGTTTGTTGGAGTTATATTCATTACAACAAATGGTGAATTTCAGATGCTCACTGCAACCTCAAAAATCACTGGTAACTTGCTGATAGTAGGTGCTTGTCTCTTTTGGGGAATAGACAATAATCTAAGCAAGTTTCTGAGCAAGAAACGAGACATCGTTATGATAACGGGATTAAAATGTTTTATTGGTGGTTCTGTGTTATTGGGCATGTCATTTATTCTTGGAATAGGTTTCAATGTCACTTTAGCTTCAATCCCCTACATATTAACAGTAGGAGCTTTCAGTATAGCTTTCTCAATCTTGTTATTTCTTTTTGCGTTAAGAGAAATTGGTTCAATGCAAACGGGAGTTATCTTTTCAATATCTTCTCTTTCTGGTGCAATTTTTGCTTTCATAATTCTTAAAGAAATCTTTTCTCTTACACAATTTTTTGCTGGAATAGTCATGTTGATAGGAGTTTACATGCTCTACCAAAAATAATCTCTATATCCTCTCAAATTCATTTCAATTTTCTTGCTACTGTTATATGTGAAAAAGGCGGGCATATGTAGCCTAGCCAAAAAATAGAATTTTGGTCTCTAACATAATTTATTTTTTAAGCAAGGGAAAGCAGTCTTTTTTCTGTTTTTGCTAAAGAAACAAGGTTTAGTTGCTGTCTTTTAGCAGTTTGATGGCTGCCATTTTTGCTCCCATTTCTGCCTGTTCTCTGGTTTCTCCGCTGCCCACTATTATGACATCGTTCTGGCTTGGGTTCAGCTTGGTCACCAATTCATCGTGCAGCAATGGCGTGCTCTCGGAAACATCCTCCACACACTTAGGCATAGACAACTTGTCTCCAGAAAAAACCAGAGTTGTTGCCCCCGACGCCCCACTCTTAATCGCAATGTCCCGCTGCTCCATGCCGCTCCCCACCGCCTGAGCCGAGTCTCTAACCAGAACTGCAATGTTAAATGCTCCAACCGTCAGAGGACTACTGGGAACCTCCACCCCCTCGCTGAGCTTACTCCGCAGATCAGAAAACACATTCTCTCCCTCCTCAGAGAAAGAGATTCCGCTTCGTGAACTTCGAGTCATCCCCGCACTCTTGAGGTGCTTCAGAAGCGTTCTGGTTGTGCCCTCCCCCAACCCAAGCTCTTTTGACAACCTTATCCTGCCCACGGCTCCGCATTTACCAATAATCTCCAGCGCCTTAACCACATGAGCCTCATTAAAGGACGGAGCAGGACCAGGCGCAATCTGACGCATAACTCTTCCAATAACCTCTAACAGCCTCAAAGCCGAATCCCCAGTGAACACTAACCTATATCCAGAAACTGTTTATAACCATAACTTAAAACTCTTCAAAACATTACCAGAATAAGGAGAGTGAAAAACTTCACAAAAGCCATTTTGGTAACCGGCACTCCAGGCGTGGGAAAAACCACAGTCTCCCACAAGCTAGCGTCTAAGCTGAATGCACGTTACATAGGCGTAACAGAACTTGTAAAGAAACAACAACTAATCACCGGCATAGACGAGAACAGACAAACATATGTTGCAGACACAGAAAAAGTCTCAAAACAGCTACAACAAATCATAGCCAACTCACAAGGCAGAGTCATAATCGAGGGACACTACGCCGTCGATGTTGTGCCAAAGAAAGACGTGAACACAGCTTTTGTTCTCAGACGCGACCCCCGCGAACTCAAGAATGTACTAGAGAAACGCGGATACAAAGAAAAGAAACTGTGGGAGAACCTAGCAGCCGAAATCCTGGATGTTTGCCTCTGGGACGCCCTGTCCGCCCTTGGCACCGACAAAGTCTGCGAGATCGACGTCAGCGGCAAGACCACGGAGACGGTGGCGGAAGAGATGATGCAGGTGCTGGAGAAAAGAAAAGACTGTAAAGTCGGAATAGTTGACTGGCTAGGAAAACTGGAGAGCGAAGGACAACTTGAAGAGTTTCTGAAAAATCTCTAAAAAATTAACCCAGCGACCTAAGAATCTGCTGTTTCGACAGCAAAGTGATGCCGCGGCGGTTGGCGTAGGCTTTGGCGTGACCACTAAATTTTTCGGCGATAATTATGGGCTTAGGAAAACCCACGTCCTCCGCGGCTCTATCGATATTTATAACCATATTAACGCCGACTGTCCGATTCCAATCTTTAATCCAAACCGACCGCTTCTCTTTGCCTCTCCGAATGGTCAAATCAAACTTCCGCGAAACCCCAGAAACACCCTCCAGAACAGTGTCCTTCTCCGTCTGGTAACCGTTTTGCCGAAAATATTTCACAGCAAGATTTGCTAAGGAAAAGCGACTCATTTATCTGCATCCTCCTAAAGCATTTAAGTTGTTCAAAGAAAAAGCTTTTCCTTCCGACGGATGTGTGCTGAATGTATGTGGTGCTTGTCTGCTATGGTTGTGGACGATTTCTGCTGGCTAAAGCAGCCCAGAAGACTAAAAGGTGCCCATACTGTGCAACTCAACTAAAACTTGTTAAAGCAAAAAAGGTGACTTACCTAAAAACTGCCCAAGAAGCATCACATTACATTCGTGCATTAAAAAGAAAAAGTAACCGTTGAACACGCGAAGAAACTGATTGTGTCGGCGAGATAACTCAGTGTTTGTTCAATGGTTTTTGATATTGTCGTGGGTTGTGGAAGTGGGGTAACTAAAAAAATATTGTTTGGTAAGACAGAAGACTTAATATTGCAGGTAAGCACTTGTTTCTGTAGCGTGGAGGTCCACAATGTGAAAGACAATGAACTGATTATAGGATACGCCACCCTTTTAGCAGGCATCGGCTTACTAGCCTTCACCTTCATAAGCGCCTACCTCTTCCTTATTGCCAACCCATCCATCACCGGATCATCAGACCTAATAGACGCTTTCGGCAGCTCCTTGGCTCCCCTGATTGGAGCATCCGTTCGAATCATGTACCTCGGCGTCATGGGATGGATAGGCTCAGGACTAACGGCACGAGGAGTACAGCTTGTTGCCCAACTCAAACGCCTAGCCACAACCGAAATCCAATCAATAGCTCATCCAATCATCAAACAGATGGAACCTATACGCGCCAAAGAACCTAACAAAACTAAGCTTAATCTCGTTCAACCGAAGCAAAAGTGAAGGAAAACGAGATAGATGAAGATCGCTATAAGGATGCTCAGCATAGCCGCAATTGTACTGTGGATAGTGATACTGTTCTTCTCTGTCACAGCTGTCTACTCAGTCACGAATCTGGGCATAAACGTAGGGAAGGTTCAGATGCTTCCCTCCAGCAACGGCATCGCTTTTTCTTTGCCATTCGCCATAACCAACAACGGCTACTACGAATTAGCTGATTTGAACCTCACAACCCGTATCACAGACCAAAATGGAACAGTGTTTGACATTACCGAAACTCTTGTTCCGTCCATACCGCGAGGCAGCAACGTTAATGCAACCCACACAATCTCTGTAGACCTAAACGACATCATGTCAATGGATCATGTATCTCTCCTGTTGAACGACAGCTCCTTCAATGTAGAAATTTTTGCTGGTCTCAAATTCGCCCGAGCCATCCCAGTTCAACTCTCAACGAACGCCACGATACCATGGGGGGCACCCTTCGCGCACTTCTCCATAGGAACAATCTCCGTTTCTCCTCATAATAGCACCCATGTCGAGGCAAGAATACCTGTAAGTTTCGAAAACCACGCTGTCATTGAATTAACAGGAACCTTGAAAGTGGAAGTATACAGCAATTCGAACGAGTTTATAACCTCTGGAATAGCGAGCATCAATGTCCCATCGCAGCAAAGTTATGCTGACAGACTTCTTGGGTACGCGAGGCAGCAAGACGCCTCAAAGCTAACGGGCAGCGGAAAGATGCACGTGGTTTTCGAGACTCCACTTTTTGTAGTGGATTGGTGGGAGCAGTATGGCTGAAGCGATCGCGAAATTGTTTATGAAAGAAGCGTTCCCTCGAGTTCTCAAGGCTACGGTCTGGGGCGCAGTAACTTTTCTTGTTGTCTATTGGCTGCCGATGACGCTGTATCCCATGAATATACTTCCACTTGATTATGCCACGCCGCTGTTCCAATTCGCTGCAATAGCTGTATTCTTCGCTGTGGTAGGGCAACTTTTCTCCGGAACCGTTATAGGATGCGGTTTTGGGGTAGCAAAAGCGATAGTTGTAATTGCCTACTTTTTTGCTGTCTCAGACGGCGGCGTTTTCAGCGTAACGTTACCCATTTCGGGGCTTACAGTAAACTTGGCAGTTGATGTCAGCATTCTCCTCTTGATGATCGTCTCGGTGAATCTGATTAATATCGCAAAAAATCTTCTTGCAGCCATAGCTCTGCTTAACGAAAAGTCAAGCAACATCGACCTTACATGAATCAGAAGAAAAATTGGACGACCTCTGGGGTAATACATGAATAGACTGAAAAAATCGTTAACCTTCTCTTCGCTGATTCTCCTGCTGACCTTTGAGGTTATTGCTTGTCCTGTGTTTCCCCTTACATTCAACAAAAACTCCAGTGGAGTTGCCGAGTGCTTGGTCTCCCAAAAAGCTGAGCTGCCGGATGCAAAGCCTGTTTTTCAGAAAGGGTTGTCTTACTCGTGTTGGTCTAACCATGATTTTGGCAGTTCTGTGTCTGACGAGTCACTGAGGCTTTTGACCGAAACGGGCACGGAATGGATAGCGCTCTGTTTTTCATGGATCCAATCTAACACGACATCACATGACATACATCTCAGTTCTAACGGTACACCAACTCCAGAGTCCCTTGAACATGCTATAACCACTGCCCACAGTTTAGGCTTGAAGGTTATGTTGAAGCCAATGGTTGAGGCAGTAGAACGGAAAGAAACCCTCCCCTATCCCGTGTGGAGAGGCGAAATTCAACCGTCAAATGAGTGGTTTGAAAGCTACTCAGCATTCATCAATTTTTTCGCCGAATTTGCTGAACAAAATGATGTGGAACTCTTCTCGATTGGGTGCGAATACAAAGCAACGACTGGAGAGAAAGAGCAGTGGGAAACGGTGATCCAAGGGGTGCGGGAACGCTACTCTGGTCCCATAGTGTATGCTGCTGACTGGACTAACTACCAGAACATCGAGTGGTGGGATTCTGTGGATTACG
Source organism: uncultured Candidatus Bathyarchaeia archaeon (assembly GCA_964399485.1). Classification (GTDB taxonomy): domain Archaea; phylum Thermoproteota; class Bathyarchaeia; order Bathyarchaeales; family Bathyarchaeaceae; genus Bathyarchaeum. The sequence continues at coordinate 198,170 of CAYNQS010000001.1, read as the reverse complement.
TGGGAATAGATGCCTACTTTCCGTTATCTGTGTTAAAGTATGACCCCACCTTCGATGAACTGAAGAACGCTTGGGTCAACTACGCAGACGAGATTGAAGCATGGCTGTCAACAGTAAACAAGCCGGTAATATTCACGGAAATCGGGTACCGAAGCGGCGACGGAACAAACATGTCCCCATCAAACTATTGGTCAGACATGACTGCTGATCTTCAAGAACAGCAGGACTGCTACGAAGCCGCATTCCAGACGCTGTGGAACCGAAATTGGTTCTACGGATTTTACTGGTGGACTTGGATATATAACCCCGAACAAGGGGGACCAAACGATTCTTCTCACACACCACAAAACAAGCCCACCCAAGGCGTCATCACCCAATGGTACTCTAGGGATAGACAGGTTGCGGTCATAGACCTAACTTTCACAAGTGCCAAGAAATGTGGTGTCAACGAAGCCCAGTCAGTTGGTTTCCATGTCGCATGGGAGCATGATGGCGCCGATGTGGTTAATGGCAGCGTTTACGTGAATGGAACGGAGCATGTAACGAACAGCACTGGATGGATAAGCTTCAGCATAGCGTATGAGGATGTGGGCGAACGTTCATGGGCGGTCACAGACTTTCAGCATCCTGAAGCGAGTGGATACAGGGTAACCGTTGAAAGTCCCAGCATAGTTTGGGACAAAATTACAGTTAATGTGGAAGTTGACTCGTCTTGGTTTGGGATGTCAAAGGTGAGGGTGAATGTTGCTCAAGCTTATGATGGAACTTCAGTGACGGACGCAACCACTCTTGTGAATGGAGAAGTATGCGAGGAGATCGCCCCTGGCGTCTACGAGACCAGCATAGTTTCTTGGAGTCCCATTCAACAGGTGACAGTTCAAACGGACGCTGCAGACTTGCCCAACGAAACATGGGCAACAACAACATTTCATGCAATAAACACAGTTTTGTATCTTGCACTCTTTGTAGGGGTTGTGATAGCTGTATTGCTGTTGAAGCGGCTACGCTATAGTCCCAGTCAAACCACAGTGTAGATTCATTGAAAACAAATTTTGAAACTGAAGAGGAAACAGCAAAACAGCAGACAATTAACATTAGAAGCTGTTCATATTAGGAGACTAATAAAAGAAGATTGCTGAAAACAGCCTTTTTCTTGGAAAACCAAGCAACTGAAGCCTACACTTTCCATGAGGGGAGCAGTTAACATTTAACAGAATGTGAGAGAAAAACTGTTTTTTGGTTTTGTCAAAACTTTAAAATCATCGAACATTATAGTACAAATATTGAATGAACTGCGAAATGGTGTAATTTTATGTCAAATGGCTTAGAGATTAAGAATTCATCTATTTCAGTCCTGAAGTTAGTTCTTCGAAATTTAGAATTAGATACATTAGCAAATATTTTTTATAACTATGATTTAGGAACTATGCTATCTCCAAAAGTTACAAAATCATTCATTATCAATAGATTAATTAATGAAGTTCCTTCTGAAAAACTTCTCTCTAATTCTATCGTTCTTAATGAAATGATAGAAATGTTCAATAAGATGACATCGTCTCTAACGACTATCCTGAAAAAATTGTCCCTTGAAAATCTCAAAACAATATACAAAGAATTAAAAAAGGAAGATATACCAAAAACTTCGAAAAAAGAAATTATTGAAGAACTTGTTACAAATATTGGATTATCAAAAGTTTGGGAAACAAAAACTTTTAAACGACAACTTAAACCCAAATCGCCTTCAAAGACTTATTTAAGAAATATTCGAAAAGAAGTTGTAGCCTTACGGCAATCAATGGAACATGCACAAAAGAAGAATAATGAAAACTTATCTAACCAATTAGATCGATTGTCAAATGATTTAACAAATATTCTAACTCAAATCTTTGATCTAAAATCCAATTTTCAAATTGGCGAACACCTGAAAACTGAGGACTTTTTACGTACCTTCTATAACCAAAGCTTAGATATTGAATACCCCCCTTCTCCAGAAGATATTGTGAACATTAGTAAGAATTTGGAGAAAAATTATGGCACTCTAAGATGGAATCTATTTTTAAAAGGATTAGATGTGTTGACACTTCACTATTTATTAGTGAATATAAAGTCTCTTAAGTGGAAGCCACTAACTGCTGATTTCCTTCGAATAACTCGAGAAGAGTATGAAAAAATTAAAGGAGTCGGAGGTCAAGCTGAAATTCCTGAGTTGAGAACTAATGTTTGTACACGAATGAATCTATCACATAAAATTTTTGATGAAATGTTAACTGACCTTTGGAAAAATGGATCTGTTAGATTGGATGTTGGGGCACCTATAGGGATATCAGAGGTTAAATATCTAAAAACGAATGGAGGAAATCTTTTCTTTTATGTGAAATTCATAAGGTGAAGAAGATGGATAGAATATCTACTTTTAATGAGAAACTTATTGATTGGGAAACAAAAAACCCATTTCCTTATGTCGATCCTCCACGAGGTTGGAAACCTCCATTTATAGTTGGATCTGAAAATTATCTAAAATGGTTCAATGCAATATTTAGAAGTACAATAGGGCAAGGATATTGGATTTCTTTTATTGTTGGTGATCCTGGAGCTGGGAAATCTCATTTAACTTGTTATCTTGATTATCTATTCAATGATACTGGAAATTTCCGAGGTCTGTATTCTGCATTTTCTGCTGGACAAAGTAAAATTACATCAATGGAGTTATGGATGGATTTTTTCCTAAACACTGATGTTATCAATAAAACAAAACAATGGATATCTATTCAAGATGTTGAGACTCACAATTTAAGATCAAAAAAAGTGAAAGAACATGTTCGAGATTACATTCAAGGCACACTTCAAATTGATAATTTGACAGAAAACGAAGTTCAATCAATGGCTTCGGCAATAAGCACTCTGCTGTCCACAAAAAATGTTGGAATGTGTATGGTGATAGATAATGTGGATGAATATTTTAGATATCTTGTTACCTTACGCCAATCTTCAAGCAGCAACATGGGAAATGAAAATGACTATAAACAACAAGAACTAAATGATTTACAGAATTTTTTTGGCACACTCAGAACAACCTGTCGAGATATGCCTAATTTTTTGCTTTTGGTTGCATGTACCACCCCAATTTATGATATTATTAAAAGGCATGCTATTACGGTTGATAGAACTCTTGCAGGTAGAATTCAATACCAATCCGAAGTTTTGCAGACACTTAGCCTAGGGCAAGCATATGAATTAGTTAACAAGTACATGTCTTGGTGGTGTGAAGATAACGATTTAGAGTTACCGATAGTTGATGAATGTACCAAAGAAGATACAGATGGAAAAAATATTCAGTTGTATCCTTTCTCTAAAAGTGCAATCGAGGAGATCCAGGAAGTGACGGGCAAATATGCTCGCGACCTTAAAATGATTTGCAATGAATGTATAAATAGAATGAAAATTGAGCAAGAAGCTTGGATTGTTAAGGATAAATATTTAGCTATTGCAATCGAAGACGCCCAAAGAAAACAACCGCAAATTATTCCCGAAGAAAATCTATCAAAGTTCACAAAAAGACGCAGTCAATGGATGCAAGAAACAATGAAAATGAAGCTCGAAAAAGAAAAGAATTCTGCAAAAAGTAGATATCGTTTAGGAATCGATAATGAAAAACTTTTAGAAAAAATGACAATTTATTCAGAAAATTTAGGAATTCTCTCTGAAACGCCCTCCTCGTTAAGGAATCGGGAAAATCCTTCAAACTGGATAGATACAAAGGCACTCAGAATTTGGAAATATAGTGAGACTAAAAGAGTGCTAGTGAGTTTTATTTTTACCACGCATCCACCACTTGGCAAGACTCTGTATCGGTATATAACTTGGAAAGATCTGTCAGACGCTATTTCATATGTTGATGCAAACATTGTCACGCACATTATGTTTATCACTCATTGGAGTGGTGGTTTTCATCCTTCGACTATGCAGTATTACCACAAAACATCACAATATGAACCAATAATGGAAATTTTACCTTTAGACGATCATTTGTTTAAAATTATTGGCGCAGTTGAAGCAGAAAATAGCAATGAACGAAAAGACTTGATTGAACATGTAGACGCATACCATCTAAAATTGAAAGCCTCTCTTGACAGGTTAGTCACAAAATCGATGCCCGAAGAGCAACCAGAAAAAAAAGATAGAAAAGATGTTGGATATTTCTAAAAAAGGGAAGTCGCGAGATTACTAGCGGGTGATGTCTCCAGCAGTGACTTAATCCATGCTAGACCACGAACCCAACCTTCTGGTCTGCACTCCGCTTCTGTTAAGGGCAGAAATATTACCACATTACTTCAGCTTAAAAACGTTGAGAAAACAGAGAAAAAAATGCCACTTGATCTTCTCACCATTCATATTAGGAGCCTAATAACAGAAGATTGTTAAAAAACAGTCTTTTTCTTGGAAAACCAAGCAACAACACAAAATGTTTTCCTAAAGCATATTTACGGAATCACACATGAAACACCCTCACACATTCAAAGAGCCAAAAGCACAATGGTTTGAACAGTTAAAAGAAAGAAATTGACTTCACGCCAGAGTCCATCAAGTTCACCTGTTTAATTGTAAGAAAGATTAAAAGCATTTACAGCCATAAAACTAGTCTAGAATAAGATGGTGTTGGGTGAAACAAACAAATGGATTTCAGCGTCTTAATCGATTACATCCCCCACATTCTAATCTTGGGAGGAGTTCTAGCAACCTCATGGTTCCTAGAAAAACTGTTGAGACCCGTGCCTGTGGTTGGAAAACCCGCAAGCATACTAACCAAAATTCTGTCTTTCTTCGGATTCTTCGCCGGAATCCTCTTAGTCGTAACAGGTGGAGTAGCATGGCAAACACAAACTCCTCAAATCGACACCTACACTATATACCTGCTAATCATTGCCGGATTGGTTCTGATTTTGAGGCCCATCAAAGACTTTCCATGGGCGGCGTTGATAGGCCTAATCGTCGGCACCTTATGCGCAGGGGCAGTCTACTTTTTCTATCCCCTGCCAAGCACTGTTTTCGGAATCTCCTCAACATGGATTTACCTGATAATCTTCCTTATTCCAGCCGTGCTTGTTTACATGGTCTTCAAGTTCATAGAAGACGTTTTGAAGCTTATCGGAACGTTGCTAGCCTCGAGGCCTGTCACCCTCATCGTAGGCTTCGTATGTATAGCTCAAGGAATACTTCTGCTTCTCAACATGAACCTATTCACTATTCTACTTGCTTAATGGATACAAAAAAAGGATAATGAAAGAGAAGAAGAAATGGGTCTCTTTCTAGCCCTTAACCGAGATTTCTTTGATTACACCAGCAGCAACTGTGGTGCCCATGTCCCGTATCGCAAACCTTCCGAGCTCAGGAAATTCACTGTATGTCTCAACAGAGATGGGCTGAATAGGCTCAAACCTTACAACCGCACCGTCTCCAGTCTTCAGGAATGCAGGATTCTTCTCTACAACTTGCCCAGTTCTCGGATCCAGCTTCGAAATAAGCTCCTTGAATCTGCATGAAATCTGACCTGTGTTTGAATGCAACACTGGAGAGTATCCAGCGGCGATGGCTGTTGGATGATGAATTACAATTATCTGTCCGATGAACTCTCTTGCAACGGTTGGCGGCTTGTCAGGATGACCAGCCACATCTCCTCTGTGAACATCCTTCTTCGAGATTCCTCTAACATTGAATCCGATGTTGTCGCCTGGAATAGCTTTGGGAACCTTTACGTGGTGAGTCTCTATAGACTTAACCAATCCCTGAACGTTTGAAGGCATGAAAACAAGCGTGTCGCCCTCTTTCAGAACACCAGTCTCCACCCTTCCCACAGGAACTGATCCGATTCCGGTGATTGTGTAAACGTCCTGAACTGGAATTCTCAACGGCTTACTAACAGGCTTTTCAGGAACTTCCATCTCATCCAGCGCCTCAAACAGCGTCGGACCCTTATACCAAGGCATATTCTCGCTTCGTTTGGAAAGATTGTCGCCTGTCCAACCTGAGGTGGGAACGAAATGTATCTTCTCTGGATTAAATCCGGACATTTTCAGTATGCGGGTGATCTCGTTTTTGATTTCTTCATACCTCTCTTGTTTCCAGTCTACTGAGGGGTCGTCCATTTTGTTGATTGCAACAACCAGCTGGTTCACCCCTAGAGTGTAAGCTAGGAAAGCATGTTCGCGAGTTTGTCCGCCGGGTCCAATACCTGCTTCGAACTCTCCTCGTTTGGCAGAGACTAGAAGAATGGCGGCGTCTGATTGGCTTGCTCCGGTGATCATGTTTTTGATGAAGTCTCTGTGTCCTGGAGCGTCGATGATTGTGAAGAAGTATTTCGGGGTCTCAAATTTCAGGTAGGCGACGTCTATTGTTAGACCTCTCTCTCTTTCTTCTTTAAGTTTGTCTAAGACCCAAGCGAACTTGAAGGTCTCCTTTCCTATTTTCTTTGCTTCTTCCTCGTAGGCTTTTGCTGTTCTCTCGTCGATTGCTCCTGTGAGGGAGAAGAGGTGACCTACGGTTGTAGATTTTCCGTGGTCTACGTGCCCGATTACTACCAAGTTCAGGTGGGGTTTTTCTGATTTACTCAACTTTTTTCCTCCATTACTTTTTTTGTTTAAGCTTACTCCTTATACTTTAGTGTAATGTGTAGACAAAACAGTTGGTTCAATTATTTTAACTTTTTGAAGGAATTCCAACATACTGCTGCACCTTTTCCATATTCTGGCCATCATATAATGGTTACTAGCGTGAAGACCGCGCTATTCGCTCCATTTCGTTGCGTTTTTTCACAGCATAGCTTTTCACGTCATTTTTGGCTGCCAACATCAGCTCTTCAGCAAGGTACTCATCCAAAGCTTTGGGGTTACCAAAAGATTGCTTTCTAGCACCCTCAGAGAGAAAACGTAATGCTAGGTCAACTCGTCTCTGAGGAGATATGTCCACAGCCATATGGTAAGCGATGCCTCCGTAGCTGATGCGGGTAGTATCCTCGCCAGGGGAGGTGTTTTCCACTGCAGTAACCAGAACCTGTATGGGGTTTTCTCCTGTACGAAGGTGAATAATTTCAAGGGCGTTCTTAACCAAGTTTATGGCTCGGGTCTTCTTTCCGGAGCTGCTGCCGGGACGCATAAGATTGTTTATAAGCCTCTCAACTATGCTGACCTTACCCTTGTGAAACTTCCCATGCTCATGTCTCCCCATGCTGTGGGGAACATACACCGGTTTAACTGAAATGTATTGCTGGAGCCCAGGATCCTGTACCTGAATCCCCTCGAAACTCCACTTTCCGAATAGTTTGATTTCTTCCATCTTGCTCAAACGAGCCACCTTGACAAAGGTTCTGGGTTCAGAAACCTGTATTTAAGGGTTGTTTACAGGCGAAACTGCCTTTACCGCATGGGTTTCTCTTTTCTACCAAGAACCAACTCATTAAGGGAAACCCCATTAACGGTTGAAACTTTCCATCTGACTCCGGGGAGATCACCCATGGCTCCACCGCGGGACCCGCCGATTCCTTCCACTACAACCTCGTCGTGTTCATCAACCACGTTGAGTGCCCCGTCTCCGGGAAGAAAAGCAGTTATGACCCTGCCGTTCTTGATGAGTTGCGTTCTGACACATTTCCTGATGGCGCTGTTAGGCTGCTTGCTTTCAACACCAACTTTCTCTAAGACGATTCCCCGCGCCATTGGAGCCCCCTTTAGTGGGTCTGATTTAATGTCCAGTCTAAGCATTCGCCGTTTGTAGTAATCGTCTTTCCATCTGAACTTTTTTCTCTTCGCAAGCAGTTTTCTTGCAGCAAGTTCGCCTTTCGGTGCTTTGGAACCCATGCTTTTCTGTCCTCTAACCATTCTATTCCAGAGTTCTGATATTTAAACAGTCCACATTAGTATACTCACATAAATATGATTCGCGAATAGTCCATTTGGCTGTTGTTTTTTTGTTTCCCACTAAGATGGCTTTATAGCCTTTTTCCTCTGTATCAGATTCAACTAGAAACGTTTTAACAAATAACTTGACCTAAAAACTTTTTGCCTACCAAAAGATGCGCTTCAATTCTGGGAACGTTTTTGGATTTTTCTGGGATTAGAGTGGCTCAATAATGACCTCTTCATCGAACGAGATTTCGTATGGAGATTCCTTGTAGCCGATTATTGGTTTGGTTTTGATTATGATTTTTTCCCATCTTTCGCGCTCTATGTTATATCTGAAGTTGTGTGTGTTCGGTTTTAGGAGACAACGGTAACCAAGAAAACGCTCATTCTGGAATACAAGCCTCATTTTGTCTTTGCATTGAGGGTCTGCGCAGGGAAGAGTTGCTCTCAGCATCATTATCACGTTTAGTAAGATTCACTAAACGCACTAATAAATTTAGCGAATTAGACAACCAAATCCATAAATACCAAAAAAGAGGCAGAAAAACACAATTAGCTTCCTGAAAGTATTGCTCTTGCCTTACCAACTATGGATTCAAGCTTTTCTTTGGAGACTCTTGTTTGTTTTCTGAGCTCTTTTGGGGTTTTCTCCGTTAATTGCTTTAACAGAATTACTCCATTAGATGCCAATTTGTTTCTGGTCTCGGTGTTTAATCCCTTAAGAAAAGTTATGGGGTAGAGTTGCTTTTCTTCAATCATTGTTTGCAGGTCATGGTTTGGAGGTGAACTCCATCCGATGTGGCGGATTCTTCTGCAGTCTGCGTAACGTTTAGCGTGTTCCGACAGTTTGGTGTTGCAGACTATCAGTGCGTAATCTATTTTCAGGTTGTTCAATCCGAGTTCGTATGCTTCGGTTATATCTTCGAATACTGCTCTGGAGATGCGGCTCACATCGAGGCTTGTTGGGGTGTGATATTTGTGGTGGTGCTTGACTTCCACGATACAGGTTTTTCCGTTTCTTCTGGCAACTGCATCCACTTCATGCTCTACACATCTGCCTTGTAGTATCTGGTTTGGGGTAACTTCATAATCGTGTTCGCTTAACAAAAGCTGAATGAACCGTTCGAAGTCGGGCGCTGGGTTTAGCAGGCTCAAAGCCTTTCTCAGGTCAATTTGATGTCTGGTTACGGGTTTGTGCTTTCTTAAATTTTTGAAGATCATCTGGAGGATTTTCTTTGTTTCTATTCCATCGTACACTCTGTTTTCTATTTCTTTGGCGATTGACTCGGCAACAGCATTGGTTGCGCCCATCCGCAGGCAGGTTATCACAATTTTGTTTTTGTCGAATGGTTGTCTTGTTCCATCAAATTTAGTGACGTAAACAGTCAAAGTAATCTACCACAAGGTTATAGACCCCATATGTTGCTAAAAAGATAACCACACCTCTAGCAGAATATGCCGAAAAAATGCTGTTCTTCGGGAAACGTAAATAAGCAATAAATCTCTTGAGAAGTAGCTGAGACCACAATAAGTGGCCGGGATGAGGTAGTCTGGTAGCCTATAGGCCTGTGGAGCCTAGCGCCTGGGTTCAAATCCCGGTCCCGGCCCTCTCACATCCATTTTGGGTAACGCTTTAGAGAAACCTCTAAATCTTTCCTTTCCAATCAAAGATAGGCAGCAAGTTTGTGGGCCGATAGTTCAGTCTGGTATGAATGCCTGACTTGCACTCAGGAGGCCGCGGGTTCAATTCCCGCTCGGTCCACCACAAGATGAACCTGACCTATCTGTTTGTCAGGTTTTTTGGCTGTCATTTTTGTTTAGTTTTTTGCTTCTCAATGGCATAACGTCGCGCATGTCACAAGCGTTACTGTTTGCAGTTGATGATGTAGTTATGTGAGTTTAACTCCAGCAGGGGCAATAAGTATCGGAAGTATGTAAGCATTGTTCATAAATCGTTTATTTATAGAAACTAATCAGGGGCTATGGAACCAAGTTATTTTTTCTTTCTGATTATGCCTTTAGCGATTTTGGTAGTGTTTCTTGTAGCTTTGGTGATATACCACGCTAGAAATGAAGAAGACGTTTACGAAAACGAGGTGAAGAAGCTCAGGCAATTGTTTTTTTCGGGAAAACTGGACAAAAAAAATTTCCTGAATATGAGAAGCAGGCTGAAACATGAGAAAATCTTCACCACCGAATCAAAGAAGCTTCTAGCTCTTCTATCTGACGAAAAAATCGACGAAGAAACATATGTCCGCTTAAGGCAGGTGCTTGAAAAATCTTACAGAGACCGACTTGACAAACTCGATGAGAGCACAACTGTGGTTGGCAATAAAGAGCCCTTCAATGCTTCCAAATTTTGAAGTATAGAAAGACAAAATAGTCATTGCCGCGACTTTTCTTGCAAGAGTTGACTAGCACATTGAAGATTGAGACGCAGCACAGCTTTAGGCACAAAATGGTGGAATTAAAGGCAAGAGTCGTTGACCATGATTTTTTGAGAAAACTTTTGTCTGCTCTAGGAGCCAAGCATGTGGGGACTTTTCGGCAGACGGACAGTTATTTCATGGTGCCGGAGGGGAGATTGAAGCTGAGAGAAGTGAAGGATGACAGCGTAGCAGAGTTAATTTATTATGAAAGGGAGAACATTGAGGGTCCGAAAAGCGATGATGCCTTCATTCTCAGGGTCCAAGAACCTCAAGAGTTGAAAAAGATACTCAAGAAGATATTAACTCCTCTGATTGTCGTAGAGAAAGACAGAGAGATTTACCGATATGAAGGAACACAGATTCATCTGGACACAGTTAAGAACCTCGGCAAATTCATCGAATTCGAAAGACAAACCTCTGATGATCCAAAGAGCAACAAAAAAGATCAACTGATTCTAGAAAAACTAATGGAAAAGCTGAAGATAGCCCCAGGCAACCTTGAATCCCTCTCCTACAGCGACCTCCTTGAGAAATGAACACAAAAACGGAAAAAAGCTATTTTTCAACAATCTTCTATTATTAGTCTCCTTATATGAACAGTGAACGTTTCTTGCTGAGAAGGTTCTCCACACTTTCCATATGAATATCGTTGAAGTTTTTATTGCCTATGCACGAGTGTAGCTGTATTTTAGATTCATATGTTTTAAAAGCGTTTTTTCACATTTTTTAGCCAGTAGGCATTGGGTGGTATGAGGGATATGGCGCCAATCTTTGAGGCTCTGCTTGATTCTGGGGTATTAATACCTGCCATATGGTTGAGCTTAGGTTTCGCTACTGCATGGTTTTTGTTGTCAGCAAAACGTGTTGTTCCACTGACTCTGGAAGAGGCTGAAACTCTCTGGAAATTTCACAAGCAAAAGACGGGTTGTCGAGCCCAAGGTTGGCGTGAAATAGTTCGCGGAAATAAGGTAGTGGGCTTCGAGTGTGAATGCGGACATAAGCATGTTCAGAAGAAGCACATTATTACTGTAAACGCTAAGGGATAAATTGGTTGTGTTAGGGTCTCGTATTTTCTGTTTTCTTTCCGAAGATAGGGTGTTTTGTGTTTGATGATGATTCTAGTGTGGATGCTCTTGCGGCAGCAGCTTCCGCTCGGTCAATTGAGATGTTAGCTATTTCGTGTGTGTGTTGTTGTATGTGTTCTAGGCCATCGATGATTAGGCGGAGGTTTGCTAATGCCAGACTGGAGATTTTTGTTTTCTTGTTTGCTTTTAAGCAGAGGCTCCACAGGTTTGGGAGATTAAAGGATTTATCCAAGATATTGTTTGCAAGAGGAATGTCTTTGCCTAAAAGTGCTTGAATACAGTTGTCATACAGTTCCTTGACGCCTGTGCTTGTTTCGACTAGAAGTTCCATTATGGATGTAGGTAATTGGTGATCTATTAATGGAATAATGTTCTCGGCGATTTTTTTAAGGTTTTCAGTTATTTCAGCGGTTATATGGAGAATCTGCAGGTAGTCGACACAATCGATTAAAGTTAGTTCTTCTGTCTGGGATGGCTGTGGGAACAGGATGATGCTTCTGAGAAGGCGATTAGTGACCAAGAAAAGCCTTCTGATGTCTTGGGTTCTCCTGGTTAGACCTTTGATCAAATCGAAATTTTGTTTTTCCAGAGCAGAAATCGTCTCGTTGAACATGGACATGATTACGTTGTGAATCCGAGTTATCGTCTTATTGATGGGCATCTTTTGTTTAAGCAGACACACGATCATCATTGTGTCCCCTGTTACCTCTATTATTTCCAAACCGAACAGATTGTTGATGGTTTCTCGGATAACGTCTTGCTGGCCCTCAGTGAATGGTGTTTCTGTCTTAACCTCAATTGTATCGAAACCATCCAGATAGGCTGCAATTATACCTCGCTTAATGGACTGTGCAGAGTTTTTACTGTTGAGGCTTAGAGTTATTTCTCTGGATTTATGGTCTTCAGTTTTTGGGTAAATGGTGATTGAATCGTTTTTGCTAACTAACGTAACTTTTTCTCCATGTTTCAGACGCAATTGATTTGTCCAAGATCTGGGAATGGAAACGTAGAGGGTGTTGCCAATTTTTTGAATTTTTCTTGTCTCAGACATGAATTAGCACCATCCGTTTAATCCTATTAATCTTGGTTAAACAATTATCATTGATATATATGTTTATGCGAAAAACTTAAATCCAGCTCTTTTGCCTTCGAGCATAAAAAACAGGGAGACAAACGTGTCCAAGGAGAAAATTTCAATCACTACTGCGCAGAATTCGGTTTTTAAAACTTGTTTAGCGCCTGCAATAATATATGATGTCATCGCTAAAAAATAAAAGAATGACGTGAGAGGTTGCTTTTAGTCCCGTGGAGCATTTGGAAAAACATGTTGGTGTGAATAAGATTTGATCGTTTTGCGCTTAGAAAAGTTTATAGATAATACCTTAGTGAATTTGGTAGACCATCGACTGAACCGGGTTTTCTGGTGAACTGATCATGGAGATACTAGCAATTGTACCCATCATTCTGATCGCTGCTTTTCTACTTGGAGAGATGTTCAAAAGAATCGGCTTGCCATCTGTTGTTGGTCAAATCCTTGCGGGTTTACTGTTTGGAGTTCCAGCCATAAAGGAACTGCTTTTCGGCGAAGGATCAGCCCTGATTATAATCGATTTTCTGGCTACACTGGGAATATTGCTTCTTCTTTTTCTGGCAGGATTAGAGATTGAGATTGATAAAATAAAGGAAACCTCAAGAGATTCAATCCTAGTGTCTCTTAGTTCTGCACTAGTTCCATTTACACTTGGGTTTTTGTTCATCACCGCCTTTTTCCCCGAGTACGGCTTTCTGCCGGCTGTGATTTTTGGAGGAGCCATGATGGTCACGTCAGAAGGAACAAAAGTTAAGGTACTCATGGACTTGAACTGCTTAAACACCAGATTAGGCGCAGTGATGCTTGCTGCAGGAGCCATAGACGACATTTTTGAGGTTCTGTTCCTTTCCGTTGTCGTGATTTTCGCTAAAGGAGGAGGCCTATTTGACTTGGCAATGATTCCCGTAGAAATAATAATCTTCCTCATAATCGCATACATGTCATTCAAGATAATGTCAAAAGTCCTTCATCACTTAGACAAGAAACCCGGAGAACAAACAGGACTATTCTCCATAGTAATGATATTTGTCCTAGTCCTCGCAGCTCTCTCAGAATCTTTGAACGTAGGCTACCTAATCGGCGCGATTCTTGGCGGCTTTCTTTTACAAATCTCCCTAAGAGAAATCAGCAAGCGAAGCAAGAGGGAGTTGATTAATGTAATCAAACTCATTGCTTTGGGCTTTATTGTCCCGTTTTTCTTCGTTAACGTTGGATTATCATTTGATCTCGGCGCCTTATCCTCTAACCTGCCCCTAATCGCAGCCACAATACTCATCGCATTCTTTGGAAAGATGATAGGAACTCTGATAATCAAACCAGTCTCCACCCTGAACTGGAAACAGCTCTACTACATAGGTTGGGCAATGAATTCCAGGGGCGCAGCCGAGTTGGTTATCGCCTTGATTGCAATGCAGTATGGTTTGATTACTCTAGAACTTTTTTCGGCTCTCGTTGCTATGAGCATAGTAACTACGCTTATCTTTCCGCCAGTTCTCGCTAAGGGAATAAAGAGGAATCCGGGGCTTATGGATGCGAAGTCCTAGAAAAGATTTAAACTTGGTTGGAGATTAATGAATAGTAACAATTCTGGTATACAAAAAGGGGAAACATTCGAGGGGTAACTGAATGAAGGAAAAAATGAAGATTCTGGTCGGCGTCGACGGTTCGGATTATTCTACCTGGGCGCTTATGGAAGCCATCAGCATCGCAAAAAAGTTTTCAGGACACATCAAAGTCATCACCGTTTACAAGCGAGGAAAAAAAGATGAAGCAACAAAAACTCAGACAAAAGCGAAGCACCTTTTGGATGAAGAGAAAATCGATTCTAGCCTATCGGCTATTCTTGGCTCCAACCCCTGCCGAGCGCTGGTTGATACTGCAGAACACGAGAAATTCGACTTGATAGTGGTTGGCAGCAGAGGCTTGGGCAGAGCCGCAGCTTTGCTGTTAGGCAGCGTCTCAAAAGAGGTAGTTTCCAAAGCAAGCTGCGACGTTCTGGTAGTAAAAAAGTAACGCTAGCTTTTGCTCTCGAACAGTGACGTAACCAAAATTTCCTTACATGTTTTGAAGGTTATTAGCTGATAGGTTATCCTAAAGCTGCAGGATTTTTTTTGATTTCATGCTGCAGAACAAATGGAAAAACAAGTGTAGTTACTATTGCCATTGCAACAAGCGCCGAAAAGACCTCCTGAGTAATCAAGCCGTGATTCAGCGCTAACAGGGCAATCACAAGCTCCACTGCTCCCCGTGAATTCATACCCCAACCGATGAGGTAAAGTTGCTTAAGGTTCATCTTTGAGAATGGTTTGACGATTAACGTTCCTATGATTTTTCCAAGGAAGGCGATAACGATGGTGACCAAGAGCAGGGGCACATTTCCCACTAGATAATCGTAGTTGAAGTTTAAGCCGATATTCACAAAGAAGAATGGGACAACAAAAGATAGAGTGATAAGTTTTGTAGCGGTGATTATTTCCTCTTCATCCTTCTTCCGCAAACGCTTCATGGAAATCTGCAACAGAAAACCAGAAATTATTGCCCCTAACAGGTAACCCATTTCAAGAGCCTCAGATAAAGAAGCCACCACCAAAACAAAGATAATCACCAACGAAAAAAGCTCCACATCACTTCCTGTTCTTTCCACCCTCTGCAGCACCTTGGAAACTATCCTAAAAAGAACGAAAGTGACAGCCGCAAAAACTAGAAACTCCACGGGAAGATAAACAAGCTGAAAGACGCTTCCTCCAAAGCCAACAATGGTGACTAAGCTCAAGAATAGCACCTCGAAGATGTCGTCTATGGCACCGGCAGAAACTGTTATGGCTCCCAGTTTGGTGTTAAGCGCATTTGCATCCATCAAAACCTTTACGGTAGTGCCCTCTGCAGTGACAGATAAAGCGCCACCAAACACCACTGATGCAATTACGCTGTAACCTAGCAGCCTGAGAAAGAGAAAACCAAGAGTTAAGGGCACAATAGCCGCGCTTAAAGAAATCAAAACTGCCTCTTTGGAGCTCTGCCGAATCTTTTCAATGTCTATTTCAAGCCCAACCAAAAGCAGCAAGAAAAGGATTCCGAGAACCGCCAGCAAATCAACAATTTCAGTGGCAGTTGAGCCTTGAAAGATGAATGCCTTTAGTAGCGGGATTCCCAGTATTAAGCCTCCAAGTATTTGCCCAACCACTGGAGGCAGCCTCAACTTCTTGAATAACTCATTGAACAAGAGGGCTGTGCCAAGAACCACTGCTATAACCATAATAGTGCTTAACATCAACAGGTTCCTTCCGCAAACAACAACTACAAAAAAGTCCAATCAACATAAGAAGCTTTGGTTCATCTAGAACCGAAAAACAATATAACCTCAAAAATAAAACTGATTGTGGAGAGATTAGCTTTTGAGAATCTGCTTTTTCGTTTGGGAGTATCCACCGAAGCTTGTCGGCGGCTTAGGCACCTACGCAGAATATATAACGCGCGAGTTCGTTGAGGCGGGGCACGATGTCACAGTTTTTACCCTTAACTCTGGAAACCTGAAAACAAGAGAAGTGATAAAGGGCGTAGAAGTCCATCGCCCACTAATCGCTGATGCAAGTAACGTGTTTCCAATGTTCGTCACCGAGAACCTGAAAAAGTGGGGAGCAAACATCCGCTTCTTTAATGACATCTTCATCTACAACGTCCTTAGCGCAACAAAATTCATCAACGGTCTAATCAGAAAGGAAGGCTACAAATTTGATGTGGTTGCCGTTCATGACTGGCTAAGCAGCATAGCGGGAATCATAATCAAAAACGAAACCGAAATTCCAGTAGTTTTCCATGTCCACAGCACAGAGTTTGGGCGAAGTGGAGGACAGGGCTCCGAAGTTGTTTCCCACTTCGAATCGGCAACTGCCCAAGCTGCAGACCGCATAATCACAGTCAGCCATGCAATGAAAGAGGACCTCAATAGGCACGGTTGGCCTGCGGAAAAAATCAGTGTTGTCTGGAATGGAGTAGACCCTGAACGTTACGACCCCAAAAAGTGTAGTTCAGAGGACATTAAACGAATCCGAGACAATTACGGCATCAAAGACGATGAATGCATGCTCTTTTTCCTGGGGCGACTGACATGGGTCAAGGGTGTCAGGAACCTAATTCAGGCAATGCCAACGATATTGAAGGATTATCCCAAAACGAAACTGGTGATTTTAGGTAAAGGAGAAGAACAGAAGGACATCGATGAAACGGCAAGTAGACTGGGAATAAAAGATAATGTTGTTTGCCGTTTCGATTTTGTGCCCGAAGAAGAAAGGATTCTTCACTACGCTGCCTCTGACGTCTGCATTTTTCCGTCCGTCTACGAACCATTCGGCATCGTGAGCCTAGAAGCAATGGCGATGGCAAAACCAGTGGTGGTTGGAGCCCACGGTGTGGTCGGATTTCGGGAGCAGGTCATAAACTCTGGTCCGGAACAGAATGGAATTCATGTAAACGGTGAGAATCCCGCAGACATTGCTTGGGGCGTAAAGGAAGTGTTGAAAGATCCTGAAAGGGCAAAAATGTGGGGCAAAAATGGGCGTGAAAGAGTTCTGCGGTACTTCACTTGGGAGCAAGTTGCAGAGCAAACACTACAGATATACCAAGCTCTTCAACCCAGCTCTGCACAAAACACTCCATGAAGTAACTCGGCTATCTTTAATGCTCAATGAACCATTATCTTGCTATCAGCACTGAGCTTCTTGCATGCATGCTTATGTCGTCGCTGACGCTGCCAAGCAGGAATCTTCCTATACTGCTTAATCCTCTGCTTCCCACAACGACAATGTCAACATCCGCCTTCTTCGCAACTTTAATGATTACCTCTGCGGGACTGCCATACTCCAGCTTCTTGTCAAATGAAACTCCCTCAGCTTTGGTTGCTGCATCTTTCAGGATACATTCGCCGACTGTTCCAACACAATTCTCGACTTGCGGTCCCCCAACGCGAAGGAGCTTATCCTCTTCAACATGCACTAAAGCCAAGTTTGCGTTGTAGTTCTTGGCTAGTTGAACTGCATACTCAAGCGCCTTGTCTGCATGTTTAGAACCGTCCACTGCGGTTAGTATCCTCTTAACTTTTGGTTTCTTTTTAACTATGAGGACTGGGCATTCAGCGTGTCTTGCAATTTTCTCTGTGACGCTTCCTAAAGAGTACCGCTCAGATTGATGTTCAGCACGGTTTCCTATAACCACCAAATCGTATCCTTCATCCTTGACTAATTCAAGTAACAGTTCAGCTGGGTCCTCGTAGGTAACTAGCCTAGCATCAACTTCTATTTTAGCCTCTCTGAACATTTCCTCGGCGTTTCTGATGATTTTTTTGCCTGCCTGCAAATATGCCTCATCAATTCTATGCAAAATTGAGGGCGGTAACTGGTACTGGGCTTTCAGTTCGGGATGCATAAATTCATGGGTGACAACATGAACCACAGTTACTTTAGACTTGAACTTTTTGGCAATTGAAACAGCAAGCATTTTAGCGTGGAGACAAGAATGCGAACCGTCTACAGGAACAAGTATCTTCCCAAAAAACTGTTTGCCGCTCATGATTCTCATCAATACCTATCCGAGGCAGCATATTTTAACTTTCTTGATTGGGGTTAAAATGGCATTACAGTTTCAGGGAATTCTCACATTTTGTCTCTAAATATGTGCGTCAAATCGGTCTTGGTTAGTATACCGATCAGTTTTTTGGAGTCAGCCTCGTCAACAACGGCAATACGCGATATTTCGTGTATCCCCATTTTTTTGAAGGCATCTAGGGAAAGCTCTTCACCATAAACAACAACAATGTTCCTTCGGGCAATATCGCGAATTAGAACCTTGTCTCTTTCCCCTTTTTCAACATTCGCGGCATCCTCCAAGGTTACCATACCGAGGAGGTCTCCGTGTTTATTAAGAACGGGATATCCTGTGTGATGATGTTTCGCCATAAAAACCAAGAATTGGTTGACAGTGAAATCTGGAGATACGGTTTTGACGTTCTTTGTCATAACATCTTTGACTTTGAACCGGGAGAGGACAGCTATCTCTCGTAGGGGTCGAACTGGAACAGGCACATAGGCTTCTTTCATTTTGTTTAGCTCTTTTAGGGCATTTCTTCTTTTTTGTACGGCTGTCTCGATCACGTGCGCAAAGGCGTCTGGCTGAAGTTCGATTACTCCAGTGTTTATCACTCCCGCCTCTACTGCAGAATAAAAGAACTCTTCTCCAGCCTTTGTTCTTATTAGGACGGTAGACCACTCCTCGAGCGGATATGCACTTCCAACAGAGATGTCTGCCAGTTCTGACGAAAAATCGGTGCATGTTTCACAGCTAGTTAAGATGTGAGGCTTAACCTCGGATAATGGAACCCTTATTGTGCCTTTTTCTGTTTCAACCAGCAGTTCCTTTAAGATGTTCAGTCTTTTGATTTCTGCGGGCTTAATTTTGTAAGCTTTTGACAGGTAGTTAAGTAGGCGACCGAAAGAGAGGGTCCAAAAACAAAAGAGCCCGATTATCACCTTCAGGTTTCCTGTGATTTTGTGTTCCCAAGCCTCAAGCTTACGAAGAGCGAGTACGTGACAGGGAACCCCTACAAACGCTATGTTTGCTTTTCCGTATTCGTAAACTGCACTCCCGTAAGCTCTAGCCACAGATGAAGGAAAAAATTTGCTGCCCACGGCAGAAAGGATATCGTCTGGAACTACCCCAACCAAAGCTTTAGGTTTAACTGGAACCTGGGTTTCCGCCTGAGAAACTATTGCGCTGTCTATTATCCCCTTTTCGATGGCGTTTGTTAAAAGCGTGGTAACTATAGCGCCGCCATGGCCTAGTTTCCTAAGCTCCGGGTCTGCTGCTTGAGCAAGCAATATTCTTCTGTAGTAACCTAAGCCTTCCCTTTTTAGTGGCGAATCTGAAATAAACTTTAAGCTCTCACGCACAAGCAGATCAGAATGGGGGCAAATTTCATAGCAGATGGGGCAGGATTCAATGTCCTTTGAGCAATCCACATGCTTAATACTGTCTTCATTCACGGTTATTGCATGAACTGGGCATGCAGCTTCACATGCCCCGCAAAAAGTACAAAATCCAGAATTGATGATTTTACGTTCCAAGTCGTTGTATGCTATATAGCCGCCTTTTTTTGATACCAAAATGAAACCCTTAAAGATTTATTGTATGTTTACAGAGTTAAAATTTTGGGTCAACATGGTTGCGGCGCTAATTCAAGATACCAGTTTGACGTAAAAACACAGATGTGTTATAAGATTAGAGATGTCGAAGCTGCGGATAGCAGATCAAGAGCTAAAGCCGGAAATATTCCCAGTATGATAAGTATGATGACCAACAGGTATATGGGCACTAGCAGTTTCTTAGGTTCTTGAATATCCACATCGTCCTTGGGAGTCTTGCCTAACAAGTGATGAATCACTCTCAAGAGGTAAGCTGTTTGAAGAACCGAGTTGGAAACTCCCACCAGCGCCAACCAAGCAACACCCGACTTCAAAACTGAAGTGAACACCATATACTTAGCGACGAATCCTGCAAATAATGGTATCCCAGAAAAAGACAGCGCCGCACAAATAAAAGCCAAACTTGTTAACGGCATCTTTCGTCCAATACCAGACAAATCTTCTAATGTTTCAAAGCCCATTTTGTTGAAAACCCCAATAGCCATGAAGGCGAGAGATGTTTCCATGGCTGCAACAAAGAAAAAGAACAGGTTACCCTGCAGTCCAATGGAAGTTAAGCTGGTAATGGCTATCAGATTGTAGCCGATATCTGCAATGCAGACGTATGAAATCATTCGTTTGACGTTTTGTTGTGCTAGTGCGAATAGGTTTCCGACGGTCATGGTGAGCGCAGAGAGTATTGCTACAGTGAATCGCCAATCGAAGACTGCTGTGGGCGTCAGAATGAACAGTAGCACTCTCAACAGGATGTAGTAGCTGCCCTGGTCTACAAGCGCAGACAGGAAAGCTGATGCAGAAGCTGGGGCAGCGGTGTAAGCGTCGGGCAGCCACATGTGAAACGGAACAATAGCCGTTTCGATGGCATACCCTGCGACTATAAAGGCAAACGCTATAAACAACAGCTGCGTGTTCCCTGTTGTCAGCAATGCTTCTTTGACAGCCCAGAAATTGAGGGAGCCAGTGAGACCGTATACTAGGGATAGCCCATAGATTATGAAACCAGAAGCGATAATGACCATAATCAAATACTTCAGGGCAGACTCGAGAGATTCACGGGATTTTCTGTAGGCTACGAGAAAACAGGAGCCTGTTGCTGTTGCCTCCCAAAAGATGAACAGGGTAAGCAAATCCCCTGAAAACGTGGCTGCTATCACTGTACCTGTTACGGTAAGCAGGAGCGCATAGTATCTTTCTGACAGGCTCTCCTTCGAATTTACGTGCAGGACACCATACAGGCATGAGATTGAGCCAACCACCATGTAGGCTATCACCATGTAAATTGACACTGTGTCTACGAGAAACGCTGTTGACAGTGGCGCCAAAATCGTGTCCGCGGAACTGATTTGAAGGACTGATTGTGGCTGCCCAAAGTATTCAGTGGTTAAACGGAAAACGCAGAAGGCGGCTACGGAAAAGGTGAGAGTTATCCAAGCAACCATGAAGCGTTGAGGATCAAGTTTGGTTTTTCGCACAAGACGTAGGAGCGGAACCGTGAGTAGGGAACAAACCGTGAATACTATTGTTGGCAAAAGAACGTCAATGATATTCATCAGTCGTAAGCCTCATCCCATTGATGTAACAGCATGAATCAGGTCAATGAAAATTCCCGGATAAATTCCCAATATCACCACAAAAGCTGCCAGAGCAATCATTGCAATTATGATGAAGATGTGTGGGTCCTTAATGTCATTTCTTTGGAGTTTAGGAGCTTCTAGGAAAACTTTCCAGAAATACCTTAAGACATAAGCAAGACTGAAAACTGTTGCAATAAGCATCAAAACAGTAGGCAAATAATAGGAACCGTCTGCGCCAGCCGCAGTAACAGCCCCCACAAAAATGTGAAACTCACTTATGAAACAGGCAAACGGGGGAATACCTCCTATGCTGAATGCCGCAATAGCAGAAGCTATCGCAGTTAGAGGCATTTTTGACGCTAAACCGCCCATCTCTTTGATGTCTCGGACGCCAGTCTGATGCATCACCGCGCCGGCAGTCAAGAAGAGAAGCCCCTTGCTTGCTGCATGGTTAACTAAATGCAGCACCCCACCAGTAATTCCCTCGGCAAAAGGAAAGAGGGACAGCGCAAACAGGATGTAGCCCATGTGACTTATGCTGGAGTACGCAATTATTCGTTTGATGTCGGTTTCTGCCAACGCAAGGAAAGACCCATAAAATGCTGACAGAATCCCGAAGAAACATAAGATATACAAGAAATCATTACCGACAATAGCGGGCATCGCAGAGTAAACTGTTCCGAGAGATATCCTCAAAACAGCGTATCCTCCTGCCCCGATTATTACTCCGCTGAGGAGCGCGGACATCGGGGCGGGTGCTTCACCGTGCGCGTCTGGAAGCCACATGTGGAGGGGAACAATAGCCATTTTCACAGCGAATCCTAAGGTAAAAGACGCCAACACCCAAGTCAACACGCTTGGATCTATTGTGGCTAGAATGGTTTGTGCTTCGAATATGTCAAGGGTGCCTGTGAGCATGTAGATAGCGCCGATTCCTAAGAGAACAAAGATTGCTCCCGCATGGGTGAAGATGAAGAACTTGAAGGCAGCGTTGTAGGATTCCCTGTATCCCCATCCGCCTATGATGAAGTAGGTTGGAACAAGCATGAGTTCCCAACAAAAATAGAAGAGCAGCAGATTGGATGTAATGAAAACTCCAACCAGCCCGATGGTGAGTAAACTCATCAGCGCATAGTATTCTGGAAGCGACTTCTTTTCTTCCATGTAGTTTATGGAGTAAACCGTTGCTGCTGAAACAAGTATCAGCGTAACCATAGCCAGTGACAGACTTACGCCGTCAACGAAAAGTGTGAAAGCGGAACCTAACGTGGGTATCCAATAGTACGATTCTATGTATTGTCCCTCATTAAGAACCGTGGGTATCAAAGTCAGAAGGAGAATTAAGCTGACTAGAGAAATTAAAGCAAGAAACAAGGCAGCATTTTTCGCAGATTTTTTACCTACACCATAAACTATTGGGATGGACAAAACGGGCAACATCAAAGCGATTAACAGTGTTTGCATTTTTGTTTCACCTCAAAGCAGTTAATAACAACAAAATAATGATTAGGAAGAAGCCTAGCGCGGCTGCCAAAACGAAGTCAGGCAGGGGTCCCCTATGCATTTTCTTGATTTTCTGTCCATGCTCAACTGTTTTTCCTGCAAAAAGATAAACCAGCTTATCCAAGAACGAATCAATATACTCATGGGTAATCCGGGCAGTCTCCACGGTTCCACCCGCCAAAATATAACATAAACGATCCAAGAAAGCGTCAAGATGCACATGCGTTCTGTGAGCGGCCTCCACAGCTCCACCAGCTATAACGTAAACAAGCCGGTCAAGAAACGCCTCTACGTACTGCTTAGTGCCCTGGGTTATCCTCAAACCCCCACATGCTACAACATAAGGAAACCGTTGCAGCACAGACATTTCAACGATCCGATATGTGCCCTGCGCCAAACTCATGACTCCATTCAAGATTTTGTTGTAAACGGCGTCAAAATAGTAGCCGTTAGATACTAACAGATAAAGTGGATTCTTTAAAAAACTTCTTGCCGAAACCACGGAAATATCCTTTTTCTTGTAGTAAAGATAGTATGCTGCTGGCGCTCCAACAGCCAAGATTATGGCTGATGTCAAACTCGCCAAAACAACACCACTAAGCGAGGCCTCAAACTGGACCGCAAGATAATGTTCTAAGGGTCCCTTGAAGAAGCCTGTGATGCAGGAAGCAGTGGCTAACAGGACAAGAGGCACAGTTATTGTCGGTTTAGGGTCATGCAGGTGATGGTGTTCCAGAAACTCGGATTTCTTGCCGAGGAAAACCAGACATATCCATCTGATGCTGTACATTGCGGTTAGCACGGAGGTAGCGAAAATCAAAATGAACAGGGGAAGGTTGTTAGCCAAGATAATGGCTTCGAATATTGTGTCCTTGCTCCAGAATCCGCTGAAAGGCGGAATACCGGCAAGCGAAAACGCTCCGATAACACTCAATATGAATGTGATGGGCATCTCTTTTCTTAATCCTCCCAGCTGTTTCAGGTTAAGAGTGTGTGTAACATGCATCACAACTCCAGCACAGAGGAACAACAGCGACTTGAAGAGTGCATGGCTGATTACGTGAAATTGACTGGAAAACCAGCCCAGCTCAGTTCCGATGCCTAACGCTGCCATTATCATGCCCAGCTGGCTTATTGTAGAAAATGCGAGAACCCGTTTCAGGTCTGAGCTGGTCAACGCCATGGTTGCCGCGAGGAAAGCTGTGATTCCCCCGACGTAAGTGATGGTGGTTAACCACGGCTGCACCAGAGAGAAGAGGATGTAGATTCTTGCCACCAGATAAATTCCCGCCTTAACCATTGTTGCAGCGTGAATGAGGGCGCTAACCGGTGTTGGTCCTTCCATGGCGTCTGGAAGCCAGACGTGCAAGGGAACTTGGGCAGATTTACCCATAGCCCCAATCAACATCAAAACGGATACAACCAACAGTGGAACGGAAACCTGCCCGGTTGCTATAAGATGGCGGGTTTCCAGAAAGTCGAAGGTGCCGGTGTTCAGGTAGAGCAGCAGTATTCCGAGTAGGAGAAAGATGTCGCCGATTCGCGTTACGATGAAGGCTTTCATTCCTGCCTTTGCTGCTTCAGGTCGCGTGTACCAGAAACCGATGAGGGCATAGGAGCACAGTCCAACGGTTTCCCAGAACATGTACATCTGCAGAAGATTGTTTGCCATAACCAACCCAACCATTCCGCCGACGAAAAGCAGCATGAAGAAAAAGAATCTGGGGGTCGCTTTCTCTGTCTCCATATACTTCACGGAGTAAATCATGATCAGCAATCCAATGCAGGCTGCAATGTTCGCCATCATGATGCTTAGCGGGTCGATGAGGACGCTGAGGTTGATGTTCACAGCCTGCATCCAAGGTATAGAATACACTTGCGCTTCGCCATGAGCGCTGATTACGCTGGGAATCAGCAATACGGTGTTCACTACCGAAGCAAGAGTAACTAAAACAGCGTACCAACCAACGCTTCTACGGCGAAGCTTAGCCACTAAAGGTACAAACAATGACCCAGCAAGGGGAATCACCCAGCATAACCATGCAGCGTACTCGGCGGGAATAATCATGCTAGTTTTCCTCCATCATTTGGTTTTCTTCTTGTGACGGTTCTTCCTTCAGCTCCGACAGTTCTCTGACATCACGGATGTTCAGTTTTTTGAAGATGGCGATGGCAAGTGCAAGAGCCACAGCAGTTACGCAGGCGTCAACAGATAAACCAAGAATCGAGAAAGCTTGACCCAGCGAGTTTTCCATTAATGAGCCGAAGACAACAAAATTCATTGTTGCTGCTGCGGTGATCATTTCTACGGCAATCAGCATTTTTATCAGGTCATGTTTTGTGACCAAGCCGACTATTCCAATCGCCAGAATTGTAACAGACAGCACGATGTAATCCACTTTACTTCCGCCTCCGTTCCTCCTTCAGAAGTAACACTACGCCAAGCGCAGCCGTCAAAATTACTAAACCTTGAGCAAGAACATCAATCGCCCTCAACTCCCATAACGCACTGGAAAGCGACAAATCTAGTGACTGAGTGAACGACTGAGTTGCCACAATTCCAACAATAACAGGAACAGAAAGAATGGCGGAAGCAACCAGCCCCACTAGCATCGTTTTGGTGGATGTTTTCTCACCGCTTTTCTTGGTTAACGTATCGCCGGCAAGAAGAAAAATCGCTGCGGTTCCAGTGCCTAACGCCAACTGGAAAACTGCGGCGAAGGGTGCATTTAAATTGAAGTAGAGCAACGAAAACAGAACCATCATAGTGCACAGGGACAAAACTGAAGCCACGGTTTCCTTCAAGAATATCGCAAAAACCGCAGAGGTTACCAAGCCAATAGCCAAAACTGTTTCAAGCCACATGCTATTTTCCCTCATCCGAAGTGATCTTTTGTTCAGAAATAAATTCTTCCGGCGTTACCAGCAACTCTTCCCTTTCTGTTGTTGACATCTCAAAATTTGTAGAGAGCTTTATTGCATCTCTTGGGCAGGCTTCTGCGCATTGGTAGCAGAATATGCAGCGGTCAAGGTAAAAGTGGGGCATCCGTTTTCCAGAAACTTCTATGAGTTCTATAGCGTTGGCGGGGCAGTCCCGTTCACATAGACCACAGCTGATGCACTTTTCAGGATAGAAAATATGTCTGCCGCGGTAGCCTTCAGGAACTTCCACCTTGACTGTGGGATATTCGCGAGTGAAGGGTTTCTTGAAGAGGCATGAGCCCATGTCTTTTATCAGCGCTGGTAATCGTCGTCTTTTTGCCACATTTTTTCCTCCTAACCAATCACCGACCGCAACAATGGTTCAACAATTACTGTAAGAGCAAGAGACAGTATAGATAAGGGAATTAATAATTTCCAGTTTCCATGAACAACCTGATCTATCCGCAATCTGGCAGCCACATTACCCACATACTCCAGAATGAACACTACTCCAATCGTTTTAACCATAAACCAGAAAACATGCCAAAGCTCTGGCATACCAAACAGCATAGGTCCATGAGCACCGCCCAAAAACAGAACAGTTACAAGGGCAGCGCCAATCAAGAACTGGAAATCCTCTGAAAGCTTTATGAAAGCCAGTTTTCTTCCGCTGTACTCCGTTTCGTAACCGCCCACAATTTCGGTTTCCGCATGGGGAATATCGAACGGGTCTTTCTCCAACTCAGCCTGCAGAACTAAAAAAAACAAGATACAGCACCAAGGAATCAACAGAGCAAAAGGAAGAGTTTGGCTCGCCGTAATATTCACAATGGACAAGCTTTTTGCAAGAAAAGCTGGACCAATCGCGAGAATAATAAGGGGGATGTCATATCCGAGAAACTGGGTCAGAACTCTGGTCGCGCCTATGCCGCTGTAAGGATTCAAAGAAGCCCATCCGGAAAGAAAGATGCCAAAGTTGGCGAGGGTTACCAGAAGCAAAACGAGGATCAAATCTCCTTCAAAGCTTGAATTCAAAATCACGTTTGAGCCGTCAATCGGGATGAAGAAAAGAGCAAAAACAAAGAGAGAGAACGCAAGAAGGGGAGCAGCCACAAACAGCAGTTTGTTGGTTTGCTTTGGGGTTATGTCTTCCTTCGAAAATAGTTTTATGTAATCGGCTATGGGCTGAAGGATGCCCAATGGACCAGTATAAGCGGGACCCATACGATTCTGAAAGCGAGCATCAATCTTTCTTTCGAGCCAATCAAAAAATAGTACAAGCATCAAGAGAAAGATAAAACCCGGAAAGACCAGTGTCCTTACAAGAAAAATCAGATCTAGAGCCATCTACAACAGCACCTTCCGGTTTTTAGGATTGTTTACGTCGTCAAGGCTCCAGTGCCATTTCTGACCATTTTTGATGTCAAGGAATGCCATACGGTCAGTGCATGAAAAGCAGGGGTCAAAGCTTCCAATCACAGAGGGTATATCAGCGATGTAGGCACCCCTCATTATCTCGGGAAAAGCCACCATATTTGCTAGCGTTGGAGATCTGACCTTAAACCTGTAAGGATATGCAGTTCCATCACTTTTAATGTAATGTATAAGCTCGCCTCTAGGAGCCTCAACACGGCTAACAGCCTCACCTTCAGGCACTTTTCGTTGAACCCTAACCCGTAAACGGCCACCGGGAAGATGGCTAAGCACATAGTCGATTATGTCCAAGCTTTCCAGCACCTCTTCAACCCGAACCATCAGCCGAGCCCATGAGTCACACTCATTATAGCTCACTCCATTGAAAGGAATTTCCCCATACGCCGCGTAAGGGTCATCTTTTCTGACATCAGAGGCAACACCCGAACCCCTCAAAACAGGACCAACAACACATAACTTAAGAGCATCCTCTCTGCTTAACATGCCGACACCTTCGGTTCTCAGCCTCAATGTTGCGTCTTCTTCAAACACCTTCTTGTAGAAAGTTGCCCTTTTTCTAACCTCTTTGACCGTCTTCAGAATCTTCTCGATTGTACCTGGGGTTATATCACGTCTTACCCCACCAATCGCGTTAAACCCACACATCAGCCGATTTCCTGTAATTCGTTCAATTATATCCATTATTGGCTCCCGGTCACGCCACACATGCTGGAACAATGCCTCAAAACCAAGCAAGTGACCGCCAACTCCAAGCAACAAAAGATGACTGTGAATCCTATTTAGCTCATGTATGGCAGTGCGCAAATACAAAGCACGAGGCGGAGTCTCAATGTTTCCGATATCTTCGACAGCTTGACAGAAAACGGTTGTGTGCGCAGCATTACATATGCCACAGATTCTTTCCGCCAAAAACACATCTTGGAAGTACATCATCCCCTCAGCCGCTTTCTCAATTCCCCTATGAACATACCCGAGACGTAGCTCAACATCCACAATCCTCTCCCCATCAACCTTGAAAGAGAACCTTTCAGGCTCATGCAAAACTGGATGCTGAGGACCTACAACAACATTAACTATCGACCCAACATCATCTTCCGCAGACTCATTCTGCGATGTTGCCTCAGAACCAAAATCGTTTTCTTGAACGATGGGGGGTTTCCAATCTCTTCTGAGCGGATAGTTTCCTTGAGGCCAACTGTCAGGCAACATCAATCTTTGCAGATTCGGATGCCCCTCAAAAACCACTCCTAAAAGGTCGAAGACTTCCCGCTCATAAAAATTTGCTCCGGGGAGGATATCAGTAATCGTTTGGGTAACAGGTTTTTCTTTGCGAACCCGATTTTTGATGGTTACTGTTCCCTCACACGCCATGTGATAGTTTAACTCTATCTCGTTTCCCAAATCTACTCCGGCTATTGTCGAAAGCTCCATGTCCTCAACCTCTTTTAGGAGCAACGAGATTGCGTCTCTGTGACGTTCAGGTTTAAGAAGAATGTAGGCTTTCCTAGGCTTAGGAACATTTGATTCGACGATTGCATCAGCCAAATTGTTCTTGAGAACTTCTACAGCATTGTCGAATTTATTCATAGTGTGTTATCCCTTCAGTTTTTCAAGTAGTTTCGCAATGCCTTGCACTATCGCTTCAGGTTTTGGAGGACACCCCGGAATATAAACATCAACCGGAATTATTTCGTCGAGACGGCCACTCACGTTGTAACAGCCCTGAAATATTCCGCCAGAACATGCGCAAGCTCCCACTGCTACAACAAATTTTGGGGAGGGCATCTGCTGATAAATCATCTTAAGACGTGGTTCACATTGCCGAGTGACAACTCCAGTTACTACAAGAACATCTGCATGACGAGGCGAGGGCTCAAGTTTCACGCCGAAACGTTCCACATCATATCTAGGCGTCAGCAAAGCAACAACTTCAATATCACATCCATTACATGCACCACTATTGAAGTGGAGCAACCAAGGCGATTTTATTCTTGCCCATTTCACCAAGTCTAGGTTAGGCGTGATTAGTAGCCTCCCAGAAGCAGTAGGTCTGCTGCTAAAATTATGCCCAAATAAATTAGCAAAATGAAGGGACTGATCATTTCTAGGGCTAAGGCTGCGAACGCCAGTATCAATGCAGGAGAGTCGATTATAACGAAGAATATGAGGTACTTGTAGAGGGTAACGTTTACTAGCAGCCTTTTGGAAAACACTCTTTCTCCACACGCATACATTGAATTTTTTTCTTCGCTAGCAGGGGATTTTTGTGTTAACAGTCGGCTACATAGGTAGATTAATGATGAAATAATCAAGATGATCAGAAAGGCAGCAAGAGACTCTATAATCAATGTGCATCCTCACCCTCAGAAATTCTGTAAGCTATGTTCAATGTCTGCTGTTGCAATCTTGTTTACTCCGTTTATATTAGTTATTCGTTCTCTTGTCTCATAATGTCTCTTCATTCTCGATTGAGATAGACGCCAAACTGGCAAGACACCGAAGATAATCTCTTGGGCGAATGGAAAAAGCATTGTTTCCGTTTGCGTTCCTGAATACCTCCGCCTTTGAGACGGGAAGTAAAAACTTAGGATTTAAGGATTCCGTATAAGAAAATTGAACTTGAATAAAAAAAATATATTTGATTAAATGGAATTAAGTCAATTCGGTTTTCGGGTGCTAAGCATCTGTTGCCTACTGGCCTGAAAGGGATTCCAGCAGCTCTTTCATTGCTTCCGTGTTGTGAAGAAATTCTACTTTGATGGGTGTAACTGATATGCACCTGTCAGTTTTGATGGCATGTAAATCTGTTCCTAGGTCTCCGTTGGGATAATGTCTTAGCGCCCAGCTTTTGATTCTGTAGCCGTCCTTTTCTGCTGTGTGTATGTCGCCGTAACCATCATAACACAGACTGGTGAGTTTCACCCTTTTGCTGTCAGCTTTTTCCGGCACATTTATGGAGATGATCTGCACTTCCGGAGGCATCCCCCTTTCTAACACATGTTTGGCGGCTTTGTAGGCAAGAGTGGCTGCCGGCTCCAAGTCCTTCACCGAAACCTTTGTTTTTT
Source organism: uncultured Candidatus Bathyarchaeia archaeon (assembly GCA_964399485.1). Lineage (GTDB taxonomy): Archaea > Thermoproteota > Bathyarchaeia > Bathyarchaeales > Bathyarchaeaceae > Bathyarchaeum. Next base: position 167,980 of record CAYNQS010000001.1, on the reverse strand, counting down.
CGGGCATCTTAGCTGTGATTTCGGATAGGCAATAGGAAACAGCGATGGCTGGTACTTTGTGGATGGCGGCTTCGAAGGCGGCTCCTATTGTACCTGAAGTCAGCAGGTCGTCTATTCCAAGGTTGGGACCTATATTTATTCCGGATACAAGTAGGTCTGGCATGCGTTTCAGGATTTTGTTCACTGCTATCAGAAAGGAGTCCGCAGGGGTGCCTGTTATGGCGTATGCTCTTGTTCCGTCGCCGAAATCTGTTTTAGTTATGTTTACTTGACCGATGCTGATGGCTTTTCCGATGCCGCTCTTCTCGTCTCTGGGAGTGACAACAATTACTTCTCCCAGTTTCTTCAGCTGTCTTGCAACAGTGGATAAGCCAATAGAATTGATGCCGTCGTCGTTGATTATTAGGATGATTGGCAAGTCGGTTCCTCAGCTTGCATTAGATATGATGCCCAATTATTTTAGGCTATTCTTGTGCTCAGAAAACTGTTTTGTTTGAGAGGTAAAGGGGCTATAATTAGGGGTAGGGTGTTTGAAGTGGTGTTTTTTGGATTATTGGTGCTGTTTTAGTGGTTGTGTTGGAGCAGTCTGCGATATGTAGCTGAGCGTACATATATCGGTTTTTGTAATATATGACCAAATGAAATAGCGTATATTAAGTAATAAGACACGATATGTTTTTGGGTAGAACAATGCCACAATTGAACAGAAAAACAGAAAGGAGGTGGAAATAGTGGGCGCATTCACAACAAATTGGTACCTATACAAAACATACTTACATCCAATTTCCAAAGAATCACAAACACTAAACCCTGAACCAGTACCACAAATTTTTGGGTCAAAGAAAAAAAGAGAATTCAACTCCAAGAATCCAGAGGCTGAAAACAAAACAAAGTTTGAAGAAGTTTTGCTGGAGGCAATAGATGAAGGACTCTCTTTGCTGGGAGAATCGTCTAAACAGGCGGTCTATTTCCATTTAGAAAAAGCATTCAAGATGAACAGACTGGACATTCCCTATAGAGTTGAGGATTTCACCGATGCCATCGAGAAACTCTTCGGAGCCGGGTCAAAAATACTTGAGATTCACATAATGAAATGTCTCTTTAAGAAAGTTGGTTACAACTTCAAACACTATTCGAACCAAAAGAACCTAACATTCATGGAATACATCGCAGCGATCAAACTAGAAAAGGACAATAACGACAGCACCAAAGAACAGTACCTAAACTGCAAACAGAATGGAAAAAAAGATAACATCTACATGAATAACTTAAGGAGGTCAGAAAAGTCATCAAAATGGATTTCCAAGACTTCAGAATTTACCTTATTTTAAAAATCCAATGGTTTTCATCTTTGCTTAAGTGCCATCTTCTCGGAAGATGATGCTTTTGATGTCACTCATTAGAGGTTTTGCGCCTAGGCGCCTTTAACAAATCTGAGTGTATATTTTATTTACAATAAGTTTATATTCTATGATGCTATTTTGGTGGCTCTTGATGGATGGTGAGGGGACTTAGAGAAGATACCCCTATTCTCCATTCGCCAAGAGACGTACCCTCTCCTTGAGCGATCGCCGGCGCATACGCGCGCATGTGCCAAGTCCCCCATCCTCATTTAAATTCTGGTTTAAGGTCACACTCAGGAATGGAAAAGTCAATTTTTCTTAAAAACTGAGAATGTTAGAAGATGAGTGTTCTCCTTATTTTGAAGCTTTCGAACTCTCCGGTGTATTCTTTCCATTGGACATCTATTTTTGTAACTCTGGCTCCTGGCGGTCCACTTTTACAGAATTCGATCACTTTTTTCACGTCTTCTTTTTCCCCTTCGAAGACTGCCTCCACTCTACTGCCAGATGTGTTTCGAACCCAACCAGTAACGTTTCTTTTCGTTGCCTCGTCACGAGTCTCCATGCGGAAGAAGACGCCTTGGACCCTGCCACTTACGAAGATGTGGGCTCTAACTTTCATGTTTAACATCTACACCTAGTTGACTAGTGAAATGAGAAGGTCAAAGGTTGAATATAGATGTGTTTTTTGGTTAAGGTGCTCGGTTGAACCTTATGGATTGCCCTGAGAGTTCTAGTTCGTAGAGCTGATTCACGTCAAAGTCGATGCCAAGCTTTTCATATTCGTTCTCGGTGAGAAACAGCACCATTTTGGGGAGAGCAAACTGTGTTTTTTGGGTAGCAAGCACTGGAAGCTGCTGCTGTAGACTCTTCATGACTTCTTGGATCATTCTCGCCTCTTCTGTTTCAGGTCTAACAGCAAATCTGGGAATCACCCGATCCTCAATCAGCTCGATACGCTTACCAAGGTTACCTTCAGGGTCCCGTATAGATTCAATTTTCTGAACTCTAACCCGCGTCACAGTAATCACACTGGCTAATCATACGCCCAGAAGCCTTTATACATTTCTTAACTAGAAGGCGTTTACTCCATCTCTATGGTTGCAGGAGGCTTTGGCGTCACATCGTAGTAGACACTGAAAACCTTTGGGCAGTTCTCCAGAATCTTCCCAGCCGTTTCAGACAGGGTCGACCAAGGAATCGAAGATACTTCGGCGGTCAAGAAGTCGCCTGTTTGGATTGCCCGCATAGAAATCACGTAGGGTTGTTTCTTGGCGGCTTCTTGAATGGTGTAAAGGATTCTTGTTAATGAAGGATGCTCGGTTATAAGTTTTGTTTGAAGAGTCACCAGTTTATCAATTGGAGCCTGATGGATAGAGCCGTCGGGCGTTTGAGCTGTGATTGCAGCAATCTTGCCGTAGCGCCGTTCGCCTCCCTTGACACCAGTAGCTTTGTCCTCGAAAATCTCTACAGAGAGATGGCGTTTTGGAACGTCGAGAAATCTGGTGGCAACATCCTGAATATGTATCACCAAGTGGTCTGGCGGCGTCTTTAGGTTGTCGATGATCGCCGCGAAGTATTGGCTGGGACTGTGTTTAGCAAATTTTTCTTCAGTTATGGCGGTGGCTTTCTTAAGCGTCTCCAGCTTGTCGGGTTTGATTTCTCCAACCACCCGGACAGAAAGTGCAGGGCCAGGAAAAGGCTGCCTTTCAGAGAGTTCTGTTGGAACTCCCAAGTATCTAGCCACCTTTCTCACTTCCCCTTTATAGAGCGAAACAACAGGCTCGATAACCTGGAATCCGTACAGTTCCTTGGTGCTTATTCCTATCTGCTCTAGAACATTGTGCTGAGTTTTGACTCCTCCCTTCGTTTCCACTATGTCCGCCTGTATGGTTCCCTGCACCAAAAACTGGCAACCCTCCTTTTCAGCGGTTTCGCTCAAGACTTTGTAGAAGGTTTCTCTGAATTTTTTACGTTTCTCTTCAGCATCCCGCAACCCTTTCATTTCCCGTAAGAAACGCTCCTGAACGTTTAGCACTTTCATGGGCAAATTCAGGGGAGGCTGAGACAGAATCTTTGCAACTTTTTCCGTTTCTCCTTCCCGCATGAAGGCGTCGTCAAGGATGACGCAGAGAAGATTTTTCCCCATGGCGCGGTGGGTTAGGACAGCGGATGTTGTGCTGTCTACGCCTCCCGAAACCGCTATGAGGGCTTGCTCTCCTCCGACAACCTTCTTAATCTCCTTTACCTGCTTTTTCACGAATTCTTCAGGATTAAATTCCGCCAATTTCTGCACCTCCCGCAGATATTAATCTGTGTGCAATTCTTTCTGTTAAGTATAACCCCATTTGTGGCATTCTTTCTATTCCGATGGTTTGTGCCATTGCTTTTGTTGTGACGGGTTTGGGGAATTCCTTCAGGTTTCTGAACCGGATGAAGGTAGCTTTTTTTCTTCCCTGTAGAAAATCGTTGTATTCGTCGTATGAGCTTAGCAGAGATTCGTGACCAAGAGATTTCCACAGTTTCTCAGCGTCTCCGGTGACCCGTTCCACGAATTCTGCGAAGCCTCGAATATCTTTGTGAGGATGAGTCACATAAAAAAATAGTAGCTTCGCGTTTTTTGGACCTACTATTCCTCTGCGAATAAAGGCGTGCGCTTGTTTGCCTGCTCTGTTTTGGCTGCAGAGTCGGTTCCAGAATTTTTCTAGATTCAAGACGATGAAAGCGTACCGTTTCATCTTTCTTCACGTCTTGTCTAAATTTGTTGTGTGTAATTTACGTTCTTTTTCCTTATAAGCAAAACAGACCGAGAATAGAAAAGGATAGTATAGGTCCAAACTTATCTATGTTTTTAGTGGTTTAGGGTGAAACAGATATATTATAGGTGCGTGCAAACATGGAAGAATATAGAGAAAAACATGAACTTACGATTTAGAGGTTACATTGGTATGAAGTGCCCAAGATGCGAAACCGAGATGATCATGCGGAAACTGAAGGGAAAAAAGCAAGTGTTCTTTTCGTGTCCTAACTGTCACTACAATCGCACATCAAGGACATAGCAGATCATTTATTCTATTTGTTGTTCGTTGTCTGTTTTTTGTCCTGTCAGGTACTCCCTTCGCATCAAGGCGGGAATCGGTGGCAGTATACATTCATTCTTGAATTCTTTCTGGATTAACTCCGCAATGTTTGATTTGATGAATTCCTCGTTGGAAGGATCGTTTATCCAAAACAGGGTTTCAATCTCGTTTGTCCACTCTCGGTTGCGGAAAATGAATCGTATTTCCCTTTTTCTCTTCGGGTTAAAGATTACCGACTTGTGGTTTTTCAGGATGTTTTCTATTATGGATTTGGCTTTTTCAGCGTCCACGGTATAGTCTATAGCGAAGACTAGTGACGCCACTGCCTCCTGTTTTCCGCCTGTAAGATTGATTATTTTTTCTTTCATAAGCACAGAGTTTGGAATGATTATCTCGTTTCGGTCATATGTCTTCAGTTTGGTTGTTCTGAGGGCTATGTCGGTTACAGTTCCAGTTAGGTCTCCAACTCGGATTACGTCGCCGATGGCGTAAGTTTTGCCAGACATTATCAGTATGCCGGAAACCCAGTTTTCTATTATGTCTTTCAAGCCGAAGCCGATTACTAATGCGCCTATTCCAAGACCTGCAATCGCCCCTGTGATGTCAACATTCAACATGGAAAGGATTATGAAAACAGCTGTGGTATAGATGATTATCTGGAAGAAGCGTCTCATGTGAACAAGTTTTCCTTTCTGTAGTTCGCCGCTCTTCTCAAGTCTGCCTATTAACATATTGAATATGGTGACGATCAAGAAGGCGCCGAGTATTATGGAGACTAGCTGCAAAATCTGAATCGGGTCTTCGATTAGTCCCTGAAATGTGGCTAACATAAACTGTTCCTCGGCATATCCTTAGAAGATGGTGTCTCTTTTTTAGGTTTTCTGAGCTGCAACTTGAAAGTACTTAGATAACGTTGATAGTTGAGTGTTCACTCTGCTAGAAAATGAATACTGAAACGCCCACCTGTTGCAGAATGAATGCGCCGTAAATCAGACAGATGAATATGGCTCCCTTCTTGGTTAGACGTTCACTTGCGCCCACCATGTACCAGACGCTTAATGACGAAAGCAGAACGTAGAACATGATGCTCTGCACAGCCACCACATTCACTGGAGAAAACGAGAGCAGCGACGAAACCCCGAGGATAAGGGTGATGTTGGTGATGCAGCTGCCGAGCAGGTTTCCAAGAGCCATGTTGACTAGCCCCTGCTTGAGGGCTTGCATGGTTGTTGCAAGCTCGGGCAGGGAGGTTCCGAGACCGATAATTGTTGCTCCTATAATGGATGTGGGTAAACCTATGGAGCCTGCAATGTCCACGGAGCTATCCACTGCAAACTTGGAAAGTATGATTATCAACGCCACGCCTACCAAGAATTTGATGCCTACAATGGCGATGTTTTCCTCTTCTTTTTTCTGCGGGGGCGCCTCATCGAAGGTTGTGGTTTCGGTTTTGCGGGAAACTGTTACACCGAAGTAGGCAAACAGGATCAGAAGTACGAAGCCTAAAACGGGTCCCAAGCTGCCCCTTTGGACAATAAAGAGGGGAATGATTGAGGAGATGAAAAGGAATTGCACAAGCTCCTTTTGCGACTGCCCTTTCAGTGCGATCTCTTTTCTGCTGAGAAGTATCGCCAACCCAAGGATTATGGTGAGGTTTGCGATGTTAGAGCCTAAGACGTTACCGACGGAGAGCCCTCCTTCACCCGCAAGGGAGGCAACTGTGGAGACTGAAAGCTCCGGCAGCGATGTTGTTACAGAGAGGAGGATGAAGCCTGCAGCCATTTCAGATAGACCAAAGGCTCTGGATATGGCTAGCACATATCGGATGATCCTGTCGCTGATCAACATTATCAGCAGCAATGATATAGCCAGCAGGGGTACACTGTAAATCATCATTTGAGATGCGCCATCCACGTTTAATGTGCTAGAATTTACTGTGGAATGCTTTTAAAGATTATAGTAGATATAATTTGGATTTGAAAGGAAGTTTTGGTATGAATCTGTTAGATTTTCTTGATGCGATAGGCGAGTGGGCAATAGAGAACGGGCCTAACATCGTGTTTTCGGTTCTGGCAATAGTTGTGGGTTATATCATCATCAGAGTTGTTGCCCGGGAGATAAAGTCTCTTAGAAGCCAGAATAGGCTGGAGCAGCATGCTGCTTACACATTGAATCGGATCCTGAAATGGGTCACTTTCATGGCAGTTTTTTCGATTATTTTGATGCAATTTGGGATAACGTTGGGTGAGGTTTTTGGGCTGGTGACACTTATTGGAGGCACCATCATAGGCTTTGCTTCCATCAACACACTTGGCAACACAATTGCAGGTTTGATAGTGATGACCAGCCGCCCCTTCAAGGTTGGAGACAGAATATTCTTTAACGGTCAATTCGCGGATGTTGAAGCCATCGAGTTAATCTACACTAAGATGCGTACTCTCGACAATGTTTTGGTTTCAATTCCAAATCAGGAACTGCTGAAAGCTGAGATAGATAACTACGGAAAAAAATCCGTTGTCCGGAGAGGCTGCTCGATTACCGCTGGCTATGAGGTTGCTTCAGAACAGGTGGAAACTGCTCTGTTGGAGGCAGCAAACAGGTTAGTGGAAATGAAGGATGTTTTGAAGGAGCCGAAAGCTTATGTTTGGGTTACCAAATTTGGAAATTACGCTGTTGAGTACACCCTTTATGTTTTCATACAGGATATCAAGCGTCTGCCAGAAATAGATTCGAACCTTAAAAGAACTGTTCTGGAGACATGCAAACAGCATGGAATCGACATCAGTACACCAACCATTATCAGAAGCGTGAAAAATGGCGAGAACTAATTTCGTTGCGAGACTGATACGGCTGCTTCATAATCGGTTTACGAGACAATTGAGACTATAGAGAAACAATATAAATCCTGATAAGATGTACGAAGAGCGGTTTTGTACCTAAAAATACGGAGATTCATATCGAGAATATCTGAATAGAATTCCGAGATGGATAGGAATACCAAAATCAAATAAGGAATAAACTGTAATAATTGAAAACATGTCGATTATACCCGCTTTTGAGTTGGGCTTATGGAACGCTTGGATTTTCACGGTTCCCTCTCTAGTACTTATGCTTCTTTGGATGCTCGTTATGATAAAAAAACATGCACCACCACCTCCAAAAAATGCACGCATGCCCAAGACTACGGCATTATTCAACATTATTTCTAAGTTAATTTTTTTTCCAGCCGTAATATACTCTGTTTTCCTGCCACTAAAATTGGGAACAATATGGTTCTACGTAGGTCTTCCAATTACGCTAATAGGATTAATCGGAAGCATAATAGTTGTAGTGAATTGGGCTGGCACTCCAGCGGGTGAACCAGTTACCAGAGGAATTTATCGTTATTCTAGACATCCTGGATATGTAACTGAAGTTTTGGTTCTTTTGGGCGTAAGCATAATTTCGGCTTCATGGATTTTCTTAGTGTTCCCCATAATAATTTGGGCTGGAGCAGTATATTTCATAAAGATGGAAGAAGCCTGCACCATTGGACATTTCGGTCACACCTATCGTGAATACATGAATAGGACTCCGAGATGGATAGGAATACCAAAATCAAATAAGGAATAAACTGTGATAATTGAAAACATGTCGATTATACCCGCGTTTGAGTTGGGTTTATGGAACGCTTGGATTCTTGTCGTTCCTATGCTATTCGTCTTATTCTCTGATATGAGAGCGACAGCGGCTAGGGAATCGGGAAAAGAAGGAGATTTTCAGCTAACTAGAAAGGAGAAAAGAATCATCAATGTCATTTTCTTGCCTATGCTCATTTCTTGGGGCTATTCCGTTTTCTTGCCTCTGCAAGTTGGCACAGCATGGATGTATGGCGGTCTAGTTGTCTTTCTGTTTGGGATTGTCTTCACCATTGCTGCAATTCTGAATTTCGCTACTAGCCCTAAGGACAAGGTCATCACTAAGGGTCTTTATCGTTTTACAAGAAACCCCGCATATGTTGGCATAATTCTGATGCATGTCGGTGTGGGAATAGCTTGCAGTTCTTGGTTGCTACTCCTCTTGGTAGCAGTGCTGGTGATTCTGCTCAACGCCAATTTGCCAGCTGAAGAACGGTATTGTCTTTACAGGTTCGGAGATGAATATCGAAAATACAAGAACAGAGCTCCCAGATGGATAGGAGTCCCCAAGTCAAGCAAGATGGAAGACTAGCCCATTATTTTGGAATTGACAAAATGGGCGGCTCTTGCAATAAGGTTTAAAAGAGGATATTTGGATAAAAGCTGTGAATTTATCGGAGGAACAGGAAATGGCTGAATTTCCAGAGGAAGTCGTAAAGAAAGCGTTTGGCGCTGCAGACGGTAGATGCGAATGCCTGCTTGTAGAACATGGACATAAATACAATTCTATGTGTATGAGAGTACTCGACTGGACTAAACGGGGACAATCTTTCATAGGACCCGACGGCCAAAAAGGCTGGGAAGCACACTGGATAGTTAGTCCAGAAGACGGTGGAAAACCTACACAAGAAAACTGCGAGATACTCTGCTGGGACTGCTACTGCAAAAAGAACAAAAAATAGGCGATTCCAAATCCTCTTTTCATTCTGAATTGTTTAGCTACTGTAGAGTATGCTAGGTTTTAGAAGCTGTTTTAAGTTGAACTGCCAACAATAGGTACTAGTGAAGAGTATTTTGTGAGCAGCAGTATAGGGGTGAAATATTGGATAAGTTTGAGGAGATGATGAAGATTATGTCTAAGATGACGGAAAAGGAGCGGATGAAATCTATTGAGGAGAACAGAGCTCTATGTATCTGTCCAGATTGTCCCAGTTATAATGAATGTGCCCAAAAAAAGGGCGAAGTATTTTATTGTGTGTTAGGTAGAAGCCCCACATGCATCACCAAAGAGTCTGGTTGCATATGCCCAGCATGTCCCATAACAGAAAAGATGGATCTCACTAACCAATACTTCTGCACAAGAGGAACAGAAAAGGAACAAAGAGGAATGGAATAGAAAACAACACTTTATTGCCCTAGAAACTTAAGAATCGACGACAGTTCGGATTCATCAGCAAAACATTATCTAGGTGCTACTTCATTTTTCCTCTGCCTAAGGGAATAAAACGCTGAAACTCCTCTATGGGAATCTGAGTAACCCTTCTTCTCAAATCTTCAGAAACCTTCTTGGACAACTGATGTCTTATCTGTTTGGCAAGCTGACTGCTCTTCTTGTCTCCCGGAACAATCTCCACATAAACTTCTGTCTGATTGGCGATAGCATCCACAGGTCCCCCCACAATCATCATTTCATCATCGTCAACTTTTACTCCAACAGCAACACGCAGAGGAACCCCGCGAACAAAATTTTTGGACCCGCTGATCATGAAGGAGCCCTTCTTGAGGAACTGTCCAGAAGGAGGAGTTTTACTCACCTGATCCGGATTCACCCAGTAGACATTCACTGCACTCAACATCTCCCCCCAAGCTCGAGAGTAGGAGGCTGAAAGTTGGGCTGCTTCGTTTATGGTCTGTTCTAGGGTAGTCTCTCCCCCTGTTTTTATCAGCACGAATGGAGCTCCCACAATCTCGGCGTGGAAAACGATGTCTTGGGGTTCCATGTGTTTTTTGATGAGCAGCTCGTTTGTTGTGGCGTCTCTGCCTCCAATCACCAGGAAACCGTTAGATGAGTGGAACCACCTGAACTTTTCGAACCACTGCTTTTTTCTTTTCTTAACAAGGGGTCGCTGGGTCTCTTCTCGTCGTATAACCTGCTTTTTTGCCTCTTCGATTTTGTCTCTGGTCTCTTGAATGGTTTTCTCGGCGCCCCTAAGCTTCTTCTCAGCCTTCTTAGATCGCGAGTAATATTTGTCCGCGTTTGCTTGGATGGAATGGCGGAGGTTGATAGAGAATATGTGGTTTTTCACTGAAACGTGAAGAACTTGGTTTGATGGTTCCAGAGAGTGGAAGTAAATATCTGGGAGACGATTAGCTTTCTTTCCTTCTTCAATCTGTGAAATTATTTCTTCCCAAGATCTGCCGCTTCTTTTCTTTTCCATGATTTTCTGTAGTAGAGATTGGAGTTCTCCGAAGTGCATGTAGATGAGGTCTCCGATGGTCTTGTTTTTTGTGATCGGCTCCTTCAAGTTCTCTAATGCTTTCTGCTGCCTCTGAAGAATGCGCTTGTATCTGGAGACCTCGCTTTCAACTTCTTCGGTGATTTCTTCCCTTCTCTCCGCTGTGGTTATCTTGGCGTAGTAGTCGTCAAGTGCGCTGTTGAAGCTCTCATACCCTTTTTGTTCAAACTGATCATACCTTTTCAGCGGCACAGGAGTTACGTCAATCCACCCTCCCGTTTCGTCGCTTACGATGCGTGGTTCCGTGGTTCCGGAGTCGATTAGGGAAAGAAGCTTTCGGAGCTGGTTGAAGATGCTGTCAAGTTCCTGTTCGGTCAAAGAACTGCAGTCCCTCTTTTTGTTAATCTCTGCTCGGAGAAGGATTTCTTCGGCGTAGGTTCCGCTGATGCTTAAAAACTTGGTTAGAGCCCTCACTATTTCGGTTTCTTCAAGTTTTTTGATTTCCCTAAAGTCTTGAATTTTCAGTTTGAGTGGGTTCCTGCCTCTTGCAGGGGGATGCTGGAACGGTTCGCCACGCAAAATGTTTCTGTCCCGCATTCTCTTGTAGGTCATAGCCTGCAGAATCTTGCTCTCTGGATTGACGAGGATGATGTTTCCGCCGCCGAAAAGCTCTGAAACCAGCTGGAAGTCGCCTTGCCGTGTGCTGATTTCCGTGACTGCTATTCGCTCGAATTCGCGTTGTCGAACCTCTTTGACTACGCCGTTATCGAGGTATTTTCTGAGGCTCATGCAGAATGCAGAGGGCTTTTTTGGGGTTTCATGCACGTATGAGGTTAGGTGGAGCCGTTTTCCCGCTTCAATAAGCAGTTGGAGCCGAGGCTGGTTTGGTCTCCGGAGCTTGAGGAGCAATATTTGGGTGCCGATTTGGTAAATCTTGGCAACATGAGCACCCTTAGCTGATTCGTTTATTTCATGGGTGACTGCGGCTACATCGAAGCTTGTCATTACTTCCTTCAACATTTCTTCCCTCCAGAGATGAGGATCTGGCTTTCCCGCATTAAGGGAGAGAGCCTCGTTCATATCCTTTTTCTGTTCTATCTTACTGCATAAAAAGGGTGCCGCCTTGAAGGGACACAATTCATTGTAGAGGCAAGTAACTGTTGTGGAATAATGTTTCTTTTACAATCTTCTTTTTTTGAAAGCCGTTGTGCTTTTCTTTTTGTCAGTTCTTGGCGACATTCTCTGAGAGCCTATCCACTGTAATGTCCACCCCGTCATCCAGAGGAAAATTGCGAGTGGCAAAAGAACAATGATTCTTACTTGACGCCATACACGTCTGCTGCATTTCGAATCGTTCATGTAATCTCACAGTCGATTGTTAGAAGGGAGAGTGTGTAAAGTTCTTATGAAAACTGGCTACGTATTTGCAATATGGATGTGTGATTATATTCGCTTGTTTCTTGTGTTGAAGGGGGTTATTTTGGGAGGGTTTAAGTAAGTGAGAGCCGCTTTAAGCGGTGTAGAATGCTTCCGGAAGCGAAAGTAAGATAAACTATAAGTGAAAAGTTATGGTGTTCACGGAAACACGGGATTCAAATTGAAAACATTAAATGTTATATACTGTATTAGAATCGGCTTCGGTATCCTCGCAGCTCTAGTGGCTACCTTGGTTGTGAATCTTAAAGTGGGTGCCCCGCTCATGAACGGCATAACTGTCGGGTTAGCAGTTTACCTTATCTCCTATTATCTTCTTAAGTGGCTGTTTATGAATAAGGTGGAGAAGCCGACCAAGATTCTTACGATGGGGATAGGCGCTTATGCGCTCACCTTTGTTTTCTGCTGGGTGCTATTCGTCACTCCGTTTTTGGCGCCTCCAACCGCCACATTCACTATAACTCCAAGTCAAGCCGTAGTTGGAGAAGCAATCACCTTTGATGCAACAGCCAGCGTTGACCCAGACGGAACAATAGTTACCTATGTTTGGTACTTCGGAGACGAAAACACCACCAAAGCAGAAGTCCCCAAAATCACTCACAGCTATGCCGTGGCTGGCGAGTACACAGTTGAACTGAAAGTCGTGGATGACCACGGAATAGGCAGCAGCAACACAAAACCCATAACCGTGAGTACCCCCTCTTAACAGCAACAAGGATTACAAAACTTCCTTATGCCAATGAACAAGGAGATAAGGCATACTGCAGATTTCAGAAAAAAGACTGTTTTTCAACAATCTTCTGTTATTAGTCTCCTAATATACCCTCTTTCTTAAGCTCCCACAGAACAATGATTGATGTTTTTGCGTTATAGCCATTGAAAGATGGTCTAGTGGTTCTGTTTTCTGGTTTTTGTGAAGTTGGAGAGTAGTACCCCAATCTGTAATGAAAGAGCTGTTTTGAAGGAGGTTTGTCAGCTTTAGCTTGATTGGGGTTTACTCGTTCAAAAAAAGAAGATAAAAGAAATAAGCTTTTACCAGAATTTTACCCCAATCTCACAACTTAGAAAGTTTCCAGCTGCGTCAATTGCGTAGACCTTTAGGTTGTGTGAACCGTTAGATGATCTCGTTAGGTTCAATGTGTTTTCCATGTTTTTTAATATTCTCCAATCATCCTAACTTTCCCATGAAAACACCGGAAAATGTTGCCTTTCTTTTTCCCATCTAAACAGTGGTGGGCTGGTATGCTGGTTGTAACCCGCCTTTTGGCATCTTCATTTTCTTCATCTATGGCACATGCGTGTGAACTTCATGCACCAAACTTGTGTTGTGCTTCTGATTTTCTGAAAAAATACTGTTTTCAACAATCCACTGTTATTAGGAGCCTAATAGAGAAAGCGTGTCTGGAACATTTTTATATGAAAGTTGTCACCTCTAAGCAAATATTGGGGATTGCAGGTTGGTTGAGCGGCGGACAGACATTTGTGGCTGTGTTTTCGAGATTCAGGAGGGCATAATGGTCTGTGTTAAGCGCTGTAAGAAGCATAGCAGACCCAAACGGAAGCGTCCCTTCAGAGCCAAGGCTGAATGCGTAAGACCATAAAAGGTTGCAGAGCTTTTTTTAATGCGAGACGAAATATACCATTAACGGACACAAACAAATATGACTGAGCAGAGCTTGCTTTCCTTCTTCGGCAATCCGGAAAAACAGAAGAAAAAGGAGCAGAAGCCATCGCCCCCGCCTGAAAAAGAGCCTACACCTCCACCTGAAAAGAGGCCACAATCAAAGAAGAAAACGGTTGCTTACCCAGATTTTCCAGAGGACCTGCCCCCCTCATACCTCGTATCCGTCACATACGACGGAAAAAAGCAGCTTGCCACACTCAAACTGTATGAACCAGAGTCCCAAAGAATCTACTTCTGGGACGACAACACCGGGCACAAGCCCTACTGCCTCACAAGCCTTCCTCCCAAAGAACTTGAGAAACTCAGCCGAGTAACGGGACATTCTGGCTTTGACCACTTCGAAGTTGTGGAGAAGTTTGATCCTCTGTTGGACAAGCAGGTGACGGTGACAAAGGTTGTGGCTAAGGATCCATTGGCGATAGGCGGGCGGGCAAGCGGCTGCATAAGAGACGTAATCCCTGAGGACTACCAGAAATTAACTGGCATACAGGAGCCGCCCAAAGTCTGGGAATCCTACATCAGATATTACCAATCCTACATCTACGATAACAACCTAGCCCCGGGCATGCTGTATAAGATTCAGAAAGGAAAACTAGTATCCGTACAGCAGAAGGCAACGGAGGACACTGTAAAAAAAATCCTCAGCCTATTTCCTGACGTGGAAAAAGAGTTTCTGCAAAGCGTGGAAAAATGGGCGCGTCTGCTGGAGTCTCCTGCCCCCGAATTCAGAAGAGCCGCCCTTGACATTGAGGTCAGTTCACCAGTTGCAACCCGTGTTCCTGATCCTCATGAGGCTGCCGAGCCTGTGGTTAGTGCGGCGCTGTATGGTTCAGACCAGAAAAAGCAGCTTTTTGTTTTGAGGCGAGAGGGAATCAGGGAAGGCAACAAGAAACTGCCCGCCGACGCGATTGTCAAATATTTTGACTCTGAAAAAGAGCTGTTTCAGAAACTGTTTGAGGCTCTTCGCGATTACCCCTTCATTTTAACCTTTAACGGCGACGAGTTTGACCTGCCTTACCTCTATAACCGTGCCAGGAACCATTTCAGCTTTGACAGAAGCCAGATTCCCATAGACGCAGGACGAAGAGTATTCCACATCAGCCACGGCGTCCACATTGACCTATACAAGTTCTTCTTCAACAGGTCAATCCAAATCTACGCCTTCGGCAACAAATACCGCGACATAAGCTTGGACGCAGTCGGCACCTCACTGCTGGGGCTACCAAAAATAGAATTCAGCAAACCGTTGTCAGAACTAAGCTACACCGAACTTGCCGAATACAACCTGCGAGACTCCGAAATCACCCTGAACCTAACAGCCTTCAACGACAACTTGGTCATGAAACTGATTCTGGCAATGTCAAGGATAGCCCGCATGCCCATGGAGGACGTGAGCCGTCAGGGGGTTTCTCGGTGGATACGAAACTTTCTGTACTTTGAGCATCGACAACGGAACATGCTAATTCCAAACGCGGATGACATACTTGCCGTCAAGGGCGGAACCGCCACCACGGCTATCATCAAGGGAAAGAAGTACAAGGGCGCCATAGTGGTTGATCCCGTGCCCGGAGTCCACTTCAATGTGGCAGTGATGGATTTCGCCAGCCTGTACCCATCCATAATAAAGGTCTACAATCTAGGCTACCAGACACTCCTCTGCAAGCATGAGGAATGCAAAACAAACAAGGTTCCCGAAACCCCCCATTGGATATGCACAAAGAATAAGGCTCTTGAAAGCCTGCTGATCGGCTCCCTCAGAGACCTCAGAGTCAAATGGTACAAGCCCAAATCAAAAGACAAAACCTTACCCCAAGATTTGCGGAGCTGGTACAGCGTAATCCCAAGCGCCCTCAAGGTCATCTTGAACGCAAGCTACGGGGTTTTCGGCTCCCCAGCCTTCGGTCTGTACTGTCCACCCGTTGCTGAGGCTACAGCCGCCATCGGACGGCATGTTATAACCCAGACCATAGAGAAAGCCAGAGCATTAAACATTGAAGTTCTGTACGGGGACACGGACAGCCTCTTCCTGAAGAATCCCTCCCCAGAGCAGATCAAAATTCTGGAGGAGTGGTCTAAGAAGACAGTGGGGATGGAGCTGGAAGTGGAAAAGTTCTATCGGTATGCGGTCTTCAGTTCCCGCAAAAAGAACTATCTTGGAATCCTGAAGGGCGGCGGCGTTGACGTCAAGGGAATGACCGGAAAGAAACGGCACATTCCAGTCTACATCAAAAAGGCTTTCTACGCGCTGGAAGATCGGCTGGAGCAGGTGCAGTCACCCACAGAATTCGAGGAAGCAAAAAAAGAAATCAAAAAAATCATCAGAGACCGATACTTGCGGTTGAAGCAGCGGCGCTGGGGAGAAACGCCCGAAGAGCTGGCTTTTCATGTTGTTCTCGGCAAACCGTTAGAGTCTTACACCAAAACTACTCCTCAGCATGTGAAAGCGGCTTTTCTCCTAAAGAAGATGGGCTACGAGATGAAGGCTGGAGACCTGATAAGTTTTGTCAAAGTTATGAAGGAGCCCCGGGTTAAGCCAGTGCAAATAGCCTCCAACAGCGAGATAGACGTGGACAAGTATGTGGCGTACTTGCATTCAACTTTTGATCAGATTCTTGATGCCTTGGGGCTGGACTTCGAGGAGATCATTGGATTAACGAAGCTTGAACGCTTCATGTAGACCGGCTTGTTTTTCCAAAAAACTTGTGGATTTCAGCGGTTCTTGTCGTTGATGAACTTGGAGCTGGTTTTTATGTGCTTAACCTCTACCCCTTCTTCGGTTGGTCTACAGGGCACTTCATATTTTTTGAATACCCAAAGCAATTCCTTGAATGCTTTATCGTTAACTTCGAACTCCACAACCTCTGTCATCTTCTCTATAACCGCAGGATGTTTTGGGTTTGCCCTGTACAGCATCCTAAACTCGGTGTCATTCTCAGAATGAGGTGGAATAGCTATTATCTCCCACAGAGACTTTGATTGAAAGTTTCGAGGGGGATACCGTTTTATCCTAATCTTCTTCAATCTCTCTACAACCCCTCTCCTAGGCGCACATCCTATATCCAAACATGCTCTTTCATATAAACTGCCATGGTGATTTTTTCTGTAACTAGACTATAGAGAAATTCCACATTAACTTGTAATCCAAAGCAATAGCCAAATGAATCCAGTCTGTTGACAGAAGATTTGCCTTCAAACACGTTTCTCTTCCATGAAAACCTTAATCTTCCAATCACATACAATAAACGTTCAGGGACGAAGACAACAATGATCCTGTTCGTAGCCTCAACAGAAGACACGGCTGGAATGAACATCGCCAAGCAACTTATAGGCCGCCATGACTTCGAAAAACTCCCTGAAACCTTCCACAACAACCCAGTTTACACAAAAACGCTGCATAACAAGGAAACTAAACTGCTTTTCGTCAACACAGACATAGTGGACACCCAGTTCCTAGGCGACCTCTTCAACCCCAACCTGCTTATCTTCCTGTCCCGACACAGCAGCGCCAGCGGAATCCCCACACTATCTGTACACACGCCCGGCAACCTCGCAGAAGCAAAATTCGGCGGCAAACCCAGAAAGGTTTCCATCTCCCCCGCCGCAGCCATGAAAAATGCGCTCTCAGAAATGGCAAAACTGAAAGACGAAAGGGGGCTAGACTACGAGGTTTCCTACGAGTGCACCCACCATGGTCCATCCTTGGATGTGCCAGCCATGTTTGTAGAGGTGGGGAGTTCGCCGAAGCAGTGGAAGGACGTTAAGGCTGCTGAGGTTGTTGCAGATGCGGCTGTGGCTGCTGTTTCTGAATGTCCATGCTGTTCTGTGGCTTTGGGAATCGGCGGACCCCACTACAACAAAAAGTTCACGAAACTGGCTCTGGGCACTCTATGGGCATTCGGTCACATGATTCCGAAGTATGCTCTTCCAGAAGTTGACGCTGAAATAATGCGGCAATGTGTTGAAAGAACCGTGGGAACCGTGGATTCTGCGGTTCTGGATTGGAAGGGAATCAAAGGCGAACACAAACCCAAGATAGTTGCGGCGCTGGAGAAGCTTGGTGTGCCCTCAGAAAAAGTCTAAGTCAATAAAAAATGTGGGATGGGAAACCTTTACAGTATTCCCCATTTTTTGGTGATCTTTACCAGTAGGAAGATGACCAAGGCAACAATGATGAAGGTTATCAGCGCCACCAGAAAGTTACCAACGCCAAAAGTTTGTTCTGTACCTGGCACCTTGTATGTGAGACTCGCTAAATCTTCAAGTCCAGGCAATGCGAGACCTATCGCCGGCAACAACAAATCTTTAACCATCGATTGAACTAGCAGACCTAAATAGAAGCCCATGATGAATGCTACAGCCAAGCCCATGACCTTATAATTTTCTAGGAAAGCTTTGAACTCGTTCCATAGACCCTTAGGAGGCGGCGGAGGCGGAGCAGGCTTAGCAGCCAACAGCTCACGTATCTGTTTAAGCTCCTTAAGCATCTCATCCTCGTTCGACATCTACTCACCACTATAACATTACCTTTTTTTACCTTTTAACGTCTGCTGTGTCTTGTAAACCCCCTAAAACTGGCGAAAACACCAAAAAACTATGTTAGAAACAAGTTATACTCAGGGATAACTTTACATATTAGAATTTATTTTGAAAGGTGCGAGGAACATTGGGACTAAGATCATTCTTTCAGTCAGCATCCAGGTTGCTGAAACTTGCCACCAAACCCGGCAGAACCGAGCTCTGGCTCTCGATAAAAATATGCTTCCTAGGCGTAATCGCAATCGGAGGAATCGCTTACATAATCAAACTCATAGGTTCTGTACTGCCGGGCGCGGGGTGATCAATCATGGGCGAGGAAGAGAAAATTTCAACAGCAGTTTTTGCCGTACGAACCACCGCAGGGCAAGAAAAAAACGTGGCAAACCTAATCGAGGCAAAAGCGAAAATGGGCGAGATTCCGATAAAAGCCGTGCTCGTGCCTGAGCTGCTGAAAGGCTACGTTTTCATCGAAGCTGATGGACCTCACTCCGTGGAGAAAGCCATAGCCGGAGTCAAACATGTACGATCCAGAGTTCCTGGAATTGTGACTTTTCCGGAAGTAGAACGATACATCGTTGTAAAACCGGTGATTGAAGAATTAGACGAAGATGACCTCGTCGAAGTTGTTGGAGGACCCTTCAAGGGAATGAGAGCAAAAATCACGAGAGTAGATAAGGCAAAGGAAGATGTAACCCTTGAGCTTTTGGAAGCCACCTTCACGTTACCGATCACAGTTCACGCTGACTACGTGAAACTTGTGGAAAAAGCCAAAAAGGAAGAATAGAAAACATGGGAGAAAAGAAGATTGTTGAAGCCTTAGTTAACGGCGGACAAGCTACCGCCGGACCTCCTCTTGGACCCGCGCTTGGACCTTTGGGAGTCAATGTTCTGGCTATAGTGGAAAAAATCAACGAAATAACAAAAGATTACTCTGGCATGAAGGTGCCAGTGAAGGTCAGCGTTGACACCGATAACAAGGAGTTCGAGGTGACTGTGGGTACACCCACAACTTCGGCCTTGATTATCAGCGAGTTGGGGGTATCGAAAGGTTCAGGGGTTCCTAACACTGAAAAGATTGGGGACCTCTCCTTGGAGCAAGCAGTACGCATTGCTAAAATCAAAAGCGACAATGTCCTAGCTAGAAACCTGAAGGCAGCGGTCAATGAGGTTTTGGGGACTGGCGTGAGCATGGGTGTAACGGTTGAAGGCAAAGACCCGCGCGAAGTTCAAAAGGAAATCAATGAAGGAAAGCACGACGCCTTACTAGCGGGATAAGTTTAAGAGAAGATTTTTATAACTGGCTCTTGTACGTCATTGGCGCGAGGCTCATAGAATGCCACTAAACATGAAAAATCTCCTTGCTGCAGTGAAAGAAGTTAAAAGCAAGTCTAAAGAACGGAAGTTTTCCCAGTCTATAGACCTCGCCATAAACTTACAGAATATTGACATGAAGAAGCCTGAGGGCAGAATTCAGGAAAGCATCGAGCTGCCGCATTCTGTTGGAAAGGAAATAAGCGTCTGTGTTATCGCCACAGGTGGGATGGCGCTGCAAGCCAAAAAGGCAGGAGCCAGCTTGGTCCTCGAAAAAGCTGCCCTTGAAGCTTTGGTGGGTGACAAGAAAAAACAGAAAGCCCTCGCCAAAAACTATGATCTGTTCATTGCCGAAGCCCCTCTGATGCCGCTTGTGGGCAGGAGCCTCGGTGCTTCCCTTGGACCTAGAGGGAAGATGCCTACGCCTGTGCCTCCCAACGCTGATATAAAGGAGCAGATTCAGAAGCATCAGAAAATGGTGTTGTTGAGGATGCGGGGGCAACCAGTTCTTCAGTGTCGCATAGGAAACGAAGCCATGAAGGACGAGGAAATAGCTGAAAACGTTCAGGTGGTTGTTAGGAGAATCGAAGCAAAACTTAAGAGAGGAATCAAAAACTTTAGGTCAGTTTACCTGAAGACATCGATGGGTTCCTCAGTTAAGGTGGCTATGTAGGGAAAAGTTATGGTGGTCCGTCAATCAACTCTGGTAAAAGCTGACGAAGTCAAAGAACTAAAGGAAACGCTGTCGCAGTATAATGCAGTGGGGATCGCCAGCCTACAAAAGGTCAGGTCTGCCCAGCTTCAGAAACTGAGGAAAAAGCTGGAAAAAAACGCCAGTTTTCGTGTTGTCAAGAACTCTCTCATGAGTAGGGCTGTTTCCGAAATCAAAGATAAGGCGGGGATAGAAAAGCTTGAAGAATACTTGACGGGACCCAACCTTTTCCTTTTCACCAACCTGAATCCCTTCAAACTTGTTCTTCTTCTCGAAAAGAGCCGGGTTAAGGCATCAGCTAGGGCAGGAGATGTCGCTGCCTTTGACGTAGTGGTTCCTGCTGGAAACACTGGGTTGCCTCCCGGTCCGATCATCAGCCAATTTACTGCTGTAGGTTTGCGCACCAGAATAGAATCTGGAAGCGTCTACGTGAACAAAGACACTTTGGTAGCTAAAGAAGGCGAAACTATAAGCGCTCAGCTTGCAAGTTTGCTCTCCAAGCTGGGGATAAAACCTGTGGAGGCGGGTCTCAGCCTAAGGGTTGTCTATGACGATGGAACGATCATAACCGAGGAAGACCTGACGCTGGATCTTGACGGATTTCGCCAAAGCATCGGAGAGGCTCACCAGTGCGCCTTCAATTTGTCTTTGGAAGCGGCTATTCCTCTTCCAATGAACATCAGTTTCCTTCTCAGTTTAGCTCATCAGAAAGCCGCCAGTTTGGCTTTAAACGCGGGCATAATCAACAAGGATACTGTGGAGGACATCATCAGAAAGGCTAACATGGAAATGTTGAGTTTAAGCGAAAAATTGGATGAAGCAGAGAAAAAGGGTGCGTCACAGGGTTAGGTTCAGAAAAGTTGAAAAGTAAGTATGATGGAAAAGATGGAGGGAAATGAATATGGAATACGTATATGCTGCGATGCTCCTGCATAAGGCTGGAAAAGAAATAAACGAAAAGAACGTATCCGAAGTGCTCACGGCAGCCGGCATCAGCGCCGACTCTGTCCGGGTTAAGGCTTTAGTTGCGTCTATTGCCGAAGTTGACATCGAGGAAGCCATAAAATCTGCTCCTGCAATGGTGGCGGCAGCACCAGCGCCTGCAGCTGAGGCACCAGCGAAGAAGGAAGAGAAGGCAAAAGAAGAAGAGAAAGAGGAAGACGAGAGCAAAAAAGAAGAGGAAGCAATGGAAGGTTTAGGCGCCCTGTTCGGATAAAGGCGCTAGCTCCGTTTTTCTGAACGTGGGAGGCTTTTCCTCTCTGTTGTATCCTTTTTGAATTCTTTGTTTTCTTAGCTTTTGCAAGTTTAGTGTTTGCTGAGCTTGTTTGAGGGGAGAATCAATGCTTTAACAGCCCCTTCAAGAACTTAGATGCCTTTTCAGGTCTTAAGCAGAGAACATATAGGGCAGTTTAGCGGCTGGAGCGGCTACGTTATTGATATTAAGCAGTTTTGACCAAATCCTACCTATGGTCATAGATTCGAAAAAGCTAAAGAAACTGTTTTTGGGATTCTTTAGTGAAAACCAGCATAATTTGATTCCGAATTCTCCGCTTATCCCAGAATATGACCCCACAGTTCTCTTCACCCCGGCTGGCATGCACCCGCTTATTCCATACTTTCTGGGGCAGCCCCATCCGCTCGGCAAGAAACTGATGAACGTTCAAAAATGCTTCAGAACCGGGGACATCGAATGTGTCGGAGACAGTTATCACCTAACTTTTTTCGAAATGTTGGGCAGCTGGTCACTGGGTGATTACTTCAAAAAAGAGGCCATCCGTTTGAGCTACGAGTTTCTCACAGACAAGAGATGGCTTAACCTGGACGAGAAACGCTTGTTTGTGACCGTTTTTGCGGGAGACCATGATGCTCCAAGAGACCTTGAGAGTTGTGAGGCGTGGAGCAGTTTAGGTGTTCCTGACAGTCACATCTTCTTTTTGTCTAAGGAAGAGAATTGGTGGGGTCCGGTAGGTGACACTGGACCTTGTGGGCCCTGCACTGAAATGTTCTATGACACCGGAAAACCGCCCTGCAGTCCATCCTGTAGGCCCGGTTGTTCATGCGGCAAATATTTTGAGCTCTGGAACGACGTTTTCATGGAGTATAACAGAACTTTTTCTGGCGGTTATGAGCTGTTAAAGCAGAAGAATGTTGATACTGGGATGGGCGTGGAGCGTACTGTCGCGATGCTGGATGGGAAGGAAACCGTTTTTGAGATTGGTGCGATTAGTCCAATAGCCGCGAAGGTGGAGGAGATTGCCTCAATAGGTGCGCCGACTCCTGCTCAGGAAAGGTCTATCCGAATCATCACGGATCATATTCGTGCTTCAGCATTCATTTTGGGTGACGAACGGGGAGTTAAGCCAAGCAATGTCGACCGAGGCTATCTTTTGCGTCGGCTGATTCGGCGTGCAATAAGGTTTGGGCGATTGCTTGGAATTGAAAGAGATTTCTTGACGGAACTTGCTGAAATCGTTATAGCGCTTAACGAGTCTGAGTATCCGCTGCTTAGAGAGAAAGAAGCCAGCATATTTGAGGAGCTGGGCAAAGAAGAAGCCAAGTTCAAGAGAACCCTCGAGAAAGGTTTAAGGAAGTTCCAGCGGATAGCAGAAAAAAGCCCAAGAATCGACGGAAAAGACGCATTTTTGCTGTTTCAGAGCTTCGGGTTTCCATTCGAGTTGACGAAAGAGCTTGCCGCAGAGATCGGCGTTGAAGTCGACGAGACGGAGTTCAGGAATGAATATGAGCGGCACCAGAAAGTCTCGTCTGCAAGCGCAAAAAGGCTGTTCAAGGGCGGTTTAAGCGACGCATCAGCTGAAACTACAAGACTCCACACCGCAACGCACCTCCTGAATGAAGCCTTGCGGAGGGTCTTAAAAAAGAAGGATATTGTTCAGCGAGGGTCGAATATTACTCCGGAGCGGCTGCGTTTTGACTTCAATTTCGATAGACCTCTGACAACTGAGGAAATAGCTTCGGTTGAAAAATTGGTTAACGAGCAAATTAGCAAGTGTTTGCCTGTTAAACGAGAAGAAATGACTGTAGACGAAGCAAAAGCAAGTGGCGCTCAAGGAGTATTTGATGAAAAATACGGTGATGCAGTGTCAGTTTATACCGTAGGTAACTTCTCTTCAGAAATCTGCGGCGGACCACACATCAGCAACACCAGCGAACTAGGGACCTTCAAAATAACAAAACAGAAAGGCATCGCAGCCGGAGTTAGAAGAATACGAGCAGTACTTGAGCATGAAAAAGGGAGTTAACGCAACTTCGTAATTAGTTCGTGTTACTCTCCCCACTTTTGTTCATGCTTCTTCTTTTTCTGCTTGTTCTTTTTCGCTAATGAAGGCATCCCATCTCACCCTCTTGACTATGCTTTCACTAAATGATAGTACCAAAACATGCCCTATATAACCTGATAACCCAAACACAAAACAGCAATTCAGCTAACCAAATGGAGATTTATCTCGCAGGCCGCAACGCATGCGTCTTATTTTGTTGTTATTGTATATAGGCAGCCAAGTGGTTTTAGAGCGCGATCTATTTTTTCTATGAGGGTATTGAGTTGGGATATGTCAGGTTCCTTATGCCACTCAAAAAAGAAATCATATTCCCCTAGTTTTAGCCCATGTTTGCTAATTATACTGTGGCATCTCTTGACTGGGACTACAACACCAGTTCTCTGCATAAAAAATTCGGAAACAGCAACATCAACTGTTCCTACTGTGTCTCCTCCTAGGTCTCTAGCGATTCTTGGTGAAAGATTTTTCAGTATAACTTGATCCATTACACATACTTCAGGCATGTCGATAGCTACTTTTTCAAGTTCTCTTATTGCCTCTAAAATGGGTGGACCATAAATTTTGATGTAGCTTCTCATAGACGTTCCTACATAATTTTAGTATGCTAGGAGATTATTAAAATTACCCACAACTTTCACTAACTAAAAATCTAAGAAATCTGATATGCGCGAGCCTTCCATTATCCAAGATTTTGTGTGCGTGAAAATTTAACCCTAAAGCACATGGTTGGGGGACATGTGCGTGGGGAGCAGAGCATAGAGCATCAAAAAAGCTTGGCAGAAGCATATCATATTAGGAGACTAATAATACTTCATTGTTGAAAACTAGCTTTTTCCTGGAAAAGCAAGAGACAACAAAAACTGGTAATAGAAAAGGGAAAAGTGGAGAGTTTGCTGTTTTACCAGACTGAGATTTTTCCGTGAGCATTGGCGACAACGCCAACCGCGCACCCTCCTTTTTTTGTATTGGAGGGTTAAATTTTAATCCCAAACCCAAGAAAGAAACTTGTTCTTACTGATTATCTGTTTATTTTAGTTGTCTTGCTCCACATTCTGCACAGAAATTTGCGACACTCGGAATCACGGCATTACACTTTTTGCACGATCTGGTGTCTATACCAGCTGGAGGCGACTTGCCACAAACCGGACAATTCTTTGCTGCAAAGGACATTTTGGAGCCACAATGCATGCAATAACGAGCCTTCTCCAAAAAAGTCACAGTAACGCTGGTGCTCCCTAAGTCTCCAACGTTAGCAGATAAGGTAGCTTTGCCCCCCTCTTTTGGAGAAACCAAAAGAGTCTGTTCTTTATCTTTTCCTTTAGAAATCTTGACAACAGGATGCTCTATTCTACCCTTTGTTGTAGTAAGCTTAATCTCAGTATTGTCTGGAGCCGGAACAGGATTACCATCCGCATCAAGCAACTCTACAGTAATAGCTGACTTGGTTTTGCCATCAGCCAAAAGCTCAGAAGGCTCAGCAGTAACCCTAACTTTAACAGGTTTTGGCTCTTTCTTTTCAGGTTTTTTCTTCCTAAAGAAAAAGAACCACATCAAAACAACCACTACAATAGCTGCCATAATAGGAATCAGAATCCAGAAAGGAAAACCATCAGGTGCTTCCTCCTTCACCGTGACCAAAATTGTATCTGTATCAAAGTTACCAGCTGCATCAACCACAGTCAAAGTTACAGTATAATTGCCCACATCTCCATAGGTGTAACTTACGGTTTCTCCAATGCCTGAATTTCCATCCCCAAAATCCCAAGCATAACTATCTATACCTACATTGTCGGTGGAACCGGCAGCACTGAAAGTCACTTTAGATCCAGCATTAACATTCCTATCATTACCCGCATCTGCAACAGGAGCTTCATCATCAATTTCAGAGCCAATAGGTCTGACGTTTATGGTTTTTGTTTCTGTGTCAGTAAATCCGTCATTGTCCGTGACTGTTAAAGTGACTGTGTAGGTGTCCTCTGAACCGTAAGAGTGAGTTGTAGTTATCCCTGCTCCTGTGTTTCCATCACCGAAATCCCAATCGTAGCTGACAATGCTGCCGTCTGGGTCACTGCTTCCTGAAGCGTCAAAGGTTACTGTTTCTCCTACCTCTGGAGAAGGGGGGGAACTAGTGAAAGAGGCACTAGGAGCTTTGAGACCTGGCGGAGGAACGGTTATCGTTCTTGTAGTGGTTGCTGTTAATCCATCATTGTCTGTGACTGTTAAAGTGACTGTGTAGGCGCCAGCTGATGAGTAAGCGTGAGATGCAGTCTCTCCGGTTCCGGTGCTTCCATCTCCAAAGTTCCATTCGTAATCTACAATTGTTCCGTCTGGGTCACTGCTTCCTGAAGCGTCAAAGGTTACTGTTTCTCCTACTTCTGGGGAACTTGGTGAACTGATGAAAGAGGCACTAGGAGCTTGGGGCTCAATTTCATGTGGAGTAACGGTTATGGTTTTTGTGGCTGTGTCTGTTAATCCGTCGTTATCTGTTACTGTTAATTCGACGGTGTAGGTGTCAGCAGAAGAGTAAGAGTGACTGCTTGTTCTCCCTGTTCCTGTGGCTCCGTCACCAAAGTCCCAAGCATAATCTACAATTGTGCCATCTGAGTCACTGCTGTCTGAAGCATCAAAGGTAATCTCCTCATTTACTTCAGGATCAAGTGGAGAATATGTGAAAGAAGCAATAGGAGCTTCCTTTTCAGGTTCTTTGAAGTGAAGTATTGTTCCACCAACACCTACTGCCCATGCCTCATCAGAGCTTAACATAAATACTGAATTTAAAGCAGCACTAGTTGGGCTTGATACTGGGTTCCAGTTTGAGCCATCCCATCGGAGTATAGTTCCACCAACACCCACTGCCAATCCTTCAGTAGAACTAACCATATACACCGACGTCAAGACTTCCTCAGTTGGGCTTGATACTGGGTTCCAGTTTGAGCCATCCCATCGGAGTATAGTTCCGTCATAGCCTACTACCCAAACATCATTAGCGCTTGTCCCAAAAACTGAAACCAAGTGGTTCGTGGCTGGATTTGTTACATTCTTCCAATTTATTCCATCCCATTTGAGTGTAGTACCAAGGCCTACTACCCACACATCATTGGCCCTTGTCCCAAAAACTGACCAAAGAAAGAGAGTTACGGGCGAGCTGTCTTCGGTGTTCCACTGTACTCCATCCCAATGTAATATAACTCCCCTAGCCGTTACTGTAAAGCCTACTGCCCAAATATCCGTAGCACTAATCCAACAAACTGACATCAAATGTGCATTAGTTCCGCTATTTATTGGGTTCCAGTTTGAGCCATCCCATCGGAGTATAGTTCCATAATCACCTACTATCCATCCATCATTGGAACTTACCATAAACACTGATCGTAAACTTTCATTAGTTGGGATTGACACTGCATTCCAGTTTGAGCCATCCCAGCGGAATATAGTTCCCAACTCGCCTACCACCCATCCATCAGTAGAACTAACCATATACACCGACGTCAAGGTTTTCTCGGTTGGGGTTGGAAGCTTGCTCCAGCCTGAAGTTTGTGCCTTTACTACCAGCAAAGGTGAACAGAGACAACACATCATCAAGATAAACAGAGCTGACTTTATTCCTGTATGTTTCATCATATAATGGCTAAACCCCAGGTTAAGGAATAGAAATTAATCTGTACAAGTTTGCTTTATATAATTTCCTCCAAACACTAAAAGAAACAGGCATGAGAGCAGGCGAAGCATCCAGCCTCAAGCGCGTTGATGTGGACACAGAGCGGCGTCTCATAAACCTGAAGCATCCAGAAAAAGGAAGTAGCCCACGAATCTTCAAGGTTTCAGCCAAGCTAATAGAAATGCTCAGCAAACTGCCAAGAGAATCAAATAGGCTCTTCGGAAAATCCAGCCTTAATTCCCTAAGAGGAACCTTGCGTGCGTCCAGAAAAAAGGCTGCCAGAAAACTTGCAAACCCAAGGCTACAGGAAATTCACTTTCACACCCTGCGTCACTGGAAAGCAACAATGGAATACCACAAAACAAAGGACCCCTACCACGTCAAACAGCTGCTTGGACACAAAAGCCTAAGAAACACAGAGATTTACATCAACCTAGAAGAAGCTATCTTCAGTGAAGGAGAAGACAACGAATACACAACCAGAATAACCAAGACCGTCAAGGGAGCAAGAGCACTTATCGAGGTGGGCTTTGAGTACGTCACTGATATGGACGGCTACAAGTTGTTCCGCAAGAGAAAGTAACATCGCCACTTTGCGGAATGAGCAGAAAACTACCAGACTGAGATTTTTCCGTAGGTTAGTTTTTTGCAGAAGTCCTCTATTTCGGCTAGTTCGCCGTCGATTACTTCGGTTATTCTGCCCTGCACTGCCTTAAGGGAACATCCATCATTCATGACCACCTGCGCAGCAGCGATTGCCGGCTGATCTATCGGCTTTCCTATGTTACTCAACAGCCAAATGTAAGTCTCAGCCACTTCAGGCACCTCGTCGCAGACGCTTCTTGCAATCTGGTGAGATAAGGTGTTGTAGATTTTTCCAACGTGGCTGACGGGATTCTTCCCTGCAGCAGCTTCAGTACCTATGGGACGATTCAACGATATGACACCATTCACCTTGTTGCCTCTTCCCACCTGACCGGAATCCGCGCCATCCGCGCATGTGCCCAGCACAGTCAAGAATATGCCGTCTACGCCCCGCCCCTCAACATCTAACGTGTTAATGTAAACGTTAACCTTGTCGAAGGCGTCCTTCGCATTCACCCACTCCTGCACATCAGCCTGAATGTCAGCTTTTTTCCTCATGTAATCCTTCTCGCTGTCAACGAAACGGTCAACAAAAGCCATGGCAATAGTCAAATCAAGGTTGGCTCCGTTTCTGTAGCCCATAACCTTCACGTCTTCCCCAGCCTCGGGAAACCGCTTCTTGAAATCCCGTGAATTCACGTAACGCTCCGTATCCAAAACCATGTTCTCTGTTCTGGTCATAGGCGCGTAGCCCACAGCCGCTGAGGTGTCATTAGCCCCCATAATGCACGTCTCTCTCTTGAAGATGTCAGTGAGTCCCTGCGAACCCGGCTTCAACTCCACCTGATACCTCATGTGCTCCTCAGGGTCAACAAACCGTAGGTTTTCCCGCAGCCAATCCTTGGCTGTCTGGATGGCAATTTCCTTAACAGGTATGCTTTCGCCATTAACCTCGAAGGTTGCCCTGTCACCGAAAATAAGAAGCATAGGATCGTTAACAACCCCTCCCCCGAAACTGCATTCAACATTGCCTGCAACCAGCAGCGATTTGTCAGCGTTATGATGCAGGATAGTGTCGAACTTGTCAAGATAGGCTTTGCTCAGCCCCACCGAAACCTGATCCATTATAGCGTCACACATGGAGTCGGGATGACCAACGCCTTTCCTTTCAACGATTTCGATCTGCTGCTTTTCAAGAGGCGTCCGTTTCGAACCGTTAACCATGATGTTCCTCATGAAAACACCTTGACGAAAGGCTAACAACTACAATTAATATATACCTTACGATAATTACGCCAGACAACTTCGGACCCAAACATCTATGCCATAAACAAACATTAATCACTCAACAAGCGACACAAGAACCAACTTCAGCCAGAAATCAGAAAATTTTTTTCCACCTGAACAGGAACACAACAACAAGAACCAAAACAGCCCCCACGGCAATCAACAAGTAAGGCAACCAGCCGAACATGGGAACCTTAAAAGCAAGCTGAACATCCGCCTCCACATCACTTGACCCATCCACGTTCATAATAATCAAGATGTTTCTGTCATCTTCAGTATCCCAAACAGGACTCCAAGGCAACTCCACCGGAGCACTGGAAGTATCTGAAGCCAACCAGAAAGACTCCTCAGCAGGAGACCTACTCGGCGCACCCGTACCGTGAACCGCAGACGAAGGAACATTGATCTCCGGAGAATATGGCCAAAGGAACCAATTCCACCTTGGAGGAGTCTCAAACCTGAAACTGTTAACATAACTCTCGCCATCAGCAGCTTTTGTCCAGCCAACAAAAAGCTCCTTGGAAGAATCAACCGACCCAACCACCCATTTGGTCTCAACAATGTTCTCAGTTCCCAACCAACTCAAGTATGACGGAATCTTGGCTGGCGCCACCCAAAGCGCAAACGCGCACGCAGAAGACCTGACCTCATAAACATTACTCAAAGCGAAACCATCCTCATCCGTCCCCTGATTAAGGACAAGAATCGCCACTCCGCCTAAAAGTGCGGACACACCCAATATCAACAAAAGAATGCAGACAACAAGAAGGATAATCCTGTTTCTTCTTCTTCCTTTTTCAGGAACAGCCTTTTCTGCGTTCAAAGAAATCACAAACGACAATCTTTGCCGTTTAAATATAAAAAACTACTCTAGGCCATCAGAGGTTTAGCCCAAAAATTTAGGAACAGAAACGTGTAACATCGTCACTCTCATAACAGATTTTCAGCCAAAAATCGAAGCCATTTTCACACCACCAATTTTGCGTTAAAATTGTAGTAAACATTGATAAATAGGACACGTCCATAGTGAAAAATATGGTTGAACAGTTAAAAGAGGCATGCGGGGTTTTCGGAGCGCAAAACTTCGAAAACAAACATGTGTTCCCCTACGTCTACTGGGGACTAAGAGCACAGAATCACCGCGGCCACCAATCCCACGGATTCCTCACCTTTGACGGAACATTCCACAGCCACAAAGACTTGGATTTGGTTCCGAAAATAAGAAAGGAAAAAATCCAAAATTGGCTGACAGACCTGCCGGGATCCGTTGGATTGGGACACGTCAGATACTCCACATCTGGCGGAACCGATTACCAATCACTGGTGAAAAGCACCCAACCAATCTTAGAGAAACGGGGAGAAAAACAAATCGCCATAGCATTCAACGGCAACATAGTTAACACTCCAGAAATAATAAAGGAAATAAGAGAAGAATACCCAAACTTCAAATTCAACTACGACGCAGAACTGATCTCCAGAAAACTTCTGAGAAAAGGAAACGACGGAGACCTTGCCGCCTCAGTTAAAAGATGCATGAAAGAAATTGAGGGCGCCTTCTCCGTGGCTGGAATGACAGAAAAAGGAGAACTGTTTGCCTTCAGAGACCCCTACGGAATAAGGCCCCTATGCTGTGGCTGCAGCAGAGACCGCAAAACCTGCGCAGTCTCCTCAGAAACCGTGGGCTTGGACATCAACAGCTTCGAATTCGATTTTGAGGTAAACCCGGGAGAACTTGTGACCGCCTCAAAGGACGGATTCACCCGGAATCAACTCGCAAACAAAGAAAAGAGAGCATTATGCGCCTTCGAGTTCGCCTACTTCGCCAGACCAGACTCCAAACTAGGAGACAGATACGTTTACGAAGTCCGAGAACAATTCGGAAGAAACTTTGCATGGGAATACCCTGAAACCACCAGCAAAGTAGACATGATCATGTCCATGCCCGAAACAGGCAACGACGCAGCCTTCGGATACCACGAGTTGACGGGAATAAGGTGGGAAAGAGCCTCCAGAAGACACAGGTACGTGGCAGAGAGAGCTTTCATTCTACTTCCAGATGAACGTTTCAGCACCATAGACAGAAAAATCAACATTGTCGACCATAAACTGGCTGGAAAAAACGTTGCAGTGGTTGACGACAGCATAGTCAGAGGCGACACCACCAAGGTTGTAGTCGACAAACTGCGCAAAATGGGCGCCAACAGAATTTATCTCTTCATCACCTTCCCCAGAATCATTGGTCCCTGCTTCTACGGAGTTGACATGGCAACCTACAAGGAGCTAATAGGGTCACGATACGAGGCGGAAGAGATTGCAAAGATAGTGGGCGCCGACGCTGTGAACTACCAGTCAGTTGAGGGGCTAGTCAAAGCCACTGGCTTAAGCAGAGACGACCTGTGTTTGGGCTGCATCACCGGCAAGTATCCCACGCCCATGGCTCAAAGATTGGCAGATGAAATGAAGCAAAGATTTGAAAACGGATACAATGAAAGGGGGAGAATATACGAGGCTGCCATCAACTAACCACATAACCGGTTCGTATCCAGCACATTTAGGTGAAGATTGATGGAAAAAGTCGGCATCCTAGTGGTTTCTTACGGCTCAAGAGCAGCCGCCATGATAGATGCCTTCGTCCGCAGCGAAGAGTACACCCCAAAACTTTACGTTGCAGATAAACAGAGGAACCCCTTCAACCTGAAACACGCCGAGAAACACACGGTTATCCCAGACCTCAACGTAAACGAAATTCTCAGCTTCGCCAAAAAGCACAGAGACCACATAGACTTTGGAATTGTGGGTCCCGAGAAGCCGATTATCGCAGGCGTACGAGACCTCATCGAAAAAAAGGCAGGCATACAGATGATCTGCCCAACCAGAAAGTACGCCATAGAAGCAAGCAAAATAGCTCAAAGGCAGCTGTTCCAGAAGGTTGCGCCAGAAGTTAATCCCAGATTCAAGGTTTTTGACCCAAACGATTACAGCAGCACAGTACAGGTCAAAAAAAGCATGTATGCTTGGCTGAAAGAACTCGGCAACCAAGTTGCGGTGAAGCCTGACAGGGCAACTGCAGGAAAGGGCGTCGGAGTGTGGGGCGACCACTTCAACACCCCAGAAGAGGTTTTCGAGCATTTCCTCTCCAACTATGAGCATGGCCCAGTGATAATCGAGGAGAAGGTTGAGGGCGAAGAATCCAGTTTCCAAGCATTCTGCGACGGAAAACGTTTGGCTCCCCTGCCTGACACCAGAGACTACAAACGAGCCTTCGACAACGATAAGGGACCCAATACAGGGGGAATGGGCTCCTACAAAGATGCCGGGGATATACTGCCGTTCATGACTGCGAGGGACAGAGAAAAAGAAATTGAGCTTGTCAACAGAGTTTTCAGGGAGCTGAGAGGAAAAGGGAACAATCCTGAGCTGCGGGGAATCCCCTTCTACGTCGCCTTCATCCACACAGACAAGGGACCCAAAATCTTGGAGATTAACAGCAGACCCGGAGACCCGGAGATAATGAATGTGCTGCCCATACTGAAGGACGACTTCGTTGAGGTATGCTACAACATGCGGGACGGAAACCTGAGAAAAGTCAACTTTGAGAACCAAGCAACCGTGGTGACATACAAGGTTCCGCCAAACTATGGCGGCTACGCAACAGTGTTTCCTCACCGAGTGGACAAAACAAAAGTGGACACTGCCGTGGATCTGACGGAAGCAGAAGAACTGGCTGAAAAACACGGAGACAGCATGAGGGTTTACCCCGGCTCTATGGAGCTAAGAGACGGAGAAAACTTTGCCCTTGGTTCCCGCACCGTCGCTGTTGTCGGCGTGGGAGATAATATTGAGGAGGCAAGAGATAAATCCCTGCAGGGGTTAGGGGCGATTGAGGGTGGAGCTCTGTGGAATCGAAGCGACATCGCAGCAAAGGGGCACATCGGACAAAGCATGAAGCACATGGAAAGGCTGAGGAGGCGCTGATGTCAGCAGAAGCGTCCCAGAAGAATCCGAGAATTTTCGTTACTGACTGTGAGGGACCCATCTCAAAGAACGACAACGCCTTCGAACTGACAAGCAGCCTTGTTCCAGACGGAGACCGCTTCTTTGCTCTGGTAAGCAAGTACGATGATGTTCTCACGGATGTTGTCAAGAAGCCTGGCTACAAGGCTGGGGACACGCTGCGGCTGATTCTTCCCTTCCTGAAGGCATTCGGCGCCACAGACAAAAAGATAAGAGATTTTTCTGCCAGAGACGTTCTTCTGGTTCCCGGCGCAAAGGACACATTAACATTTGTGAGCAAACTGATGCCCTCTTTTATTGTCAGCACCAGCTACGAACAGTATATCTTTTCCCTGTGCAACTTGGCCGGTTTTCCTTTTGAGAACGCCTACTGCACCCGCCTAAACATAGACAAATACAACATAGACAAGAAAGAAACGGAGAGGCTGCGAGAGCTTCAAATGGAGATAGCGGCGATACCCATGATTGAAATCCCAAAAAACGCCAATTCCGTAAACGATTTTTCCCAGAGAGACCAAGAGACTATGCAGCGGTTGGATGAGATTTTCTGGCAGATAATTCCGAGAATGGAGTCGGGCAGAATGCTGATGGAGGTTAATCCTGTTGGCGGCTCAGAGAAGGCAAAAGCTGTGCGTGACATTGTTGAGAAGCTGGATTGCAGCCTTGACAGGGTGATGTATGTGGGCGACAGCATAACCGATGTTCCACCCCTGCGGCTGGTTAGGGAAAGTGGAGGATTATCAGTCTCCTTCAACGGGAACGATTATGCGGTGCGGGAGTCTGATGTTGCTGTGCTTTCAGGCGACACCACTGTAACGTCTGTTCTCGCAGAATCCTTCAACAGACAAGGAAAAGAGGGAGCATTTAGGCTGGTTGAAGAGTGGGGTCCATCGGGATTGAAGAAATATTGTGGCTCTCCTGAGTTGCGTCAGCGGATGTCCATGTTGTTTTCTGATGGTTTTCCTCGGGTTGAAAAGATAACTGATGATAACCTTGAACGGTTGAAGAGGGAGAGCAGCGTTTTCAGGAAGACTGTGAGGGGAGAGGCTATAGGAAAGTTAGGATAAACATTACACAGGGAATTCCATGAAGGCTGAAATCGAAGACACTTACGCAGAAGTTTTCGACGGAATAGTCTCCAGAGTAGTAGTCACCGCAGACCACAAAGAAGTGCTGGAGAAAGCCGCTGAGGACGCCACAGCCACGCCATCAATAGTCATCGGTAGAATTGAGGGCGGCATCGAAAAATACCTAAACAAACAGGAAACGCCTGACGGACGCAACGGCGCAGTTCTGCAGTTCTGGGGAGGAATCGACGAAAACAAGCCTCTGGAGGAAGCGGTGAAAAAGTTTGAGGCTGAACTCTCATTTCGGATACGGCAGGACATTCTCGTGAAGCCCTTCACTGCAGTCTTTGATGCCCTACCTAACCCTGATGGGAAGATGGGGATGATGATGCGGGTTGGCCACTGCGGAGACGGATTCGAATGGGAAGAAAGACTTTACGGGCGAAACATGATTGTTGTTCCCTTGATGGTTTCTAATTTTCTGATAGAACGTGAGTTGGGTTATGCAAGGGGAGTGATGGGAGCCAACTTCTGGATCATGTGCAAAACCAAACGTGCCGTCATGGAAGCAGGAAAAAAAGCATTGGACGCCATACGTCAGGTTTCAGGAGTAATTACGCCTTTTGATGTCTGTTCTGCGGGTTCAAAGCCTGAAACCAACTTTCCGTTGATTGGTCCCACAACTAATCATCCATACTGTCCCGCATTGAAAGGGAGGTTGGGTGCGGAATCGCGGGTTACTGATGGTGTCAATTACATTCCCGAGATTGTGATCAACGGTGTTTCTCTTAAGGCGGTTAAGGAAGCAATGAAAGCAGGCATCCTAAGCGCAAGCAAAATTGATGGGGTAGTTAGAATTTCAGCCGGGAATTATGGCGGAAAGCTGGGAAAACACAAGATATACCTGTGGGAGCTGTTCCAATGACTTTTGATGTTGTTGGGTTCGGCGCCCTTAACTTGGACAAGCTCTTCAAGGTGAACATTATCGCCAAGAAAGAGGAAGAAGGAGCAGTATTAGACTTCAAGGAATCTGCTGGAGGCTCAGCAGCCAACACAGTGGTAGGTTTAGCTAGACTGGAGCTGAAAACTGGATTCATTGGGAAGGTTGCCACAGACCGTGAAGGAAAATTTCTCCTAGATGAGTTCAGAAAAGAGGGCGTTGACATCAACGGCATAACTGTCTCGGAGAAGGACAGAAGCGGCACGGTCATGGGCTTCATCGACCCCCAGGGAGACAGAGCCTTGTACGTTGACCCGGGAGTCAACGACCACATGGATTTTAGGGACATCAACTTAGACTACGTCTCTGACACAAAGTTTCTGCACCTGTCATCGTTTGTTGGAGAAAAACCCTTCAAATCCCAAAAACAGCTCATAGACAGACTTTCCAGCGTCAAGATAAGTTTTGATCCCGGAGCAATATACGCAAGAAGAGGCTTGGATGCTCTGAAGCCGATAATCAAAAAGAGTTATGTCATGTTTCCCAACGGCATAGAAGTGAAGCAGCTTACAGGACATGACTACAGAGAAGGCGCCAGAATGTTAACGGAATTGGGCGCTAACATAGTTGCGGTTAAGCTCGGCAAACGTGGCTGCTACGTCACCGACGGAAAGGAGAGACACCTGATTGAGGCATACAAGGTGGAGGTTGTTGACACGACTGGTGCCGGAGACGCCTTCTGCGCAGGTTTCCTGTACGGATTAACCAAAAGAAAAGACCTGTATGAATGCGGAAAACTGGGAAACTTTGTTGCCTCCCGATGCATATCAAAGATGGGCGCCAGAACCGGACTGCCACGACTAGCAGACCTGAAAAACCTCTAGAACTGCTTCTTTAGGTACTCAACCATGGATTCGAAGACCAGTTTTCCGTCCCCATACTGTGGCAACGTTTCTGTTTTTGTCCAGTCAGGCAGCTGCCAACCATAAAATGCTCGTTCAGGGTGCGGCATCAAACCGAAAACGGTTCCTGTGAGGTCGCAGATGCCCGCGATGTCGTGAAATGCTCCGTTAGGATTCGCAGGAAATTCACCGTCTGCGTATTCGCCTTCTTTGGTGCAGTATCTGAAAACGAGCTGGTCATTGTCATACAGTTTCTCCAGATACTTGTCTTCTTTGTCTTTTAAGAAGAGGAAGCGTCCCTCCGCGTGAGCAACGGGTATCCGCAGCACCTTACCTTTTGGAATCTTCTGCGTGAATAGGCATCTGCCAGAGTTTTCGTGCTTCAGGTAGACCCATCTGCAATTATATCCGATTGGAATGTTGGTTGCCAA
Organism: uncultured Candidatus Bathyarchaeia archaeon; assembly: GCA_964399485.1. Classification (GTDB taxonomy): domain Archaea; phylum Thermoproteota; class Bathyarchaeia; order Bathyarchaeales; family Bathyarchaeaceae; genus Bathyarchaeum. The sequence continues at coordinate 131,624 of CAYNQS010000001.1, read as the reverse complement.
GGTTGCCTCCGGATACTCGCTGATTCCCTTGAATGCGGGAAGTAATCCTGCTTCAACCAGAACCTGAAAGCCGTTGCAGATTCCTAGGATGGGTCTTCCCTCTTCAACAAAACTTTTCAGGTCGCTGCGAAGTTTTGTCAGGGTTCCCGTAGCCCAGATGGCTCCAGCCCGCACGTAGTCGCCATACGAGAATCCGCCCGGAAACACAAGAGCATCGTAGTCGAGAAGACTGGCTTTTTTCACTACTTCGTTGAGGTGAACGACTTCTGCATTGGCTCCCAGCTCAGTGAAGGCTCTTTTGGTTTCAGCGTCACAGTTTGTTCCGCCCACCCTCATGACACAGACGCGAATATCCTCTACCTTCATACGATTATCCTCCCAAAACGCCCTTCCAGCATCTCCTCAATTCCTCTAAATCGGCGTAAACAGCCTCTTTGCCATTCAAACCATAAACCGAAAGACAGGTCTCTTTTTGAACTCTGCCAACCTCAGCGCAGACAGCATCTTTCATTAGGGCTTCGAAGTTTTCTCTACGTTTCTCTGCGACTTCCACTAAGAATCTGCTGTTCGATTCTGAGAATAGAACCGAATCGTTTCTGGATAGTTCTTTGGTTCTCGGCACCTTCCGGAGGTTCAATTCTAGCCCGTATCCGCTGCTGAACGCCATCTCCGCCGAGGCAACTGCCAAGCCGCCCTCAGACAGGTCATGGCATGATCTTACGTAACCTGAGTCGATGGCTTCGGTCATCAGATCCACTGTTTTCTTTGCCTGTTCCACCCTCACTTTTGGAACAGTCTTTCCCAAGAAGCCTTTGAGTTGGTAGTAATGGCTACCTCCCAGCTCAGGGTAGGTTTCGCCGACTAGGTAAAGGAGGTTTCCGGGCCGCTTCAGTTCCATTGACACCGTTTTCCGTATGTCCGGCGTTACTCCGATGGCGGTGATTAGCAATGTGGGCGTGACTGGTCCCAAGGGGGATTCGTTGTAGAGGCTGTCTTTTCCTGAAATGAATGGGGTTTGAAAGCCTTTGGCGAATTTGTAGCAGGCTCGGCATGCGCGTACTAGCGAGCCTAGGCGGTCGGGTTTTTCTGGGTTTCCCCATGTGAAGTTGTCGAGCAGGGCGATTCTTCTTCCGCCAACCACAATGTTGTTTCTTATTGCCTCGTCTATGCCTGAGGCTGCCATCCAGTAGGGGTCGATTTTACCGTAGTTGATGTTCATTCCACAGGAGATGACTACCCCCTTCCAAGAATCGGGGAGAGGCTTCAGAACGGCAGAGTCGTTTGGTCCGCCGTACTTGCTTTGCAGTGGCTTCAGCGCCGTGTTTCCTTTCACTTCATGGTCGTAGGTTCTTATCACCGATTCTTTGCTGGCGATGTTCGGCAAAGAAAGCACCCCAAAAAGCTCTTTTGTCAGGTCTGTTGGCTCAGGAAAACTGGGCTCTTCCAGTTTGGGCGGCTGCCACTCTGCGGTTCCCCTGAACTTTGGAGGATTGAACATAAAATCAATGTCTAGCTCCGCGACTTTGTGTCCCAAGTAAGTGACTCGGAGGATTCCGTCATCCGTGAATTTGCCTATGGGGGTTGCTTTAACGTTTTCGTTTTCAAAAATCTCCAAGGCTTTCTCCAAGTTCTTCTCCGGAACCGATAGAAGCATCCTCTCCTGTGACTCGGAGACGTAGATTTCCCATGGCGCTAAGCCCTGATACTTCAACGGAATCCGTTCTAGGTAAACGTGAATTCCAAGGTTTGACCGCTCAGCCATCTCTCCGGTGCCACAGGAGATTCCGCCGCCGCCTATGTCAGTAATAGCTGAAGACAAGCCTTCATCCCTCAGCTTTACGATTGCCCGCTTTACTTTCTCCTCTTCGATTGGGTTGGCGATCTGAACTGCGGGTCTGGAAACTTCCTCGGACTCTTTGGTTAATTCTGCTGAGGCGAAGGTGACGCCGTGGATTCCGTCTCTTCCGGTTTCTCCGCCCACCAGAAGGGCTAAGTCTCCCGCTTTCGTGGATTTCACAAACTTGTTTTTGGGGAGAATCCCTACGCATCCGCAGTAGACTACGACGTTGCCTGCGTAGCTTTCGTCGAAGTGGATGGCTCCATTGACGGTTGGGATTCCCATGTTGTTTCCGTAGCAACCTATACCTGCGACCACTCCGCGGTAAACGTATTTTGGATGTTTTGTTCCGGGAGGAAGCCTGTCATAATCGTAGTCTAGTGGACCGAAACAGAGCACGTCTGTGCATGCTATGGGGTCAGCCCACACCCCCAGTATGTCCCGTATGACGCCTCCTGTTCCTGTGGCTGCTCCCCCGAAAGGCTCAATGGCTGACGGGTGGTTGTGAGTTTCAACTTTTGCGGCGATAACCTGGTTTCCCTCAAACTCTATGATTCCAGCGTTGTCTTCGAACACTGAAACGCACCATGACGGGTCAAGTTCTTTGGTTGCTTTGGTGATGTAAGTTTTGAAGAGGCTGCGGATTTCGCCTTCGGCTGTGGTTATGTCGCCTTTGAAGGTTTTGTGGTAGCAGTGCTCAGACCATGTTTGTCCGATGGTTTGAAGCTCCACGTCTGTGGGGTTACGGTTTTTTTTGGAGAAGTAGTTTTGGATCAGCTTCATTTCTTTTAGGTTCAGGGCGATTCCAAGTTCCCTGCTGATTTGGATGAGTTGCTTGTCGTCAGCGTCTTTGAGGTCTATTTCTATGAGTTCGAAGGGCACGTCTCTTTTGACGTAGCGGCTCATTTTGCTTCCTCAATCTGGTAGCTGTAGTTGTCCTTGGTTGGGTTGGCGAGTAGTCTCCTGCACATTTCCTCCACCGCCTCCTCGGCTTTTTCTCTGGATTCTGCCTCAAAAACTATGGTGTAAACTTTGCTTACGCTGACTTTTTTGGCGGAAAACTTCAGTTCCCTCAAGGACTGTGCGGTCATTTCTCCCTCCGGGTCTGAGTGCCCCGGTTTGAGACTGACTTCGATTCTTGCGCGATACATCATGATTGTTAGTGAAACAATCAAAATTTAAATGTTATCTACTTAAAAATTTAAATGAACAGTTAAACCTGTTACCGTAACTCCAGCTTTTTATCCTTATATTTGGCAACAACTTTTCCTGAACTGGTTACTTTTCCGATTTGTTCAGCTTCAACGCCACCCTTCTCAAAGATCGTGATAACTTCATCCTCATCGTTTTTGTCTATGACTACGGCGAAACCCCATCCCATGTTAAAGGTTTTCAGCATCTCCTCGTCTGTTATTTCGCCTCCAACTTCAGGGGCTGTCTGCTGGATAAGCTCGAAGATTGGCTGTGGCTTGAAATTGGTGAATTCGAACCCTATCCCTTTCGAATATTTCATGAATCTGTCGAACTTCATGTAAGCGTCCCCGGTGACGTGAACAGCACCCTTCAGCTTAACCTCTTTAGCCGCCTTCAGGAAAGGCTTAACATAAATTCGCGTGGGCTCCAGCGCCTCGTAAACGATTTCTCTGTCGAATCCGTCGGGAACATCGAAGGGCTCGTATTTGCCTCCCCACTCCTTGAAAAGAACCTTCCTTACCAATGATATTCCATTGCTGTGAACGCCGGAGCTTCTTAAACCCACAACAACGTCACCAGGCTTTATGGCTTGCCCAGAGATCACATCCTTCTCATCCACTTCGCCTACGCTGGCGACGATCAGGTCGAAGCTTTTTCCCTTTGTCAGCCCCTTTATGATGGCTGCCACATCTCCGATTTCGCCTCCCGGGACTGGACAATCCGACTCTTCGGCGCCTTTCACTATGCCCTTCAGCCACTCCCGAACCAAATCTGGGTCAGAAACGTGAGCGTGAAAGTTGTCAACCAAAGCTAAGGGAGTGGCGCCTGACCGTATAACATCGTTGACTGCCATGGCAACCCCGTCCACTCCGATAGTGTCATACTTGTCTGCCAGCTGTGCCAACAGAACTTTGGTTCCAACCCCTTCAATAACAAGGTCCAAGTAGCGGTCGCCGGCGAGGAAGATGTTGCCGTAAGGCAGTTGAACAACTTTTCCGTACCTCCCTAACGTGTAAGTTTGTTTCAACATTGAGAGAGACTGCTTGGATTTTGCTCTCGTTTCCCTGTCCACGCCCGCCTCCGAGTAAGTAAGCTTCTTTGGCATAGTATTCACAGTTGTTCAATTGGCGAAGTTTTCTTATAAGTTACGCTGTTCCAATCCAAAACCACGGTTATAAACAATTATGAACCGATTGAATGGTTTGTCAAAAAAACTTGACTAAACTATGGTGTGGTTGGTCAAGAATCCTTTACAAAAACCCTTTTAGCCTCTCACTGGCGATATAGGCACGGAAATTGGTCGTACGGCATCATAAATCATTCATATTAGGAGACTAATAACAGTTGATTGTTGAAAACAATATTTTTTCTGGAAAAACAGGCAACAACAAAAACAGTTTTTCTCTTCTGGCACCGAATATAAGCTTGCAAACGCCAAATAACCCGAACATTCTGGCAATAACAATGAAAAACGCAAGTTTATATTATTCCCAAATATTCTATAAAACGGCAATCTGGGGAAATTCGAAATGAAATCAGCTATCCCCGAAGCAGAGAAAGAGAACACATACAGTTCAAGAGAGAGCTGGCCGCCTTACACATACCGAGATTATCCGGACATCGCACCTGAAACATACAAGGAATTCATGGGGTTCCTGGCAACCGAGAACACGTCAAACAAGGTGATGGAGCTCCAGCCGTGGATATCCTTCTGCGACTCCAGATGCACCTTCTGCTACTACCCAAACAACCCTTACTCCAGCGCCAAGATGGAACCATATCTCAAGGCTTTAAAGAAAGAGCTGATGATGTACGCTGAAACAAAGTATGTCAAAACCAGCGAATTCGACGAAATAGTTCTGGGCGGAGGAACACCAAGCCTCATGACCAAAGACCAGATGTTTGATCTGATAAAATTCTGCGAACAAAACTTCAACACAGTAGACGACTACTTCATCAAAATCACGGGCTCATCCAGAAGCTTCTCCAAAGAGAAGCTAGTTGCAGCCGCAGAATACGGCGTCTTCCAAGTGGACATGGGAGCCCAAACCTTCGACGACAAACTCCGAAGGATGCTGAATCTGCCGGACAGCGCAGAACACGTAAAAGAGGAAGTCAGACTCGCCAGAAAACTTGGACTCTGCGTCTGCATAGACATAATGTACAGCATTCCAGGACAAACACTGGAAAGCTGGATCGACACTGTGAAGACGGCAATCGAATTAGATGCGGAAGTTGACGCATACTGCCTTGAAGTTTACCCTGAAACGGTCTTGTATAAACAGATGCAAGCTGGGAAGGTGCCGCCCCAAGCAGACCCGGAACTGGAGAAGAAAATGTATGTTGCAGCATACGAACTGTTCACGGAGGCGGGCTACAAGCCGATTGGTCACGACCGCTACTCCAGAGTAGAATGGCACGCCAAAGAGAACTGCCTAAACGGATGGCCTTGGGCAGGCATCCTAACGACAGGAGCAGGATGCTTCATGGGATATCTTCAGAGATTTTCTTACTCCAACATCGAGCTGGCGAACGACTACGTTGCAACTGTTCAGGAAGGAAGATTTCCGATCGCAAAACTCTCGAAATCTACAGACGAAGACATGATGAGAAAGGTGATGACAAAACTCTACCTGCGCCTACCCGTAGATAAACTGGAATTCAAGGAAAGGTTCGGAAAGCTCCCCGAAGAAGTGTACCCTGAACAACTGAAAAGACTGAAAGAAAAGGGACTAATCGAAATAAACGAAAAAGAAATCAAAATAACCGAACTTGGAGACCTCTGGAAAGCCAACATCGCGTGGGAATTCGCAGAAAACAAATAACTTTGTTGTCGCCCTATTTTTCGCGCAATAGTTTAGGCACGTATCCGCATGCTGGGTCAGACTGGAAGAGGTCGCCAGTGTAGATTTCTGCTCTGGTTCGGCATCCGCCACAGATTTCGCGGTATTCGCAGACGCCACATTTGCCCTTCAGGTTACTCCGATCCCTGAGCTTACGAGTGAACTCTGATGTCTGCATGTCAGCCCAAATCTCCTTCATCAACTTGTTCTTAATGTTGCCCATACGGTAACCCTCATTAAAGCCACAGGGTCGCATGTCACCATTTTCCAGCAGACCAATATATCTGCCGCCAATAAAGCACTGCCCAAGAAACACATTGTTGAACCAGTAATCAAAGTCGGGCATACCCCTTTCCTTGGCGATGCGAGCGAAGAAGGGACAATAAACGTTGACGCCGAGTTTTCCTCTATACTCCTGCATCAAATCGTAAATTCTATTCAAAACCGTCTCATACTGCTGTGGGGTGGGAGCCAACTCCAGATGCTCCTCAGCTCTGCCAACAGGAATGTAATTGTGATAAACCACACGAGTAGCATCATACTCATGCGCCACCTGGGCTACATGATCCACCTCCGAGCAGTTACGCTTATTCAGTGTACTTACGACGCAATCAAAAATTCCGCCCTCAGACAAATTCTCCATAGCCAGAAGAGCTGTTGCATAGGCGCCTTTGCCGCGTATAAAATCGTGCGACTCCTCTCTTCCATCAAGACTTACCGCGGTCATAACCTCGTTTCGGATTAGGTTGTCGAGAATATCCCCCTTAACATAGTAGCCGTTGGTTATGAGGCTCACATTCATGCCCAGACTCTTCGCATGCTTAATGATCTCAAAAATGTCCTTCCGCAGAAGAGGTTCTCCGCCGCTCAGCCCAAACCACTTTGCCCCCATCTCATAAAGTTCATCAACTATGCGCATTCCACCTTTGGTGTCGATCTCGTTAATGGCGGCAGGGCTGGAACCGAAACTGCAGTGCAAACAGTTATAGTTACAAGCTCTCGTACATCTCCAAGTCATCATATACAGGAGAGGTCTTCTATTCACGGTTTGTTCGCACTCCTTTACATTACTCCCTTATTATGTTAGTAGGGGTTAGAGTGTTGGAGTCCCACTGTGTTAGCCGCGTGCTATCCAGTCGTTGCTTTTTTGCGTGAGCGCAGGAGCAACTATGGTCTTAGGTGCCGCTTTTGTGAGATTGATTTTTCTAGTAGAATGTAGCAACATAACGAATCTTAATGCGGTCTTTTTCATGTTAGGAGCTCCAACAATTGATTACGTGGAGAGTAGGTAATAAAAGGATTTTTGTAAAGGATTCTTGACCAACCACACCATACGTTAGTCAAATTTTCTTGACTAAAAAATTAGGTATGAACGTGAATTATAATGTGTTTTCAGTCAATGTTTACTTAGTATAAGGAAAGAAACAGATGCATTTAGATGAATGGTTATTCAGTTTTTTCACGCAATAGTTTAGGCACGTATCCGCATGCTGGGTCAGAGGCGAAAATATCTCCAGTGTACATCTCTGCTCTGGTTCGACATCCGCCACAGATTTCGCGGTACTCGCAGACGCCACATTTGCCTTTCAGGTTACTCCGATCCCTGAGCTTGCGAGTAAGTGCTGAGGTTTGATGTTCATCCCAGATTTGCTTCAGCGGCTTATCCTGAACGTTTCCAAGTCGGATATGGTCGTTGAAGCTGCAGGGGATAACGTCTCCGTTTTCGATTACGCTCATGTATTTGCCGGCGATGGAGCACTTGCCAAGGAAAATGTTGTTGAACCAGTGATGGAGATCCGGCATGCCCCGTTCCTTGGCGATGCGGGCGAAGAAGGGGCAATAAACGTTGACTTCAGGTTTTCCGTAGTACTTCAGCCGCAAATCATAGACTTGGTTCCAAATCTTCTCGTACTGCTGTGGGGATGGAGACTTGGCGAGGTGCTCTTTTGTTCGGTTGAAGGGAATGAAGCCGTGAATCACCACCCACCGGGCGCCATACCTTTCAGCCAGTTGGATGACGTGCTCCATATCTTCGGAGGTGAGGTTATTGCGGGTTGCGTCAACATTGGCAAGGGTTGCCACAAGACAGTCCAGCAGCCCCGCTTTAGAAGTTTTTTCCATGGCTGAAACAGCTTTTTCGTATGCGCCCTTTCCTCGTATAGCATCGTTGATTTCTTCTGTTCCGTCAACACTCAGTGAGACGCGAACATCGTGTCTAACTAGGTTGTCGAAGATTTTGCCGTCAACATGGTAGCCGTTGGTTATGAGACTCACGTTCAAGCCGACGTTTTTGGCGTAGCCGATTATTTCTGGTAGGTCTTTTCGCAGAAGGGGTTCTCCGCCGCTTAATCCTAGATAAGTTGCCCCAAAATCGTAGATTTCGTCCACGATACGCATGACTTCTTTGGTTCCGAGGGCGTCAGAGGCGGGGGGGTTTGATGCGAAACCGCAGTGTAGACAACTGCTGGTGCAGGCTTGTGTGCATCTCCAAGGCAGAATGAATAGGGGTCCATTGGACTTCAAAATCTTCACCATGAGCAGTATTCAAGAGTTTAACGAGGAGATAAAAATGTATTTAATTTTTCCAGAAAGAGGGTTGTGTAACAGTTTCTGTTGCCTCATCCCTTTTTCTTATGGGAATTTTTGTTGTTTTTCTTTTCTAGTTTGTCGAGAAAATGTAGGAGTTCCTTGTTGCTCTTCACGGTTATGGCGCCGTTGTTTTTGAGTGATGCCAAGTATTTTGTGGCTTTGCCGTTGGTGAAGTCCCTCTCTTCGATTGGCCCATTTTCTAGGAGGATGATCTGTATTCCTTTTTTCAGAGCCGTTTCTGCAGCTTCGAGGTTACGCAGGTTGCCGTCACCAAACTGGGTCGGCGTTATAACTATAGTGTTGGCTTTGTTTATCATCTTCAGGTTTGCCGTGTAAGCTTCTTCGGTTATGGGAGAGAAGGGGGCTTCACTTGTTGTTGGAATCTTCAGCAGCTGAGCAGTCTCTTGATCAGTGTCCAGCAGGTTGAGAACCCCAGCAGTCACGAAATAGCCTTCGTCCTTCAAAATCTTCATCAGGGGGCTACCTGTGCCGCATCCACTAATCAGATGGATGGAAAGGGTTTTTTGTTTCTGGTTTAGGGGTCTTGAAACGGGGATAACGTGAAGGAAGCCGGTGACAGGATGCTTTTTGACGATGGTGTCAACGCTGAAAACTTTTCTGACGTTTTCGCTGGTGAGAGTCTCGTCTGATTTTCCGACAGCAACGATTTTTCCCTCATTCAAAAGAATAATTGAGTCGCAGTATCGGGCAGCTAGGTTGAAGTCGTGGAAAACGGCGATTATCAGCAGCTTTTTAGTTTCGCATAAACGTTTGATGAGGTCCATTATCTCTAGTTGATTGCTTATGTCCAAGTGGCTTGTCGGTTCGTCTAGCAAAAGAATTTTCGGTTCTTGAGTTAGGGCACGCGCAATTATGACGCGCTGTTTTTCTCCGCCGCTTAACTCGTTAACTGGTCTTTCAGCTAAACTCCATGTGTTTGTTAACTCCATAACTCTCTTGGCTATGGCTAGGTCTTCTCTGCTTTCCTGTCTGAAACGGTCTATGTATGGGTTCCGTCCCATGAGCACAATGTCTAATACTGTGAAATCAAAGGTTGATATGCTCTCTTGAGGCACCACAGCTACGTTTTTTGCTACCTCCCTGTTCTCCATGTCGTAAATGTTTTTGTCATCTAAGAAAATCGTCCCCATTCTGGGTTTCAAGGTTCTGCTAATTGCCCTGAGAGCAGTTGTTTTTCCTGATCCGTTTGGGCCTAAAATGCCTACAAATTCGCCTTCTCTAACTGAAAAATTGATGTTATCCAATGCTTTAATTGACCCATAGTAGCAGTCTATGCCGCTAATTCTCAAGTTTACCAATTTTCCATCCTTACCCTATTACTGAACGTTTTTTCCTACGTACTAAGTATATGAAAAAGGGCGCGCCTAGGAGAGCGGTAATTATGCCAACTGGCAACTGCATTGGTCTAACGACGGTGCGTGCTGCTGTGTCACACAAAATTAGAACTATTGCCCCCGTTAATGCAGATGATGGTATTAAAATTCGGTGATCTGGACCCACTAAGATTCTTGCTACATGTGGAATAATCAATCCGACAAAACCAATTATACCACTAATTGAAACTGCTGCCGCTGTCATTAACGTTGCAGAGGTAAGCAAAATTTTTTTCAGCCTTTCGGTATCCACTCCAAGATGATGAGCTTGTTCTTCACCAAGCAGCATTATGTTTAGGTCTCTGGCAAAAACATAGATCAGGGCTACACCAACCACCACGAAGGGTAAGGCGATTTCTACATAGTTCCAGTCAACTAAATTAAGGCTGCCAAACATCCAAGTCATTATGGCATGTACTGCTTCACCGGCAATCAATCTGATGATTGCAGTAATAGCCATTAGAAAACTGTTGACAGCTATTCCAACGAGCAACAGTGTTGACATCGGCACTTCTTTTCCTGTCCTTGAAATAGTGTAAACCAAGAAAACCGTGCCAATAGCAAAAATGAATGCCATAAGAGGGACTGAATATAGCACTCCAAAAAACGATAAACCGATTCCAAAAGCTATGGCAAGTGATGCGCCCACGCTTGCTCCAGCAGAAATGCCTATTAAGTATGGATCGGCCATTGGATTCCTAAATAGCCCCTGTAAGACAACGCCAGCTACTGCAAGAGCAATTCCAACAAGTGCCGCACCCAACACACGGGGTAATCTTACTAGCATTATGACAGATTCCTCCATGGATGATGACCCGCTTGTGATCAAATCGCCTATGAAAGGTATCTTATTGATAACTATCTTATAGGCATCAATAGGCGAAATTGGCACTGGACCAACTGTGATAGCAAATGTCATTGTAAGTATTAGAGCCAGAATTAGAATGAGGACGATAAATTTCCATCTAGCAAACCGCTTGAAATACGCACTCTCAGCTTCACTTGAACTCATAGGAGTCATCGCCTCTCCTTTATCGTCTGATAATGGGTCACCTTACTTAATTCATGGATATACACTGGAGACTTTATTTTCATGCTGTACTGTCGCGCAGTGGAGATAGTGAACGCACCACAAATACTTTTGGGCTGCATGTACTGCGTTAATCACTTCCTCTGGAGAGGGGGCTCGCCAAGTCGCCTTATAGGAAGGAAGAAACCCGTCGACTCTATACGGTATCGCTGGATTTATGATGGCAATAAATTCAGCTATTCTCTCAATTTCATTTTGTTCGACCAACCCTGGGATTAACGTGCTCTCTGCAATAGGTCTGATTCGACTTTCGCTGAGAAGCCTGAAATGCTTCAAAACTGACTTGTTAGTGTGTCCTGTGTAAAGTCGATGAATACTGTCCTCATATGCCTTGATACTCATGCGAGTAGCCGAGAGCCCTGCCGCCTCCAATTCTTCTATCAATTCTTCATTTAAACGATGACCGTTGGTCGTTACGAGAGTTTTGATGCCGAGACTGGTGAGCAAATCGACTACGTTTGGCAGCTCTTCATCGACAGTGCACTCTTCTCCGCCCAAAACAGCTTGTTTTACATTAAGCCCTTTAACGATAGTCTCAAATTCGCTCAACGATAACAGTTCAATATCTTTGGTTGCTTCAAAATGTTCACGAACGTCATCTGCAAGGTGGTAGTCCCACTTCGTGTCCTTTATAAAACAACCTTTGCATTGGAAGTTGCATCCCTTAAAGAGGATGTATATGGAGTTGCTGCTACTGTAATGTGTGATGTTGTAGATGTTCGTCATTACTGCTTAGTCCTCTGCAATCAGCTGAACAGTTCCGGATGAATTATTTCAGCAATCGCTTCCAAGCCATCAATCAGTCTGGGCACTCCTAAAACTATGATAGATTCCGTGACTTCGTATATCTGATCATTTTTCACCGCGGAAATCTCGTTCCAACCCGGCCGTGCTCTAATTACTTCCGCTGTAAGCCCACAAAAATCTGCCATGGCACCCCTCGAGATTATTATAATCTCTGGATTCGCTTGAAGTATCTCCTCTGAAGATGTTGATATGTGTCCGCCTCCGACTCCCGAAAACACGTTTGTTCCACCAGCCATAGAGATCAACTCGTCAACATACGAGTCTGACCCGAAAGTCCAGTAGCCTCCATTGAAGAACATTTCAATGTAGACAGGTATTTTAGGTAAGTCTTTTACTTTTTCAGCGATTTCCTGGGCTCTTTCCTGCATATCTGTTACAATTTCTTCCGCCTCATCTGTTTGGCCCGTGATTTCTCCAACCAAAGAAATGTCTGTGAGTACTCCGTCAAACCTTTCGGGATATAAAACAATGACAGTTTGGCCTTGTCCCTCCAAGTTTTCTACAACTGCACTCTGCACTCCACTTGTTGCCACAATCAAATCAGGTTCTAAGCTGACAACCAACTCTATGTTAATTTCAGCGAAGGATCCTACAGTTGTTAAGGTGCCCGCATCAACCCTTTCTAGAACCTCTGGAGGATAGTCGGAATATTCGTCCACACCAACGACTTTGTCTCCCAGTCCCAACGCGAAAAGTATTTCCGTACAACTAGCAGCCGTTGACACTATTCTCTGCGGAGGAAAATCGGTTATCGTAACGTTTCTTCCAACGTCGTCTATAATGCTTACCGTACCGGGGGTTGCTTCCTCAGGTTTGTAGAATTGTGAAACGGCAATAACTGCCGTGACTCCAACTATTATCAATAGTATGATAGCGATGATTGTTTTCCTTGACGTTATTTCCACCATCCCAGTTTGCTGGTTATCTTGTTTTCCATTGTTTTCACCCACTCGGATGGATAATCCATCCAAACACCTATATAAAAGTTCCTGCAAAAACACGAAACACCGAACCAGAGAAAATCCACAGGTTCTAAGGCAGATTATACAAAACTTTACACAATTGTCACATTAAGATAAGCCGTACCCTTCGCAGCTTTCTTCTCCACATCCTTTACCTTAAAGGATTTCGCGTAGAGGGGACAGTCGAGGACCAGCGTATGAAACTCCCCGTTTTCGCCCAAAGGGTCAGCACTTCCAATCTTCGACAGAAAGCTGGCGCTCGTCTCTTTACTGATGGTGTATCCCAGCCACTCTTCACCCAGATATTTCAGGTTTACACCCGTAATCAAAGCCTTGAATCCTAAACCGAAGATTTCATCGAAAACCTCTGACGTGTCTCTCCTGTAGAGGGGCTCAAACAACTCCAAACCAACCTTACTGCAGACATCTTTAAGACCCGCCACATGCTCCTCAACAAAAATGTCACCGGCAACCAAAGCATCAACCTCAAGGCTTTTGAGTGCCTCAATGAATGCTCCTTCCTTCTTAAAATCAACTATTGTCTGAGGTTTCCCCATGGATTCCGCTAATATCTTCAGAGCTTCCATGTTTTCGGCATGAGGAGAGGGTCGAGGAAGACTTGGAATCAAAGTTAACAGCTGCTCAACCTCGATACCCCTTTTTTCGGCAAGATATACGGCGTAGAGTGAATCTTTACCGCCAGAAAAAAGACCAACAGCCTTCATGAACAAAACATCCTCCACGGACTCCAATCAACACTGCAGAGTTATTCAAGAACTTTGTTAAATGTGTTAGTCTTTTGGCCTTGTTTGTCTACTTTACTGTCACGGATTTAGCCAAGTTTCGGGGCTTGTCTGGGTCGCATCCTTGCTCAAGTGCCATGTAGTAGGCGAAGAGTTGCAGCGGAGTGACAAAAGGTATTGGAGACAAGATTTCAGGCAATCCCGTGTCTATCTCTACGTAATCATCAGCCAACTTCTTTATCTCCTCATCCCCCTTCTCAATTATCACGATTATTGAGGCGCCGCGAGCCTTCATCTCCATAATGTTGCTGATTATCGTTTTATGTGTGCCGTCCTTTGGGCATACAAAAACCACAGGAAAACCCTGCTCGATCAAACTGATGGGACCATGCTTGCTTTCTCCTGCAGGATAAGCTATTGAAGGAAGATAGGCGATCTCCATGAGCTTCAATCTGCCCTCAAGGGCTACAGCAGAGCTTATTCCCCGTCCCAAAAAGAAGAAGGCTTGCTTGCCTCGATATTTCTTTGCTAACTGTTTCACACTTTCTTCTTGACTCTGGATAACACGTTCAACGATGTCAGGTATCTGCTCAAGCTTCTCCTCCATTTCCTCAATCTCCACATGAGAAATCTTTCCCCGCTTCTTGGCGAGTCTTATGGCTAGCTGAGAGAGCACAGAGAGCTGAGAGGTGAAGGTTTTCGTAGCTGCGACTCCTATCTCTGGACCTGACTGCTGACATATGTAGACCCGAGCAACCCGGGTCAGGGTGGAGCCGACAATGTTAGTGAGTCCCAGAACCGTAGCGGCGCGCAGTCTAGCGCTTTCAACTGCTTCTAATGTGTCAGCGGTTTCTCCGGACTGGCTGACGACCAGAAGGGTGCTATCGATGTTCACTGATTTTCCATGTTGTTCAACAAACTCGGAGGCTATGATAGGATGAGTTGCCAAGAAAGACAACTTAGAGAACATGTAGGACGCTGCCAAGCAGGCATGGTAGGAGGTTCCGCAGGCCACCAAGAAAACTTCTCCTGCCCTATCTAAGAAGGTGGTCATCAACTCCAAGTATTTGTCCTGTAAACGGAGGGTGTTTCTTAAGCGTAAAGGCTGCTCATGAATCTCCTTCAGCATGAAGTGCGGATAGCCCTGTTTCTCAGCCATCTCTGGAGCCCAATCTATAATCTCCGGCTTTCTAGTGACCACTTTCCAATCAGCAATGTTTCGGATTTGGTATCCCTTATCACTTAAAACCACAAGCTCTCCGTCTTGAATAACAACAGATTTGTTGGTATTCGAGAGAAAAGCGGGAATGTCAGATGCAACGTATAGGCTGTCTTCTGCTACTCCAAGAACGAGTGGACTCTCCTCTCGTGCACAAACAATCTTGTCAGGTTCTTTAACAGAGATGATAGCGAGGGCGTAAGAGCCGTCTAACCGTTTCACAGTCTCTCGAACCGCATCGACAAGGGACAAACCTTCCTTCAACTTTTCTTCAACAAGGTGCGCGATGACCTCGGTGTCAGTTTTTGACCTAAAAGTATGCCCAGACTCTTCAAGTTCAGTTTTGAGTTCCGCAAAATTTTCGATAATTCCGTTGTGAACAACAGCAATTTGATTGTCACAGTCAGTATGTGGATGGGCGTTAACTTGATAGGGTGCGCCGTGTGTAGCCCATCGCGTATGACCTATCCCCAGTCTGCCGGGAAGAGCGTCGAGGTTGTGTATTTCGTGAACATCGTCAATTTTTCCGCTATCCTTTTTTATGAACAATTGGCTCCCTTGAAGTGTTGCTATTCCTACGGAGTCGTAGCCCCGATATTCAAGCTTCTTTAAGCCTTTGTGAATTATCGATGCAGCATCACCTGTTCGTAAGATACATCCGAATATTCCACACATAATTCATTCCTCACATTTCTTGGTTCACATATAAGAGGGGAGGCACATCCGTTTTTGTAGGCTTTATTTAAACAGAAATAGTGGCTATAAGCATTTTTAGGAATCGTGTTTTAGAATTATAATTGAAATTGTAAGGGTTTACTGAAACGATACTCGTACCGTACAAGTACCGTCACGATTCTGACCATAACGATGCACCCTACTTCATACGACTTCAGGCGTTACATCGTTTACCACAAAAAATATGAACCAAAAAACTCAACAGAAAAGAAGGAGAGCAATTTGGTTCTTACAGATTTCCTTTATCCCGGCGAAACAATAGTATTCCAGAGCAACAAGATTGACAGCCTTAACGACAGCTTTTTCTTTTACATAACCGATCAACGGATACTACTGTATAGACGACGGGGAGTTTTGTTCAAAAAGGACAGAATCATCTCGGAGAGAATCGAGGACATTAGATCAATGCAATATGGCGAAATGGGGGTATTTCGAAAGAGGGGAATTTTGCGCATCGAAACCGTGAGCAAAAAAATGGATCCGATCGTGGGAAAAGTGGCGGACATAAAAGCCATATGGCAAGAAATGCAGAAATACATCAGAAAAGACCAACCGACTTAGCGGAAATTGAGCAACCATATTCTCTAGACTAAGTGTATCAGAATAGCGGATATAGATTAGTCCCTTGTGAATCCAAGAAATAAGCCGATCATGAGGCTGACTATGAAGGGAATGTGTGCCAAGAGGGGAGTGAACACTTCTAGCGCCGGATTAATGGCGTTAACGAAACTTGACACCATTTCGGCTAGTCCACCGTAATCTACGTTGATCACGTTTGTGTAAGCCAAAAAAATTAGAGAAAAGACAATCACTCCGATAATCAAGGCGATTTTAATGAATTTCCGTACGGCGTAACCTATCAAAAATCCGCCGATTCCGCCGATGCACAGCTGAAAAATGATGGGCGCAAATGACTCATTAAGTGTCAGGGTCATCCTTCCATTTTTCTCTACGCTCTATGCATCTAATAAAATTAACCATTAACTGAAGCGTGTGAAGTTTTTTGGGCGGCATGTGTATGAATTTAAAATATACTTTATCTGTTTTAACGCATAACCAAAAGATGAAGAACTTATTTGTGTTTGAATCGTTCAATATCAAAACCCAACTGAAAGTTGCTATAGCATGGTTTTGGGCTTAAACTCAAGGACGTGATGATTGTAGGCAGCAACTGTGGATTGGAAGGCAGCCGCAAAGGAGACTATACAAGTTCAACCATACTGAATTGATGTTGGATAAGCAACACAGTTCCCTAGCGGCACGAGAAATCACGGTTATTAACCATTAAAATAATATTTATAGGGGATTCAGTCATAGTTACGGGCATGAAGAAGAAGCGTTTGCTCAGCGGCGAAAAAAGACAGCTCACAGCTAAGGACATAGCGATTTTCGAAGACCCAGAGAGACTCAGATCTGTCCTGAACAAACTCAGCTGGAAGATCCTCCAACTCCTAAGCGAAAGAGAAATGTATCCCATGGAGGTCGCTAGGAAACTGAAAGTGCACGAACAGAAAGTGTATTATCACATCAGAAAGCTGACCAAAGCTGGCGCGATAAAAGTTGTTAGAGAAGAAGAAAAGAAGGGGGCCGTCGCAAAATACTACAAAGCCGTGTTTCCAGCCATAGGCGTAGAACTCCCATTTGGTTACCAAAAGATCAACAGGTTCCCAGCCACCAACATAGCTGAGAAAATGAAAAAGTTCCTAAACCCTCTTGTCAAAGGCGACACTTTTGATGGAAAAATCATTGTTGGAAGCCCTGATCCTCATGGTCCCTTCAAAGCCAAAGCCAGAGACGGACACTATGTCGCATATCTTACCCTCTTTCTGGGTCAATTCGTGGATTTGCCGGAGGACTTTCTGATAAAGCTGGATGTTGACGTGAAGGCTGAGAAGGAGGAAGACAACAACCTAATCTTGGTTGGTGGACCTGGAACCAACCTGATTACCCAAGAGTTAAACGAATTTTTGCCCATACGCTTCAACATGATGCCCTCTGAGCATGGTTTCCTTTTGGGAGGGCTTTTCTCAGAAAAAACCCAAAACGTCTACACCGCTGACAACATTGGGTTAATAGCGAAAATACCTAACCCGTGGAACAAGAAAAAGAGTGTGATCGTTCTCGCGGGCAACAAGGCAATCGGAACTAAGGCATGTGTGTTGGCTCTCACTAAATTCTGGAAGAAGACCTTGAGGAACTTTGGCGGCGAAGAAGAATTTGCTGTTGTGATTCAGGGATTCGACCTCGACGGCGATGGAAAGGTTGACTCCATAGAAGTTCTTGAATAAACTCTGTTCCTGAACACACAAGAATGTTTTTTCCAGTTTGAAGGCCTAAAGAAATATTTGAAGGCCAAGCTGCTTTGTTAGGTATGGACTCTGTAACTGTTGTGTTTCATGCACTTGGACACAAGAATGTACTGGCAACACACAAAACAACATTTGAAGTCACAAAGGAAGCGACTCTTACGAAGCGGGGCGATTGCATATTGGCTGTGGAGTCCACTAGAGCTGCAGCGGATTTGCCGTTCGAATTCAAGGAAGCCGCAAGAAAAGAGGATGCACGAATAACAGTAACGATCGAGGCAGGCGAACTGGATGAAACGGTGAAGGCAAAAGGAAGCCCCAAGTTACAGTTCACTCACCCCACGGATCTGGTGGTGAGAAAGAGCGGTTACGTGTGTGGTCGAACATTGGCGATAAGGGCAGATAAGGCTGCCAGCGACTTCTCAAGAAAGCTTGTTGAAAAGCTGAAAGACCACAATCAAGAAGTCAAAGTCACGTTGACTGTGGCAAGTTATTGAATTCGAGCATCCACAACCACTTGCCATGTGTAAGGGGCAACTTCTCGCACCGTCTTCGTTAACAGAAAGCTGTTTATCTGTCGGTTGTTTAGGCTCACGGCTTCGGTTAACCGAACTTTTGCTGTTTCCAGCGGGTTCGAAGCCTTAACGAAACCGTAATAATGTATAATACCGTCCTCCGGCTTGAGGGCTTCGCAGGCTACATCCACAAACTCTAATGCAGTTTCCGGCAGATTCATAATCACACGATCCGCTTTCCCAGACAGCTGTTCTCTGACCACTTGACGGGCGTCGCCAAGAAGTGGCACAACCTGTTTTTCTGCACGGTTCACGGCAATGTTCATTTTCAGCATGGCTATGGCGTCTGGGTTCACGTCAACAGCGTAGACCCGCACATTTTCGTGTTTTTTTGCGATTGGAATAGCGAAGGGCCCAACTCCAGCGAACAGGTCAACAACTGTTTCTCCATCTTTCGCCTGTGAAGCAACTCTGTTGTGTTCGGTGGAGAGGCGGGGGGAGAAGTAGGCTTTGGCAACATCCACATGATATACGCAACCATACTCTCTGTAGACGGTGGCAGTTTTCTCTGCGCCGGCTATGACTTCGAAGTCTCTTGTGCGGTAAACTCCTTCAACAGCACTTGATTTGGCTAGAACCGTGATTGTCTGCTTGTGCGCCTCCAGTATCGCTTCTCCGATTGGCTTTTTATAGTTTACAAGCTGTTGGGGAATCTCAACTATGGCGATGTCACCTATGAAATCGATTGCTCGAGGAACGCTTGCCAAGAGGTTGGGGGACAGTTTGTCTGCGAGAGAATCAAGGTGTGTGAAATGGCGTTTCTCCTGCTCAGTAAAAGCGTGGACAGAGATTTCGAAGTTGGGCACTTTCTTCTCGAGTCTATTGATAACCGCAGGTGAGGGGGCAGCGGTTAAGGGTATGCAGAGATAGTCGCCTACTTGGTGGACCTTCAGTTTTTGATTTAAAAGTTGGAGTTCTCTAACTAGGCGAATAGCTTGTTCTCCCAAGTTTTTTGGAACCTTTAAGCAAGTTGCTTCCGGCACTGTTACTCACAAAGTAGTATGTAAAACTACACTTAAATCCGTAGAGTCGCAATAAAACGATGATTTGTTGCCTGTAACGACAGAGTAAACGTTTTTCCGCATCTGCTGAATGTGCAACAAACTGTATTCACCTCTACACTATAACAATATATTCACACAAGGAAGAGAACAAAGAAATCAGTTATCCTAGTTGACAAAAAAATTGTTCATTCAAAAAAAGGGGAAGTTTAATGGTTTTAAAATTTTCATTCCTTTTTTTCCATCAATGCAACTACTACAGCAACTATGCCAATGACAATTTTTAATGCTGCATGCCAATCTGGTTCAGTTCCCATGTCAGAAATGCCTGGCAGACCTGCAATTCCCATCACCAGAACAATCAACCCAACTATAATTAAAGTCCATTTACAATACTTCATAGACTCACCCCCTTCTGATGGCTACACCTTACTGTTTTGTGCATTCTGTTTTTAAGAGTTTTTATTACGTATTTTGTGGTGGCGAAAATCTTAACTAGCCTAAAAGCCATATTATATTACGTGAATCAGTCCTTTTTCCGGGGGGAGGTGAAAATTTTGAAGTGTGGGCTTTGTAAAAAAGAGGTCAAAGAACAGCCAAAAATAACAGCTGATGGAAAATGCTCTGTTTGTGGTGCAAAACTAAAATTAGCTTAAATCTGCTATTGAGGAATTAGGTGTGAAAACCTAGACTTCAATTACCATCTTTTTTAAAAAGTGGGGTTCAAATTGAAAACACAGTCGCCAACTAGCCTAACTAAAAGACAGTGTAAAATTTTTCTACAAAAATTATAAAAGAACAAAAATTAGATATGATGCTTTATGAAATTTAGAGAAAGACAAGAGATTATAGCTAACTCGCCGATTTCTTTCTCGCATCTTAAGCGCTTCAATGCAGCTGCTGGTGTTTTGCATCTAATCCAAGGATTATTGATGCTGCTGTTGGGAACTCAACTTGAGTGGGAACGTAGCATTTACACTTTCTACCCAAAATTCATAATAGGTGAAGGTCCACCATTTCAAATAGTTATAGACCCACAGGTCTTGTTCACCGTAGGATACTTAGGAATTATTGTGGCGTCATTCCCGCTGATTTCTGCATTAGCTCATTTCGCTATTGCATTCGTTAAGAATAAACAGTATAACGAGAATCTGAAAAAAGGCATGAATCCATACCGATGGTACGAATATGCATTCTCTAGCTCCATAATGATTGTGCTGATTGCATTGTTCTTGGGCGTCTGGGATTTCTGGTCGCTGGTCATGATTTTTGTTTTGAATGCGATGATGATAATGTTCGGTTACCTAATGGAAGTGGTGAACCAGAAAACGGAGAAAACAAGCTGGTCAGCCTTTATTCTCGGAAGCATTTCCGGCTTCACACCATGGGTTGTGCTCTACGCCTATTTCGTCGCTGCTATCCAATCCACGGGCTTGGACCCTCCAACCTTCGTTTACATGATATTGTTCATCTACTTCTTCCTGTTCAACATCTTCGCAGTCAACATGGTTCTGCAGTACAAGGGCGTTGGACGCTGGAGAGACTACCTGTACGGCGAAAGAGTCTATATCATACTCAGCTTCGTGGCAAAATCAATCCTAGCATGGCTAGTGTTCATCGGAGTCTTTGCGCCATTCTGAAAGCTTCAGGAAACTGAAGCCATCCCCCCTTTTTAACGCAACCACAACAATCAGGGAGATTTCAGCCCTATTTCTTGGGTTATGTTCTCGAGTTTGATGGCTACTAATGAAGTGTTTTCTGGAGTTAGTGAGTTCCAGCCGTCTTCTTTTCGGAAGCCGTGTGCAGGGAGAAAGCTCGGGGAAAGCTTCTGTTCTCCCTCTTCCGCAAGTTTCTGCAGCGCCTTAGCTCTTTCCTGTGGGTCAGTGACGACTTTGAGGGTGCCTCTTAGGACGATGAAGCTGTATTCGCTCAGGTCTTCCCGGTACTCTTCGATTTCTACGCAGACACGTTTGTCATTTTCTATCAGCTTCATTTTCGTGCCATAATCAGTGAAGTGAAAATACAACGTATCATCCAATACGATATACTGGAACGGAGCCATGTACGGGTAATCGTCTCCCTTGAAGGCGATACGGCACAGCCTCTGCCTCCGAATCAGCTTCCACATTTCCTGTTTAGTCATTTTCGGCAACTTGAAAACAGCCACAAAGAACACCCCAACAGAAACTATGGCGTGCTGGATACTTGAATTTTGTGACAAAACAGCCATTATCTAGAGGAGTGAAGCGGGCCCGAGGGGAATTGAACCCCTGACCTACGGGTTAAGAGCCTCAACCTAGTCCCGCAGGACCAGTCCGCCGCTCTGCCTTGCTGAGCTACGGGCCCACCCAAACGTATCCTCTTATTGAGAAAACAGTTACCCTAATATTTTTTGTTGCCGAAAGACTGTAGGTTAGATGGGAGCAGGAAGGCTATGAGCGAACTAGTATTTATCGGATTAGGATTATACGACGAAAAAGACATCTCCATCAGGGGACTCGAAGAACTGAAAGAGGCAGACGTGGTTTTTGCCGAATTCTACACCAGCCTCATGCTTGGACTCTCCATCAAGAAACTGGAAGAGATGGCAGGAAAGACAGTCAAGGTTGTTTCGCGAAGAGTCTTAGAGGAGGAAGAGGGAAAACAGATTCTTGAAGAGGCTAAAAAGGGGAAAGTGGTTTTCTTGGTTCCGGGAGACCCGTTGATTGCCACGACTCATGTAGATTTACGGATTAGCGCAGAAAAGCAGGGAATCAGAACCCGCGTTATACATGGTGCTTCCGTTGTTTCGGCGGTCAGAGGGATTTCTGGGTTGCAGAACTACAAGTATGGAAAAGCTGTTACCATACCGTTTTCTGAGCAGGGGTTTGTTTCTGAGACTCCGTATAGAGTTATTTCAGAAAACAGGGAGAGAGGACTTCACACCATGTGCTACTTAGACATAAAAGCTGAGGAACAGAGATACTTGACCATCAAGGAGGCGCTGCAGACGCTTCTGGAACTGGAGAAACAGAAGAAAGAAAAGGTTATCACCCCAAGAACATTGGTTATTGGAGTGGCTAGGGCAGGCTCAATCCAGCCAGAGGTTAAGGCAGGCTACATAGAAGAGGTGATAGACCATCATTTCGGTGCTCCTCCACACACGCTCATTTTTCCAGGTAAACTACATTTCATGGAAGCCGAAGCCCTCATCACACTGGCAGATGCACCTAAAGAGGTCAGGAGGATGGCTGAATGACGGTTGAAGAGTTGGTTGCAAAATATATTCGGGGCGCTGAACGGGTTATCAAAGAAATTGGAGAAATACCAGAGGATGTGCACCTTAATGAAGAGGAAGCGAAGACAGTTTTTGATTGGGCTAAACGTTATTTGGAAGACGCAAAGTATTATCAGAGGGAAGGCAAACTGGAAACAAGCCTTACGTCCGTTGCCTATTGTGAGGGGCTGCTGGATGCCCTGCGGCTGCTAGGAGCTGTGGAGTTCTCATGGTGAAAAAAGAGAAAAAAAGAAGGGTGGTCTTGGCTTCGGGAACTTTTGATCTGCTTCATCTAGGCCATGTGAGATTTCTGGAGGAAGCAAAAAAGGCGGGAGGCAAAGACGCGGAGTTGGTGGTTATAGTTGCTAGGGACAGCACTGTTAAGGCGAGGAAGGGAAAGAAACCTGTTATGCCGGAGGATCAGCGGAGGGCGCTTGTTGAGTCGCTGAAGGTGGTGGATGAGGCGATTTTGGGTTTGGAGGATTTCAGCATAGGCAAGGTGATTGAGAAGATAAAGCCAGATGTGATAGCTGTGGGTCACGACCAAGATGGAATAGAGAGGGAAGTGCAGAAGGCAATAGAACAAGAAAAGTTTGGCGTTAAAGTTGTGAAGATCGGAAGATTCGGGAAGAGAGAACTGGACAGTTCCTCAAAGATCATGCGGAAGATCGTGGAATCCTTCAACAAATAAAACGCTGGATTAGGGCAAGATCAGGATTTCCACTTTCACTTTGTGTCCGTCTTTCAGTTTCAAGAGGCTTCGAAGATAATGGGGGGAAATAATCTCCAGAACGGATGATCCGTAATGGCTTCTCAGAGCATGGATGGCGGCGCCTTTTGCTTTGTTGTTTATTATTGCCGGGTAGCATTTCACGGGACCAAAAGTTCTGGATTCGTCCTCGAAGCCTTCCAGTTCTATGGCGGGGTAGGCTTCAAGTTCTGATAGCGATTTTATGTCATATTCGGATGTCAGCTTGAGGTTAAGGGTGCCTGGATAGGGATCGAAACCGAGCTTCTCCATGAACTGTTTGCGGTAGCCCTCTTTGGTTACGTAGTAGGCTCCCTCCCCCAAGCCAGTGAAAAGGGCGCCCTCCAAGGTTATTGAGGGAGGATATGCTGACTCAAATATCAACCGCAGCTCAGAGTACAGTTTCTTTAACTCTGCAACGCCTTGGCTGGTTATTCTTGTTAAGCAGCCTTCCGGAGTTATGGTCCGTTTTATCCACCCCATCTTCTCCAAGCTGATTAAGTGCCTGGATGCTGTCTGCTGGGACGCCCCAAGTTTTTCGGCTAGATACTCCGTGGACACCTTAACAGTCCGGCTGGAAGCACCCAACTCCGCCAACTTATACAGAGTAAAAAACAGCTTCCAAGACCTTAAATCAAGCTTCAAGGCATCCAAATCCATCGCCTATTTCTGAAAAGATGCAAACTGCCTATTATAAGTAACCCGAAACCAAAACTTCATTCACATACCTTTTTGTAGGCGTTCAACTTCTTTCACTGCTTTTATGGCTACTTCGATCATATTGTCGTCAGGCTGTCTTGTGGTAAGATGTTGGAGAGCCAAACCCGGTGCAACCAAAACCTTCATGATTCTCGAGTCTCTGTACCGGTCGCTGAGCTTCAAAATCTCATAGGAAACAGCGCTAATTACGGGAATGAGAACAATCCTGTAGGACAATCTTACCAGATAATCAGCACGGGGCATAAGCGAAAAAAACAATATGCTAATCAAAGTAACTATAAGAAGAAACGATGTTCCGCACCTAGCATGAAAACGAGAATAGTTTCTGGCATTTTCAACATTCAACACCACCCCAGCCTCATACGCGTTAATGGCAGTATGCTCTGCGCCGTGATACTGGAATATCCGTTTGAAATCTCCAACCAAAGACACAGCAGCAAGATACACCAAGAGGAAGCTGAGTCGAACTACGCCTTCAGCGATGTTGAAGAGGACTCCTCCGCCCAGATTCAGGAGTGACGTTAAGAAAAAGGGTGTCACGCTGAACAATAGTATCGACAGGCATATAGCCACGGCAACAACCACGGCAATCTCTTTAGGGTTAAGGACCTCTTCCTCATTTTCATCTTCGCCAAAAGCGGCGTTTGCAGAAAAATAAATCCCCTTTATCCCCGCATACAATGTTTCAAACAGAGCCAGTATACCCCTCAGGAAAGGAAGTTTCAGGAACCTGTACTTTTCGGATAGAGAGTGCAGCTTTTCCGTCTTCGTCACTATCTCATTGTTCTGCTGCCGCACGCACACCACCATGTGGTCTTTGGAGCGCATCATCACCCCCTCCATCACTGCCTGCCCGCCAAAAGCCAACGACGGCTCTTTCTGTTCCCTAGTAGTTAAGCTCATATCTGAAAAGAGATTTTGTCGATTCTTATATCCTTTTGCGAAAAAGATTTGAAATTAAGAAACCTTTTATGCCTGAAATTCCTAGGGCATACTGGGTATTGCTGATGGAAGGAAGATGGGTTAACGACTGCCAAAAAATCTTGAAAGAAATAAAAAAGTCAGAAAAGGTTGAGGGACAAGACCGCCTAGACATGGTGCGAACCATCAGATTCACAATTCTTGCACTGCAACGAAGCGTAACCGGATGGATGCAGTGGGCTGACAACCCCGACATCATGGCTCAATTCTCTCTAGACGAGATGGTGGAGATAAACAAGAACCTCGCCAAACTTGTTTCCGCCTTTGTAGACTACGACGCAAAAATAACTGGAAGCCAAGAAAAAAAGATAGAGAAGAAAATAAGAAAAGAAACCACAAGGAAGCCACAAGAGACAAAAGACATATTCTACGTGAAGTAGAGAACCAGCTCTCTTCACCTATTTGCGGCTAACGGTCTATTCTGTTTCAGAAAATATCATGAAGTCAGTTAGAGACCCCGAATCTTTTTGGCTATCTCATCGCCGACCTCATCCGCTTTGGAGGCTCCTCCAAGATCACGCGGAAGCACTTTCCCCTCTTTAAGAGTCAGGTCTACGGCATTGTCAATTCTATCCGCAGCTTCTTTGGCAGACCTATCTTCGTGTCTTTGAGCCAACCAATCAAGAAGCATCTTAGCCGACAGAATAGTTGCTATAGGATTCGCCACATTCTTGCCATAATATTTCGGTGCGCTACCGTGGATAGGCCTGAACATGCCATACCTGTCTCCAACTTCTGCGCTAGGAGCTACGCCCAAACCGCCCTGAAACGGCGACGTCAAATCTGAGATTATATCCCCAAACATGTTAGTGGTGACAACAACATCATAGTATTCAGGTCGCCTAATAGCCCACTGAGCCCAAGCATCCACCAAAGCATAGTCTTTTTCAATTTCAGGGTAGCCCTCAGCCACCTCATCGAAGACCTCCCTGAAAAGAACACAACTTCTGAGAACCGTGCTCTTGTCGACACAGGTTACCCTCTTTTTTCCGTCCACAGGTGCTCCTCTGTCTCTTGCCCTGCAAAGGTCGAAAGCATACTTTATGATTCTCTCTGAGCCTTTCCGCGTCACTATCTTCACATCTATAGCCACCTCATTCTTTTCGGCACGTTCCAGAACCCCTCGAATAGGAGTGTAAAGGTCTTCCGTGCCCTCCCTAACCACAACAAAGTCAATGTCACCCGCTTTCTTTCCAGCCAGAGGACAAGGAATGTTTGCCCGAAGTTTGATGGGACGAACATTAGCGTAAAGGTCAAGTTTCTGTCTGAGGAGCCTGTGAACGTAGACAATGTGCTCCAGACCTGCCACTCCAGGCATTCCCACCGCGCCGTATAGAATGGCGTCAGATTCTTTGCATGCAGGGTAGGCGTCGGCTGGCCATGGTTCTCCCGTTTTCTGGTAGTACTCAAAGCCGCATTCGAATTCTGTAAATTTTAAATCGAGACCCTTCACAACATCTTGCGCGGCATTCAGCGCTTTGACGGCTTCTGGAATCACTTCTTTGCTTATGCCGTCTCCACGCAAAACAACGATGCCGTATTTTTTGGACATGTAAACTCATCCCTTTATATTCCGAACTGTAACGGTTCTATATAAAATGTCAAGGACCCCTCCAAAAAGCTACCTATCAAAATTATGATTTCAGTCTGCCTGAAAGATTAGAAAAAATGTAACTGTGACCTAATATAAAACAAATCATCATTGATGTAGTTTTTTATTCTATGTAGAAAATGTTTCAAATATTCTTGAGAAGGAGTCATCATTATTTCTTCGTATTACTCTTTGATAATCTGCAGTAATTTGGCGTCCCATCGTTCTTACAAAGTTAGCATTTTTGAAAACGTTTTTGTAATCAAAATAATTATCATTTTGTTCGGTGTATTCCTCTATATCGACATTTATATCTGGCGTTATTAATCTCCAGATTTGCCTTATACTGTTTGTTAGAGGATCAATTTGATCTACAATATATTGTCTTGGATTATTTAGTATTTCAGCACCAGTTTCATCCATGTTCAGGATCTCTGCAAGGACATGTGAAAAGAAAAAGAGCGATAGACCATAATTTCTAATGCGTTCGTTATCTAATAAATCAGAATTTTCTTCCACAATATCATAGATTTTTTTGGCTAAGAATATTTTTTCCGCTGTCATGTTTCTTGAGAAGATTTTGGAGTAATATTCTCCAAACAGTTTTTGCTTCAAATGAGTCATGTGTGGTTCCTTCAAATATACTGCTGTAATAAGTTGTGCAGCCAAATCTTTGTCGATTACAATATCAGCGTTTGGAGAGAGCTCTCCCCGTTTTCTATTGTAAAAAACCCTGTCACCAAATATTTCTTGAAATTCTCTTTGCAAACAAGTTTGAACTGAGTCGTTGGATCTGAGGTCCCGAATGCTTATAGAGTTTTGATTATTGGCATTATGCGTAATTTTTTTGATCAAGGGGGATGTTGGATTGATGGTTATTATCTTGACCAAGACATACAAGTTGTTACTTAATTCATTCCGATTTTCATAGAAAGTTAGCATGGATTGGCATCCATTAACTATAGCATATCCCCTTAGTCTTATTCTGTGATTCTGGTGATCCTCAGTTAATTCTCTACATATAATTGAGATGCCATTATGATACAAGAAGAAATTCTGATGTTCGTTTCTTTGATCAATAGTTTTCTTAATATCTTTGTTTACCCTTGTTTTTCCTACGCTATACCGCACATTTTTGTAGAAGAGAGTTCGATCTTGAATCCCATGTAACTTGAGAAGTTCTTTGGCTCTAATTGCATACACTCTTGCCCTTAACCCGCCAGTCAAATTATATGCAATGTTGGTCAAATTTGAAATGATTAATTCGACCTCAGGTAAATCAATTTCTTCCTCTGCAAAGTAAGTATATTTGTCAAAAAGATTTTGTAAATCATATGCTTCAAAATTCTCTGTGGTAGCAAGATATTCGTTTGCATGGTCATTAAATCTTTTATTAGTTACAAAAACCAATCTCTTTTCATAATCTATTTTCTCTATGATCTTTTGATTCTCGATAATAGATTTCAATTCTTGGCTTGTTGTTCCATTTTTCAATGTCCTTACCGCTGCTTCATTATTGAACCATTGTAGGGTCCCCATAAAATCTCTCAGATCTCTATCCCCTTGACGTTGCCTATTTGATGGGCTAAACTTTGATTGAAAAATATATATGGTTTGATCATCATCATCTACAAAAATTGCATCAATACCTCTATCGTTTCTACTGTCACAAACAGAACTTATTGCATCAACAGTTTCAAGTCTAAAATAGTTTTCTAAATACCATATTAGAAAAGCGGCAGTATCTTCTCTTCCAACTGAGTGTTCAGCAACTTCTTCTCTCATTCTACGACAAAACGTTGAAATATTCATGACAAACCCCCATGAAAAGCAAATTAATCAAAAGATAATAATAAAATTGTCCTTATTTACAGTTTGCGCAGTCAAATAAATACTAACATTTTTTATTTTAGTCCTATCGAAAATTCATAATGCCAAATTAAGGTCACTTCAACGTTACACTCTATAAAAAATAAAAAGGAGGAAGATTCACCCAGCTTTCGGGGTCTTGGTTTTTTTCAGCATAATGTAGACTGACGCTATTGCAGCAACTGCTGCCACCAGAGCCAAAACGAGTGCTACCACTACCAGTATTTTCAAGAGTTCGATGTTTTCTTTCAGGTAGCTTTCTGTTGCTTGTGTGCGTGCGCTGAGAGAATCCAAGGTGACTTCAAGTTCGTCTACAGTTGAACTTACAGCGGCTAACTCTAATTTGGTCGCGACAGTGGCGTTGAGAGAAGTTGTGATTGACCATGCGTTATTGACCATGTTGGCTAGATTGTCCAAAACTGAATCAAAACGAGCTACTTCCGAGGCAGTTGCGGTGGTTGCGCTGAGAGTATACATGATCCCCTCCAGCTTATCAACTGCAGCACTCAATGAGGCTATGGCTGAATTCAGGGCGGTTAGATTTTCTTCTATGTCATCCAGTCTATCGTTAAGCACTTCTATCTCTGCAATGACATCCTCAAGAGTGGCTTGTTGTGCGAATACAGTGAAGACATTTGATGACATCGTGGCTGCTGATGCCATCGATGCTATAATGAATGTTACTAAAATTTTTGACATTATTTTGTTACGCATTTTTGTTTCACCTAATTTAATGCATCTTCAATCTGTCGATACTACCTATACATAAGTTATTTCCATACACTAGCACTCAAAAAATTTGTGCCTAAACCCCAATCATAGATAGCATAGTTAGTTTGTTTCTTCCGTTATTCTTTGATGCAGTTTATTCTTTATTGTAAACTTTTATTCCCCAAGATTTGAACGTCTGGATAAGGCTGGAACTGCTCAATGTTTTGAGTATAGCGTAGCCTATTCCCGACATCACAATCAAAGTGCTAATTGTAATGCTAACCATCATACTAGCCCACGCTGGAATTTGTAACCCAAAGACGTCTATTTGGAACTCGAAGAATAGCCAAAGATAGCTGCCCACAATTATTCCGATTGGAAAAGAACCAGCAGTGCAAGCCAACAGTTGCCGTTTTCTAAGAAGAAAAACTATGGTTGCTGCGATAAAGTTAGCAATTGTTCCAAAGACAACATCCTCTGTACCCAACCACACAACCGAGTTACCAATAAAGCATCCAGCTGTTACTCCGGCAATAACTGGCCAACCAAACAAAGCGGCTAAGGGAATCAGACAATCTGCAACACGCAATTGCACAGGACCTTGACCAACTGTTCCTAAAGCAATAACTAAAACTGCATACAAACTTGCAAAAACTATCGCTAACGTTATTTCATTTGTTTTCATTCTCTATTTCACCTCCCTACTCCGGGATTTTTATTGCGGAACGGGTGGGAGGCACCACCTACCCGCAAATGGAAGGGTTTACAAGGATTTTGCTTAAAAACATTTAGCTCATGTCAACCAGTGAACAGTAGTACATTTGTTTACGAAACATCATAAATACCTGAAAGGCAACTTTCTTTAGAGGAACAAAGTTGAAACATGCAAAGCTCCTTTCAATGTTCCTAATACTGTTAATCATCATCTTTTCTTTGGTTGCAGTAGTAAATCTGAAGGGTAATCTTGCTCCATATTATCCCTCATCATTTTTCCCTCAATCATTCCTTCAGGAGATGACTTGCAGTAATCATGTCTCGCATCTTTTGAATCAAACAACTCGCCTGCAAATCTACAACTTCATAATAAACAACCCGGGAATCAACTTCAGAGGCATCTGCAACTACCTCACGCTTCCAATCGGAGTTGTACAGTATCACCTTGCGGTGCTCATGAAGGGAGGTTTAATTTCTAATCGCCGCGATGGACGAAACAAACGATACTTTGAATCCAAAAAATTCTCCAGCATAGAGAAGAAAATAATTTCTGTTCTCAGACATGAGACAACGGCAAAAATTTTGGCGATACTGCATGATGACGAGTCGGCGTCTCATGGAAAGTTGGCTCAGCGCCTAAACATCTCCTCTCAGGCTCTAACGTGGCACATGAAACAACTAAAAGAGGAAAGTCTGGTAACAGGTCGAGCTGAGGGGAATACCATCAAGTATTCTCTAGACGAAACATGCCTTGATGCAATCGAACGATGTATCAAGATAACCAATTCAAGATAAAAAACAGGTTTTGTGGTCTTGCCTTCGCTGCATCAGTAACATTCTGGGTGATTGCTCAAGACAGGAACGTGCTTACCAAAAGTACGATAGACATTAAGACGATTGATTGGGTGACTAGAGTGATCCACCGTGGATTTTGTGCCGTCAACTTCTCAATCTCCTGAGCAACAGAATCAGAGTCTTTTGATGTCAAGTGTTTCTTGGAAAGAGAATAGAGCCTGCTGTATTTTTTCAGAATAAAACCGTAAACAATCGCCATTACAAGCAAGAAGACAATCAGTATCTGATTA
Organism: uncultured Candidatus Bathyarchaeia archaeon; assembly: GCA_964399485.1. Lineage (GTDB taxonomy): Archaea > Thermoproteota > Bathyarchaeia > Bathyarchaeales > Bathyarchaeaceae > Bathyarchaeum. The sequence goes on along the minus strand of CAYNQS010000001.1, from coordinate 100,654 downwards.
GTCCCGTAAACAAATTTGAGTAAGAAGCCTGTTCCCGCGAGGAATCCTCCCACACTCAGCAACACTATACTTAAGAGTGAAGCTTTGACAAGTCCCAGCTGCACGGTCATAGTCTGAGTGCCCATTTTCTTGTCAGTGAAGTAGTCTCGAATCTCAGCTGGTACGATTACACCATAAACTGTCATAGCCTGTCCAGAGAGGAAAATGAGGAACAGAAAGTTCAGTTCAGAAGTGAAGGTGTAATACACGAAGCCTATGGGCAAGATGCTGAGGACAATAATCAGCGTGAGCACTGCAAGCCATGATCTGGATTTTAGTCTAAGAGGCTTTGCAGAATAGGCGTATGCCAAGAAAACTGCGGTTGCCAAAATAGGCAGCAGAGCAGGTTTCCCTATGATTTGCCACAATAATACGATAAAAATTAAGCTTAGTAGTATCTCGACAATAATAAGCCCCTTTACTTTGCTCTGCCCCACGCTTTTCATGGCTTTGACAAGTTCTTTTTTGTTGCTGTCTTTAAGGTCCAGTTCATAGTCTGCCATAGTGTTGATTTGGGCTGCCACGGCTGCAACAAGACTGATTACAGCGTACACTAGAGCCACTGGAATCAACAGTTCCCAAACAAGGTCTATTACTGGGAGATTGATGCCCCACGCCACTCCAATAATTAGGGAGGCTGAATTTGCGGGAATAAACTCGGGTCTTGAAACAGTAACTAACAGTCTTGCAGTTTTCAATGTAACTTAGCCTTTTTAAAAGGTGAAACGTTCTTGGGTATTATATAACTATTTGCTTTTACACCTCATGAAATTATAGTGTAGCACATTCTGCAGTTTAGAATCGGAGCAAACCGGATACAAGAGAACTTCTAGCTGATTAACTCCATATTCTGTCCGCAATATACAAGTGTTCCGCCGCCGACCTTGGTTACAACAACTTCGTTACCGCAAATATTGCAACGGTACTTCTCATTAACTTCCTGAATCCCCACAGTTTCACCCCCCTCTACTTTACTTTACAGTAGTCTATACACAATCTACCTTATTTCCTTTCAAACGGCAAGCACGTAAGTGCAATATGTCGTGAAATGATGCCCAAAAGAATAAGCCGTAATCTTCGCTAGAAAAACTGGCTTTGAGTATGCCTACCCATTAAAAAATTCATGCTAATCCACAAACAGAAGCAGCTGATCTACTGGACTCTTGTTAGGGTCCAGTGAACCCGCATTTGCAAATCATCATGGAGACAGCCCCCGGAAGACCAAATTTAAAATTTTGCTTATTTTAGAATGGGTATACAAATTATCTTTAAATATTATTGACTTTGTGCTCTGTACCCTCGCTTTCTAAGGATTAAATTTTAACCTTTCTTTGTCAGTATCTTTTCTGTGTTCCTTCCAAATTGAAAGGTAATTACATTGCCTATCACAGTTTGTATTAAGAACTAATAAAATTTGAAAGCAGCACAGCCCCACAGTTTTTGTTATAATTTTTGATTGACCCCAAAGTTTTAAGTTCAGTTCAACAAATAATTATAATGTGAAGGGATACACCTAAACATCATGATTTTGACGGGAGTATTCTTTCATAATGAAATAAAATCAAGAGGAGGTGAAAGACTTGAGTGAAGATGAAGTAGAGATTGAGAAGTTGACAGAGTTTCGGGAGGCTTTAGAAGAACTTGTTAAGAATCCAGAGCTTTTTAGGGAAGCTGCCGAGGCAGTTGAGAAGCGTGATGCGGAAAGATTTCAGGCGGTGCTATCGAGACTTGACATCTTCAAATACTGTCGGTGGATTTGCCGCTGGTTCTGCGTAAAGATATGGAGATTTGCCTGCACACCGCTTTGTCCACCAGAGAAAGAGCCGATTAAACCGACAGTTAAGGAAATGCTCAATTTTGGGAAGGCAACGGTGAGACTGACCGCCAACAAGGAGGCTTTTGTGGCTCTCTTCGATGCTTACAAGCGACAGGACGCCGAAAAGTTCCGATCCATACTCGCGGAATGGAAGATGATGCCTTACTGTAGGCAGTTCTGTGGCTGGTTCGCCTACTTCTATTGCCGTAGGATATGCTGGCTCCTCTGCCCAGACATGCCTCATATCACACATGTGGGCAACATCCCCACTGGTAAGATCGACGCCGAAGGTTATGCAAACGGTCCTAGCCAGCCTCCAGGGACGACCGCTGCACCCGATGTCTCGGAAGGGCGTGGCGACCACCCTTTCGGTGGGTGGGCAGAGATACGGGGAATTCTCTGGATAACCAAACCTGACAAGTACAAGGTTGAATATTCCTCGGACCTAGCCTCATGGACCCCGATCACGACCACACTTATAGAATGGAATGGAATCAGTTACATTATCAGAAAACCGTCTCTCGCTCCAGACCCGGGCTGGTATAATGTGGCGGAAATGGTAAACATGAACTATCTGACAGACTGGCCGACCCCCAGTGGGACAGGGAAATATTATCTTAGGCTGACAGTTAGGAACACTCTTGGAGCCGAGTTCATGAGTGAAATCGTCGCAGTAAGAGTGGATAATGAAGCACCGCTTGTCCAACTCCAAAACCTCAAAATACTAATGGATGACGGAACGGAGAAGGAGATAAAATGCAGCGGCATCAAAAAGGGTGAAGGCAAGATCGTTATAAGGTTCAGAGCAGAGGACCCCAACTTCGGAAAGCTCACCCTTGTAGCAGAAGGCGGATGCGGTATCACTAAAAAAATTAAAGACGAGATTACGGGCTTGGAGGTCGACAGATCCTACGAAGGAAACGTAGCTGACACCGGTGAACCGCCTTGGAGGAAAGTGATTTGGAACCCTTGGGCGGAAGGAGAAGAACTCCAACCGTGCTGCTACCTGGTAGTTCTTAGAGCTTGGGACAGAACCATCATAAACAACTACTTCCATATAGGCCATTGGCAGAGGGATCACGAGGCTGTGGAGATCGCGGTCTAGAGCTCCAAAACATCCCACCAAAAACTACGGTCACAACCCTCCCTCCCTTATTTTTTAGGACAGTTATTAACGCGTTCATAAATGAAACTTGAAGAATAAGCTGAGTGAAATTGGGTCTGATTAAGAAAGAGAAAGGGCAACATAGAGACTTAGATGCCTCAGCTGTTTAAGCAGAAGTAATAGGACTGAGAGCCTCCTGAGCTTATTGATGGCTGAATGAGTTTCTCTGCGTGTACGGTTTATGTATAGTACATTATAATATGTATTCATGAAATTGCTCTGAAACCAAAAAAGACAACCAGGTGGTTAATATCTCTAATATCGACCAAGACCCTTTTTTGTGCTAAAATCATGCACATTTAAAGATAAATAAAAAGGTCAGGTAAATATCCCCTACGGTCCAGTAAACCCGCATTTTGGGCAGCGGTAGTTTCTTCCGAACTGACGGCATTTAGAGCAGCGCCAGATAACTATTTCTCCGCAGTTTGGGCAACTGGTCTTTGTTGCGTCTTCACCCGGTGGAATAGTTCGGTTACATGACATGCACTTGGGCATAACGATGTTTACATCCTCGCTCACAGCAACACCTCAAGGAAAATTGGATAATACAACTGCCTCTTATATATGCTATCTTTTAATTCTTTCTCAGTGCATTAGTAGAGTCGTTGGCTGAACAGAAGAGGAGGAGAAGTGAAGGAAAAATCTGACATCGTTGTAGTCGGAGGAGGACCCTGTGGCTCATATGCGGCATATACAGCCGCCAAACTAGGTGCCGAAGTTCTGGTTTGCGAAGAGCATGAAGAGATAGGGGTGCCTAAGCACTGTGCTGGTCACTTGAATGTCTCCAGTCTGGAACGGTTAGGAATGCGGATGCCACGGGCTGCCATTGAAAACGAGATTAGAGGAGCCGTTTTCTGTTCTCCGTCAGGTAAACAGTTTGTGTTGCGGTGCCGCGCTCCAGTAACCTATGTAGTTAACAGGGAACTCTTTGACAAACACCTCGCTGAACTTGCCATGAAAGCAGGAGTCATGTACCGCTTCAAGTCAAGGGTGAAATCTCTAATTTTGGATTCAGGTTCTGTCAAGGGAGTAGTCTTAAAGGGAGAAGAGAGGGTGGAGGCGAATGTGGTGATAGATACTGAGGGCTGCTCATCAAAGCTTCTGAAGAAGACCGGTCTACAGAGGCTGATGGGTTCTATGATGGTGAAGGGAGCCCAAGCTGAAGTTGACTGCGTGGAGGGGACAGAGGAAGACATGGTTGAAGTGTATCTAGGAAGTAAAGTTGCTCCCGGCTTTTTTGCTTGGATAATCCCCAGAAAAGATGGCTCAGCGAAGGTTGGTTTAGCCACCGAATCCGGTGACCCCGGAAAATATCTGCGGCGATTCATGGAGAAACACCCTATTGCCTCTGAGAAACTGAAAAGAAGCAGAACCACATACAGTTCTTTTCATCCCATACCGTTGGCTGGTCCAATCCCTAAAACGTATTCGGACGGTTTTCTGGTGGTTGGAGACGCGGCTTCCCAAGTGAAACCCACAACCGGGGGAGGCGTCATCTTTGGGTTGACATGTGCTAGAGTGGCAGGGGAGGCTGCCTATGAAGCCGTGAAAATGCAGGATTTTTCGGAGGCTTTTCTGTCCCGTTACCAGTCCCGATGGAAAAGTTTGATTGGTTTTGACTTGGCTGCTATGCTTCGGATGCGCAGAATGCTCAACAGCCTTTCTGACAGCAGAATAGACGGGATGATTGACTTGTGCAGAAAACTGGGTGTTGACAGCGTGCTTGAGAAGGTTGGGGACCTAGATTTTCAGGGACGATCTCTTATTCCCATGATCAAGTATCCGGGCGCACTGGCGGTGATCAGCTATTTCCTCTTTTCATGGCTGACCTCGGCAACAAAACAGTAATCTTCGTTTCCGCAAAGCATGTTATTTCAGTTTTCGAATGGAAAACTTCTGGTTTTGTCGCCGGAGGGCATGAAAGCGTTTTATGAAGGACAGGGACACATTAGATAGTTGTTGAGGTTACAGGAACATGACGGGAAAAATTTCTGTTGATTCGTCGGATTTCTCGTATAAGCAGGTTATTGTGGTGAGAACCGACATTAAGATGAGTAAAGGAAAGGTGGCTGCTCAGGCTGGACATGCTGCTGTTTCCGCGTCTGAGTATGCTCGGAAGAATCGTCCTGAATGGTGGAGCCCATGGATCGGGGAGGGGCAGTGCAAGATTGCGGTGAAGGTGAAGTCTGAGCAGGAGCTTCTGGAACTTGAGAGAAAAGCTAGGAACGCAGGTTTGCCTGCAGCCCTGATTGTTGACAGGGGTTTAACTGAGCTGCCGCCGGAAACCATAACTTGCCTAGGAATAGGACCCGCCCCATCCGATAGAGTGGATACCATAACGGGAAAATTTCCTCTCCTCTGAGGCTGATTTGTTGCAGGTTCCATCACTTGAGAGAGAGCTGGGCATGGAAACTTACGTCACCCAATCTCCGGGGGTGGGGGGAAGAATCCGTCAACTGTTAGACGATTTTGTGGTTGAGGAGCTGCTTGTTGATGGGTCGCTGGCTGAGGTTTCGGCTTCGGTTAAGGGTTGGGAACCTGCTGGGGAGGGACGTTATCTTATCTGTGTTTTGGTTAAGCGGAGATGGGACACCTTTTTGGCGGTGAGGCAGGTTGCAGAGAGGCTGAGAATAAGCCATAAGCGCATCAGGTTTGCGGGCATCAAGGACACCAAAGCCCTCACTGCGCAGCATATAAGCCTCCAAAGCGTGTCGCCTGACAGGGTTGCAGGAGTCAACATCAAGGACATGAAGTTGTATCCGCAGCGTTTCTCTAAAGAGAGGATGTATTCTCAGCTCATCAAAGGAAACAGGTTCCACATAACAATCAGAGGAATAGAATACCCAGCTTCAGTTATTGAGGAGCGGGCAAAGAAGGCCCAAGATGAAATAGAGAGGGTAGGCGGGGTTCCCAACTTTTTTGGTCACCAGCGCTTTGGCACCATCAGACCCAACACCCATCAGATAGGCAAACATCTAACAATGGGGGACTCTGAGAGGGCGGCTCTGGTTTTCCTTGCAGAACCCAGCGTACACGAGCACCCGGAAGCAAGGGCGGCTCGACAACAACTGCAAGATACTCTAGACTTTGGAGCGGCGCTCGAACGTTTCCCGAGATTTTTGAGGTATGAACGTTTCATGCTCCGTCACTTGGCAAGGTATCCAAAAGATTATGTGGGCGCATTCAGAGAGCTGCCTCGGAGACTCCGTAAACTCTTCGTTCAAGGCTACCAATCCTATCTCTTCAACAGGTTCATCAGTGAACGGATACGAAGAGGCATCCCCCTCGACGAACCCCAGATCGGCGACTACACGGTAAAGCTTGACGAACATGGACTTCCCACAGAAGAATACGATCAGACAACCGAAACAAACATTAAAGCAATAGAACAATCAGTGAAAGAGGGAAAGATGTTCGTGGCGGCGCCGCTCATAGGTCCAAACCAGCCTCCATCCAAGGGAATACAGGGAGAAATAGAGCAGGAGATTCTTGAAGCCGAGAACGTGACCCCAGAAAAGTTCAAAATCCCTTTCATGCCCGAAGTAACCGCAGAAGGCAGAGTAAGGGAGATTCTGAATCCTGTCTGGAATCTGGATCAGGAAGAAGTAGCCGACGATTCAGAGAACGAGGGAAAACAGATGATGAAGCTTGGATTCACCCTGAACCGCGGCAGCTACGCAACTGTCCTGCTAAGAGAATTCATGAAGCCACAAGACCTGATAACAGCAGGATACTAGCCCTTGGTTAGGGTGTGAGTCTGAATTGGTCTCTTGGGAAGAGCACTGCTTCTCTGATGTTTTTTATGCCCGTGAGGACCATGACCAGTCTTGCTAGACCTAAGCCCCATCCTGCGTGGGGGGGCATGCCATAATCGAATGCCTGCAGGTGAGTTTTGAAGGATTCCTTGCTGAGTCCCTGCTCGGCTAGCCTTTTCATCAGCAGTTCCTTGGAGTGGATACGTGTTCCTCCCGAAGAGAGTTCTACCCAGTGCCACATCAAATCGAAGCCTTCACTCAGTTCAGGGTTGTTGTCTTGCGGTTTGATGTAGAAGGCTTTAGTTTTGGTTGGCCAGTCAGTGATGAAGTAGTAACTGGGATGAAGCTTCCCGAGAACCCTGTTGGCGGTGGTGGGAATGTCCTCGCCCCAGTTGATGTGAATCTTGTTCTCCTCCAGCTCCTCCAAAACCTCGCCATAAGTTAGACGCTTGAAGGGAACCTCAGGAACCTTAATTTTGTGCTTGAGAAGCTTCAATTCCCGTTTACAGTTCTCCGCCACATCCTTGCAGACGCTATGAATTAGTTCTTCGAGAACCTTCATGACGTCCTCAGCCGTGGCGAAAGCCTGCTCGATGTCAACTGAGATGAATTCGCTTAGGTGGCGGCGAGTATGAGACTCTTCGGCTCTGAAAAAGGGTCCGATCTCGAACACCTTCTCGAAATCCAGAATCAGCTGCTCCTTGTAAAGCTGGGGACTCTGAGCCAGAAAAGCCTCCCGCGTAAAGTATGCCACAGGAAACAGAGCAGAACCGCCCTCAGTAGCGGACACAATGATTCGGGGAGTAAAAACTTCCATGAAACCCTCTTTTGACAGGAAACTTCGGGCAGCCTCAAGAGCAGCATGTTGAATCCTGAAGATAGCTTGGTTTTCTTCTCGCCGCAAATCCAATACGCGGGCATCAAGGCGCACATCAATCTCCGCCTTTGTCCGTCCAGTTATGTCGAGGGGCAATGGCTGCTGCGATACGCTGAACACCCGCATTTCTTTGGGGATGATTTCTGCTCCTCCGGGAGCCTTATCCATCTTTTTAACGGTTCCTTTGACGCCGATGCTGTATTGCTTCTGCAGCGACTCTGCCTTCTTCACCACTTTACCTGGGACTTTGTGTCGGTGGATCGTGATCTGCAGTTTTCCAGTTTTGTCCTGTAGTATCAGAAAGCGTAAGCCGCCTAAGTCCCTGATCTCGTGAACCCAGCCGAAAACCAAGACTTCCTGTCCGTCCAGTTCAGGTCCTATATCGGCTGAGTAGTGGGTTCTTCGCCAGTTCCCCATTTTTTCAACTTTCATTGGCGACCCCGGCTGTCAGTGAGCGAATTCCACTCTGAGGGTTATTCCCCGAAGTTCTTGGGCAATTTGCTTCGAAGCTTTGACGTTGGGGATTCTTTTTCGTCTTCCCCGTTTCAGTATAACTCGTGTCTCAGTGGTTCCGTCAGGCAACCAAATCTTGTTTATGGTCAGAATGCTTAAGGGAATAAAGAGGTCCTCCAAGAACTTTCGTTCAGTCACTCCGTATTCCAGAACACGGATGGTTTTTCCCGTCTTTTCGCCGAGAGCCTTAACGATTTTTCCGCCATGGCTCAGAAGACGGGGCACATCACCCTTGTCGACGAGGATGGCGAGAATCCTATCCGCGTCCACAGCCTTGTGGAAATATACATCTTGAAGAGAAGGATACTTTTCTTCCAGAGACAGAAGTAAACGGGCAACGGTGAAGTCTACTTCACTGACCTTACCCGACTTAAGTTTTCCTTGACATTTCGAGCACAGTATTCCGCTTTTCAAGCAGAAATTGCATAGTTCCGTTTTCACTCCGTCTTGTGTCCTCCCTGAAATAAAGGAGGTGGCGGCGGAGACTTTTAAAGTTGCGTGTTTTTGTTTATTTTGCTAAGGTTATTTCGATAGTGCTAACGTTCGATGGCGCGGCATCTTCTTCAGAGGTAGCCAACTGTTCTGTGTCTATTCCGATTTTCTTGACTTTTAGGTCTGGCATGAAACGGTTTCTGGTTACTTCCACAACGTCAACTGCTCTGCTGATTGCTCTGCCTCTAGCCTTAACCGTTATTTCGTTTGCTCCGCCGTGGAAGAGGGATATGCATGCCAGCACATAGTTCATTGCTGGCTTTTTGCCGATCAACACAGAGTTGTTTTCTGCCACTTTCCCCGCCTCGCTCCTCATTTTTTTAGTGAACTTTGCTTTTTGTCTGCTCAATAAATACGTTGCGGTGAATCTTTGCATATGTTACTGTTCAACTTGATTTGGGAATCGCTCCGCCAGAAACAGGAAACATCAGGCGATAATGATGCCAAGAACGACGATAACTGTCTAGAGCAAGGGAAATTGGTGAGGCTGACGGTTGAAGCCTTAGGGAAAGGGAAAACATATTTAGGTCAGAGGTGATTTGAATCGTAACTAAACTTCGCTAACGGAGAACATCTGACTTGCCAATAATGGATCCCTTCAAGAAAACGCTTGCCCAGAAGCACAGACTCTACATGAAAATCTGCCGAGAATGCGGAGCACGAAACGCCTCCAGCGCCACAAAATGCAGAAAATGCAGAAGCAAAAATCTGCGATGGAAGAAACGCGAAATCATCCGCTAAAACACACGAAAACAGTTTGCACTCGAAACGGTGCTAACCACACATTCATATTTGAAGCCTAATAATACTTCATTGTTGAAAACAGTGTTTTTTCTGTTTTTCCAAGCAAGAATATGATTTGCTGTCCAAATCCCAGAGCATATTAGGAGACTAATAACAGAGCTATGTTGAAAACAAGCTTTTTCCTGCTAACCCACTTCCTTCGGAACCTTGAAATGAGAATTTCTTCCTGCACTGATGTATTCTCCACCAAGGTCGCGTACAATAGATGCGATTCTAGCGAAATTGTCGGAACCTAAGAATCTCCGTGGCTTCACAATAATGAAGGTTCCGCTCTCCTCAAAGATTAACATACCCGCAAGTTCGGAAGAAAACGCCTGCTTAACATCGTTGACTCCACGCTTTTTTCCAGATGGTGCAGCAGAAACTGTAGGAGTAGCGGCTGGTTCGCTTACCGCTTTGAGGGACTTGGAAACTTCAGAGAGGTCCCCCGCGATCACATTCAGGACGTTAAGAAGTTCATCGACTTTTCGGGCTAATTCTTGAATGTTCACCTTTTCTTCACCCATCAACCCTAACCTCCACACAAGAATACGTTACCATAACTTACTCATTTGTTTTATCCTACCTTGTCAACATCTGGAGCATTCACTATTTAAAGACCCAAGCTTTCCTGCGAACCGCAACAAAGCTTCGTTCAGGACAGAAAAATCTTATTTCACTATCACTACGGGACAGGAGGCGTTATCTACAACCCTAGAGCTGACACTCCCCAGAGTGGAAACTCTGCCACCTAACCCTCTGCTTCCCATAACAATAAGATCAAAGTTACCACGTTCCGCTACCTCAACAATTTTTTCAGCAGGCTCTCCCTTTTCAAATCTCGTTGAAACTTCAAGCTCAGGCTTTCTATTTCGAGCTTCTCTTTTCGCCTTAGACAGCACCCCCCTGAAAGTAACAGCCAATGCTTTAGCACAATCTGTGTGATTAAATCAGAAGCTGTTGCAGATTGAGTGTGAAGGCAAAAAGACAGGTGGAAACCGTAAGTAGTTCAAGCTCCGCTGAAGTTGTCTCTGCCAATCCGAGTGCAAAGTTTAGTGCATTATTGGCTGCCTTGGAACCGTCTAGTGCAATTAATATTTTCTTAAACAGACATCTTTCCTCCAAGATGTGAAACTGTTAAGATGATAATAATAAAACTTTTTGAGTCCACCCCAGAGTCTTGCAAAGATGACTTGCAGCAACGTCCCATTACAGCTATCATAGTTCACCCGTTTGTGTCAATATTAGATGTCAAGCATCACTGCAACTTCTTTGAAGTATGCTCGTAATCTTGGCTTATTAGCTTCAGAGTGTTCTTGGTTCAAGAATTCGTTGCAGATGCAACCTAAACGGGGTTTCCTTTTTATGGCACCCAGCTTTTCGTAGCATCTATCAAAATTTTCGCAACACAAACAGAACTCTCTGTACATTTCGAAGCCTACGGCGTTTCTAATTATTGACGCAACCCATTTTGGATGCTGCAGAATGAAGTCGTTAATTTCTGTGATGGAAACTTTCGGTTTGCAGTGGAGTTTTTTTAAATCCTCCATCCAACTCAAAAATCTTTCCCCTGTTGTTTAACCAAATCTTAAAAGAAAAGGTTTATCGTCTCCCAGAATTTCCAACCGGGCACACAATTCTAGATATTCTTTTTTAAGGTTAAATAAATGCGGAGAGACAATATTTTGTAGACAAGAAATGTTGACGATTGACGGTAGCCAGAAGAGTGGCAGCGGAACAATATTACGGTTATCCATCGCCCTTGCAGGCATCCTAGAGAAGCCCATGCATATTTATAACATCCGCCATAGGCGCAGACAACCGGGACTCCGCCCCCAGCACCTCGAATCAGTGTTGACAGCTGCGAAGCTCTGTAACGCTGAAACTGAGGGGGCAAATCTTGGTTCTCGTGAACTGTGGTTCAAGCCAAAAGGCATCGTAAGCGGCGAGGTGAGGGCTGAGATAGGCACTGCGGGAAGCATATCCATGCTGCTTTTAGCGGTTCTGCCCATCTGTGCCTGCGCCAAGGGCGACATCAAAGTTCATGTTGTTGGTGGCGGCACGGACGTTCGTTACGCTCCTACGATTAATTACATGAAACATGTGCTTTTACCTGTGCTGGAGCGAGTGGGTGTTAAGGCTTCTTTAACTGTCAAAAGTTTCGGCTATTATCCTAAGGGCATGGGCGAAGTCGTCTTGAACGTCAGCAATGGCTCTAAGCTCAGTGCCGTTTCCATAAAGGAGTTTGGTGAAATAGAGGAGATCGGAGGAGTTTCAGTCTGCACTTTCTTGGAGAAACAGAGGGTTGCAGAGCGGCAAGCTGAGGCGGCTACGAACCTTCTTAGAAGTCACGGTTATGATGTAGAGATTCGTGTAGTTAATGACCAGTCTAACCCTCTTCAGAAGGGCAGTTCTATAGTGTTATGGGCGAAAACAAGCAAAGGCGCCCTAGTTGCAGGAGACGCTATAGGAGAACTGGGGAAGTCCAGCGAGGCTGTGGGCAGAGAAGCTGCTGAAAATCTGTTGAAGGAAATTGAAGCCCATGCCACCGTAGACGTTCACCTTGCGGACATGCTTGTGCCATACGTTGCACTAGCAGACGGCGCCTCAACATATCTAACTCGAAAGATAACAGAACACTTGGACACCAACATTTGGTTGATGGAGAAGATTCTGGGCATAAAGTTCCAAATTAACAAAGTTGGGGAGGTATACAGAATTGAGAAGATCTGACAATTATTTCCTAAACAAGGAGATCAACTGATTACTTTCAAATTAGAGGAGTGGAAAGATGGTTAATGTCTGAGAAATTGGAGAAACAGGGGTGGATTAAGCGGACCACTATTGGGGAGCCACGATTAAGCGAGATAGTTGACGAGTACAAATCTTTAGGCTTCGAAGTTCATCTGGAACCGGTAAATCTTGAGGAAATAGATGAAGAGTGCAGAAGATGTTACGGAAATGATGTTGACAAAATCAAAACAGTTTACGTTAGAAAAAGGCGTGGCTGATCTTTGCTGCTAGCATCGCCTAAGGTAGATTGGTTCCTCTAATCCGCATTCTTTTCCACAAGATTTCAAAAGCCTAAGATATTCCATTCTGGCTTCGGCTCTTTTTCTTCCCCTCAGGTGAAGAATTTCTTTTTCCAGCAATTCTATCCGGGATTTCAGTTCCTCTTTTTTATTCTCGTTGGACATCGTATTTCCCCCTCAGAAAAGGAAATTAAATCTTAATACACAATATACATTTAACGTCTAATAAACGTGTTGCAGCACAAGCTCAAGATAAAATCAAACCTTGACTTATTCACACAAACTTTACACATATTAGTAGACTAATAGTAGTTCATTGTTGAAAATAGGTTTTTCAGGAATTCCAGACACAACAAAAACTTGGCACCCAAAGTTCACACACATTAGTATACTGCAATACTATTGAAAGCAAGTTTTTGGATAGGTTTTATAGTTTGGGTTTGGGGCTAAAATTTAGCCTCCTGCACGCACATTAGGTTCGGATTGCATCCACAAACGCGTGCAGGTTATCTTTGATGGACCGGATTAAGGTGTGTTTAATTTCTTCAGGCTTCTCTAGCGTTTCCAGTCTGTGAATCCTGAAATATATTGGGGGGTGAGGGTCCCATCTTATCCAGCTTTGAATCCTGTAAGCAGATATATCTTGAAATTGCAGTCTTCTAAATCCGATTTTTTCTAGAGCTTCAGCAAGAATCTTAGGTTGTCCAATCTTAACAGCAGTATCTAAATCTGCTCTGCCTTCAAAAAATTTGGCTATAAAGTAGAGTGAAGTGATGGAAGCGAAAAGGTAGATGTATCCGAACCAAAAGAAGGAAGCGAACAAATTAATGAGCACGTAGATTCGAAGTAAAAACTCAGTCGAAGTTAACCCCAACAGGATGAGCGGGTCTCTGTTTTTCAGATGGCTGAACTCGTGACCAACTACATTGAGGATTTCGTCTTCTTCAAGCTGCACCAGCAAACCTGTAGTTATCAAGGTGACACCTCTGCTGGGGCTGGGACCAGAAGCCGCAGCGTTGGGAACTATGGTGTTTGCAAGAATTATCTTGGGGATTGGGACACCGAATTTTTCAGCTACTTTTTTGACTATTTGGTAAACATTCACTTTCTTTGTTAACATGTTTTCTGGATTACACCGAATTCCATAGTTAGAAAAGACTTCATGGACCACGTTGCAGTTCAAAGGTTCCCCAGCAGCCAGAGTTCTTTTGTATATTTCTGATTTCATTGCAGCAAATTCTTTGTCACTGAATCTTTGTTTGATTTTTTGGTAGTCTTCAACTGGAAGATGGTATTGGAATAAATGAACATTAGCATTTTTTGAGGTTACTTGCCAGTCTCCAGCCTTAGCTATGAGTTTGTCTGAAAACAAAAAAAGCACAAATTGTAAGACTATTATTATCACTACAGCATAAAGTCCAAACAGTAAGAAGAGAAAAATGCTGACAGCGATAGAAATTACGAAAAAGATGTACATGCCGCTAGAGAAGATTTTTCCCAGTATACTTTTCTTATTCTCCATCACTCTTTCTAGCTTAACTTCTTCCCCCTCTAACCACGCAAAATACAGCGTAGTCTTTCTCACTTTTTCTTCGAACAACTGGATTCCGAGTAGAAGATCATTCCTCAGCTGATCCACGAATTCTTCAGAAAGCTCCTCCACAAGTGGAACCATCTTTACTCTAATGGTTTTCTTAGCCACAATTTTTACATCAAGGGCAGGCTCCCCTTCAGAACCTAGAACTGTAAATGAAAGCTGATTATCTCCGCCCACAGCCAAATTCACGTTTGTGAAACTTTTTCTGTTTTTGAGGATGTAATTTCGATTAATGAATCTTAACATGTTGTCGAAAAAAGCGGGAGCAATTTCAGCTTTTACTTCAAATGAAATAGGTTTTGAAGCCATGCCATTTTACCTTTCCATCTGCTAATTAGTCGTCTCTTCAATACAAACAGAGATGCTACTTGAAGGCAGTGCCATATCAATACTATGCAAATGGTTGTTAAAATATGCATGTGCTAAGTCTTCTGCGTATTTTGGACATAGAGGCGCAGAGGTCTTTAACAGAGAACGGTAACCTGCAAACAGCAATCATTTAAGTTAAAAAGCAAAATGGTTATAAGTCGCCTTTCTTGCTCAGCATTATTGAGGACAATTTCTTGAGTTTATGGAAACTACGATTTTCCCTGATAGGAACTCTGGCACTTATCATCGGATTATCCACGCTTTTCTTCACAGTTATTATGGCTTTAGCTGGCGTCAGTCTCATGCTCTTGCCCTTCATAGTGGTCATCTTCAACATAATCCAGTGGCTCATAGCCCCATACCTAATAGACGCAATGTACCACGTGAAAGAGGTCAAGCCCCAAGAAGACCCAGCGTTGCACAGTATGGTAGAGCGACTCAGCAAGAAGAGCAGAATCAAAACCCCGAAACTCATGAAAGCCAAAATGGCAATACCTAACGCCTTCGCATATAGTTCACCACTCACAGGAAGCAAAGTTGCAGTAACAACCGGGCTTCTGGAAACCCTTGAGACCGAAGAAGTTGAGGCCGTAATAGGACACGAACTGGGTCACCTAAAACACAGGGACGTCCAAGTTATGATGTTCGTCTCCATACTGCCAGCAATCTTCTATTTCATCGGTTACTCCATGCTCCTCTCCTCCATGTTCAGCCGTAGAGACAGCAGAGACAGCGGAGGAGCCGCAATCATCGGCATCGCAAGCCTCCTCATCTACTGGATACTCACCCTCTTCACCCTATACCTGAGCCGAATACGCGAATACTTCGCAGACCGGCACAGCGCCTCAATCGTCGAGGATGGACCCCGCAAACTCTCTGAAGGACTGGCAAAGATAGTGAACTATACAAACGTAGTAAAACAAAGCCGCCGCGACCGACAGGACACTAGCTCCAACTCGTTTAAGGCACTCTTCATCTCTGATCCGGATCGCGCAGAGTCAGATGCAGCTGCCATAAGACAGCTTGGGGGAGTCGGGGGCGACAGAAAACTTGTCGAAGCGGTTCTGAGGAGAAAAGTAACTACTTTTGACAAGATTATGGAAGTGTTTTCCACTCACCCAAACATTGTTAAAAGGCTGAAGGCTCTCCAAGAGCTCGATTAATTTTCGCTTTCCAACTTCGCAGTTTAGAGTAGATTTTTTACTATTCTCAATATGAAATAGGGTATTGTGTCACAAATTAAATAAGTGAAACATACCAAATGAAGCGATGGCGGATGGAGGATGGGGTTAACAGTTCTTAGGAAGAAGAGTTATTATGCTTTAGGTCTTGCCCTCGCTATTTTCGGAATTATAACGCTGCTCATCGTTGTGTGGAGATGGTGGGTCACGGACGTTTTCTCAGACCCAGACATAATCTCAGCGATAGGCTCGAGTTTTGAGAAGGAGAATGAATTATTAGGTTTTGGATTGGGAGTGACGATTCTTCACTGCACCATTTTAGGCCTTGTGTGCCTTGCAGCAGGTTCCGTAATTCTGGTCCTAAGAAGAGAAAAAGTTACCGTGACCGAGGAAGTAAAGACGCTGCTTGAGTGTCCCCTCTGCAAACATCAATGGCAAGAATCCATGTCAAAAACACATCTGGAATCTATCGGCTACCCTAATGTACGAACACTTTCCAGACACAGATGCCCCAAATGCGCTAAATTCATCCGCCCGAAAATTGTGGAAACAAAGAATTGAATCTTCAACAACTAGAAGCTATCAAGCATTTTTTTCAGCGATTCCGCTTCTTCTCGAAGCACAGCCACTTCACATTCTAGTGCGGCAGCTTTTTCCTCTGCTTCTTTCCTAAGTTTCTTTACCTCTTCCAGAAGCTTAGTTTTCTCGTTTTCCAGCTTCGCGATCTTCTCCCGCAGCTTCTTCAAAGTTACCATAATTGAGCCTCTACACCAGAAATCGGCTCCTAATTTATATAATCGTTATTACAGTCAAAAACATAACTCAGAAACAGACGTATCCGCCAAAGAAAGAACCTCGAAACCTAAAACAGGAGCCTCAACTTTAGATACTCTTAAATTGCCTTACCCAGCATGAACAAATAACTCAGCTAACTCCATGAATCAGCAAGTTAACTGTGGAAGATGCAAAAGAAAAGCTAATCAGTTTCGAGCTAAACAGGGAACTTGCGGAACGGTTAATCAAAGAAGTCTTCAGGGAATAACAATGAACGAAAGAGCGGAAGAACCCAACGAAAACATCACTATAGTTGGTTTCAGGAACGTGCAGATAGAGGACGTCAACGCTTTTCTTGAACACTTCAGAAAAGAAGACAGTGGAGCCTCGGTTCAGTTTTTTGACGCCAAACATGTGGCAGGTCCTCAACACCTGTATTTTGCAGCTTTAAACGCGCTGAGCGCCTTCGAAAAAAACGCAAATATATCAAACAATCTGGCGGTTGAGGCTCTCCTCTACGCTTCTGCCCAAAGACAGATAAAAAAGGCTGTGAACATGCTGGGAATCAAACAGGACTCCTCAGAAGTAGCAGCGCTGATAATAACAGAAAACAGGCACAGAAAATCTGACTATCTACGCCTAGTCACCAAAACAGTTCCTGGCGAACGAGACGACAGCGCACTAGAACTGACAGCCAAAAAAATCGTGGTCATCAAAAAGTTATTCGGGATTTCTCACCTTGAATTCGAAGCTAAACTGGAAAAAAAAGGGTTAGAAAAAGAGGCAATAACCGATCTAGTGATCGAACGCATGGCACTGCTAGGCACCAAGAGCTAACGCATCCAAAATCTCCTTGAGGCTTATGGGACCCTCCCTGAGGATTCTCGGCTTTTCTGAAGTCAAATCAGCCACTGTCGACGGCATCCCCTGAGCTGCAGCTCCACCGTCAAGAACAACATCCACCATCTCATTCACTTCCCTAGAGATTTCCTGAACCTGCCGCGGAGGCTCTTCTCCCGTTCTGTTGGCACTTGACCCAATCAACAGACCCCCAGACAAGCCAATCAGATGAAGCGCTACATCATTGTCGGGTATTCTCAAGCCCACAGAATCCAAACCAAAAGTAACAACATCTGGAAGAGCAGACTTCTTAGGAAAAACCATTGTGAGCGGTCCAGGCCAAAACTTCACAGCAAGCCGCTTCCCATTCAGGGAAATGAAGGCTATCTTATCGGCGTCGCCAATGCTTGATGCTAATATGGGCAGAGGCTTGTTTCGTTCGCCCTTCACGTCCAGAATTCGCTTCACGGCTTCAATATTGAGTGGGTCGCATCCTAAACCGTACACGGTTTCGGTTGGATAGACAGCCAACCCGCCCCGTCTCACAATCTGAGCGGCAACCATGATGTTGCTTTTTGTTGCTTTCAGAACTGTCATGTTTTCGCCGAATCGAATATGTTGAAGGTTCTATTAAGGTTCTACCCAAACTTTCTAACTTTGTCTTATAGGTCTACTGAAAAAAGAAAAGATAGTCAGCTGTTTGTTTTTTGGTTTTTTTATCTTGCCCTTGATTTAACTCTGGGTCCAAGGAGTGTCCAGAGCCATTCCACGAATTCTCTCAGATTTTTGGTTTGAATGTACACGTCGCCGGGACCTCTTATCTCCGTAACCAGCCCCTCGCCGCCGAGAATAGTTGATTTTAATCCACCAAACTTTCGGACATCATAGTCGCAGCTATCGCTGAAAGCCACGAGATGAAAGTTGTCGACAATCAATGATTTGCCGGCTTCCAGGGTGTGCTTGTCGATGGCACCGAAAGTGTTGATGAAGAGTTTGCCTTCCCCTGAAACCTTTATCATGAAAAGCCCCTGTCCGAAGAGCCCCTTCGTGAATCCCTGCCATTTCATGTCCAAGTCCACTTTTTGTGTGGATGCAATGTATGAGGCAGATTGTATGATGTAGCCTTGGTTTGGCTTCACCTCCAACGTTTCGATGTCGCCGACCGGAGCAGAAACGAAAGCAACTTCACCTGAACCTTTCTGGGCTCTGTAATCGTTTACAAAGAAGGATTGCCGCCCCAAGAGGGCGAGACTCAAGGTGCCTAAGAGGCTCTTTTCCCGTTTACGTGTCTTCACGTCTATGTTGGGTTCCATGTAGGTCATGGCGCCGGCTTCTGCAGTTACAGATTCGTTAGGCTCCAACTTGACAACAAGCATCGAATACGAGGGCTTATACTTAATTTCGTACTCCAATTTAATTCACCGCCTAAATCCTGGTAAAAACTTTTTTCACACAGCAACTAGGCAACTAAATCTCTGCATTGTCTAGATTTAAACGTATCTTCAAGCATTTGAGGTAAGAATATTAAGCTAATATTTCGCCGTCCCTTATCTTTTCTGCCGCAAGACAAGCCTAACAAAAGAAGTGAATGCTCAAGGTTCCCGAAAAGAATAAGCTCACCGAAAAACCGAATTAACTTACGAAGAGGCTACCGTAGACTCCTGCACGCACATTGACAGCTCATCATTCTTACGCGCCTATTTCACTAATTTTTGACACATAAAAGTTTTTTAAGCAAACACAACAGATATGCATTGGCATCGATAAGGGGTATTGTAGAAAAATGAAGAAAATTGGTGTGACTTTCTGTATAATTGCGTTGTTGAGTTTAGGTTTGCTAGCAAATGCAGGAATCGCTACCGCATATCAAACGGGATATGAATTTGACCACTATATGGCTGTGACAGAACCTACCATAGATGGCGAGTGGACACCATCTGACGAATGGACTGACGTTGATATGGAACATCAAATGGACGGTGACCTCAATGTTGTTTTCAGAACGAATTGGTTGATGAGTAGTGGTAGTGGATATTCTGGTATCCCCGTGTTTTGGATTATCGAATTTTACGATGACGACACTGATGATGCAGGAGACTATTGGCAATTATGTTTGGATGGTAGCGCGGATGGTGGTTCTGCTCCGAATGCAGACGATATTAGGGTAGACTTTGTGGGTCACGATCAATCAGGGCTTACGGTTTACAGAGGCGATGGATCAGGCTGGGTTGAAACCGATGAATTAACTTGGGGAGAAAGCATCGAAATAGTTGATTCAATAAGTGAGTCTCCAACTAACAGCACTCCACACTACATCGTTGAAATGGTTATGGATCATTCGGCCCTTCAGTCAGGCCCTGATCAATGTGTTAGAGTGGCGGCATACGACGAAAGTAACAGTGAAGCTGGGGTACAAGCATGGCCCGACTCAAGCGTTGACGTTCCCGACGAGTGGGGACAAACTTATTCTATTATGGAGACTATTCCAGAGGGCTTAACCTTCGCAGTCATGGTTTTCCTGTCATCAATCTCGCTGCTCGTCGGACAACAATATCTACAGAAACGCTCAAAAAAACGGGAGAAACAATAATCTGACGATGCACAGAAGCATCTCGGCTCAAACTCCCACCTTTTTTTAATCCAACTAAAAGATCAGGTGCTATTTTTTCTTATTAAAGGCAACTTTCAAATTAGTATTCAGAAAACCCAAGTAACTGCGCGCGTCCAGCTTGGGTTCAAACCCCGACGACCGCACCAAAAACCTCGCGAAGAGTTTTATATCCCCGTGTGGTTTTTCAGTGGTTATGCATAGAGTCCATAAGCCTAAATTAACCCAAGATAGGCATGTTATTCTTTGTATTATCCTACATTAATGGATGTATTGATGAAAGATGGTTCGGATAGCGGTTCTCGACGAGGAACGATGTGAATCCAAACGTTGCGGTAGACCATGCTATCGTTTCTGTCCGCCGGTGAGAAACAAGATTGAAGCAGTCGTATTCGAGGGGGACAAGCCTCAGATCGTGGAAAGCCTATGCGTAGGATGCGGCATCTGCGTTAGGAAATGCCCATTCAAAGCCATCTCCATAGTCAACTTGGCGGACGAACTGGAGGAAGATTGCAGCCACCGCTTCGGACCCAACACCTTCAAACTCTTTCGTCTCCCCACACCCTCCCCAGGCGTAGTTCTGGGTCTTCTGGGACAAAATGGTGTAGGAAAAACCACTGCACTCCACATTCTTGCTGGAGAAATCAAACCGAACCTAGGAAAATATGACGACCCCCCAGAGTGGACAGAACTGATTAAACATTTCCGCGGCTCAACCCTCCAGGAATATTTTCAGAGACTAAGCGAGGGAAACATGAAGGTGGTGCACAAGCCCCAGTATGTAGATCGAATATCTCGGATTGTCTCTGGCAAGGTAGGAGAGCTTCTTGAAAAAGTCGACGAGCGAAACAAGTTGAGTCAGCTCACCAAAAAGCTTCAACTTGAGACAGTCTGGAACAGAAAACTGGAGGTTTTGAGCGGCGGAGAACTCCAACGGGTGGCTGTCGCCGCCTCTATCTGCAGAGAAGCGGACGTTTACCTCTTCGACGAGCCTGCCAGCTACTTGGATGTGAAGCAGCGGCTGCAGGTAGCAAGGGCTATTCGAACACTCAAAGAAGACGGAAAAACGGTTATTGTTGCAGAGCATGATTTGGCGATTCTCGATTATCTGTCAGATCAAATCTGCGTCTTTTATGGTGACCCCGGAGTTTACGGAGTAGTCTCCCATGTCCACGGAGTAAGAGTTGGAATAAACATTTACCTTGAAGGCTATATCCCTGACGAGAACGTGCGCTTCAGAAAGGATTCCATAATCTTTCACGTGAAGCCTCCAGCCACCGGATTAACCGTGGGTGAGCCGATGCTTCAGTGGAGTGAAATCAAGAAATCCTTCGGGGAGTTTGAGTTTCAGGCGGTGCCGGGGAAGGTGAAGCGGGGAGAGGTGGTTGGAATATTTGGACCCAACGGAATTGGAAAAACCACCTTTGTGAAGATACTTGCGGGAATAGAGGAAGCAGATTCTGGAGAAACATCCGCTGAGGAGGGGCTGAAAGTAAGTTACAAGCCCCAATATATCTCGCCGCAGTACAGCGGCACCGTTGAGGAACTGCTGAAAGAGACGGCTGAAAAAGAGTTCCAAACAAGTCTATATCACAGCCAGATTCTGCAGCCCCTCAAAATGCAGCTTCTCCTTGACCGCGAAGTAACTGAGCTCAGCGGAGGGGAGCTTCAGAGAGTCGCCATCGCAGCCTGTCTATCCCGTGGGGCAGAACTGTATCTTCTCGACGAGCCGAGTGCCTACTTGGATGTGGAGGACCGATTGTCTGTGGCTCGGACGATTCGGCATGTAATCGAAAACAGACAAGTAACAGCTTTCGTGGTAGAGCATGATGTGGTGACGCAAGATTTCATAGCTGACCGCCTCATGATTTTCACTGGAGAGCCGGGAATTCGTGGTTTTGCTAATCAGCCCACAGACCTTCGCAAGGGCATGAACAGCTTTCTAGAGGACATGACAATCACTTTTCGAAGAGACCCACAAACGAAAAGACCCAGAGTGAACAAGGAAGGTTCTAGGCTAGACCGGGAACAAAAGAAGATGGGCGAATACTATTACATGAGTACGGAGTAATTTTGTCCTGGACTGAAAAGAACAGAGAGCACTATTAGAATCGACTGGGTGAGAAAAAGGCGAAACTATAATATTGGAAGCTAATGAATTAATCAGCGAAAAGAAAAAAGGTGCGTCTCCAATGTCTGCAGATTGTTTCGAATGTGAAGTCATGGACTGGGACCTTTTTTACAATTTAGCTAGGAAAGTGGCAAAGAAAATTAACGGTTCAGCCTACAAACCTGGCCTGATAGTCGGTTTAGCTCGGGGAGGCTGGGTCTTAGCTCGGATTCTCTGCGACTTGATAGGCGTCAAGGACCTAGTAAGCCTGAAGGTTGAGCACTGGGGAGTAACAGCAACACCAGACGGGAAAGCTAAGCTGAAGTATCCATTTAAAGTCGACTTGAATGGAAAAAAGGTGCTGATTGTAGACGATATCACCGATACGGGTGAAAGCATGCAGGTGGCAGTTGAGTATATCAAATCGCTGAATCCTTCCGAGGTCAGAACCGCTGCACTGAGGCACATAACAAGCTCAAAGTTTAAGCCGGACTACTTTGGCGAGGAGATGGATTGGCGCTGGGTTATATTCCCTTGGAACTTCACAGAGGACATGTGCAATATTGTTCCGAAGGTCTGTGCGCGCCTCTCAGTGAGCCCTACTGGCGATGTTGACGTTGCACAAATCAGGAAGGAACTGAAGCAATTCTACACGATTGACACAAATGAAGAAACGATAGCTTATGTTCTACGAGAACTTAAACGGCGGAACCTCATTCAGGACAACACAAAGAAATAATCCTGAAGTTCAATAATTCAAGATTGGCTGATCGTCAAAATTACATCAGTGCATCTTTTAGTGCTGAGCCGCATTTGCAATCTCTGGTTTTTGGTATTTGTGGAAGTACCTCCAGAATTAGCTTCTTTAGGTCTTCGTTACTCTTATGCGCTTTTTCTATTACCTCTTTTGTAGACACCGGACTTTCAGCCCACACATCATAGTCGGTAACTATGGAAATTGAAACATAACACAGTTCCGCTTCTCTAGCCAAAACACACTCAGGATAAATGGTCATCCCCACCACGTCCGCTTTCCACATCTGAAAAAGTCTGGACTCGGCTCTAGTTGAAAACCTTGGACCTTCAATACAAACGTATGTTCCACTATCTTTGACATCTAACCCTATTTTCTTTGCATTTTTTATGAAAACCTGTCGAAGTTGCTCACAGAAAGGATCTGCCGCGGATATGTGACAAACTTGTCCCCCTTCATAAAAAGTGTCTAACCGTTTTTTGGTTCGGTCAATAAACTGGTCTGGAATAACAAAAGTTCCTGGACCATAATCCTCCCGTAAACTTCCCACGGCTGCTGAAGCAATTATTCTTTTGACGCCTAACTTCTTTAGCGTCCACACGTTAGCCCGGTAATTGACTCTGTGAGGAGGAATCGTGTGGTTTCTGCCATGCCTAGGTATAAACGCCACCTTAATGTTCTTGTAAATGCCAACGGAAACCAGATCCGACGTTTCACCGAAAGGAGTGAACACTTTAATTTCTTTGATATCCTCGAAACTTTCTTGGTCATAGACGCCTGTTCCACCTATGATTCCTATATCAGCAGTTTCTGTCACACCCATACCACCACTTCCCATCTTGTCTAAACTAATAACATCAAGAATTCATTTAAAAATCATTCCGGCATTCCAAAGTCTATTTTCTATTATAGCACGCGCAAAGGTTATCTTTTCTCAGTTACATCTACATATTTGAGGGATTAAAACTTGGCGAACATGCTTAAGCTGCTTATCGTCTATTACAGCCAAACAGGTAACACCGAAAAGATGGCTAAGGCGGTTGAAGAAGGAGCAAAATCAGTCGTAGGAGTTAACGTAGAACTGAAATATTTTGTTAAACCAGAAGAGTTGGCAGAGGCAGATGCGATAATTTTGGGGATGCCCACATACTACCATGACATAGGCATAGACATGAAGAACCTCCTAGAAGCCGCATCCAAGGAGGAAATAGACCTCAAAGGCAAGGTGGGAGCAGCCTTCGGCTCATACGGCTGGAGCGGAGAAGCTCCAAATATGCTGCTGGAGATCATGAAGAACCGATTTGGAATGGACGTCATAGAACCCGCTCTACGCATAAAATACAATCCAGACAAAAAAGGTTTAGAGGATTGTCGCAAACTGGGAAAAACCGTTGCCGAGAAGATTGTTAAAACAAGTTTAAGTTAGGAAGTTCTTGGTGCTGCTCCTGTTTTTGAGGTCTATAGAGACGGATGTAGCTCTGAACGTCAATTGTGGCTATATAGATTCAATAGAGGCATATATACTATTTTAGAAAAATATTTAGAGTAAGTTGAGTATATTGAAAGCGTGTATAACGTAAAAGGGTAAGATAAGGTGGGCTTTTCAACTCCGTGATACAACACAAACAGCAAGTTTTTCTGGTTAGTTTTAAATGTATAGGGGAGGTGAAAAAATGAATATTGAATATGAACCTAAAATTAGAATCAATCCTAAAATAGGAATAGCCCTGATCATAATTCTAGTGGTGGCAGCATTTTCCACAGTGATCTTCTTCTCAACCATGTGGGTCAACGTTCCGGTAGGCAATGCAGTCCTAATGGTTGACCCCATAGCAGGCACAATCAGTGAACCGATCTTGGGTCCAACTTGGGCAATCAAAGCTCCTTGGGTCAATCCCGTCCAAATCAAAGTTGCGGTAGACACATTGGGAATGTGGGGTGACGGAACCGACGGCACAGCAGACTTTGAGACCGTAAAAAGTTTCTCAAAAGACCAGTTGGAGATGGAGATTGACATCATGATGAGGTGGAGGCTTGACCCTCCGAATGTTAAGCAACTGTATGAGAATCTGCCCCAAAAGAACTGGAAAAATGATGTTATAGCATCTATTGCACGAGAGCAGGTCAGAATAGTCACAAAGGAATTTAACACAATCGAAACAATTGAGAGGAGAGATTTTGTGGCTCAAACCATACGGGACGCAATCTGGAACAAAATTAGCACATCAGCCCCTCTAGCCGGAGCATTAATAGACTTCGAGTTTGAACTCAGAAACATAGGATACCCCGCAAAATACACTTCAGCAATCGAGGACAAACTGGTTGCGGAACAGCAGAAAATCCAAGCAGACTTCGAGAGACAAATAGTAATTATCAACGCCACAGCAACTGCCGAGAAAATAACAATTGAAGCGGCAGCAAAAGCAAATGCGACAGTTATCGAGGCGAATGCAACAAGGGCGGCTATAGAAATGGTTCTTGAGGCTGCAGGAGTGGATTCAAGCAACGAAACTAGAGTTGCAGAACTTTATCTTGTGGTACAAACTCTAGAGAAGATAGCTCCGGACATTGACATGCTGATAATGGCTCCTGACGGAACACCTATACTGATTCCGTCGCCAACATCATAGGATTGAAACAATAACCCCCTTTCTTTTTTTCTCGAAAATAATAACGCAGTTAGTCATCATTAGTTTCTGTTGATTTTCTCATCATTTGACTCGCTAAGGACTTCAACTTCACATAAGCCTCATCTGGGCTTCTAGAGGAAATAGCCAGTTTTTCGAAGGGACACACATCATTTTTGTCGCGGTTCAGGATATTCGAAACTTTCTTTTCAAACAGACATGCAATATTGTTGTCTTCAAGCACCCTGATTCCCTCCTCACTGACGGTCAAGGCAAATACAGAAGCCACCCCAGCATAGACACAGAGCATGGCTGCAGCCACCCCAACAATCTTATCAGCTGCTGAGGCTGCAACCAAATTTTTATCCAGCTTCTCGATGGCTTGTAGAAAACCGCTTATTCCCTGCTTCTTTGTTTCAAAAATAACTTTTCCTTTCTTCACGATTACTAAACTCAGATCTTCCTTTATCAGCTTCAACTTGGCAAACTCTAAGTCTTGGTTTTTCAAAGTTATCACTAAGTGAACAGTGAAAACCTCAGAAAAACGTTTACCTTCAATTTATCATGAAGAGCCGCATTCGGACGTAACGGCAACGAACTGTGCCATGTTACCGAAGACAGAAAATTAGTTGCGCTTCTCTTTTGACCTGAATAATTTGTACCTTTGCAATCGTGGCCAACCAGTTTTTGCATATTTCAGCATGTCTGGATTTTTCTTCAGCCAATTCATCATGTGAAAAAAGCTTTTTGCCCTTCTGTTGTCTCTTTCTTCAAGAGGTTCGTAACCTAAATTCCTTACTTCATCAAGGTAGGCAATTTCTGTAAGGTCTTGCGTTTCTCCTACCACTTTAACTCGGCGAATTCGATCTTCTCCATATTTCCGTTTTAGTTTCTCCACAGCCTCATCAAAGATGTAGCCTCTGCAAATGTGAATTTCTTCCTCTGGCTTTGGTTTCATGCCAGCAAGTAGCTTAGAAACAATCTTTGAGCATTGTTTCAGGTATGCTTTTCGCGAAAAAGCTCTAGGTTTAAAAAATTTTACGTCAATAACGTTATATCTGAATTCTTGGGTTGAATTGCGGAATGCGCCAATGACAACACCAAAAAGGAGGTCACCAGTTCCTGCGTCATCCATGATAATGGTCATCCGATAATCCCTTTTTTCTTTCAAGGGATTAACTGAGGCTGCAATAAAAAGGGTCCGTTAATTTTCTTAACAACAGCTTTTTGGAGAGCGTTTATGTCGAAAAGCTGAAGTGACGCGTAAACCATTTGTTAGTGGAGGTGAATGTTATGCCTGTTGTAAAAATTATCGAGTTGATAGGTAGTTCACCGAAGGGCTGGAGCGAGGCTGTTCAAAACGCTGTAACTGAGGCAGCAAAGACTGTTAAGAACATCAAAGGAGTTCACGTTAAGCGATGCACAGCCAAAGTAGAAGACAACAAGATTGTGGAATACAATGCCGATGTCAAAATCGCTTTCATTGTAAAAAGATGAAACCCAACGCGCATACCATGTTTCAAAAAGACTTTCTATCTTCTATCCCAGAAATCTAAGTTTTCCTTTCAGAGGCAGAGACACGCAAATCATAAATAGATACTTTATCTTCAAAATAACAGCCAACCGGAGATAGAAATCTTTGGGCTTCTTCAAAATGTTCAGGAAACCAAAAACTGCAGTCAAACTTGAAATTCCAAAAAGAACAATGGCTTTGGGTTCAAGCATAAACGGAACAATCACGGTATCCTCCAAGGAAGAATTTGACACCACCGAAATAAGAGCAGAGCTCCGATGCATCGAAAAGAGGAGACGAGAAAGGTGGGTGTACAATGAGCGCCTTCGACGCAATGTGCGGCACGTATACTGGGATTCAGCCACTCTTCTTTCAGACGATTTGAAGGCAAGCGGTCCAATGCATATTGTGCCGGGATTCAAAAAGACGTTTCCAATAAAAGTGAACATTCCCGCCAGTGGACGTGAAACCTTAGACGGTATAGATGCAAACGTCTCCTGGCTCATCAAAGGAGTGGTGGGAGTGGATGACCGCCCTGACGCCACTAGCGACACGATCGAGCTTCAGGTAATCAGGGCCGCAGCAGGCGTAATCAAAGAAGAGGTGGAGATGGTGCCCTGCGAGTACTGCAGGTCTTTGATGCCTGCTAACTCAAGTTCATGTCCTATTTGTGGGGCACCAAGAAAGAGCTAGTTCTATATTCGTTTCGCATTGAATATATAAGAGCGAGCTGCAAAAGATATTGTGACGATGGTTTCTGTATCTTTCTCTTACGGTTGGCATAATGCCATATAAGAAGGAGAGACCCTATAATGAAGAAAGGAGTCGAAAATCCTAAGATGATGATTAGAGATCTTGTTCCAGTGTTTAATTTTAGATAAAGGGTTACTCCAACTGCGAGAATGAATAAACCAATTAATATTGAGATAATACCACGGCGAAGAAAGTTAACCTTTCCTATTGCACATTCCATAGTCAGTAGATATGAATGATCTGCACATAAATGCATGCATGCGGTAGCTCTGTGTGTTTGTGAATTGGTTTTGTTTTCTGTTTTTTCTTTAGGGAAGGAAGGCGACGAAGGAGACTGACGCTCTTTCTTTTTGTTGCTAAAGAGCCACCAGTTATAGACTAAAGAAGTGTGGATTGCTATTACAGGTTAGCAAGGAAATAAAAAAGAAAATCAGAAAACACTACAAATTCGGATGATTAGGTCTCGGACTGTTTCTTGGATTAACCGCTTCGTCGCAGTCTTTTTCCACTTACCCGCAACAATTGGAAAGAGAGAAAGGTTTTATGATTAGTGTGCCAACGGTTTAGCTGGGAATCAAGCATGGGTAAGATTGTTCGTGTTGGTGTCACTTTTCCCCCAGAGTTGCTGAGGGAGCTGGATGAAACCGTTGAGGAGATGGGGTATGATAGCAGATCAAAGGCTATTCAGGATGCGGTTACGTCTTTTATTGCAGAACAGCGGTTACTTCACAAGCAGAAGGGAAAAAAGGCTGGCGTCTTGGTGATGGTTTATGATCATGAAATCAAGGGTCTGGAAGACGATCTCGTCGAATATCAACATCACCATCGAGAAGTTATAAATTCAGTCCTCCACGTTCACCTAAGCGACCGAGACTGTCTGGAGGCTGTTGCGGTTAAAGGCGACGCCGAAGACATAAGAAAGCTGGCTCAGGAGCTGGCAACAAGGAAGGGAGTGAAGCAGCTCAGGTCACTCATAATTACCCCATAAGACGGGTGCACACAAGTTTTTTGTTAGCCAGTTTATTTTCTAAACATAACTCTCTTTAGTTATGAAGCGAAGAACAATATTACCTGCATACGCCCTCAAAAATTAAAAAGCAAGGTAGAAAACAAAATGGCTGCCAAAAACGTCCAGATAACAGTTCTGATCGAAGACTCTAAAAGCCCAGCTAAGCCTCACCTCAAAAGCAAACATGGTCTCTCGTTCTTCACAAAAGCAAAAATTGGCGACGACGAAGTGACGGTGTTGATGGATACGGGGGCATCGCCAGAAGCGCTTCTGCACAATGTGGATGCGATGGGCGTGAATTTGGAAGATGTTGACGTAATTGCGATTAGTCACGGTCACTACGACCACACAGGCGGCTTGCTGGAAGCCCTGAAACGGATGAAAAAACGTGTTCCAGTTATTGGGCATCCAACGGTTTTCGGTCCAAAACTCAAGATGAAGCCGCATCTAAAGTTTATCGGTGCACCTTTCCACGCCTCTGAAGTTGAGGCTGCTGGTGGCAAACCTATTCTGGCTACTAATCCTGTAAAGATAGCTGACGGAATTACCACAACTGGAGAAGTCCCCAGAATTACAGCTTTTGAGAGTGTTAGAGGCTTCTGGACAGTCCGCAACAGAAAGTTCGTTGATGATGTGATGCTTGACGACCAATCTTTGGTCATAGATGTCGAAAACAAAGGATTGGTTGTTGTAGCTGGGTGTGCGCATGCGGGGATAATCAACACTATCAAGTATGCCCAGAAAATAACAGGAAACAGCAGGGTATACGCGGTTCTGGGAGGCTTCCACCTCGGGAATGTAGAGAACGAGAGAATTCAGGCGACAGCATACGAACTGGAGAAACTTGACCTAAAATTCGTTGGACCGTGCCACTGCACAGGCAAAAGAGCTGGCAAAAAGTTTGCTGAAGCATTCGGAGACCGATGCCAACCTCTTCACACTGGAGACATTATCGAATTTTAGGCATGTGAAAAATTGGAGGCTATTTGTCGCCAGTCTCCTTAGATGACTGTTTTTCTTTTTCTTGAATGTACGTCTTGATTTTTTCCACTATTTCCATGAAGGCTTTTGAGGCAGGTGAATCAGGATATTCCATGATGAATGGGCGCCCCAAGTCTGAGGCTTCGCAGATTCTGGGATCAAGAGGTATGCTTCCCAAGAAGGGAACAGAATATTCTTGAGACACTTTTTTGCCTCCTCCAGTCTTGAAGATGTGAGTTTCGGCGCCGCACTCGGGGCAGATGAAACCACTCATGTTTTCAACTACCCCGATCACCGGAACCTTCAGTTGCCTAGAGAATGTGATGGCTTTTCCCACCACGTTCTGGGACACCTCCGAGGGAATAGTCACTATAACAACGCCATCCATCTCTGGAAGAAGCTTCATGACGCTCAATGGTTCATCTCCGGTTCCAGGAGGCAAATCTATAAGCAGAAAATCAAGTTCGCCCCAAGCTATCTCAGACAGGAACTGTTCGATTGCCCTCATTTTTAAGGGTCCCCGCCATATAACCGGAACTTCCTTGCCTGCAAGCACAAACGCCATGGAAACAACCTTCACTCCAAGAGGACCTAAGGCTGGAAAAGCTCCTATCGGTCCCACCTTAAGTTTTTCGTCTTCCATGCCAAGCATCTTCGGAACGCAGGGACCATGAAGGTCAGCATCCAAGAGACCAACGCGGTTTTCGTGTCCTTGCATGGCAAAAGCTACGGCTAAGTTGACTGCGGTAACGGTTTTGCCGACTCCTCCCTTGCCGCTGATAACCGCTATCTTATGCTTAATCTTCTTCATTCTTTTTCTGAGAACTGTCTGTTCATCGATGACATGAGTTTTGGTGTCCGCTGCTGCTTGCATAAAATCACCTGCAAGAATCTTGGTTTTATACTGGGGTTTGGTGTTGCGGTTTAATAATGATTTCCTTTTTATTGGAGCTTCTGGTTCCATTGGCTTATTTGACATAAAAGAACTTAAGGTGCTAGGCACATTTACTCAGAGAGTTAGAAAGTGTTTGAGAAATGGAGATAAAAGGATTCATCGATGTTAGCTTCGTGGATTGGGACGGAAAAATTTCATCTGTTATTTTTCTTCCCAACTGTAACTTTCGCTGTCCCTTCTGTCACAACTTGAATCTTGTTTTTAACCCTGAAAAGATGGATACAATCCCGTTTGAATATGTGGAAGATCAGCTTGAGAGGCAGAGAGGCTGGACCGACGGGGTGTGCATCACAGGTGGGGAACCAACCCTTCACAGTGACTTGCCGGAACTATGCTCCCGATTAAAGAATATGGGTTTCCTAGTTAAAGTGGATACGAACGGCACCAGCCCTTCTATGCTGAAGAAACTCATGAAGAATGGTCTCATCGATTACGTAGCTATGGACGTAAAGGCGCCATTAACTGTGGAGAAATACTCTAAGGCAAGCGGTGTCAAAGCAGAAAACTTGCTGGAAAGCGTGAAGGAAAGCGTTGAAATCTTGTTGGGTTCCAGCATGGATTACGAATTCAGGACCACTGTTGTTCCTAGGCTCCATGAAAAAGAGGGCATAGAGCAGATATGCCGCAGCTTGGTGGGGTGCAGAAAATATGTTTTGCAGAAGTTTGATGTCAGCCTCGGCAAAGAAACCATAAATCCGGAGTTTATAAAACTGAAACCCTTTACAGACGAGGAAATGCAAAAGTTTCTAGCTGCAGCACAGAAGATAATTCCAAACGCAAAACTAAGATAAAACATACAATAGGCAGCAAACGGAGATAGCTAATAACAAGTTTTTCAGGTTAGTTTCCGAAAATTCGTTTTGTTCTAGGAATCATATTAAAAACCTGCATTTTTGAATCTGGAATAGGAAAATAAACTGTTGGAAGTAGCTTGAGTGCGTCATGTACAGTGAACAGGACGAAGTGGCTATATACAGGAAAAGGAAATGAATAGTATTACTTAGGCTCCGGTAGTATAGTCCGGTTAAGTATGACGGCCTCTCGAGCCGCCGACCCGGGTTCGAATCCCGGCCGGAGCACCAATTTTATTCTTTCTTGGTTTTCAGGAAAAAAGACTGTTTTTAACAATCTTCTGTTATTAGGCTCCTAATATGAATGATTTCTGTTTTTCTTTTAGGGGGTGGGCAAAGTCGCAAGTAAAAGGCAAATTTTGAAATGGAACCGTGTCAGGAAAACATAAAAAAAGGGTGGAGGTTTGGTGTTTGCAGGTTTTAGGTTGTGTAGCTTATTTCTCCCGTTTTCCCTGAGCCGTAACTTTAGGTTTTTGGTCGCTTCCGCAAAAAGTAGAAGCTAACAGCAACCGCAATAGACGATAGCAACGCAGCAACTCCGAAGCCAATGCTCTCTGGTATCGGGTCCATTGAATAAGTTGGGATTACTCCCCACGTATCTGGAACGTCTACGTCACTGCCTGGTGGCCACGCCTGAACTCCCGCATCGGGATTGCTTGCATCATAAAATGCAATTCTCAATCCATTTGGCGGCTGAGCGAGTGTCATGGCGCCTGATTCCTTGTTAAATTGTAATTCTAGAATCCAGTGGGCAGTGCTATTGAGCGGAGTATCAGTGATTGAGTCTGCCCATTCTATGTCTGATTCTACCGAAATTTCGGTCCAGCCTGTTCCGTCTCCTTCATAACATTTTATCTCGGTGTGTCCGATAATGTCTATTCTGCCATAACCGGTCCCAGGAGCAGAGCCACCGCCTTCTGATGGGTCAAGGCAAATTTGCCAGTAGTCTTCAGGATCGTCGGTGGTGTCACTGAAAAATTCGACAAGGAACTGGGAGTTCATTGAACCTGTTAGCATTATGTCCGCTGTATATGTGAACATACCAGCGTCTGATATTTGTACATGTTGACCGTCGGTCCATTCATCTGGCGAAGTCCATTCTCCATCAAAAGTGGGTGCTACCTGAGTCCAATACTCTATGATTGAGTAGTCTTGGTTGCCCGCCATGACGGTTCCAACAGTTGTAATCAACAGTAGACTGCAAAGCATGAGCAATGAAAAAGCAGCAAACAAATCTTTCTTCATTTCTTATACCCTCTCTTTTAGTTGACTAATCTATACTTGTTCAATTCTTAAGCATTAAAATTTTTTGTACATTTCAACAATGCGCTGTTGTTAGGCTTCAAATATGATTGTGGGGCATGTTCGGCAGTTAGGGTTTTGTCTGTGGAACTTTTGGCTGTGCTTCCTTTGCACATGGGGGGAACTGTTGAGGTGGGATGGTGGTTTCGCTAGAGGGAGCCGAGCATTTCCTTCAAGGATTCTGCTTCTTCTCTTAGTTGGGCTACTTCTTCTTCTAGAGAGGCGGCTTTTGTTTCTGCCTTTTCTCTGAGTTCCTCCACTTCCGCCAGAAGTTCAGCCTTCTCGCTTTCCAGCTTCGCAATCTTCTCCCGAATATCTCTCAAGGTCTGCATGGGTTCTGGTCATTCTCCATTTAGTCTCTTTAACATCATTTACCTTCGGGTTTATTTTACTCCATAAATGAGTTGGTTTGGGGTAAAAAGGTTTAGGTGCGATACTATTCGAATGAAACCACAAATCTGTTTGTAAAACATTTCAGTGCCATTGTTTTTGTTTAGGCTCAGGAAAGCTTTAAGCTGCAAACAAAATATTCTATTTGGGGCGTGAAAACTGTTGAGGATGCGAACCTTTTTAGCCTATTTTCATTTGCTGAATTTTGTGATCATGATTTTTGCGACAGCCTATGTTCTGGGCAGTCTGTGGGGGCAGCTGGAAACTTGGAGCCTAACTCTCTACATTTACTATCTGATACTGGGGCTCTCCGGTGTTGCCATCGCTTTCTGGATTGCCATAGACGGAAAACGTCTAGAACTCTACGCCGCAAATGTAAGAAAATTAGAAGAGAAACTCATAGAGGTAGAAAAGAAAATCAGAATCATAAAGCCGCTCAATCAAGAAAAAGGTGAGCGCCCCTCAAGTTAGGTTACTTCGAATATCCATGGGTGTTTTCTGCTTATCAACTCGCTTATCGAGTGCGGAGATATGATTCCCTCTTCGCAGATGATTCCGTGGATGAATTCTCTCCTCGTGACGTCGAAGGCAGGATTTCTTATGTCCAAGCCGGACGGAGCGTCTTTCCAGACTTCTTGTGGGCTTCTTTCCTCTATTGTTTCGTAATCTCCGTGGATGGTTAGAGGATCAAACTTCAGAAGCTCCGAAACCACATAGAAGGGTGTCCGTGCCTCCTTAGCGGCGAGAGCAACCATACTTGTTCCAATCTTGTTTATGACATTGCCTTCAGAGGTTATGGCATCGGCTCCCACCACCACAAGGTCAACATCATTCACGAAATACCGCACAGCAGAATCAACAATCAAGGTGGTCTCTATCCCAGCGTCCAACATTTCTTTTGCTGTGATTCTGCCCTGAAAGGCGGGCCTCGACTCGGTGCAGATAACTTCAAACGATTTCCCTTCATGCTTGGCTTTTAGTAACATGTTAGTGACTGTTGAAGAGTGACAGTGAGTAAGAACCTTTGAACCGTTGGACACTCTTTTGGAACCCACAGCAGCAATCTTTTCCTTCGACCTCTCAAGACCCTCCAAAAAACTGCTTGAAACCTGTGAAACCACATCCACCAG
Source organism: uncultured Candidatus Bathyarchaeia archaeon (assembly GCA_964399485.1). Taxonomy (GTDB): domain Archaea; phylum Thermoproteota; class Bathyarchaeia; order Bathyarchaeales; family Bathyarchaeaceae; genus Bathyarchaeum. Next base: position 66,438 of record CAYNQS010000001.1, on the reverse strand, counting down.
TTCCCTGACCGATTCTTCCTCACTCGTTTCCACCGCGTGAACTATGTGGCGAATGGCGTTCCTCATCAGAGGCTCTGTTTCTCTAGAAGCGAAAAGAACCGTTTTAGCGTCCCTCAGCTCCTTCAGAAACGCCCCTTTACCTCTCGCTTTAGATCGTTTTGCCCCCGCTTCGATAGCCTGTATGGCGGCTATTGCCACATTTCTGGCTCCCTGAACCTCAAGCCGTTTTATTCGGTCAGCAGCATCTAAAACTGATTCATGCAAAAGGGTATCCCTCACTCAAATGTAACACCTAAACTATAGTTGACTGTCATTCATTTTAAGGATGATGATGTCTCCCACACAATCCCCCCTTCGTGCATGCAAAGTTTCTTATTCAATGACCAGAAGTTTATACTGTGAATTTGATGTCACAAATTGAAAGAGACCTCGAAGGTTTATGTAAGCTAGCAAAAGAACTCGGGGCGACAAACGCTGCATCCTTTAACGCTAACGATGTGGTTGTTGATGAAAGAGTTAGATTAAAGTGTATTATACCACCCTGCGATGATTATGGCTTGAATTTGATGTGTCCCCCTTACGTGATAAGTGTTCAGGAGTTTAGAGAAGTATCATCCAAATATAAATGGGCGATACTCATCCAGATTGAAGCCCCGATTACAGCTAAAATGAAGAAGCAAATACGGCAGGCTGATGACGTTGCAGCGCTGTATGAAAGCACCAATTTTATGGATATCTACAAGAAAACCTTTGATCCCATAAAATTGAAACTGCATCATATAGTTAACAAAGTAGAAGCCCAAGCAGCTATGTTAGGTTATCGTTTTGCAACAGGGTTCAACGCTGGATCATGCAAGTTGTGCCCTGAATGTACAATAAAGAATTCGCAAGAACCCTGCAGACATCCCTACCAATCCCGACCATCCATGGAGGCTGTCGGAATCGATGTATTCAAAACAGCAGAAAATGCAGGTTTGCCCTTTGATATGCCCACAAAAAATAAGGCAGTGTGGAATGGACTTGTACTGGTCAATTAGTGCAAACCGTGGAATCTGAGGTGGGAATTGAACCCACGGCTAATGATGATGTCCTCCGCAAATCCCCTTTTTCGAAATGGCGTGCAACAGACAACGTGTTTTGGCAGAATGCAGGTGCAATAGATCAGAGTGATTGCAAGGCTTTTCAGTATCTGATTTCTATGCTTTCGTTACGTTTTGGCTGGCGGTTATGTAGTCTTTAATAGCCTTTAGTACGCCTTCGCCTTTTTCTTCGATTGCTTCGTGGCTCTGACCAATACTGTGTGGCGTGGCAATCACACGTTCATTATGGATCAGACTGTTTGCCAGTTCATCTTCGAAGGGTGTCTTGGAAACAAAAACATCTAAAGCTGCCCCAACTTTTCCAGACCTTACTGCCTCTAGCAATGATTCTTCATTTATGATGCCGCCTCTCGCAGTGTTCACAATAAATGCGCCATCCTTCATTTTGGCGATTTCTTCTCTTCCAATCAGATCTCTGGTTCCCTCGGTCAAGGGGCAGTTGACAGTTATAAAATCGGATATCCTCAAGAGCTGATCCAAAGAAACAACAGTAACATCGTCATCTTGAATGCATGGATCAGACACAACAACTTTCATGCCAAGAGCGGAACCTAGCCTAGCAACTTCCCGTCCTATTTTGCCGCATCCAATTATCCCCAAAGTTTTTCCAGTAACCCGGCAACCAATGAGGGATATTTTCTTCCATTCTCCACGCTTCATCGACCTGTCGCCTTCGACGAGGTTTGTGCAATGCGCCAGAATGTATGCGATAACTCCTTGGGCAACATCATATGATTGGGCGGGAACATTATAGAACCTGATTCGCTTTTCAGCCAGATAGTTCAGGTCGATGTGGTCAACACCGTGAGTTGCTGTTATGACGCATTCAAGGCTCTTCATAATGTCAACTAGTTCTTTGTTAACCTTTGTTTTACTTCGAACAACAAGTATTGTGACTTTGTCTAAGGGCAAACTGTAATCGATGTCGCTGGATTGGAATACCTTCCCAAACTTGGATAGATGATCAAGGAATTCTTGACCGAAGTTGTCACAAACCAAAATCGTATGGTCGCTCATTCTAATCACACACTAACATCCACTGTTTTTATGCAGGCGCTTGTGGGAAACCCACTGATTGAGGCGGAAATTGTGTCGCATGCCGAACAGCTCTTTAGCTCAGGGAGAGAGGTTATAGCATTATTTAAGCATTTATGGCATGTTTAAAGTTTATTCCTAACTTTCCATCCAAGCTCAACTAACACTTTTCCGAGGACTTCCAGCATAGAGTCTATATCTGCAGATTCGATGTAGCCCATGTTTCCTATCCGGAAGGTCAAGTTTTGCAAGGTTCCGTAGCCTTTTGCAAGCTCAAACCCTTCCCCGCGCATCCTCTCGTAAACCTCAAGCCCATCAATGCCTGCTGGAGCGTTCATGCAGTTCACTGTCGGACTCTCGTATCCGCTCTTGGGAAACATTGTTAGCCCCAGTTTCTGGATGCCTTCCCGAATATGGCGGTTACGTTCAGCATACAGGTCAAAGAACCATTCTTTTCCCCCTTTAGACTCGATTATCTTAAGAATGGTGTTTAAGCCAGCTATCTGTGGAATAACTGAGGTCATTGGGGTCCCCTTCCTCTGTTGATGTTTCTCCCACACCTTGAAATCGAAGTACCAGCCCTTATTTTCGGCGCTCTCCGATTTTTTTAGTGACTCTTCGCTTACGCTTCCCACGCCCAACCCGGGAGGAACACCGAAGCATTTCTGGGAACTCGAAAAGCAGACATCTAAGCCCCACTTGTCAACTTTGATTTCGGTTCCGCCCATGGAACTCACGGCGTCAACAAACAATAATTTATCATTCTTTTTTACTACTTCAGCGAGTTGCTCTAGAGGGTTTATGATTCCCATGCTTGTTTCGTTGTGGGTGATGGAGACAGCCTCAACATCTGGGGTTTCGGACAGTTTTTGGTCCAGCGAATCGGGAAGGATGGGGTCGCCTAGGGGAACTTCGAGGGTTTCAACTTGTTTGCCGTTTGCGGTTGCCACTTCCGCGTATCGTTTGCCGAAGCTTCCGCATACACAGCAGAGCATCTTCTCTTTTACGCAGTTTCTCACTGACGCCTCCATGAAACCTGACCCAGTGCTTGAGAACAGGAAAACCTCGTTCTCTGTACCCAAGAACCGCTGCAGCATCTCCACGGTTTCGACGTGCAGTTTCTTGTATTCTTCGCTGCGGTGACTAACCATTTGATGTCCCATAGCTTCCAGAACCTCGGGGTAGCAAGCAACAGGACCAACCGTGAACAACTTCAACTCTATCACCTACGGGTAAAACAAGAAAAAGAGAATATTAAACCTTTCAGCCTCCAGAAGAGCCCAGTGAACTGTGAACCAAATGCACATCCTGCAATCAACTAAAAACGCCTTAGACGCACACGCACTCTTTTACTATAAAATGTGGCTACCAAAGTTGCAGTCAGAAATAAAGGCAGAACAATCCATGAGGGAAACTCTGGAATCGTAGAAATATCAACCGGCACAAGGAGAGGAAAGTTGTCTTGGTTGTTCTCGTTGAGAATGTATGGTGTATCTCCTATTCCGTCCCCGGAATTATCGTTGCCAGTATACGTGTCCCAGTAGTTCCCTTCTCTGCCATCATCCCAAACGCTCACTGAGAATTGCAGAGTTATAGGCCATGGCGTAAAAGCAATGTCGTACCACTGTTGAGTGTTGTTAATGAAGTTGTTATGGTGAAAAATGTTGATTCCGCAGTATTCTGTGTAAACGCCTCTGCCGTTGCAGGTTATGTTGTTTCCTATTATGCTGTTTGACTCTGATTCCGCTATGTAGATGCCCGTGGAGTTGCTTAAGCTTATTTCGTTTCCGATGATGGTGTTGTTTAGAGAATCCCAGCGCAGACTAATTCCGTTTTCATTGTTTGTTATGGTGTTTCCGGTCACCGTGTTGTTGGAAGACGCGTCAAAGCTAATGCCGTTCATGTTGTTTGAGATTCTGTTGTTGACTATTGTAGAGTTTGTGGTTGACCCCAAGAATACGCCTTCAAGGTTTCCGGCTAGGTTAAGATTTTCGACTGTTATGCCTGAGCAGACTATGAGTGCCACGTAGCAGGCGTCGGCGGGCACAGTCTTGTTGTGCTGGTTAACCCAGTAAATGATTGGCTTGCCGTTCACGGTGTTGGAGGTGTCAACATCAACATTGACTGCTGGGACATTGAAGGAGCGAAAGCCATAGGTGTTGTCGTTCATGACATTGTTTCTTGCTATGCTGCCTGAGCCTACCCCTAAGCCGAGACCCCAAGTGTTTGATGTTAGAATGTTTCCTGAAATGTTAGTGTTGAAAAAATCTTTGACTTGTATGCCAAAATGGTTGTTTGCCACATCATTTTCTGAGATGACATTACCTGAACCGGGGTTATTGCTGTAAATTTCTATTCCAGCACTATTGTTCTGCACATGATTTTCGGCAATTCTGTTTTGGGAAGAGATGCCCGTCATTTCGATGCCTTTGAAATTGTGGGTCAGGTTGTTTCGGATTATGTTGCAGTTTATGGTGTCGATGAGGAGAATGCCACAATTACCCAAAAAATCTTCGATTTTGAGGTTCCTTACTGTCACGTTATTTCTTCCACTAAGGTCTATTCCTACACTGCCCCCGCTTGATTGGAGCTTGTAGCCTGCCCCGTCAATAACAATATCATTCTTTTCCACAAAGATGGAGCCCTCAATGTTGCCCATGAACGTGTAAACGTCTCCAACACGCTGAATTTTATCCGTTCCCTCAACACTTCCGTCAGCCATGATGTAAATTGTGCCTTCTGCGTTCGCTACTACAATTTCTGGAATAGAAACAATAGCAAAACATAGAATTATCGATAATAGAAGAACTGTTCTTTGTGCCCCCAATTTTATTTACCTAATGGCAACTGTGTTGACTGAGCTGAAAAGGATTTTTGTCAATAACTCTTGACTAACTGCATCATCTGTTTGGTCAAGAAAACTTGACTAAAACAAATCTTGCGGGTTGGAAGCCAAATTAAGCCTTGCCCAGCTCGTTTCTGTACAGGAATAGTGCTGGGAGTCCGCCTGTGTGGAAGAATACTATGTTGTCGTTTTCTTTGAAGTAGCCTTTCTTAATCAAGTCGATGAGAGCGACCATCGCTTTTCCAGTGTAGACGGGGTCTAGGAAGATTCCTTCAGTCTCAGCCACCAGTTTGAGGGCTTCGGTCACCTCGCTGTTTAGCACTCCGTAGCCCTCCTTGATGTAGTCGTCAAAAACAGTCACCTCTTCAGGAACAATAGATAAGTCAACGTCAAGAAGTTTTGCTGAGCCGTTAACCAGTTGGACTATAGTTCGGGAGGCGTCAGCCTTGCTTGCAAAAACGCTTGCGCCCAGAATCTTTGTTTTGATGTCAAGCAGTTTGGCTCCAAAAATTAGACCAGCTTGGGTTCCGCCTGTTCCGCAGGCGCAGACAACATAGTCCAAGTTTTCTCCTATTTGATTGAATTGGTCAGCAACTTCTTCCATGGCTAGGGCGTATCCGGGGACAGTGGATGGAATTGAGGCGCCAGCAGGGATGACGTAAGGGTTATGTCCCTTCGCCCTAAATTTGTCGGCTAAACGCTTCATAAAGTCTTCAACTTGACCAGAATTGTCTAGGAAATGGATCTCCGCGGAAAGCAGCTTATCCAAAAGCAGATTCCCATCAGGCACATCAGGCTCTTTCCCCACCAGAACCAAAACAGGCTTAATTCCAAGGCGCCGGGCAGCAGAGGCAACTATGCAGGCACAGTTGGACTGAACCGCACCCACGGAGATTACCACATCAGCGCCTCTGTTTTTGGCGTCGGCGAATAGAAACTCCAGTTTTCTGGCTTTGTTGCCCCCAAAAGCCAAGCCAGTCATATCGTCTCGTTTAACGAAGAGTCTTGGACCCCCCAGAACCTTTGAGAGGCGAGGCATTCTCTGCAGAGGAGTGGGAAAACCCGCGAAACTCATCTTCTGGGTGCGCATTTCCTCTAAAACAGACACTTTACTAGACTTAACCAAATTTTTCACTCGGCTCTTTAGCTGCTATACCAACTATTTAGGTCTACTAGAATCTCTAACTTTCGGTGAATTATATACCAAAAATAAGTAAATATAAAACAGAAACAAAAAACAGAAAGTTTTAATAGACCAACAAATCGTCACCGTTCAGGGAATGGTTTCACAATGGCATCAAAGTCGGTTCTAGATTTTGTGGGAAACACGCCGCTCATCCAACTGAACAGCCCAAAAGGCGTATTCAGCACATTCAAACCAAACCTCTACGCAAAAGTAGAATACATTAACCCAAGCGGAAGCATCAAAGACAGAATCGCAAAATATATGATTGAAGAAGCCGAAAAACGCGGCGAACTAAAAAAGGGATACACAATTGTCGAGGGCACAAGCGGCAACACTGGAATAGCCTTCTCCATGGCAGGGGCAGCTAAGGGATACAAAGTAGTCATCGTCATGTGCGAAACCATGACCGAGGAAAGACGCAATTTTATGCGCGCCTACGGCGCAGAAGTGGTATCGACCTCCGCAGATCAGGGGCTGAAAGGGGCAGTCAAAAAAGCAAAGGAGCTGGCTAAACAGTCAGGTTGGTGGATGCCAGCCCAGTTCGACAACTACGACAACGTGGAAGCCCACAGGATATTAATGGGTAAAGAAATCATTGAGCAGGTTCCGAACGGATGGGTTGACGCCTTTGTGGCTGGGGTAGGCACAGGAGGCACCCTCATGGGAGTGGCTAAAGCCTTGCAGGATATAAACCCTGATGTGAAGATAGTGGCTGCTCAGCCAGCAGGCTCACAAGAACTTACGGGCGGAAAAGTGGGTAACCATAGAATAGACGGCATCGGCGATGGCTTCATTCCGAGCATCGTGGATCAATCTCTTATTGATGAGGTGATAAACGTTAACGACGAAGACGCAGTGAGTTGGAGTCGGCTACTGGCAAGAGAGAAGGGACTCTTTGCAGGCATATCCTCAGGCGCCAACGTATACGCAGCGGTGCAACTTGCAAGAAAGATGAAGAAAGGACAAAACGTTGTCACAGCCTTACCTGACAGCCAAGACAGATACGCAAGCCTCGGAATCTTCACAGATAAGAAAGCCGAAGAAATTCATGTCCCAAAAACCTTTGCACCCTAAACCAACTTGCCTACTTCCAGATTTCCAGAGCTACACGCAATTCTTTGTGAGATTCAGCATACTCTTTCAGGGATACACCTTCTAGTGTCGCGTTTACGGCTTGCCTCATAGCCTTAGCTCCAGAGACTGTTCCTCCATTATGTCCGTGAATCCCTCCTCCTGCCTGAATCACGAAATCTTTCCCGAAGAACTCCATTAGAGCAGGGACTAGACCAGGATAGAGACCGCCGGACGCAACAGGCAAAACCTTGTTTAAGCCATACATGTCTGTTCTGAGTGCCTCGCAGTTCTCCGAAACCTCTTCTTGGGTCTCAGACATTTTCCCCACAACTGTGCCCACGTGAAGCTGATCCACACCAATAATTCGGGCAACTTTTGCAATAACCTTCATCGAAATTCCATGCTTCGGGTTCTTGGTGAAGGCTGCATGTCCAGCCCTGTGGGCGTGAATCACCAAACCAAAATCCTGTTCCCGCACTGTCTGCAGCGCAGAGAACCCGCAGGTGAGAATGTCAACCATCAAGTATCTTCCGCCATGGTCCCTGACAAACTGTGCCCTCTTCAGCATCTCTTCTGTTTCTGAAGTGATGTTAATCATGTACACCTTCTTTTCTCCAGTTTCCTCTTCAGCGCGGTCCCGCATCTCAAGAGTCGCCACAACACGGTCATCAAAGGGGTTGAAGCGTTGACTGCTAAGGTTCTCGTCGTCCTTCACCACATCGCATCCGCCAACCCAAGCGTCATAGGCTACCTTCGCATGATCTTTTGTTTTCAAACCTAGCTTCGGCTTGATAATTGTCCCAACTAAGGGTCTATCCATGACACCTAACAGTTTACGGACTCCACCGATACCATACTTGGGTCCCCTGAAGCTTCGAACAAGTTCTCGGGGCAAACAAAGATCATTTAGTCTAAGGTTCTTGAGCGTCCGCAAACCAAAGATGTTTCCAGCCACGCTGCTCAAGATGTTTGGCATGTTGCCGTGCTCAAACAGCTCAATTGGATAAGCAACGCGGATGTTGTTTCCGTCTATGCTGAAGACGCGGGCGGCAAGCTTTTCCACATAAGGCTTTATTGTGGTAAGTTCCGTCCATGTTCCCACAGAACTTTCGGCGGCAACTCCTCCAGCCGCCTCCGTTAAACTGATGCCTTCTGGTTCAACGTAGAAGTCGCATATCAAATCAGTTGTTTTTGGCTTGTAAGATTGATCAACAAAATCGACGTATCTCAATTCTGGTCAACAATTCCTTTAGTGCCTACTCAGCTAATATTATACTTGTGATAAGTTATATGTTAACGGGTTGGATGGGCTATGGAATTAAGGGTTAAGCTTCTGGGAATAAGAGCGGGCGGAAAACAGATAATAGTGATAGATGAAGATTATGCAAGCCGCCTAGGAATCCACTCCTCTGACAGAGTTGAAATCACCTACAAGAAACAAAACGTAATCGCCATCGCCAACGTAGCCACAGACTTTCCTAAAAAAACATTAGGCATCTACGAAGAGGTTCAGCAAAAGCTGAAAGCCCAGGAAGGGGAAATGGTGGAAGTTCGACCAGCTGAAAGACCTGAATCCCTCTCATATATCCGCAACAAGCTTATTGGACGGAGACTTCTGGCTCCAGAGATAAAAAGTATAGTAACGGATGTCGTTGAAAGGCACCTGAGTGATGTTGAATTAGCCTCGTTTGTTACCAGTCTTTACATTCGCGGAACCAGCATGGATGAAGTGGAGGCATTAACGAAGGCTATGGTGGAAACAGGGCAAACCATAGACTTTGACAAAAAGCCCATCTTAGATAAACATAGCATAGGCGGTGTGCCAGGAGACAAAACCACTCTACTTGTGATTCCCATAGTTTCAGCCGCAGGCTTCATGATTCCCAAAACATCTTCACGGGCGATAACTTCTCCGGCGGGCACAGCAGACCGAATGGAGGTCTTGTGTCCTGTTGACCTGAAATGCGAAGAGATAAGAGCAGTTGTGGAAAAAACTAATGCTTGTCTCATTTGGGGTGGGGCACTTGAGCTTGCGCCGGCGGATGACCTTTTCATCCAAGTGGAGTATCCTCTCTCCATTGACCCGCTTCTTTTGCCGTCAATTATGAGTAAGAAGAAGGCGATAGGTGCAGAGTATGTGGTGATAGACATACCTACTGGTAGAGGTGCAAAGATCAAGACTATCGGGGAAGCCCATGCTCTAGCACAGGAGTTCATAGAATTGGGCAAAAGATTGGATATGCATATCCAGTGTGCAGTGACTTTTGGTGAACAGCCAATCGGCTACGCCATAGGACCAGCTCTTGAGGCACGGGAGGCGCTTTCGGCGCTGATGGGAAAAGGTCCCATAGACTTGGTGAATAAGGCGGTTAGTTTGGCAGCGTTACTGTTTGAAATGATGGGAGTCAAAGATGGTACACAAAAAGCAAAAAACATACTCAAATCAGGTGAAGCCGAGAAAAAGTTCAGAGAGATAATTGCTGCTCAAGGCGGCGACCCAGATGTGAAACCGGAGGACATCGAGGTTGGAAACGAAACAGTGGAGATTCGTGCAGAGGAAAAGGGAAGAATTCAGTGGATCAACAACAGGGCTATGGCGCAGATAGCAAGAGTGGCTGGGGCACCTAAAACTAAGTCTGCAGGCGTATTACTGAACAAGAAACTTGGAGACAAAATTACAGAAGGCGACATATTATACAGGATTTACAGCGAAAGCTCACAAAAACTTGAGTCATCACTTCAGTTAGCTGAGAACCTTAATCCCATAGGGATAACTGAGAAGTTTGGCGAGAAAATGCTGGTTGACCGCATCCCAACCAAGAAGATTTCCCACGAGAAACCTTTCATTCTGGAAAGGTAAACAACTCGGATTCATGATTGGAGTTGGGGATGATTAAAGCAGTCATCTTTGACTGGGACGGAACCCTCGCGGACACCAAAAAGGCGGTGGTGCAGTCCTTCCAGAAGACCCTGAGGGAGACTGGCTGCAGTGTTAGTGACGAGTTCATAGAGAGGCGGATAGGCATCGGAACAAAGAAGACAATCATAGAAGCCTTCAGAGAATGCCACATGAGACTCGATGTTTCAACGCTGGAAAAGCTTGCTAACGAAAAGATCAGGATTCAGGCAGAACTCACAGATATTGTAAGGCTCTTTGATGGGGTCGCTGAACTTTTGGAGGCGCTGCAGGGGAGAATCAGGATTGCTTTAGCGACGATGAGCAGCCGAGAAGTTGTTGACAAGTTACTTCCGGAGAAGAAAATCGGAGGGTATTTTGATGTTGTGGTCACGGCGGATGAGATTGCCAAGCCGAAACCTGACCCTGAAGTTTTTCTTGTTTGTGCGGCGAGATTGGGGGTCAAGCCGGAAGATTGTGTAGTTGTGGAGGATTCCGTTTTTGGGGTAAGAGCTACTAAAGCGGCAGGAATGAAGTGTATAGCGGTGTCTTCAGGAGCTTACACTAGGGAAGAACTTGCTGAAGAGAATCCAGATTTGATGATTGATTCTCTTGTTGAAAAAGAGAGGTTTCTGAATTTCATTTTTGGTAGTGCATAATGCGGTTATCGGGTTTAGTGAATTATGGAACTGATGTTCTGTTATATTGAAGGTAATATGACATACGTCATTCTTATATACAGTCCATACTCACATGTTAATGGGTGAAGGAAATCATGGTTCTCCCCTGCGAAGTTGCAGTTAAATCGGTGATTCCAGCCATCCGGTCAGCCATAGCAAGAGAGTTGACCCACTCTTATGGGCTTAAACAAGAAGAGGTGGCTCAACTTTTAGGTGTCACCCAAACTGCAGTGAGCAAATACACGAGACACTACAGAGGCGCAATTTTCGAGGTTACAGATGTTGAGGGCGTTCAGCCAATCCTCAAGGAAACAGTTTTTTCGTTGGCTAACGACGAGATGGACAAGTATGAGCTTGCAGAAAAGCTGTGTACCATCTGCGGAATAATCAGGCAGAGCGGACTGATGTGCATACTATGCAGGATCTCCGACCCAGACATAGACAGCAGCAAATGTGTTGTATGTTACCCAAACGGCAACAGCAAAAGAGCCTTAGCCAAAAAAGAAGTGAAGTAATTTAAACAGGCACCCTAAAAGGGTTTAGCTGGATTCTTTTGCGGTTTTCTTTGTAGCTTTCTTTTCCGCCTTCTTTGTGGTTTTCTTTGCGGGTTTCTTCTCGGCTTTCTTTTCAGCAGCTTTTTTAGCTGGTTTCTTGGCGGTTTTCTTCACAGCCTTCTTTTTTGGTTTCTTTTTGGTTGCCTTTTCAGGTTCTTTAGCAACTTCAGGTTTCTTGAAGACTTCAACAAACTGGACCCCAGTTAGTTCTGGAAGAAAACGTTGAACATCCATGGTGATGCCGCGCTTTGCCAGTTGCAGCCCTTCAAGGTAGAAGGCTTCCTCAGGCACGTTAATGATAAGCTTTGCTTTCTCTGCTGTGAAGGCGAATTTTTCGACGTCAACTGCGGGGATTCGTCGGTGAATAAGTGCAGAGAGTTTTTCTTCAGTAGTTGTAAGTTGCTTTTGGACAGTAACCTCGTAAACCAGTGTTTTGCCTGCTAAGGGCGGGTTGAAGTCAAGTGTTACTCGTCCAGACCCCATGGTTCGTACGGTGGCGAGTCGTTTGTCGTATTCAATCTGTGCTCCCAGTTTAGGGGTTATTCCGCGGGCTGCTAGCCGCCTGAGGGGAACAAGCTTCACTTTTTCTGGATCCCGTTGTCCGAAGGCGTTCTCTGGCGGAATTTCAACGGTTTCGCCTTTTCTGATTTTGAATGTAATGAGGGCTTCGTCTAGGGCTTTCAGAACCCATCCTTCTCCGACCACCACCAGTCTTGGCTCGTAGATTTCTCCCTCTTTGTAGAGTCTTTTCTCTTTCGCGGTTTCTTCGGAGGTGGTGTCGAAAACCTCTCCTGTCTCCTTAACTTTCCCAGTGTAATCAACAAGAATAAAGTCGCTTTTCTGAACGGGCACATATATCCTTCCTTAATTAGTAGATTTCTCTGCTGATTTCTAGCCTCCAGCACCATTCATAAAGGTTACGTATGCGCACAGCCAACCACCAACAACAGAAATGAACATTGTTTGAAATTTGCCAATTGTCAAATTCGAGAAAAAGAAGTTACTAGTGAATTGTTGGTTGATTGGATATTGGTTGTTCATAAAAACATTATTGTCATTTTTTAAGTTAAATTATAGGTTAAATTCTTTATACACAAATTTTATAGGACGATAAATATGATATATTTGTGGGATAGCTAAATGGATGAACGCGAATTTCGCCATGAAAAAGAGAAAGGATTCGAGACTGCAAGAAAACTTGCATTAGATGATTTAAGACCATGGCTACAAACTCTTTCAGAAGCGGAATTAAATGAACCGCACATTGCAATGGGGCACATTACTCTATCTCCTCGTCAGATGCAAGAGGCAATTGAAGAAGGAACTGATATTGGTCGTGAACTGGTGCGTATGCTGACCAATCACAGACTGGAATTAGCAAAAAGAGGTTTGTTGAAGAGGAGGGAGTAAAGTGCCAGATGTAATGATTGCTGAAGATCTAATGAGAAAATTCAAAACCGTGACTGTATTTGATTTGGTCAAATCCATTTTTGATATGGGTTATCCATTTGTAACACGAAGACTCCTCCTAGTCTATCAAAACTTACCCAACGACAGTGTAACAACAGTAACAAGCAAAGCTGCTAATGAAATAAAGAGTGTTGCAATGTCTGAAGGATGGACTATAGATGAATTGGGAGGCAATAATGCAACAAAACAAAACGTTGAAGCTTCAATCAACCAAAATAATCCAGATTTTATCTTGCACTTTGGTCACTCCTGTAACCATGATAACTGGTGTGGACAAAATAACAATATATCCCAAATAACAATTGGTTTAGATGCAAACAATCTCAATCTGTTGACTAGTCGTACTACGTGCACTGTTTCTTGCTATACTGCACAAAACATGGGTCCAGCTGCTATACTAGGAGGTACAATCGCATATCTAGGTTATTCACAATATTTTACAGTCTGCGCCCCCAAAAATCCAAATAATGTTCCTGCATATGTTAAGAACTTCATCGATGGTGTGAATGACGACATAATAATGGCTGCAAATGAACCTATAATCAATTTGTTACGAGGAGAAACTTATGCAGTCGCTTACCAAAAAGGAGTTGATATGTGGGATCAGAAATGGCTAAAATACTCAACTTATTTGGATCCAACACCAGCGATGATTATGCTTGATAATAGAAATTCACTGACGCTATTGGGAAATTCCAAGGCTGTAGCTCGCCCAATAGGAATATACGTAAAGATCGCTTAACATAACAAAACCTTGTCTCTTTTTGTATGAGTAACTTATCGGAGATTTTGAGTGCATACAGTAATTTTCAATAGTTTTCCAATTGTCTGAAATTGCTGTATCACTGGTTCGGGTTATGTAATAAAAGAAAAAAGGATAAAGAAAGGGTTAGGATTTGGAAAAAAGAACGGATAATTGTTTACATGCCAGTTTCATGTGTTTCTTCGATAGTTAACTCTTCGTCGTCTGCAACCTCTTCTTCCATCGGCGTCTCTTCTTCAGTTATAGCTTCTTCACTATCTGCTTCATCAGGACTCTCTGCAACCGATTGTTCTTCCACGGCTTCCTCAGAAGGCGTCTCTTCTGCAGCCGATACCTCTTCAATTGGTGCTTCAGACACGATTTCAGCTTCGGTTACTTCTTCGGTGGAAGGCACTTCATCAGTCTCTTCTGCAGCTACCTCAACAGCTTCGGATATTTCAGCCTCCGCCGTTTCTTGAGGTTCTTCGATTGTTGGCTCTTCAAATACGGGTTCAACTTCGATTGTCTCTTCAACAGGCGCTTCAGGAGCTTCTAACATTTCCTCAGCAGTCTCCTCAATGGTTGTCTCCGCTGGAACTTCAGGAGCCTCAATGGTTTCTTCAACTGGTTCTTCAATTGGCACTTCAGCCTCTTCAACAATCTCTTCGACAGCCTCTTCAACTGGAGCCTCAATAGGAGCCTCAACGGTCTCTTCAATAGTCTCCTCAGCAGTCTCTTCAACTGGAACCTCAGCAACCTCAACTACTTCCTCCACAGCAACTTCAGGAGCCTCAGACACACCAACAGAAGCTTCGACAGCAGCCTCAGCTTGATCCTCAACTGGCGTCTCGACTGGAGCTTCAGGAGCCTCTAGCGTCTCCTCTTCAGGGGAAATTTCAACAGAAGGGGTAATCGACTCTTCAGCAGCTTCCTCCACAGTAGTTTCAGGAACCTCAACGGGAGCCTCAACATACTCTTCAATTGGCGACTCAACAGCAGCCTCAACAGGAGCTTGAACTGGCTCTTCAACCGGCACTTCGGCAGTCTCTTCAACTGATTCTTCAATAGTAGCTTCAATAGGCACGTCAACGGGAGCCTCAACAGTGGCATCCATGGATATTTCAGCAGTTTCCTCAAAGATGCCTTCAGTGAGTTGCATCGTCTCAGCTTCTATGGGTGCGGGTGGGGGGGTTGGCGCTGTAACTTCTGGCATTAGGCTGCTTACTGCCTCCTTGAGGGAACCCAACTGTTTTTTCAAGGCGTTTAGACCATTTGAAAAAGCGTTACTTTCGTTAGTGTGTAATTCTTCGTCAATCTCTCCTGCAACATACTGGATTTCAGAGTTGGCAAGAAACATTTCTAAGGTACCGATCTGCTTTTCGAGGTCGTCTACTTTGGAGGCCATATTGTTGGCTAACATTTTCTGGCGCATTTCGATATCAGAGATGATGGTGGTAAGTTCGTTGTCTAGGGATTCATATGTAGACGCCGAAATTCTGCCTGAATTGTAAAGATTGTCAAGAGCTTGCTTCTTTTTCCTAGCTAATTCCAAATCCTTGTTTATTTTCTCGAAAGAGTACTTCCATGAGATCAAATTCTAACACCCAGCCCAAAGCTACTATAAAAGAACGAAATAACTGTTGTTAACATGCAGATATATCGTTAGCTGTCAAAAACGGCTCCTTTTCAGTAATTATCCGCGAGACAGGTTTAAACAAGCATAGATACCAATACGCACGTAACATCAATCATTAACACACTTGACTAAACTTGAAACAGCCCTGAGTTAACCAGTTTTTGACCCAGAAAAAGGGGAGCGGATACACAGTTATTGGAACATGTCGAGTTCAGGTCTAGAATGTTTAGATATTTAGGAACTAGTTCATATAGAAACATAAATATCAGAAAGCTATATATAATTAAAACGTCATTAAATATATTCATATCCAAGACGGGGAATAACTCTTGGAGCCAAAAAAGCTAAACAAAATGCATAAAAGAATTGGCGAGAGCTTCAAGAACACACTCACACAAACTAAACCCCAGAACGCATCCGCAAGCAGTTACAACATCATCGTTGTCGCCCACAGCAAATTCAGCAGTTTAGTCAGCTCAAAAACAGTTTACTCCCTCCGATATTCACCTAAAGCGAGATATAATAACAAATAGCAGACGAGCGAAAAAACGGCTCATTACGATTCTTGGAAGCAAACAGAACAGAGACAAACTTTTGGAGGAGTTCATTAATCCAAGCAGAAAATAAAAACGCAGTTTCAGAAACGGTTGTCCATTATTTAACACCAATTTACAGATTCTATTTTATATGCGCAATTAGGGGATTACGCCGGTGGCCTTGGCGAGTTTCTTGGCGGAAGCGTAATTAAGCTTTTTTTCATTCAAAATTGTGTAACGTTCGGGGCGGATGTCAGAGGCTTGCACCAGAGCCTTTATGACGGATTCGGGTTTTATGCCCAGTTCTTCAACTGTTGTGGGAGCACCGGCTTTTTGAAGCGTGTCTTTGATGCCTTTCCAGTCTACGTTATACAGATAAGCCATCATTATTGCTCCCACGCCGCACTGTTCTCCATGCAAGGCTCCATTCGGTTCGATCAAATCAAGAGAATGACTGAACAGATGCTCTGAGCCGCTACAGGGTTTGCTGCTTCCCGCGATGCTCATGGCAACCCCACAGCTTATCAGCCCCTCCAGAACAAGGCGGAGACCCCCTTCTGCTCCGGGTTTGATTGCATCAGCGTTTTTGGCAATCAATCTGGCGCTCATCAGAGCCAAACTTGCTGCGTATTCTCCATAGTATTCATTCTTTACTTTGTAGGCTAGTTCCCAGTCTCGAACAGACGTGAACTTGGACACCAAATCTCCGCAGCCGCTAGCAGTGAAACGGTAATCTGAGTTAATAATCACATCTGTGTCTGCTACTATAGCCATGGGAGACTGTGCCATCACTGAGTAGGGCTTATGCAATCCCTTGACAGCAGCTACGGGGCTTGCAATACCATCGTGGGAGGCGGTTGTTGGCACGCTTATGAAGGCGATTCCTTGGCGCGTAGAACTCAGTTTTGCTACATCAATTTTGGTTCCTCCGCCTACGCCGAGAACGACCTGCGGTTTTAATTCTCGAATTTTTTCTTCAACAGCTCGAACTTCCCACATGGTGGAGGTGTTCACAATAAGATAATCAACAGTCATTTTCTTGTCGGTGAGCAGATCGATAACCCTGCGACCTGCGATGTTTTTGGTGTCTGGACCAGTCACTACAAGCGCAGATTCGTCAAAGCCTAACCTCTGACAAATCTCGCTTAACAGAGGTAAAGTTTCGTTTCCAACCACAACTTCCCGTGGAAGCTGCATTCGATGTAACTGCATTTTCAATGCAATCACGGATATGATTAAAGGCTCCCTATTAAGTTTCAGGTTTCCAGCATTTAAGACATTTGATGCCAGCAACATACAGCGCAGTTTCGAAATCTTTTTAAATATGTCAGTTGTGTATATACATCTCTGACTTCTCCCGAGTCATTCTGCTCTTAATACATTTTCGGGGGACACAAAAATGCATGAATCTACCGAGAAATTAGCATTAAAAGGGACAACAACCGTGGGCGTCGTTTGCACCGACGGTGTTATCCTCTCTTCAGACACCCGTGTGACAATGGGATACTTCGTAGCCCACAAAAAAGGCAAAAAAATTTACCAGATAGACGACCACATAGCCATGACCATCTCAGGCAGCGTCGCCGATGCGCAACGTGTGGTTGAAATACTCAAGGTGAACGCCAAACTCTACAAACTAAACAACAGCAGACCCATTCCAATACAAGCTGCATCCCGCCTAGTCGCAAACCTCCTCTTTTCCGCCCGTTTAGCGCCTTTAATCGCGCAGATTCTTGTTGGCGGGGTTGACTCTACAGGACCTCACGTTTTCGCTTTAGATCCTTTCGGCAGCCTCACAGAAGAGAAATGTGTGGCTACAGGCTCAGGCTCCCCCATAGCTTACGGAGTACTGGAAGACAAATACAAGGAAGGAGCCACAATAAAGGACATATTGCCTGTGGTTGTGCGCGCTGTTGACTCAGCTATGAAGAGAGACATAGCAAGCGGAGACAGCTTTGACATAGCGGTCATAACAAAGGAAGGTTACCGTGGACTCAGCACTGAAGAAAAGAAGCAAATTCTAGGGGGCTCCTGAGGAGCGATAAAACAGCATTGAAATCATCTGAGAAAGACCAAGTGGACATAAGTCAGCACATACTGGAGAACATTCCTTCGCAGGCTGAAGTCACCAGAATAGAGTATGAGGGGCCAGCTCTCGCTGTTTACACCAAAAAACCGGAGATTCTGGTTGAGCAAAGCTACATAATAGCAGATATAGTCAAGCTGATCAGAAAGAGAATAGTTGTGCGTTCCGACCCTTCAATAAGAGCTAAAGAAAGGGAGACAGAAAGAATCATAAAAAAGATTGTCTCCGAAGAGGCAGAAATCACAAACATAAATTTTGACCCCAGCCTCGGAGAAGTCATAATAGAAGCGAAAAAACCGGGAGTGGTTATTGGAAAAAATGGCGGGGTCCTGCAAGAAATCATTAAACAGACACATTGGCGACCCCGAATCCTAAGAAGCCCACCCATACCCTCCAAAATCATCGCTCACATGCGACATTTCCTATACTCAGAAAGCAAGGAACGAGAACGGATACTGCGTTCCATCGGCGAACGAATTTTTAGACCCTCAGTCTACGAAGCTGGAGATGTCCGCCTCACCGCCTTGGGCGGCTTCCAGCAAGTTGGAAGATCAGCGATTCTTGTTCAAACAAGAGAAAGTAATGTGTTACTGGATTGCGGCATCAACCCAGGGTCTACATGTTCCCTGAAAGCCTTTCCAAGATTGGATACGCCCCAGTTTGATCTAGACGCCCTAGATGCCGTGGTTATAAGTCACGCTCATCTAGATCACTGTGGATTTCTGCCCTTTCTTTTCAAGTATGGTTATGATGGACCAGTCTACTGTTCGGCTCCTACTTCGAGCCTCATGACTCTGCTTCAGTTGGATTACTTGGATGTTGCAAACAAGCAGGGAATCATGCCTCCATACAGTCAGAAGGAGGTAAGAGACACAGTTATGCACACGATTCCTCTGCGATACGGCTCTGTAACTGATATAGCTCCAGACGTTCGTTTGACTCTACACAATTCTGGACACATCCTCGGCTCATCATTAATTCATCTCCATATTGGCGAGGGACTCCACAACCTGGTTTACACCGGAGATTACAAGTATGGCAAGTCAATGCTTCTTGAGCCTGCCGTTTCCATGTTTCCGAGGGCGGAGACAATAATAACGGAAAGCACGTACGGCGCTCCTGAAGACATTATGCCCACAAGAGCAGAAGCAGAACAGAGCATTACAAAGATAATCAATGACACCTTGGATAGGGAAGGCAAAGTTTTGATTCCAGTTCCTGCGGTGGGAAGAGCCCAAGAAATCATGCTGGTTATTGACGATTACATGCGACGGGGACTACTGAAAGAGGCACCTGTCTTCGTGGAGGGAATGATCTCTGAGGCAACCGCGATTCACACTGCTTATCCAGAGTATCTGGCTAAAGGAGTGAGAAACAGCATCCTCTATGAGGGAATCAACCCTTTCCAGTCGGACTACTTCACCATTGTGGAGCATCCTAGCGCAAGAGAAGAGATTGTGGACGGAGACCAATGTATAATCTTGGCTACGTCGGGCATGCTGGAGGGGGGACCAGTAATCGATTATTTCAAACGTTTAGCATGGGACAAGCGGAACACGATAATTTTTGTCAGCTATCAGATCGAGGGAACCATGGGATCGAGAGTGCAGAAGGGATTGGCGGATGTGCCCATTATAAACAGCAATGGAAAGATGGAAGTTATGAAAGTTGAGATGCAAGTTGAATCCGTGAGTGGATTTTCTGGACACTCGGACAGAAGGCAGCTTGCCAATTATATTCGCCGGTTGAGACCTAAACCTGAGAGAATAATTGTGCTTCACGGCGAAAAAACAAAGAGCATAAGCATGGCTAACCTTTTCAAGAGAAAATATAAGGTGGAAGCGCTTGTGCCAGAAGTTCTGGAAACAATCAAGCTGCGGTAGGCGCCTTTTTAGAGGCAACAGTTTCTGGGCGCCAGATTCTAACGGAATTCGGCACGATAACCACCCGCTCTTCTCCTAAACTGGCGATGTCGCCTCCGATTGAGTCGGTGAAGACAGAAAGTTCGTCCACAGCCTTCTTTACATCTTCAACGCTTTTTCTGGCAAGAGGAGTGATTTTGAGGATGAGGATGTTTCCCAAATTGAGTTCATGTTTGATAACTTCTACATCGGCGAGGGTGCGCAGGGGCATAGCCTTCAGGTAGACTTTCTTTCGAGTTTTTTCGTTCTCCTGTTCTGAGGTTGACAAACGTCGTCACTTCCGTAACTAGTTATTTAAGTTTTGTTTTAAACATTTCCGCTCAGCGCAGCCTATAATCTGCAAAAATCCCGATTTCAGATTAACAATTTGCACTTTTTTTGTGTTTCTACCAATTATCAAAACCAAGATTTTTAATTAGTTGGAAGAATTAAATGAATTTAGGGCTTCTAATGAAAACTGAAAAAGGCTGGAGAGTTTTTCTCGGTTCTTTTTTACTATTAATCCTTAGCTATATCATTTACGTTTTCCGCTATCCAATGTGGGCTTCATTTTCTAATGTGGAGCCTATTTTTGCTTTCTCATTTTTGTCTTATTTCATCATTTTTGTTTTTGTTCTGTTGTTGCTGAAGAAAGATTCTCGACAATCATTGTCTCATGTTTTTAGGAATAGAGGAACTTCCATGATTTTCATGGGGTTAGTTTTTGCATTACTTTATTTGGGATTGTGGCATCTAATCTGTTTTGTATTTGGCAGTTCAATTGAGTTAGGTTCTTTTCCAAGTCTAGTAGGTTTTGAGAGTTATGCTGTTTTCTCTCTACCTTTGGCCTTTGTTCTCTATCTGGCGTTTTCACTGTTTGGAGCTTTTGCAGAAGAAGTATCTTATAGGGGATATGTTCAAACTAGAATTTCGTCAAGATTTGGAAATCTTGCGGGCATCCTAACTGCCACACTGTTTTTCTCTTTGCAGCATATACATGTCTTTCAATCAGATTGGATAACCCAATTCCTTCAAAAACAGTTATTTCATGTAGTCCTTTTTGGAATATTTGTTGGGTATCTATTTTTGAAAAGTAAAACAAACATTTGGAGTGCTTTTTCATTTCATGGTTTCTTGAATGCTTTCAGTGTTATTGTACCAATTCTGGTAACTCATTCCTTTCCGTACACGTTCTATGTAGCTGAAATCATCAGTTTTACAGTCATGATTCTGCTTCTTCATTATCTGCCTTTAACTAGCAAAAATTTCAGTTAAGACGCCTTCAACCAGTTCCACAGTTTGTCGCCCACGTAGTGGAGGTTTTTCACGATTTTTCCACTATCGAGAGCTTTCATGTCCTCAGAACCGAAGAGAGCTACACCTACGGCTAAGGGCTTGCCGTGGCGCTCATCAACTACGAGAAGAAAGTCATTCTCTTCGAATTTGCCTTTGATGGCGCGAACGCCGGGAGCCATCACGTCCGCCCCTTTGCAAACATAGGGAACGGCACCCATATCAACAACTATTTTGGGGATAACGGCAAAAAGCTCTTCGAAGTATAGAGTGGGAAAAAGCACTCCATCGGACCTTGCCAATAGGGGTCTGCCGTCAAACAAGAAGACTTCAGCGATTTCAGTTTCATTCACCTCGACACCAATTTTCGACCCCAGCAATTGTTTAATATCTGTTCCTAGCGTTTTAGAAACCTCTGCAAGAAACCTCTTTGCTTCTTTCTCTTTCAGTAAATGTCTGCGACGCTTCTTATGCAATCAAGGCACCACGGTACATACAATGTTTTCAGTCTTGCAAGTCAAAAACTTTGGGGCAAATCCGGACGGCTATTACAGAGCATGGTTTATCAATGCTTCTTAGATGATGATGAACAAACATTGCAGATTTCTGGAAAGTCTAAATGACTTTTGCGCCAATCAGACATCTGGTCTCTGGATCTTAGGGCTTCGCATAACTTGCAGAACTGCAACATAGCATCGAATGGAGAAAGCTTGTCGGCGGCGATGCCTTCGGCGATCTCAGCTACTATGGCTCTGATGGCGGAGGAGGCTTCAAGCTGCTTCACCATTTTTTCTCCCCGTTTTGAGCAAAGATAATGACTTATGGAGGCTTGGGTTGTTCCCAGTTTTTTTGCCGCAGCCACTTGAGAGAAGTTGAAGTTCTCTATCAGACTTCTTGCTACCAGAGAACGAAATGCGGGCAGAACTGAGCGGACAATACTTTCACATGGAGGTCGCAATTGCTTTCACAAGATTATAACAGCGTTATTGCTTATAAAGGAAACGCGAAAGGGAAGCCAATGGACCATAAATTTAGCCATATTGCTGTTTTGACTTGAAGTATGGGACTCGTTTAACTTTGAAGAAGAGGCTACCTTTTGTAGACGTAGAGTGTGTGAGAGGGGTAACCTAGTTTAGGGTTTTCGCAGAAGTTGTCAACTTTTGAGGCTTTCCATCCCAGAATTTCGTAGTCATGGGAGACGACCCTGGCTCCAGGTTTGAGTTCTGCCTCCAGTTTTGGCTTGATTTTTTCGTTTGCACTGGTTGTTAGATAGAGAAACACGACATTAGCAGAAGACAGGTTAACATTAAATATGTCCTTTTGGAGAATTTTCGTTTTCTCACTTAAATTGAGTTTATGAATGCTGTCTAGTGCTCTCTTTGCAAGATCGTCCCTCAATTCAACTCCCACAGATTCTGCTCCGAAGTCCTTGGCGGCCATTATAACTGCTCGACCGTCTCCGGAACCCAGATCATACAGAACCTCTCCCGGCTTGAGTTCAGCCAGAATAAGCATCTGACGCACTACTGGCGTAGGTGTAGCAACAAAAGGCGCAAGGAACACCGCATTCTCCTCTTGGTTTTCTTCTATAGGTAAACGCTTGCTTTTATTGTTTTCGCGAAACTATCAGCATATAAATTCTCTTCTTTTAGTATAAAACCGAGAAGATTCAATAACCGACTAGGTTAAATTAGATATATTCATAGTTTTACTTAAGGACCATATGGGGGTGCGGTTGGTCAAGATGGCAGATGGGGGTTATAAGGTTGTTTTAACCGCTGACAGAACTTTAATGAGCGAGTACAGAGGAGGAATTTTTCTTGGCTTCAGCGCCTGTGCACCAAAAGGGCTGATTCCTGACTGGCTTTACTTTTCGATGTTTTGTCCATCTGTTCCAGTGAATGAGGATGGCTCAGTTAAATATGCTCCCTGTGGAACAAGAAAAATTGAATCCGCCTTGCTGGATCATGGTCTAGAAAGGAAAGATGTGATTGTTGCTCACCCGGAGCATCTCCATAAAGTTGTAGGTTCCAGGACGAAAGTCATTGGAATCACCGAAAATGACCCCTTGGGTATGGGTCCAGCCACATCCACATTCTCGCAACTGTTTGATGGCGAAGCGTATATGAACATAAAATTTAGAGAGTTGCTGAGCCACCCAGCCATCAAAGAATACAGACCAAAAATTATTGTTGGAGGGCCTGGAGCGTGGCAACTGGAAAACGAAGAAGTTCGAAGCAGAATGGGGATAGACTGTGTAGTTGTTGGTGAAGGAGAGAAGGTGGTGGGTCCGCTTTTCGAGAGAGCAGCGGATGGAGAATCGCTTCCAGGAGTTGTGCATGGAAAGGTGGCTGAAACAGAAGAAATCTCCTTGATTAAGGAAGCAACAATAGATGGGATAGTTGAGGTTGCCCGGGGATGTGGACGCGGCTGCGAATTTTGTGTTCCCACGCTTCAGCGTTACCGTTGTCTACCCATAAGAGACATACTGAAGGAGGTTGAGGTTAACCTTAGGGCGGGTAAACGACCTTTACTGCATGCAGAAGATGTGCTGAGGTACAAGGCTAAAGGCTTAGAAGTGAACGGGGAGGCGGTAGTAGAGCTTTTTAAAACGGTTAGGAGTCATCCGGGAGTTAACGCTGTAGGGATGAGCCATTTTGCCCTTTCCTCTATTGCAAGCGCACCGGATGTTGTTGAGGAAATTTCGAACATTCTGGGTGCAGGCAAAGACGGCGGGTGGCTTAGCGGGCAAACAGGCTTGGAAACGGGTAGTCCTCGGCTGATCAGGGAGTTTATGAGGGGAAAATGCAAGCCTTTCGAGCCAGAGGACTGGCCTCAAGTGGTTATTGAAGCTTTTGAGGTTATGTCGAGGAACTGTTGGGTTCCATGTGCCACGCTGATTATTGGTTTTCCCGATGAAACTGAGAAAGACATTGATTTGACAGTTGATCTTGTTGAAGAGTTGAAGAGTTTCAAGAGTTTGATTGTTCCGCTGTTTCTCGTTTCGATGGGAGGACTGAAAGACAAAGCCAAAACGTTCACTATCGATAAGATGACACCTAAACAGTCTGAACTTTTCCTCAAATGCTGGGAGCACAACATAAATTGGGGGCAGAACCTTCTTCAAGAATATTTTCTCACAAAAAGTGGACTCAAAGGATACGGACTAAGATTCCTAATTTCCTACAGCATCAGGCACGCCAAGAAACTGATCCGACAATGCAAAGAAGATTACGATTGTGACTTGGCAGCCATGATCCAAGACGAAAGAAGCGGAAAGATAAGATTGGGTCCCGCGCCCATACGTTTCATATACCGCTACCTGCGCCAAAGCAAATAAGTTCGTCACCAAAAATGGCGGATAAGCTTCTACCAGAATTTGCGTTTCAGAGATTTCTTTTCAGCTTCTGTTATCAACTCGAAGAAGTGATCTGAAAGTGCATCCTCTCTTTTCAGGATTTCTTCAGTATCAGAGACCTGCAGGTTTCGTCCACAGAGAGAAACAGCAGCGGCTTTGCCGTATTTGGAAAGGAGCCTAGCCGTTTTTGCTGCCTGCCGCTTAATTTTAGCCTCGCTTTTCGTCAACTTTTCTCCTCTCTTATCCACCAAAGACTGAACTCCGGCTTCACTCCTTCCCAGAATGCCTAAAGAGGGAGAGCCACATTTGGGGCAGACAGGCTTTTCCGGCAGATCGTTTATTCGAATCATTTCCTGATAGTCCCAGCATTTGGTACATACGAAGGTTCGAACCTCGTTAAGGAGACGTGCTCTAGCTGACTCGATCAGAATAAGTTTCATGCGTTCAGGGGGAATCAAATCAGTTTTCATGCTGACTCTTTCTATTCCAACCCGCGCAACTGGAGAGGCATCCCCCAAAGTCTCCAACTTCCGAATCTCAATCTCGCCGTCCCGAACAGCAGCCAACACATTAATTGCCCGTTCTAAATCCAAGTCTTTCCTGAAAATCTCCTTAAGCGCCTCATCGTAGATGGCTGTATCCTCGAAACTCTCCAACAACTTGCGGAGACTCACCCTACTCAGGTCAACCCACTTCTGTATGGCACCGAATCTTCTTGCCACATGGAACATGCGCCTCTTGAAAAGCCCAGTTTTGACAGTAGAACGAACCATGACGTCCCGGATGTCCAGTTCGCTCATCATTTTCAGGGCATCTAAAACCTCCAGTATGCGGTCGGCGTTGACGGCGCCCATAGTATCAACGAAAATGCGGTACGGGTCATGCTGAACAACGACGCTGTATCCTGTCTGATCGGACAAAATGTGACCCAGCAGCTGAGCCAAAGCCCTATTCGCCAAGGAGCCAAAGTTGGCGTGCAGGATCACGAAGTCTTCCCAATCCTCAACCAGAATCCGCTTATCCGTGGGAACGGGATGACCCTTCTTCACATGCTCAACAGTTTCACGAATTGCCCGCAACACAGTTTCTGCGTCAGCAGGATACTTCCCAGCTAACTCCTCGGCGATTCTGGCTGCTGTTTTCCCGTTTTTGTTCTGCTCTTCCACGAAGCCTCTGATTTGACCAACCTCTTGAGCAACATCAAAGGGGACAGGAATCTCCTCTCCGATCCAGCTTGGAATGGCTCCGGTTGGATCCTCAGTCTGTTTCACGAAGATTTGGTCTCCAGAAACACTCACAATCTGCCAAGGTCTACCCTGAATGATGAATTTTACGCTGGGTTTACCGTACTCGGCGACGAAGGCTTCATCCAGCATACCCACAGCAGAGTCCTGCCCCTCGTCTAAAACCAGAAACTTCTTTTCTGCAGGAATCATGGACAGGTTATCAAAGTAGTACTCGTACAGCGGCTTTGTTTTACGAGGCTTAAAGACCAGTTTGTCTTCTTCGGAAACCCATGCAAACCGCGGAAAACGACGGTGCATATAATCTAGAACGTTCCCAATGTCATCCACAGTAAGGTCAGCGTAGGGGAAAGCTTTCCTGAAGAGGTCATGAATTTCGCTGAAACGCCACTGTTTCTGCTTCATCAGCAAACCAGCAAGCTGATGGGCAAGAACGTCGTAGGGCTTCGGCGGAACCTGCAGAGGCTCCAATTCTTCGTTTATGGTTCTGCGGGCGATGGCCATAGCCTCTAGGGTGTCATCTGAATCCATGGTGATGATAATGCCCTTTGGGATGCGTCCGATCCTGTGCCCGCTTCTGCCGATTCGCTGAATTAGGCGCGTAACCTGCCGGGGACTCATATACTGGACCACCATGTCAATGCGTCCCACATCTATGCCCAGCTCCAGAGAAGAGGTTGCAACGAGACCTTTCAACTCGCCGTTCTTCAGTCCCCGCTCCGCAGCTATTCGAGAGGGTTTAGCCAGTGAGCCGTGATGAATGGAAACTGGAAAGTTCACATCCCAAACCTTGAATCGGCTGGCTAATACCTCTGAGATAGAGCGGGTGTTGGTGAAGAGGAGAACTGACCTGTGCTCTTCGATGTATCGGCGGATAACCCGGAGCCGAGCGGCAACCTCAGGATGCGTAAACAATGCTTCAGCTAATTCGTAGTCTTCCTGTGCGGGTTGCGGAAAAAGTATCTTCAGATTCATTTGCCGCGCTAGGGTAACCCTCACAATTTCGGCTTCACGTTCGGATCCGACTAGAAACTGTGCAACCTTTTGTGGACTGCCAATCGTGGCTGACAACCCGATGCGCTGAAAGTCCCTGCCCGTTACCCACCGCAGTCTCTCCAGCGCCAGAGACAGTTGGCTTCCCCTCTTGCTGTCCGCCATCTCGTGAACTTCATCCACTATTACCCATCTGACCGCGCTGAGATGCTGACGCATCAATCTTCCCGGCAGGATGGCTTGCAGGGTTTCGGGGGTGGTTATCAGCATGTCTGGGGGGCTTCTAGCCTGTCTAGTTCTCTCCTTGTTGTCGGTGTCGCCGTGCCTAACAGCCAGTTTAATGTCAAGGTTATTGCACCACCACTCAAGGCGCTCAAGCATGTCTCTGTTCAATGCTTTGAGGGGAGTGACGTACAGGATTTTGATTCCCCGCCGTCTTTCAGGGGATCTGAGAAGCATGTCGAGAACCGGAAGAACAGCTGATTCAGTCTTTCCAGTAGCGGTGGGGGAGATGAGGAGAACATTTTTTCCCTCCAGAATTCTTGGGATAGCTTTTTCTTGGGTTTCAGTAGGTATTTTGAAGCCTTTCTCCTCAATCAACCTGCGGATAGGCTTGACGAAACCGTCGAAAACGTTTTTGGGTCTCTCTGGCAAAGTGATTATGCACCAAAGCTGAAAAAGTAAAGCAAAACCGTTGTAAAAAGCATTTTGGAACCATGAATCAGCGTTTCATATTAAAAAAATGGCTCTTCAGGAGGTTATCACACTCCTCATTAGTCAGAATGGAAGGCAAATCTTTTATTCAACAATTAACAAAAGATGATGCGATTGTTATTGGAGGAAAAAGAATGGCTAAATGTAAAAACTGTGGAGCCGAAGTTGCCAAACCCAGAAAAAGTTGGAAGATGGCTGGTCGCCCAGATAAGGCAGGAAAAAGAACTCAATTAACAATTGGACTTTTCGACTGCCCCAGCTGCAACAAATCGTTTAAGGTTGTCTTAAACAAGCAGAAGATCTGATGCTCCGACCTCGCCGAGATCTAGGCATCCTTGAGTGCAAGGAAACTTCTGTTTGACAGGTGGCAACTGCCTAAAGGTAGAGGATTCCAGCCATAGGCGAACTCTGAGGTCTACATTATCCTCCTTTTTTATTCTTTTAGGCGCTATGTTTTTATGTTTTGAAGTGAGAAGAAAGTTAAAAAAACTAAGCTTAGTGGAGACAAGAGCGGGTATGAAGCTGCCGGAGGTACTCAAGCGAGATTACGTGCAGACTATTATAATGATACTTGCTGTGGTACTTGCTGTCTTAATTTTCTGGTATGGTTTAAGATTTGCCTTCAGAACAGAGTATCCCATCTTAGCTGTCGCTTCGGGAAGCATGGAGCCCGTGTTGTATGCAGGAGACCTAATATTTGTTGAAGGAGTGGAGAATTTTGGTGACGTTCACGCCGCACCTAAAGACGCTGATCCTCCAGGTGACATACTAGTGTATCAAGGACCAACCGAACTGATTGTGCACAGAGCAGTAGAGAAAACCCTTAATGCAGATGGAACATACAGCTTCAAAACATGGGGCGATAACAACAATTGGCCAGATGGGGGAACTGTATCCGAAAGCAACATCGTTGGCAGGTATATGGAGATTAAGGTACCGTGGCTGGGTAACATTGCCCTGTTTTTTGAGCCTCTTGAAATGAAAATAGCTTTCATCGCGTTATGGGTAGTACTTCTGGTAGTCATAGAGTTGGTTCCTTCAGCGGGAAAGATATTAAAACGTGGCGACACTGAAGCAAGCCTTTATAAATAACTGCACCAAATTCATGATGTTTTATAAGGAGGGCTGGATATACCCGAGGTTGTAGCTTCTATCCGAATAGAGAATGTTGTGGCGTCTGCAACGTTAAATCAGAGAATTGACTTGAACGCTGTTGTTAAAGGATATCCGGGAGTTGAGTATCGTCCGGAACAGTTTCCGGGCTTGGTTTTCAGGCTAAAGAGACCTAAAACGGCTACTTTAATCTTCAATTCTGGGAAGATGGTTTGCACCGGAGCTAAGTCAGAGAAAGAGTCAAAGAGAGCAGTGATGAAGGTCATCAGGGAACTGAAGAAGAGCGGAATAATAATCATCGGAAAACCCGAGTTGAAGATACAGAACATTGTTGCCTCAGCGAATTTGGCTGGGCTAATCGACCTTGAACGCTCTGCCTACTCTCTTGGCAGAACAATGTATGAACCTGAACAGTTCCCTGGACTCATCTACAGAATGGACCACCCTAAAGTTGTGATTCTTCTCTTCGCCAGCGGAAAACTTGTTTGCACCGGAGCCAAAAAGGAAGAGGACGTTTACGAAGCAGTCACCAAACTTCATAAAACACTCGAAGAAGAAGACCTGATATACTACGAATAAACTCCCTTTTTCTCTTTTTTGTGAGCTTTTTATTTACAGATATAGAGCAGAGACTGTAACCTATGGGACATGCTTGACTATTTTCTTTTTACTTGTTTCAGTATGGTATCCAACTGTTCTTCGGTTATAGCGTCCATGTCATGCAGTTTGCGGGCAAGTTCACTTGTTGTAAGCAGGTAATGAAGTTTAATGCCGTTCCTAGCCAGATTGGCTTCTCCGTTCTCCTCTCGATCCAGAAGAACAACAGCGTCGGTTACCACACCACCCTCGGCTCTGACAGCTTCAGCAGATTTCACGATGGACCCGCCTTTGGTTATGAGATCATCCATCAACAAGACGCGGTCGCCAGGCAAAAGAATCCCCTCCACCCACCTCCCCCTCCCATGCTGTCGTTCGGTGGGGCGAACATAAAGGAAGGGCTTTTTGAGGTGATACGCAGTGATGGATGCAAAGGATATGCCTGCGGTGGGGATGCCTGCGATTCTGTCAAAGCCGTCGGCTCCGACATCGCTTTTTGTCAGTGCGAGGTAGAGGTCGCAGATTCTTTTGAAGGCGTCAGGGAAGCTTGGAACAATTCTTAAGTCTATGTAGTAGGGGCTCACCTCGCCGCTGGTGAGCTTGAAAGTTCCAAATTTCAAAGCTCCAATCCTGTTCAGAATTCTGCCTAGCTCAGCTTTCATCTCTTCCTTTTTCAAATGCTCGCCTCCTTCCTTATGGAAGTTATACGATGTGGGTTTTAAAGAGATTGCGTAAATTTCTCCGTTACTTTTAAATGAAGCACAAAGAAAACCTTCTAACGAATCAGAAGTGTCTTCTATGGTAGATGTATGGCTTCCCTACGGAAAAACTGAGGTCTGTGCAAGAATACCCACCCGAAATTTTCTGGGCTCTATAGAGCCTAAAGAGAAGTCGGGAGTTGCAGATTCAAGAGCTGAGATTGAGAGAGCATTAAGCCAGCCGATAGGAACAGAACGGCTGAGGACAATAGCAAAGGAGGGCGACAGAGTAGCAATAGTCGTTGATGACGCAACCCGGGCAACTCCAAGCTACGTGATGGTTTCTCCCCTACTCGATGAACTCAAACAAGCTGGAGTAAAAGACGAAGACGTTACCGTCATCTTTGGATGCGGCACTCATCGCCCCGTAACCTCAGAAGAGAAAGAAAAGCTCATAGGAAAAGAGGCGCTACAAAGAGTTAAGACCATAAATCATGACTACGAGGCGGAAGATCAAGTTTTTGTAGGCAAAACCTCTCAGGGAACCGAGGTCCACGTCAACAAGGTCTTCGCCGAAGCCGACGTGAAAATTTTGGCGGGAGACATAAACCTGCACTATTACGCTGGCTACGGAGGCGGAAGAAAAGGAGTACTTCCCGCAGTTTCAAGCGCCGATACGATTCAGCAAAATCACGCAATGCTGCTGCATCCTAAAGCCTCAACTGGCGTTCTGGATGGAAATCCTGTGCATGAAGACATGACGGAAGCAGCTAAACTCGCCAATGTCGACTTCATCTTGAACATCGTCACAAACAGCAAGAATGAGGTGGTTAAAGCCTTTGCTGGAGACTTGGAGCAAGTCTTTCTGGAGGGAGTAAAACTCGTAGATGAAATGTATAAAGTTCCAATCGAGCAGAGGGCAAACATTGTGGTTGTTAGTGCTGGTGGATATCCCCATGACATTAACCTGTATCAGGCCTACAAAGGGATTCACAACGCCGTAGACGCGGTGAAAAGAAGAGGAGTAATTGTTCTGGTGGCAGAGTGCCCTGAAGGACACGGAAATGAAGTGTTTTCCGAATGGATGGAAAAGTTCACTGACTTGAAGAGGATAGAGAGGGAGATAAAGAAACGTTTCGTACTAGGAGGACACAAAGCCTACTACTTAACGAAGACTCTACAGAAAGTGTCTATTATCTTGGTTTCGGTTATGCCTGACTGCTACGCAGTGAACACCTTCAAACTGAGAACAGCCACAGCTCTGAACGATGCCCTGCGGGACGCCTTCGAGTTAGCAGGCAAAAACGCCAAAGTTTACGTAATGCCACACGGGAGCATCACATTACCCGAGTATAAAGCTGCTGAGCAAAACGGTTGATGAGGCGCCTTTATAGATCTTTGAATTTTGCGGTTACTTTTGCTATTTCTTCAAACTTGGTTAGAACCTTGTCGATTTTTTCGCCCATTCTGTAGGTATCCTTGTCAAGTCTTCCTTCAGGGTTTAGTTCCTTCAGCACGTTAGGCTGGTTAAGATTTGGGTTTTTGTGGGCATAAGGCCACAGCCTGAAGGAGCCTCCTGTAATCTCATCTATCAAGTAAACATCCCTCTCGATAATGCCATACTCTAGCTTCATGTCAACCAGCTGAATGCCAAATTGCGCAAAAGCATTTTCAAGGTGAAGAAAGACTTCCGCATTCATCCTCCGCATTTCAGAGTATTCGTTGCCCCCCTTCGCTTTAACAATGTAGTCGATGTAATTTTCATCCAGCATGGGGTCATGCAGCGGATCATCCTTGTAGTGAAACTGTGTGATCACAGGGTCGAATCTGGTTCCCTCGGCGATGTTTCCCCACTTCAGTATGGAGCCCGCGGCGATTCTTCGAGACACAACTTCAAGGTTTATCTTCCGATCAAGCTTCTTCACGAGAACAACTTTTTCCTGAGGGAAAGAAAGGTAGTGTGTCCGAACGCCTTTGCGGTTTAACAATTCGAAAATGTCCCTGTTGGTTCTCCAGTCCACCAACGCTTTGCCTTTGATGATGTCATGTTTCACCCCGTCTCCCGCGGTTATGTCGTCCTTAAAGACCATGTATGCGGTCTTGGGGTCCTCTGGGTTCTCATAGATTATCTTGGTTTTTCCTTCTGCAACTTTTTTCAGGGAGCTGAAATCGATCGGCATAAAGTTTACCTCAAGTTTCAGCTATGTGAAATAGATTATTTTAAGTTGTCTAACCTCTGGACTCATTAGCTGTAGAATCTTTTCAGCACTTTTAGTGCATTTAGTGTAATCCATTTGCTTGGTTTGCCTTTCTGTTCGATGTTTGTTTGGAAGCGCCCATTGAATGTTCTTTCCAAGCTCCATCTCCCATCATCGTCTTGCTTAGAAATCACCAAATCTACGGCTTCTTGCATTCGTTCATCCCTGTAACCAAGCGCCGTCAATATACCCAAGATTTCCAAGGCGTCAGTCTGGTACATAAGGGGAAAACTGAATTTGAGCCAGCTAGGCTTAGAAACGCGACTCAGGTCATGGCTTCTTTTGTGAATGTGATGAATCAACAGGTATTCTGCACCAGCTTCAATCGTGCTTTTGACATCACCAGACCTTTCGTGAACGGGAATTGCCGCCAACGCTTTTAACGCTTTAACAACGCCCATGTGACAAGAATGCTTTGAGAAGCAGCTCGTAAGCTTGTCATACGGCCAACCCTTAGGCACATGATCTATTCCATCATCAAATCTTTGATACTTGGTAATCCAGTTTATGGCACGCTCAACTCTAGAGTCCTCCAAATATCCGAGTTTAATTAGGCTCCAGACCATGTTGCCGGTTAAGCAGGGAACAACTCCGCTGTGTCTGCCTCCGCCAGTTTTTGCACTATGCCATATGGAAAAACCGCCGCTCTCGCGATCTTGAGAGTTCTCCAATATGAATTCGCATGCTTTCCTGATTTGTTCATCGCTTCCATCTGCCCCAAGTTCAGCCAAGATTAGGAGCTGCCACACCGTACCCTTGTATTTGGCGGTGTAGAATCTGTCAGGAGCCTCCCAGTAACCCTGATCACTTTGTCTAGCCAAAATCTTGGGCACTATTCCGATGTGCATTATTTCGTTTTTTGCGGTAATTACTTCAGGCTCAGTTTCAGGTTTTTCCAAAAGTTCAGTGAGGACAAAATATCGCACTGATGGATTCCCAGTTTCCAGCAACCAATCTGTTGGATCATTTTTCAAAAAGGATTTCCAGTCACTCAAATTTTTTCCTCCGGTAATATAGTTGTTAACAGTTTTTAAGAGGTGACATGAACCCTCCAGCGGTTCTCCGTTTTAAGGGAATCATAGAGTCGCATTCTTTCACTGTAACTTCCTTATCGGCAATGAATCTTCCAATTTTCTGCGCTTTTGAATATATTTCAGTTAATATGCTATTTTCAACTTGCTCAAAAAGAAGAATCTTAACAAACGGCTTTTTGTATGCTGTGAAGTCCCAAACACCCACCACTTCTCCGTCAAGCAGGATTGTTGAAGTAGCGTTACCTGATCGGTCAAACACTTTGTCATAGTGCTGATAAGACAGGAATCTTTCTCGTTCCTTGTAACCAATGATGTAACAATCGAGGGCAGGCAACAAATTCACTACTCGACTTTTAGGAGGAGCCTCCTTTTTCAGAGCCATATCCGACTGGAGCAATAAGAAACCGCCCTTTAAACCCTCAATGTTTACCGGAACTATCTCTTCTTCAAGTTTCTTCAAGGCTCCCTGAATCACTGTTTTATTTAAACCAGTCCACCAAATTATGTCATTTTCAGTAACAGGACCAAAGGAACCCAAATAGTATCGCACCAACAACGCTACTGCGCGGTCCTTGTTTGGCTCGTTTAGGTTCACGTCTGGAAAGTAATCACTAAAAAGATGGTAAGTATGGAGGCTACTTTTCCAGCCACTTCTGGGATCTCCACGTATCAATAGCCCTTGGTCGCACATCAAATTCAAGACCGCAGAAACATTCAAGTCAGTCATTAATTCGTTTTTTATTTCTTTTGCCGTCATTTCTCTGCCTTTGAGGAGCCGCAGAATCCGCTGGGACAGTTTATTGTACTCTTTTTTGGTGACTCCCAAATATCGGCTGTAATGTTCAGAGGCAAGTTCCACCATCGTTTTTGTTGCGGAATATGCTATGGAGACCATTCCTTTTGGGAGGATGTATACGGTTTTTCGCACACATCGAATCTTGCCAAGATTTCTTTTTTCATATAGCTCTTCATCTAACTGTTTCCTTGTGAAGTTCTTTGCTCTTGAGAAGAGGGACAGGTAGGGTGTTTTGGGGATGGTGGCATGGAGACCGCCTACATCCTCGACAATTTGAACAATATCATCAGTTTTTGAATTATCAGTTAAATGCTGTTTACACAGAATGTAATGATTAACTGCAGTCAGGCTGTTGTCACTCATTTATTACCACCAACATTCAGCAGAGGAAACAATTGAATCGCTCTCTTATACAAGAAAGATTACTGCAAAAAACATTTTTGATTGTGTCGCAGGTATCTGAAGCGGGGAGATTTTATCCACTTATGTTCCGAAAGGATTTTAATCTAGATGAAAAGAGAAGAGTTAGCAATGACTAGCCAAACTGTGCTTGCAAAATTCTCTGGAACAGAAAGCGTATGCAAAACGTGTAAACACTTAGACAAGCTAGATGGACGCTTCTACTGTAAGCTGCTGGGTGCCTTCCTCGCGGAACAAACCCTTTATCTTCCCTGCGACTTGAAGGAAGCTGTTTGATGCTGAAAACTTGAGAGCAGTTTTTTGGGTCAAGAAGCTTTAGTTCTGTTTCTTTTTCTTTGTGATAAAGAATACGACTATAATCACAATCGCAGCTGCTACTATTGTTAAAACGTAGATTAAGGTTGAATCTGAACCGCCGTTTGTGCTGCTTTGTTCATTCATCAAACCCTTGTTTGTTACTGTGATTGTTCCGCCCGAGGATTCCACAAATTCTTGACCTTCTGGACCGATAGAAGCTAGAACTGAACTGCTAACATCCTCGATGAAGGGAACATTAAAGGTGATGATGCCATTATTACCATTGTAAACTACAATTCTGGCGGTGTTAGATGTGGTTTTCACAAGCCAATTTTCTGCATTTAGCTCCCTATTGTTCGTGAAGGTCAGGGAATGGCTGCAATTGTAACCACTGTTAATCATTGTCATGGAATCCCAGTTTGTTATGCTGGTTGACCCCGAACCGGATAGTTGAAAGTTTTCGAAAACCATTGGACCGCTACTTGACAAGATTGTTGACGAATTAACTCCCGAAACGTCGAGTGTGCAGTTGGTTAGGCTGACTTCTCCAGTGTTTAGGTAGTTAATGAATCCGTCATTGTTAACGAATTCACATGATTCCCACGTGGCGTTATTGCCCAGAATGTTTACGGCGCTCCGTTTTCCATGAGACCCCCCAGAAACATCCATGCTACATTCAGTCATCGTCAGGTTTCCAGTCAAACTGTTCATGTTCACTGTTCCGCCATAGTTAACGTCAAATACGCCGTGACGGAGCAGCAGGTCGCCGCTGTTGAAGAGTTCGAGTTTTCCTTCTGCGCCGTTAACAACGAAGGTTGTCTCAAATAGTCCAGCCTCGCCATTGTTTGTGATGAAGGTGCCGTCAAACTGGTCCTTGAAATATCCATTCTGGACAGTCAATGCGCCACTGCTGGTGAAGTAGAAGTAGCCTTCGAAGACGTCGACTGAAGTGTCGATCATAAGGCAGTCGCCCTCATTGTTAGCCGCGAATGTGGAGTTGCCTATCACAGTTAAGTGAACAGTTTCTAAGATCAGGAATCCAGCGTTATGTACTGTAAGATTCGCGTGGTTACAGCTGATTGTAGTGCTCTCTATAGTCAATTCGCCGTTGTTCACTATTTTAAGTTCAGTTATGGCGCCTTCTGTTCCATTAATCTGCAGTGCGCCTTCGATAACAGCTGTTTCTCCCTCATCAACAGTTAATATGCTGTCAGAGGTTACGACCAGAGATTCGCCTGAAGCCGGCAAATCATCCAAAGTCAAAACCGTATCGGCTGAGTAACCAATTTGGCAGCAAACAGTAACCAACAATACAGAAAGTAATGTTAGGCACACAATCTTAGTTCTACACATTTCAGTTTTTCTCCGTTTGGAAACCTTTTGTAGCAATTTACCCTTGTTAAAACTTTTTTCCCATATAAACTCTGGGATACGAAACATCGTACATAACCCGAACTTAGGTTTTTAGATAACTTTAAGAAGGTTGCTGAAGGATGAATTTTCAATCAAAAGAGGTTTTGTATATGGAATTGAAGGGAAGCAAAACTGAGAAGAATCTGCTCAAGTCTTTTGCCGGTGAGTCACAGGCAAGAACCAGATACACCTTTTTCGCTAGCGTAGCAAAGAAGGAAGGATACGAACAGATCTCAGAAATATTTACTGAAACAGCAGGCAATGAAAAGGAGCACGCTGAACTTTTCTTCAAATATCTCAAAGGCGGAGATGTAGAAATCACGGCTTCTTACCCTGCGGGAGTAATCGGAACAACGGCAGAGAACCTAAAAGCAGCAGCGGATGGAGAGAAAATGGAGTGGGGAACATTATACCCAGATTTTGCTGAGGTAGCGGAGAAAGAGGGTTTCCCAGAGATAGCTAACACGTTTCGTATGGTTGCAACTGTAGAGGAGAAGCATGAGCGAAGATACCGGAAACTGCTGGCAAACGTTAAACAGGGAAAAGTGTTCAAAAAAGACAAAGTCATCAAGTGGAAGTGCAGAAACTGCGGTCACGTATATGAGGGCAGCGAAGCTCCAGAGAGATGTCCAGTGTGTGACCATGCAAGAAGTTACTTTGAGGTTTGGTGCGAAAACTACTAAACAAACTGTAATGGGGGTGCAACTGTGACTGAGGAAGGACAAGTATACGTTTGTGAGATATGCGGAAACAAAGTGAAAGTCATGGAGTCTGGCGCCGGAACTCTGGTTTGCTGCGGACAACCCATGACTCTAGTGAAGTAAACTTTTTTGCTGGAAGACATCTTCCCCTTTTCTTTCTTCTTGTCGAAACCCGATATATACATGTTCTAAGCGCTTGCGTAAGCACAAAAAAGCTCTTAAGCCGAACTGGATGAATATATAGCTAGCAATATAGGAGGGGCTTTAGCTAAATGAAAAGAAAGTTTTCAATATTGATGCTGTGCAGTCTACTACTGATGATAACCGTTGGAACCGTCAGGGCAGGCAACCCAGACTACTCAATCATGGAGTATGGTGCTATAGGCGAAACCACTGTTGATGGACATTGGAGCGAACCACTTGAATGGTACGACGGGCCAGAGCTGGATATGGGTGACGACGCTCTGTGCGTATATAATATTGACTTCAACACATATGGCATGCAGTGGTGTATCGAATTTTTCACTGACAACACCACTGACGATGAAGACTACTGGCAAATTTGCATTGATGACAGCAACACTGGGGGCAGTGCTCCTCAGTCCGACGATTTCAGGATAGACATTGTAGGCCACGCGAATCTATTATTCTATCAAGGAAATGGAGCAAGCTGGGATGCAATCACCCCAGATGACGGCGAAATAACGTGGGCTAACATGTTGGATGGATCTCCGAGGAATACCACTCCCCACTGGATTCTAGAAATCGTTATCATAAAGACAATAAGAGTTGCAGTTAACGCACCACCAACTGGAATGAGAGTTGCATGTTACGACGCAAACACCACCACTCTGGCAGCGTGGGCACCAGGCAGTGACAGAGATGTTCCAGATGAGTGGGGATTAGTCGATGGATACTCAATGGACCCAATACCAGAGGGCTTAAACCTTGCAGTCATGGTCTTCCTGTCATCAGTCACGCTAGTGGTCGGCTCACATTATCTGCGGAAACGCTCCAAGAAACGAGAAATAGTTTAAACCCGATGATGCCTAGAAGTATCTCGGGTTAAACCTCCCCCCTTTTTATGGGAAAAACATACACAACAAGCATAGAGTATTTTTGCTTCTAAATCTGTGCACAACAAAGTCGCCACCAACACAAAAAAGCATGAACCAATTAAGACACGATTCCAATACGTGACAGGAAATTACAGTGATGTAGAAAAATATTCAGAAAACCTAGTAACTGTCGCCGGTTCCACGTGGCGTGGTCGCGGGGGTTTGCACCGAGGAGAGGTGGAAATATCACCGTTTATTTTACCGCAAACTCCTCCTTTTTTTTAAACTTTGCTTACAACTAGCTTCATGATTTGATTGTTCATTTATACTTCTTTTCACCTAGTAAAATTTTGTTAGGATAGCCATCAATGGCGGGTTCTAGGTATAAACATCGGCACTTTTTTCGCGTAGTCTTTGTATTCTTTGCCAAATTCCCTAATCAGCTCTTCCTCCTCCTTCTTTGAAACAAGATAGACAAGAACAACCATCAAGGGAGTAACAAGCAAAGAATACCATGCAGATAAAAGAAAGGTAACTCCTAGATGTGCCAGCAATCCGCCAAAATACTGTGGATGTCTAACGATGGAATAAACTCCTGTAGTAACGATTCTTTCTGTCCTATGAGTTTCTGCTACCTTAAGTGTGGTCTGTTTGACACCCTTGATTCCGAACCAAGCACCTAACGTAACAAAAAGTGTAGAAATTATTAGATTAAGCAAAGGGATTGAGAAACCGACAATTGGAATCAAGGTTGTTAGATTCTGAAAAAAAGGAAGAACAAATCTTGGCTGAGGTGAAATCCAGATTCCCATCCAAAAAAGAAAGAAACCCCATCCTGAGATGAGACCGAGAATCTTACCAATTTCAGTCCCTTTCTTCTTTCCATATCTACTTTGAAGTTTTATGTGTTCAACTGACAAGAAATGAGCTGGTATTACCGTAATAGTGCCTAATACGCAAATGAAAAACCAAAAAGGCATTTTGCAACAATCGATTTTTTAACAACTTATCGATATAAATTCTTCCCTAAAAAATGGAGACATCACCCGTTTATTTTCCCGCAAACTCCCTTCTTTTTTTCAACAATTAAGTTTAGCTTCTTTTTTCTCTCTTTCCCTTTTCTTTTTTCTTTGTTTTAATGCAGCGATTACCCCATTCAATGCCATTTTTTGGCCACCTCCTCTATTTTAAATAAACATCCAATCAGATCAGATTCCAGATCACTTGTATCAACCCAGAAAAAGTATGTCCGATTGATGCCCAGAACAGAGATTTAGTTTTGAATGCTCCCCATCCGAAGAATACACCAAGCATCAATGCCCCCGAAACTAGAACTATGGGTTGGAAATTTTGGGAAAGCGAACCTGGTGCAAAATGCCATATAGAAAACCATATGGCAGGCCAAGCAAAACCAAACAATTTGCTATCTGGAAATAATGTGGGGTAAACTCCGCGCCAAAGAATTTCCTCAAAGACACCATTTCCAAATGACATCCCCAGCCAAATAAGCAGTCCAACAAGGTCACGTTCAGCAGTATTCATGAATAATCCCCCTATCAAGGTCATAAAAACTGGAAAGAGATAGACTAAAAGATACTTTGTGTTGATTTTGAGAATACTATACCTTCTGACAATTTCACCTGAACCAACAAGAAATAATGGAATTGCCACACAGAAAAGAGGCCAATATATCGCGAATCCTGCATACCATCCCAAATCACTACCTAATAGCGCTGCAAATCCTTGATACACGACAAACATAACTACAAAAAGAATTGGAGAAAGCAGAATTGCTATTTTCTGTTTTTGGTTAAAATCAATTTTCATCTACCTAACTCCTCTTTATACTGACTCTTGATAGATGTGTAGAGTTTCTCAAGAATTGGTGTAATTTCCTCAAGCTCTTTTTTTGAGATTGAGTTAACAAAAAACTCGTATCTTTTCAACATTAAAGGATAAGCTTTGGAAATAACACTTTTTCCCTCTTCAGTAAGGGTCAGTCTGTTGACTCTTCTATCTGAAGGATCCTTCATTCGCTTAAGAAATCCTTTCTTTTCCAGAGAATCACAAATAACCATAATTGTTGTAGTATCTATGTCCATTATGTCTGAGAGTTCCTTTTGAGTAACGTTATCTCGGAATGAGAGCCGTAATAGTGCCCCAAACTGAGGGAATGTAATTCTGAGAAGTTTCAGTGTTTCTTCAGATAGTCTTCGGCTTTTCTGATATATTCCAGATATTAAAGCGTAAAGGTTCCAATAAGGTTCATCAGGTTTCATCATGAATCACTAATAACATGTATAATTATCACAATTATGATAATTGTAACTGTTATTTATTCTTTGTGGTGAAAATTGGGACTAGCTCCAGGGGCAGATTTTTTGATTGAAAACTGAAACAAATAAAACTCATTTAAGACGCCATTTAGTTAAATCTGGTCAATTTGGGATTTATTTCATAAAATAGGCGATTTGGTGGGATCGCGGGGATTTGAACCCCGGACCTCGCACGCCCCAGGCGCGAATCTTAGTCCATGCTAGACCACGACCCCAACCTTCTGGTCTACACTTCTCTTCTGTTTGGGACAGAACTATTAACACATTATTTCAGCTTAAAAACGTTGAGAAGCCAGAAAGAGAAAAACTGTCAGCTGCTCTTCTCGCCATTCATATTAGGAGACTAATAACAGTGCATTGTTGAAAACAGCATTTTTCTGAAGATTTTGAGAAAACCAGATAAACCGTTTTGTTGATCAGGTGATTCGTGTAGAAGTTTCTATTTTTAACCCGTTTTTGTCTAGCGAGTACGGAATGCTTTGAGTAGGAACAGTTGAACCCAACACTTTCTGTATCATCAAGTTTCTCGCTAAGCCTTCGGACTTCCATGAAGCCTCAAAGTTTATTACGCAATCCGCAAAATGCTGCAACGCAACCTCTGTCTTCGAGTCCTGCATCCCCTTGGTCAAAAGAATAAAATGCAGTTCTTGGGTTTCACGATTCTGGTCAATCATAGAATTTACCAAGTCAGTTACCTTTTTTATGTCGTGATACAGAAGAAGTTCAGAAAGGGAGTCCAATACAACACATCGGTTTTTTTTCATTTCAGCAATTATGGCAGTTTTTATTGGTTCCAAAGTTTTTGGTAGACTAAC
Source organism: uncultured Candidatus Bathyarchaeia archaeon (assembly GCA_964399485.1). Classification (GTDB taxonomy): domain Archaea; phylum Thermoproteota; class Bathyarchaeia; order Bathyarchaeales; family Bathyarchaeaceae; genus Bathyarchaeum. Next base: position 25,559 of record CAYNQS010000001.1, on the reverse strand, counting down.
GATTTTCCATTTTCCCTCTTTTTCCAGTGAGGCAGTGTCCATGCCGTATGCTGCCATGCTAGCCTTTATGGCATCTTGGTTTTTGGTGACTGTGAAATATGTGACGCCACTTCTTTTGCTTCTGAAGAGAGCTACCTGTCTGGCAAACATTTCGTGCCCTTTTTCTGGAGACCCTACGAGGAGAACGATGCTGGGAGGTAAACCTCCTCTTAAGAATTCATCCAGCCCAAGAATTCCCGTTTTTTTAAGTTCCACGAGTTTCACCGTTAATTTTTGTATTATGCTGTAAAGGGAAGGTTATAGCCATTTATATATTTATTATGACTTTGGGGGTTCAAAGTCTGCTTCAATGGAAGTTCCATCTTCACAAACAATTTTTATGTTGATTCGTTTTTGATATTGCTCAAAAACTGTGATTTTTGCGGTTTTTGTTTCTTCAACAATTGTTGTATCTTCAGAAGATACAGTGCAGTTTTCTTTGGATAAAACGAATTCTTCGTCGTCTATGTGAAGAGAGCTTAGGGTAACGGTTCCCTTTCCTGTGTTTTGAACATAGATTGTTGTTTTTGTTTCTTCAAAGTTGACGCTTTGTATCTGTATTGCGTGACCAGCACGTTGTTCTACATTCAGATAAATCAATGCTATGCCTCCTATGGCGATGAAAGCGATAATGAGCAAAACTATGAGGGGTAGTGGATGGAGTCCTCTTTTGTTTGCCAAGATTTTTGGTTTAACCATTTAGTAATCCTTCATTTTAGGAAAATGGACTGACCTTTTTGCCGCTTATATCTGATGGATAATCCCATAAGAATTATTAAGTGGAAGATAAATGTTGAGTAACAAAGTTGCTTACATCATAAAGTGTGATTCTCTTGAATACCAAACGACAGATTCCTCAAAATTATCTGCCAAAGATTTCTGATCCGTCTAAATCAAGTTTATCTGAGTTTAAACGAATTAACTTAAGGTTGCGCAGAAAGAAAGATGAAAAGCCTAAATCAAGTTCGCCTAAGAAATCCAAGCTAGGCAGACTTAGACTGCGCAGAAAGAAAAAAGAAAAGACTTACACTTCTGCTGAAATTAGAGAACAAATTGAGAAAAGTTTGCGGAATCTCCCTCTGGATCAAGATTTAGAGGTGATTCAGGAATATCCATTGAATGAACCCTTTGCCTATGCGATGATTGTTCGCCACAAGATTCGGGGTAACTTGACTTATCTTGTAAAAGAGGTACAACTTGATGAAGATGAAGTGTCGTTCCTCAATCGTTTGAAGGATTTGTTGCTTGAAGTCTTGGATGTGAGTATTGAGGAGTTGGATTCGAAGGAAGAAGCTAAGAATTATTTGGAGGAAAAATGCAGGCATCTGCTTAGAAGACATTTCAAGTTAAGTCAACTTACTGAGGAGAAACTTCTTTACTACGTTATTCGCGACAATTACGGTTTTGGAAAGATAGATCCGCTTATGCGTGATCATTTGTTGGAAGATATTTCTTGTGATGGAGTTAAGATACCCCTCTATGTGTGGCACAGGGACTATCAGTCTATTCCAACTAACTTGCGCTTTGATAATGTGAGGGAGTTGGATTCTTTTGCTTTAAGGTTGGCTTACTTGTGTGGCAGGCATATTTCAATTGCGCAACCTATGTTGGATGCTTCACTTCCTGAGGGCAGTCGGCTCCATTTGACTTATGGAAAAGAGGTTACACGGAGAGGGTCCACGTTTACTATTAGAAAATTCAGGTCCGATCCGTTGACTATTGTGGATCTTGTGAACTTGAACACTTTGTCATCTGAGATGGCTGCTTACCTGTGGTATGCTGCAGAGAGTAAGATATCGACTCTTGTTTGTGGAGGAATTGCCTCTGGAAAAACTACCACACTTAACTGTTTGAGCATGTTTATTAAACCGGATCTTAAGATTGTTTCAATTGAGGATACACCAGAGCTTAATCTTCCGCATGAAAACTGGGTTCCAACAAATACGAGGACTCATTTTGGCCTTGGCACTGAGGAGTCGGATATTACACTCTTTGATTTGCTTAAATCGTCTTTGAGACAAAGGCCTGATTATATTATCGTGGGGGAAGTTAGGGGTCGAGAAGCCTATACGCTGTTTCAGGCGGTCAGTACGGGTCACTTGGGAATGTCAACTTTACACGCAGAATCTGTTAAGGCTGCGGTTTACCGGTTAGAGTCTGAACCCATGAATATTCCGCGGACTCTGATTTCTGGTATAGATATTATAATTGTTCAGAGGAGAATTAAAGCCAAACAAGGGTCAAGTAGGAAAGCGGTTCAGATCGCAGAGATTATTGGATTGGACCCACAGTCTAAAGAAATTCTCACAAACAACGTATTCAGGTGGAATGCAAACACCAATGCTTTTGAGTACACGGGAAGAAGCTATCTTGTTGAGCGAATTGCTGCAAGAGACGGTATAAGCCTTGAGGATGCGAAAATGGAGCTTAAGAAGAGAGCGAAGGTTATTGAGTGGATGGCTAAGCGTAATATAAGGAATTTCCGAGAGGTTTCTGATATTACGAGGAAATATTATGAGCAACCCGAACTTGTTTATCAGGAGGCATGTGAGGGTGGGTCGTAGGCTAGAGTGGGTTTCGCTTAAGTTTGTGAGGCTGGTTCCTAAAAGATTTCTGTCCAAAGATAGCGACCTTAAAATTAATTTGGCTAAAGCAAGCATGAAAAGCGGTTATCGCGTTTATGTTGGGTTGCTTACATTTGCTATGTTTGTTACTTTTTTGGTGACTTTCGGTTTCTGTTATCTTTTTCTTTATCTGTTGGGTATTTCAATATTGGATAGAATCATTTTTTCTTTGGTAATTGACAGAGTTATTTTTTCTTTGTTTGTGGGTCTTATAGGTGGTTTAATCGCGTTTGCTGTTGGATATTCGGTTCCGTCGTTGGAAGCGTATTCGAGGGGGAGCAAGATTGACTCTAATCTTCCGCATATTGCTCATTTTATTTCTGTTCTGGCTAGTTCTGGTATGACGCCTGAGAATGTTTTTCGTTCTTTGGCGAGGGTGGGGGAGGATTATTCGGTTAGCGAGGAAGTGACAGAGATAATTGGAGAAATTGAGTTGATGGGTGCTAACCTTAATTCGTCTCTTAAGAGGATTTCCAGTGTTTCACCATCTAAAAGGTTTGGGACTATGCTTAATGGCGTAGTTTCGACTTCCAATATGGGTGGTGATCTTGCGGATTATTCGAATGAGCAGGCGAGGAAGTTTAAGGAGGAGCAGGTGGGGAAGATTAAGCGTTTCCTTGATAATTTGGGGGTTATTGCGGAAAGCTATGTTGCGTTTATGGTTGCTGCTCCGCTTATGTTGATTATAATGTTGACTGTCATGTCTTACATTGGGGGGGCAATTACTCTGGGGGCTCTTAGTCCTGAAGATCTTTTGAATTTGCTTACTTTTGTGATTTTGCCGACTGGTGTTGCTTTTTTGATTTTTATGGTGGACAGTATCACGCCTTTGAGGTGATTGTGTGGGGAGAATAACAAAGAAGAGAAAAATCATAGTTGCTGCTGTTTCCTCAATTGTTGCCGTTGTTTTTTTTCTTTTGTTACTGTTTCTTTGGCCGTTGGAGTTTGATGTGTATTTCAACGAAATCTTGTTGGCTGCTATTCTGATTGTTGCAATTCCTTCGGCAATTGCTGAAATAATCCATTCTCGTTGGCTAGATGGTATCGAGAAGCAGATGCCTGTTCTGGTTAGAGGTGTTTCGGAGATTCAGGAGACTGGGTTGACTTTCATTAAGGGGTTTGAGAGAGTGGTGGAAGATGAGATGATTAAGTCGCCGTTGGCGGAAGAGGTGAGGAAGCTCACGCTTAGCATGTCGTGGGGTTTGAGTTTTGAGGAGGCGCTTCAGAGGTTCAGAGACAGCATTGGGTCAAATGTTGTGAATAGGTTTTGTGCTTTGCTTTTGGAGGCGAATCGTTCTGGTGGTGAGGTGCGGAAGGTTTTCACTGCTACGGCTAGTTTTATGGAGGAGATGAGGGAGTTGGAGGAAAATACGACAACTCAGATGAGGCCTTATATTATCATTATTTTTGCTGCTTTCTTTGTTTACCTGTTCACTTCGATTATACTTTTGCAAACATTTTTTATTCCAATGGAGGAGTATACTGGAGCGCTGGAGGTAGAGCCCCTATTATCGCCGGAGGACTTCACTAATTTCTTCTACAGGACCATGATGGTTTCTGCGATTTTGGGTGGATTGATGTCAGGCAAAATAGGTACGAGGAGAACTTTGGCTGGGTTGAAGTATGCCATAATTCTGTTGGTCCTTGGGTATGTTATATTCTTCTTTACGATTCCTCCAAACTGGAGCGAGCTAGGCATCATATTTGGTGATTTGATTTGAGGAAGTTTAGAGGGAGCAAGAGGGCGATTTCTCCGGTTTTTAGCACAGTCATTTTGGTGCTGATAGTGGTTATTGGGATGAGTGCTGTTTTTTCGTTTTTTGTTGGGTATGTTAGTGACTATCAGAGTGGTAGGGGAAGTTCTGTTATGGAGTTGCTGGAGATCGAAGATGTGTTTTTCAACACTTCCGACACTAGCAGTGTTGATGTTTGGTTGTACAATTACGGGGAAATTGAAGTTGAGTTGGACTCGGTTTTTGTGAATGGCTTACCGGTCAATTTCACTTTTTACCCAGCCAGTGCTGGAGAGCTTGGAGATTTTGATGGGGATGGAGCTGTGGACATTTTGACTTTTTCGCATGCAAAGTATAATCTGTCCTTATGGTTGGATTGGGACGATGATGACGCAAAACCAATCCATGTTTTCAGGTTTGTTACTCAACGAGGCACAATTGTGGAGAGGGATTACTTTACACCGGAGGTTTAGGGGATGCGTGGGTTTGTGTTGAGGAGATTTTTGAAAGACCAGAAAGGTGCTTCGGAAATTGTTGGGACTGCGTTGTTTTTGATTATTTTGTTCTTTTTCTTTTCGAATGTGTTTCTGTGGCATAATCAGATTACCAGTCAGATGGATCAGATTGTTGCTGACAGGATGAATTCGGGGATTAGGATGGACGTTTTTTCTGATGATGATACTATTTGGTTGACGGTTGATAATGTTGGTGGTTTAGATGTGTCTTTGTCTCGGTTGTGGATAATTACGAATGAAACGCATTTGTATGCTGATTTTGGGTTGGATGTAGTTCATGTTGGGGCTGGGCGGCAATTGAATATTACATTACTTAATATGACTATTGGTAATGATGTTGATGTTACGATTGATTCAGACTCTATTGTTGTTGAATATCCACATCCACCTGGAGTGACGGTGGTGTTTAGAATGATCACGAAAAGGGCTAATACTGCTGCGTGCAGTTTAACGCTATAATTTGTGTAATTTGTATAAATTCTATGGCTGTTGTTTCCTTTTCATAATCAGCGACCACTTTTTCAAAACTTTTTTGCCATTCGTTTATAGATTCCCTTTTTGCCATACCTTTTTATACGAGAATAAGGTTGTTCCTTATCCATATCTATATTCGAAGGTAGGATAAAATTGAGGCATATTAAGAGACATATTAGGCGGAACGTTAAGGCTATTTCTCCGGTTTTGGCTGTCTTGATGATGATTGCCGTCGCTATTGCCGGTTCTCTGGTGGTTTACGCGTGGGTTATGGGATACATTGGCTTGTCAACCGAAAGGTCAGGACAAGCAATCATGATACAGAACATGGCCAACGATGGGGATGACTTACTTGTCTATGTACAGAATGTCGGTGAAGGCATAGTGCAAATTGAAGAGTCAGGTTCCCTTTACATAAATAGTATTCTTGTGGACTGTACTATCACTGGTGTGACTGTGTCAGATGGTCTTGCAACACTAGATCAGGGAGACACTGCAACCCTAACTTACATAGATGGAGCCGCTATTCCAGGACAGAAGGTAACCGCAAAAGTAACAACGCTGCTTGGCACCTCCGCAGAAAAGGTTGAGTATCCGGCGGGAAGCGCGAAGACGGCGCCTGCTCTGGACCACTTTGAATTTAACACTATTCCAACTCCGCAGATCGCAATTGTTCCTTTCCCCATAACTATCACTGCTATAGACCAGTATGGTGATACGTTTACGGACTATGATGGCACTAACACACTGAGTGCGTCAGGTGGAACCATAAGTCTGACTGCAACTGGGGCTTTCGCTAATGGCGTCTGGAGTGGTCAGGTAAGTGTTACAGCTGCAAGTCCAGGTGTAACATTAAATACCGCTGCTCAACTTCAGCTCTCCAAAACGGGAACAAGCAACACTTTTGTTGTTAATTAACCCTAACATTTTTTCTTCTCACAATTTTTTTACCACAATAACCATAGCCTTTTATACAATAACAAGACTCTTCCTTAATCATAGCTGAAATTAAGAAAGGGATGCAAATGAAGCATATTAAGAGACACATTAGGCGGAACGTTAAGGCTATTTCTCCGGTTTTGGCTGTCCTGATGATGATTGCCGTTGCCATTGCCGGTTCTCTGGTGGTTTACGCGTGGGTTATGGGCTACATTGGCTTGTCAACCGAAAGGTCAGGACAAGCAATCATGATACAGAGCATAGCCAACGATCCTACAGACACTGATTTGGTGGTGTTTGTGCAAAACATTGGTGAGGGGGTGGTGCAACTTGACGTATCCAGCTGCCTCTACATTAATGGAGAAATCGTAAACTGCACCATCACTGGCGTGACAGTGTCAGATGGTCTTGCAACACTAAATAAAGGAGACACTGCAACCCTAGCTTACGTAGAGGGAGCCGCTCTTCCAGGAGAGAAGGTAACCGCAAAAGTAACAACGCTGCTTGGCACCTCCGCAGAGGCGCATGAATATCCCGCTGGAAGCGCACGCGCGACACCCGAATTTGACCGCTTTGCCTTCAGTACTATTACTAGTCCACAGATTTCTGGTGTATCTTTCAGCATAACAATTACGGCTTTAGATCAGTACGGTGAGACCATTGATTACATTGGCGCCAACACTCTAAGTTACTCAGATGGCACCATAAGTCCAACTGCAACAATGGGCTTCATGAATGGCGAATGGACAGGTGATGTGACAGTTACAGGTTCAGCTGAAAATGGATATATTACTACGGTTGCCCAGTCAGACCCCACATGGGTGGGAACAAGCAACACTTTCGAGGTTGACGCACCTGTGATGTTTGTTTCTGCTGGAACTGGTGGAAAGGATATTACAGTAGGCAGCCCAACCATCAACATTCCACCGACATATCCTCCAGATTTGGAAGATGGCGATTTGATTCTGCTGCAGATTGCCATAAGAGACACATCAAGCACACCCCATCCAGGAGACGGCTTCACTCTACTGTATGGACCGGACACTACAGGAAGTGGTTCAGGAAATGGAAGGCAATGGATTTATTATAAGATCAGTAGTGGAACCGAAACAGGACCTCTCTCACTTGGTGTTACTGGAAGTTATGAAAGTGTGCTATCAATAATGTACGCTTTTCGCTACGTTGCCGCATCTCCATTCACTGAAGGCGCAAGTGTCAACTCCGATTCTGATACCACAATTGATGCACCGACAGTGGTAACTGGTGGTCCAAGGCGACTTGCTTTGGCTTTCATTTATGCCATGGATAACCAAGATATTCTAGAATTCGAAGGCGAAACTGGTGGTGACTGGACAGTACTAGGTAACGTGCCGGGTGAGGCGAGCCTGAGTGATAGTGATGCGATCATAGTAGCTCAAATTGCAGAAATGCTTGATGGTGGGACAATATCTGGTGGCGACGTTGGCAGAGTTGGTGTACGGAATGAGAGCTGGGTTGTCAGAGCGTTTGCGCTTATTCCTAGAGACTAAACTAAGGATTCAATAACAGTGCTATGGAGGCTCGTGAGAGCGAGCAAATCCTTTTTCTTTTTTTGTTTCACTAATATTCCAGCAGCAGCCTGCAAAAACAAGACAACACAAACCGCATATTAGGAACCTAATAATACTTCATTGTTGAAAACTAGCTTTTTCACAAATTTTTGCTAACACAAAAACAAACCAGCCGACCCTATTAGGCTCCTAATAAAGGTACATTGTTGAAAACAATATTTTTTCTGAAATTCAGCAGCACACCAAAAAATTTCTGTCTAAGGTTCACACATTCATTAGTACATTCTAACAGCGTCAACTGAAAACAGTCTTTTTTCTGAAAAACCAAGCAACAAAAGCCTACAGTTACCATGAGGATAGCAGTTAGAATTTTACGGAAGGGGTGGAGAGCGCACGCAGAAGGCAAAATGGGTCGTGGAGACACGGGTGTTCAACCATTATGGTGGATGCGTGCGCTCGGTTCAGATTCCGATTCTGACAAATAAAACATTTCTGAATTCCACATATATACTCCAACTTTTCAAAACTTTGGGTTCATAAGCCGGATTCAGTATGTCGATTCCCTTTCAGCTATGAGTAAAGTATAAAGATGGGTACTCCCAGTCAAAGGAAGGAGGGTTAAAGTTGGCTGCAATGGAAGTAGGAAGAATCTGCGTCAAAACCGTAGGACGAGAAGCAGGAAAAAAATGCATCATCGTAGACATCGTAGACAAAAACTTCGTTCTCATCACCGGACCCAAAACTGTGTCTGGCATAAAACGGAGACGCGCCAACATTAATCACCTAGAACCAACTCAAGAAAAAATCGACGTAAACCGAGGCGCAACCGACGAAGAAGCCACTGAAGCACTTAAGGAAGCAGGCAAACTGGATGAAATGGCTAAGACAGTGAAGCCCACCCTATCCTAACTCTTTTAACCTATTCTAACCCCTTTTTTCTTTCTGGAGAAAAATTATGCAAAGAACCAAAGAACCATGGCAAATCAAACGAAGCTTGGTAATCAAAGCTGAGGAAGAAACCGACCCACGCTACGGTCACAGACCAGAAGAACGACCCATCAAAGAGCACATGCGGTTCGGAATAATAAACCTGGACAAACCTGCTGGACCCTCAAGCCACGAGGTTACAGCATGGCTCAAGCGAATCCTCAGCCTTGAAAGCGCCGGTCACGGCGGGACCCTTGAGGCTTAAAACAGCCGGGGAAATCCCAAAGTCACCGGAGTTCTACCTCACGCCATAGAGGATGCCACCAAAGTAATTCAGGCTCTCCTATTGGCAGGCAAAGAATACGTCTGCGTAATGAGGCTCCATTCCCAAATTCCACAAAACAAAGTTGAAAAAATCTTAGACGAATTTCAGGGACCACTCTATCAGCGACCTCCCGTACGCTCATCAGTTAAGCGGAGACTTCGGACAAGAACAATCTACTACAACAACTTCATGGAGATGGACGAACGGAACGTTCTCTTCAAGGTCGGCTGCGAAGCGGGAACCTACATACGGAAACTCTGCCACGACATCGGCGAGGCACTGGGATGCGGCGCCCACATGCAGGAGCTACGCAGAACAAGAGTTGGACCATTCACCGAAGACGAAAGCCTAGTCACCCTACACGACATATCATACCTCTTCAACCAATGGCAAGAAACCAAAGACGAAACCCTACTCAGAAAATTCGTTTACCCAATGGAAAAAGCCCTGCAGCTGATGCCAAAAATCAATGTACGAGATTCTGCAGTGGACGCCCTTTGCCACGGAGCCCACCTCACCGCGCCAGGAGTGCTGTCATTAGATTCTGGAATCAAAATCGGCGACACAGTTGCGGTTTTCACCCAGAAAGGAGAAGCCATAACCATAGCAAAAGCCGCTGTTTCCTCCGAGAAGATGGTGAAGATGGCCCACGGCTTCGTAGCCAAAACTCAACGGGTTCTGATGCCACGCGGCATGTATCCTAAGATGTGGCGCAGCAACCAATAGTAATCGCGTTTAGAAAAGCCTAAAAAACAGGTCTGCCGCTATTCTACTGTTGTGCCGAGGTCTCCTAGAGCAACCATGTTGCGGGAAATCTGGTAGGGAGCAGATTCCACATTGGAAGTTCATGCCTGGAATCTCCGACTACGGCAAGCCTGTGATCCATTGGGTCGCGAGGGTTCAAATCCCTCCCTCGGCGCCACAACCACAAGATTCACTTTAGGGCACGCCGTCTAATTTTAATAAACCATTGTATGCCGTCACTGTAACGTATACAAAAGACATAAACAGGGCTGCTTAGCAAAAAATGATGTCCAACAGAGATACAAAACAGATACATTAAAAACACTTCATGACAAAAGAAAGAATGATAGTGTGATGGCGATGGGTGGCAAGAGAGATCGAGTAGAAATCATAGCGGACATTCTTGGTTTATGTTCAAAACCGAAAACCAAAACACACGTCATGTACGGAACAAACCTGTCATGGAAGATGCTTCAAAATTATCTCTCTGAACTGCAATCGCGGAAACTTCTGGAAAACCATAACAAATCAAAAACCTATGTAACAACTAAGAGAGGACTGGAGTTTGTAGAAAAGTGGAGAGAACTAAAAGAACTCCTTTGATCCACTCAACAAAATGAAAAAACTCTCAACCTCTAGGCGGTCTCTTTTGGAAATAACGGTAACGCCGAGGCTGCCCTTCTCTGGTCAACAACCCCTCTTTCACCAAATCCACCAACGCGTGGGCAACTGCTGTGCGGTCGTAATGGAAACCTCCGCGCGCCATTTCGCCGTGGACATCCCCCAATCCACGTGGAGACGCAAACCACCCTTCTGACCACAGCTTCTGTATGAGGCTTTTGCATGTCTCTGCCCTTGGCGCGGGGAGGACGCGCTCCGGTATGATTGCGGGTTCCTTTGAGTACTCTGTCACTGTGGACAGAATTCGTTTTACGGCTTCTTCCAGCTGGTCTTCTTGGCATTCTATCTCGAATTCTAGGTTTCCTACTTTCATTTTTAGGCGAATTGGGGGTTTTGTGTCTTCTGTCATCGTTCTCCCTTATTGTTTATTGTATTGTTCATGATGCACATGCGCAACATTTAAATATTGCTGCTCCCAAATCACTTCCATATTGGTGAATCCTGTTGATTGAACAATTACATTATGCAACAACACCAACATATAACTTTCCACCCCAAATAGAGAACCTACAACTTCCACCAACATTCATGGAACTAAGCCTCAACTCCATGAAAAACATAAAAAGCAACTACCTACAACCCACCGAAACCCCCCTTAATCAACCCCCAACAGAACATATTGAAAACACAACAACAACTCTGGGAATTCAACACCCCTCAACAATAAAGACAATCCCCCTGGAACACAGCTTAGACGAGAAAACGGTTGTTGCCGTAGACGTTTCAAGCATAAGAATAGGAGAAACCGAAACAGGCGTACTCTGCGCAATAAGGGGAGCAATAGTGTGGAAAGAAAAAACCAGATACAAATACCAACGCATAGGACCCTTCCCATTCCACATAACAGAACAAAACAAAAAAGAAATCTACAAACTCTTCAGAAACCACCGCTTCGAAATCTCAGAAGCCCCCAGCATCACCAACATACAAGCCAGAATCGGCAACCTGCTTGAACGCTGGCTCCAGCTGGGCATCTCCTGCTCGTCGTACGACACCATTATTCTATGGGACGGCTCAATGACAGCTGGAATGGCTGACAGCCCAGTAGATGAGATGTCTCGGCTCTTAGAGATCGCCAGAAATCGCCTCAGCATCGTTTTGGCTTTCTCCAAGAACACCACCCTGAGGTTTTCAGGTCATAAGTTAACTGATTATGCAAAAGAAGCTACGCCCCCTTGTCTCCTTCAAATAAACGATTTTCCCTTATGTTCAGGTCCCATTCTCCTTCTTGGAGATGTCTATGTCGCAAAACTAACTCCTGGAGTGTGCTCTTTCAGGTTAGACATTGACCGAAAGGTTCCACAAGAACGGGGGATAGAGGCCGTGCAGAGCCTTCTCGGAAGTGACCTGCTTGTTCAAAGCTACCCTGAGACTTTACGTTTGGCTCACATATTCTCAACCTTCACCGCCACTGAGGTAATCGGCATCCAACGTTTCATAGCCCACCAGTATGGGCTCAAGATAGTTACAAGACCGAATGTGCGTCGGCTGCTTTTTGGTCCATTCGGAAAAGGCGCGGATGGATAAAAGATGCGGCTCTACAAAAAGGAGGGAAACAGCCTTCATATTCTCAGCTCTCCAAAAGACGATGTGGAAAAAGGCGACTATCTTCTTGTAGAGGATACAAACGTTAACAGGAAATTGATTACACAGGTAATTGATGTCCAGTTCGCCAGTGTTCCCGGGCTTCTTGAAGAGCTTCTTCGCGATTCCACAGCCGAAGAGCAGGTTTATGGCGAAAACTTTGATCCTCTGGGAGTCTCATCCCACATAAATCACATTCAGGACGCCCGCATGCTCATATGCAAGATTCGGGGAACAATAGTAAACGATAAGCTGCATGTGAATTCGTCATGGCTTCCTTGCCGCTCCAAGTCGGGAATCACAAAAATTTCCTTCAATTCTCTGCTGGGGCATGTGGGCGGCAATAACGGTCTTCCAATTAATGTGGGTGAAACCAAGGATGGTTCTCCCTTAAACATCACGGCTCATGATCTTGACGGGAGACTGAACATTATAACTGGGAAGAAGGGAACTGGAAAGTCGCATCTTTCGAAACTGCTTGTTTTGGGTCTTGTTGATTACGGGGCTACGGTTGTGGTTCTTGACCTTAACGGCGAATATGCTGGCTTAGGCTTTTCTGCTAAGGGAGGGAGCAACGAGTATAGTGGTAGGATGCATGTGCTTATTCCCGGAGCCAACTTCAGGGTTTCTTTGTCTCAGATGGGGTTAAGCGTCATTTTGAAGATTATGATTCATGCTCTTGGTCTGCCGGGAACGTCGACCCGAGAGTTTAAGCACATATGGAAATCGTTGAGTCAGCAGGGAAGGTTTACGCTTCAGGACCTTGGAGAGGCTATCAGAAGATGCAGCTGTAACATGCATGTGCGGGATGCCCTTTTCTCTCGTTATCACAGCCTTGTAAACTCAGGATTTTTCACGGATGACGAAGAGTTAGCAACAGATTTCGGAAAGCTTTTCGAAAAAACTAAGAAAGATGGGGGAGCTTTGGTTATTAATTTGAAGGATGTTTCGTCGGTTGATCGCCAGATTGTTTTGGAGTATACGCTTGGGAATCTTGTGAATCTTCTGAATCAGTGGAAGATTAAATCTGTTTTTCTGTTTGCCGAGGAAGCTCATCTCTACCTCAGGGAAACATACTGGGAAGACATCGTTACTCGGATGAGGCACTTCGGCTTATTCGCCAATTTTGTGACTAATCAACCGGACACAATAAAAGAAAACATCTACCGCCAAGCCGACAGCATCTTCCTCTTCAACTTCACCAATGAACGTGACCTCGAAACGGTGTCAAAGGCTGCCAGAGTGGATTCTGAAACCGTGAAATCAATAGCTCAAGAACTTCCGCCTCACCATTGCCTCCTCATCGGAAAAGCCGTGAAAGACTTTCCCGTGATGGTGAAGGTCAGAGCTCTTGACATCAAAACAATGGGACAGACAAGGCTTTTCTTTGCCGGATAAAGTAGACGCCCAGAACGATTCTAAACATCATAGACGACCACACAAGACAAGACATGTAGACCCCGAGTGGGTGCTGAATAATCTTTCAACGGCGGATGCAATAAAAAAGTCAAATTTTTAATCTCACACCCAAACATATGTTATCATTTCCTATCATATACGTGCATATACACACATATAGCAGAAGAAACGATAATTAATGGCGTAAACCATTTAGTGGTTAATAGATTAGGCCGATTAGATTGAGTTTAACAAAAGGGTTAATTTCTAGGCTGAGATGGATTTTCCTCTGTTTAATAGTCGTTTCTTTAGTGTTGACTATAGTAGCTTATTTGCCGAATAATCCAGAAAACGGGGAGACATATCCAGTGGAACCTTATTTCGGAGTTTCTTTCTGCGGTGACACAGCTGCCGAGGCAAAACTGCTGATTGACAGAATCAAAGACTACACCAATCTGTTTGTACTGCAATCGGGACCAATAAGCAAGAATGAAACAGCCACAAACATAATCTGTGATTACGCTGTTGACGCTGGATTAGATTTTATTGTCTTTTTTGGCTGGTTTGACACTGATTGTCCATGGCAGATTCCATGGCTCAACTTTGCTAAAGAACGATGGGGCGACAGCTTCTTAGGGGTTTACCTTTTCGATGAGCCCGGTGGAGTCCAAATCGACGGCAACTGGACATATGCTTTTCACCATATTAAGGAAGTTGACCCAGAATTTTATCAAACAATAGAAAAGTATATCCAAGAAGGCCTCAACCAGACTGTGACCCGAGATTATGAAAAAGCAAAAAACGGCTATGTTAACTATGTCATAGGCCATATGCGACTTGACGAGCTAATTAACCGTTCTATTACTTCTTTCACATCTGATTATGCTTTATATTGGTTTGATTATCTCGCAGGCTATGACACAATCTTCGTTGAACTTGGATGGAATCACGATACACAAAAACACATTGCCCTCTGCAGAGGCGCAGCGACCGTCCAACAGAAAGATTGGGGTAGTATCATCGTATGGAAGGACCGAGACCCAGAAAACGAAACGAAAGGAATCTATAAGACTGGACCAGAAATGCTCTATGACATGCTCGTTTCATACGAGACAGGAGCAGACTACATAATTATCTTTAACTACCCCAAAGCCCCTTCAGGCAACCCCTACGGCATACTAGAAGATGAGCACTTTGAGGCAATGCAGCGATTCTGGAATTACATGCAACATCATCCAGAAGAGTATGGAAAAACGGAAGCCCAAGCTGCCCTAGTTCTTCCTGAGAATTACGCGTGGGCTATGCGTAACCCAGACGATAAAATATGGGGATACTGGGGACCAGACGAAAAATCACAGCAAATCTGGGAGTTATCCAAAGACCTGCTTGGCCAATACGGGTTAGCCCTAGACATTGTTTATGACGATCCAGACTTTCCAATAGCAGACATGTACCAAAAAATGTATTATTGGAACTACACGGGATAAAACAAACAGCAACAGCCAAAAGTTTCTTCCACAATTATTAGATGTTGAGGAAAAGTCTTGAAGCGCAACCGCACAAAACTTTTGAGAAGCAGGGTCGCCCGAGAAGCCGCCCTCCTACTCTACACATCGCAAGAAAAGGAGTATAAGCAAGCCAAAAAAAGAGCCGCAGAAACGTTGGGTGCTCGAGTTCTTCCCAGTAACTTGGAGGTTGCAGAGGAACTTGACAGAATCGCCGAAGAGAGAGAAGGCGCCTCAAGAAAGAAACTGCTTCTGCGAATGCGAAGAGAAGCCAAAGAAGTAATGGAGGCTCTCACAGAGTTTAATCCGCGTCTTGTGGGAAGCGTTTGGAGGGGAACAGCCCGCCAAGACAGCGACATAGACATACTCACATTTTCCCAAGACGCCGTTCAGGTTTTAAAGCAACTTCAGGAGCACAACTTTGTGGCTGAGAGCTCGGAGTGGCGTTCAGTAACTAAAGAGGGAAGAAAAGAGGCTTCGTTTCACATTCACCTTCTTCTTCCTTCTGGAGACATGGTGGAAGTTGTGGTTCGAAGCCCAGATTGTCTTGGGCAACCAGAAAGATGCGAGACATACAGAGATGTTAAGACAGGTTTGAATCTTGAGCAGCTTACAAAAATCCTCAAGGAGAATCCGCTTCAAAGGTTTGTGCCAACATAGAAGGGTGTCTGTTAGAAAAACAACTAATCACCATTTAAATAGAGGTCTTATCAAAGGAAAATGTTAGGGAGACAACCTCTCAGCAGCGATATAACATTAGCGAAAGGAGAAAGTCCTAGAAGATGGATGTTGAAAAGAAAAGGTTTCGAAGAATGTTCCCAAACTTGGCTCAAGAAATGGATAGTGGAGAGTGCGGAACAAAAATAAATTCTGTGCGATCTGACCCTACTACTGGCGAGGAAGCGGCATCAAAGAGGCTTACTGACTATACACCGGATGTGATTGATTTCCTTCGCAGATGCGACAAAGCGGAGCAGGCGGAAGAGATAATCAGTTACCTAGAGCAGAGGGGAGAGATAAGCGGTGAATACGCCAGAAAACTTAGAAAACAGCTGAAGGAGAAGGGCGTCAGAAGCTTTGGATCAAAAAAAGAGGATGACTACTATCTGAAACAAGTCGGATTCTAATCCAGAAAAACAGATGAGAAAAAACATAGGGTTTAGCAAGTTTGGGTTGAGGCTGCCGGATTCCCAGCGCTTCAACTTTATCTCAATTGTTGAAACATTTTTGTTTCATTAAATCTAATAACAACAGTGGCATTGATTGGTGATGATGATTATGAAGCGTGCCCTGATTTCCGTTTATGATAAGACAGACATAGCTAGTTTTGCTAGAGAACTCAGCAAACTGGGATTTGAGATAATTTCAACTGGCGGAACTTTGCAAACTTTGAAAGACGGGGGAATCCGGCTTGTTAAACATGTTTCGGAGGTTACGGAATTTCCTGAGATACTGGAGGGCAGAGTTAAGACTGAGCACCCAAAGTTGATGGGCGGAATCCTTGCCCTAAGAGACAAGAGAGAACATGTGAAGGACCTTGAAAAACATGGAATAGAGCCTATCGATATGGTTGTCTGCAATCTGTATCCCTTCGACAGAGTAACGGCTCAAGGAGTTGACCTGAAGACCGCCCTAGAGAACATCGACATAGGTGGACCTAACATGATTCGGGCGGCAGCAAAAAATTTTGAGAACGTAGTTGTAGTCGTTAACCCCCGCAGATATGGTCAAATCCTCAGCGAATACAGGAAGAACGGCGAGGTGAGTGTTGAAACCAGAAAAGCTTTGGCTGTGGAAGCCTTCAAAGAAACCGCGAGATACGACTCGACAATCTGCAGGTTCCTAGAAAAAGTCCTGCTCTCTAAATAATCCCATTCTTGATCCTGCGTTGACAGGGTAACACGTTTTATATTCTGCTCTGTGGAAGTAAGTTTTGTTGCTGGGTTCCATTTGATGATTAAAATTACCTGTTACGGTGGAGTAAACGACATCGGAGGAAACAAGCTTCTCGTCAAATTCGATAAAGGGTCAATCTTCCTCGATTTTGGTCTTTCATACAATGAAGAGAGCCAATTTTTTGAAGAGTTCCTGCAGCCTCGCTCAGGATGCAAAATTCACGATTTGCTGAAACTGGGTTTGCTGCCGCACGTAGATGGCGTCTACAGGCAGGATGCTCTTTGCCCTAAAGGTTTTGAAAGTTACGATTGCCGGGCAAAAAACCTGTGGAAAGTGGATTTGCAAAGTTTTGAGGAGGCGGTGAAAGCAGGTTCTTGGCATCCTGATGCAGTGTTTATTTCGCATGCACATCTGGACCATTGCGGGTATGCTCCGTATTTGGGTGAATTTCCGTTTTTGTGTTCTGTGATGACAGAAACCTTAATGGAGGCGGTGGCTGAGGTTGGAAATTTGCAGGGTTTGGATAAGCAGCTGACGGTTGTTAAAGAACGTGAGATGGGAAAGCTGAAGACAGGGTTTTTTCCCGGTGAACCAAAAGTAGACTATTCAAAAGAGCAGAAAGCCAGAGAATTCTGTAATCTGGAACACAAGAAAGCCAAAACAATTGGAAAGGGGTTAACGGTTACCGGGTTCAATGTGGATCATTCTATACCGGGTTCTATGGCTTGTCTCGTTGAATCGAAAGACTGCCAGGTGGTGTATACTGGAGACATTCGGTTTCATGGAAGGTCGGGTTACGATTTGGGAGAAGACTTAGATGGTCTTGAGCCGGACGTCATGTTTTGTGAAGGAACCAGAATCGACCAAGACGAGCCGGACAACGAAAAGAGGGTGGAGGCAGACCTGACCGACATATTTTCAGGCTGTGAAGGATTGGCAATGGTCGGGTTTACGTGGAAGGACATAGATAGGTACGAGACTGTACGTGATGCGGCGATAAACAGCGGCAGAATCCCGGTTTTTGACCCGCGGTTAGCTTACTTGCTGGCTAAGATTGGTAGAAGCGTGTACGATGAGGGGGCCAGAGTGTTTCTTGAAAGATGCGGGAGTATGCTCTATTCGCCGGCCGATTACACTAACTCTAAGCATAAAATTGGGGACATGCCACTTTCGGAGTGGAGCAGCAAACCCGACACAGTGGTGGACACGAAGCATCTGGAGAAGGGAATATCCGCCATTGAACTCAACGAGGATCCATCCAGCTATGTTTTGCATCTGGACTATTTCAGGTTCAAAAACATCATAGACTTTGATCTGCCCGAAGGCTCCGTGTTTGTGAGGGCACAATGCGAACCGTTTAATCCCAAAATGGAGCTTTCTCAAAAACGGATGATACGATGGCTAAAACACTTCAAAATCAATGCCAAGAACGGCTGCAAACCGTACCAGATTCACGCTAGTGGTCACGCTTCTGGTCCCGAGATACAGGAGATGATAGATAAGATCAAGCCTAAGATCTTGGTGCCTGTTCACACCGAGCACCCAGAGTTGTCCAGGAATGCTGCGGGCAAGGTTCATAGACCAGAAAAGGGCGCAGAAATAAGTGTACAATAAAGTTTTTTAGAGCCCGAAAAGCAGTTATTTTGGAGAAGTGAAAGTTTTGAGTGAAGAATTTTCTTTAACTAAACTGAACAAAGCAGCAGACTGGACGAATCTTACCGTAATGGATAAGAAGCATACGCCCATTATCGAGGCGCCAGCTAAGGTCAAAGCCAATGAGCCATTCGCCGTGAAAATCAAGGTTGGCGGAATTGACGGAGTTGAGCACCCAAACACTTTGAGTCATTGGATAAACTGGGTTGCGCTCTACGCTGGAGAACGTTTGATAAGCAGGACAGAATTTGCTCCTGAACTGTCAGACAAATACGTTGTAACCATGAACGTAACCCTCAACGAGTCCACAAACTTGAGAGCTCAAGAATTCTGCAACCTACACGGAGTCTGGGAAGGAAAAGCAAAGAAAATCGTTGTAGAGTAGAATCTGGCAAACACCAAAAGCTTGAGGCTTCTGCTTCCAAGCCACGGCTGAACAAAATTTAATCCCAAACATCCAAACCCGTGCATTGACTGTCTAATCATCTTGGAAATTAGGTCTCTAACAAAACCGTCATGTCTGCGTCTCGGAAACGCCGAAACGCTTTTGAGCCATATTTTTTGTCTAATTTCTTTGCATAAGTTTGCAGTGCTTTGAGAGCATCTGTACCGCCAATTTTTTCATCAAAAGACATTCTCATGACCCAACCCTTGTTTCGAAGATATCCTGTGCCGGTGGTTAAGTCTTCATTCTTCACTCTCTTTAGTGCAACACGTTCGCAGCAAACTCCAAAATTGGATAAACTCTTGAAGACAACGTCTTCAACAAAGGACCAAATAGACAGCATCTTTTCGGTACCTCGGTTAGCATGATAAGTTTCAGCATCAACAACAAAGTATATGATATTTTCTTTCTCGAATTTGCCGTAATTAGCGAATATCCATAAAAACCTTAGGATGTGTGCTTTTTGTTTTTCAAGTTTGTGTTGCTGAGCAAAAGTGTCAGTGTTCCGTAGTCCCAATGAAGAATTTGTTAAGGCATCCAACAACTTGTGAACCGCCTTGAAAGACTCTGTCTCTTCATTGAAAGGAAGATTCGCTGGGAAGTCAACGATTCTCGTCTTAGGTGCCGATACTTTTGTGGGTTCTACAATCTCATCTGGCTTCAGCGAAGACCGAATGGCCTCTAAACGGCTTATTCCCTCAAAAGGTTTGACAAATGAATTGTAATCCTCTTCAGAAAGCGTTGCACCTAGCTTTGCTTCAATGCTCTCGCGATTCCAAAGGCCTGCAGTTCCTTTCAAGGTGTCACATGGAAAGCGAGAACAATAAGCACAGTTTGCCACTCCAGTTTTGTCTACACATTGACGGATTAGACACTTTCGGCTGGGCAACTTTGACGTTTTGGGAATTTCTGCATCTGGAGTTTGACAGGTAGCACATGGCGTCTTTATTGGCATGTATCCGAGAATCCTTTTGCCCTTGTTCCTGTATTGTTCGAATTCTTTGGCGTCCATGTCTTTTCGCGGGTAAGGACCCCAAGGGCACGCACCGCAATCTAGTCCACATTTAGAAACAAGGTTTGCCATTTGGTGACCCCTAAAAAGTAGGGGAATTAGTGTCAATAAAAGACTTGCTGTAGCAAAATGTGACCTGTTAGATGGCTGCAGCATTCAAAACTTAGTAACGAACAACGTTGTCTATCTGCGAGTTGCTGGTGAGCGAATACACTGCCGGTTGAGGTGAAAATAAACGCTACTTCTTTTCTTCCAGGATCAGCATGGTTATGGTTGACCGAACCTCTTTTAGGCTCCGCACCTTCCAAGTGACGATTTCTTTGAGTTTGTCCATGCTGTCTGCTTTAACTTTAGCCACTACGTCGTAGACGCCGTAAACAGGAAATATTTCCTCAACGGAATCAAGTTTCTCTAAAGTCTCTACGACTTTATCCATGAATTTTGGTTCAGTATTGATCAGCACATAAGCCATAGGCATACAATCGTCTCCACCCTAATGCAGCTACACATATCCTAAATAATGTTTCTTTTTTGGCATGTCTTCAGGTTTCACAGCCCTTTTCAACATTCAATTGGGAGCAAACAAGAACAATGTAACAGTTTAGTCTTTCATGTAATCAAGCATCCTTTTTTGGATGCCCCCATCCTTCAGTCCCATAACAAACTCTATCACATCGTTGGGTTCCTTGAAGCGCAGATTAACGAGACTCTGGAAGCCCCAATCTGAGCATTTAATGCGGGAGATGGTGGATGCGGCACTCACAGACTTGCCGAAATCTTCAGTAAGGTTGTAGGTTGCCAGAAAAGCTCCACACCAAACGTCTCCAGCCCCTGTAGTGTCAACAACCTTGTCCGGTGACAGATTCAAGGCAGGAACCATCTGCATGTCCACATTTTCTCCGCTGATAATAGCTCCAAAGTTTCCCAAGGTGACAATCAGCCTTTTAGCTTTCAGAAGTCTGACAGCAACAGAAATAGAGTCGGTCTGAGCTAACGCTTTGGCCTCCGTGTCGCTTAAAATGAAAAAGTCCGCCTTCAAAGCAATATCCTTGAGGATTCTCCTGTTTCTCGGCCCCGCTTTGACATAGTTTATCCACGTGTTAACCGAAACTTTGGTCTCCGGAGACTTCTGCTTTATCTTATCTAATATTCGGGCAACCTTCGAAGGCTGCATAGGAGAAATGTGAAATATGCTCTTGTGCCTAAGCCACCGGTCCGAGATTCTGCTGGACGTAATTCTGGAACCAGCGCCATGATCGGCTCTGAGGTAACGGGCTTCCCAGCGACGGTCATATCTGATGTGAAACCTTGTGGAGGGCGCGTCATAGATTTTCACGTCCTTGTAGGACAAAAGATTCAGGACATCAAGGAATTGATTGTCTTTTCCAGTGGCAGAAATCAAGGTGACGTTTGGGGAAAGGGTTCTGGCTGCCATTGCCGCGTATAGGGCTGCGCCTCCAGGTTGAACTCGGGTGCCGTTGACGTTTTCGACTTTGTCAACAGAGATGTGCCCAACAAACACCAGTCTTTGAGCCAGCAACCTACTCATCCCACCCTAAATATCACAGGATTCCGTTTCTACCCACACAGATAGTGAAGTTCGATTTGAATAATCTTGCCCTCACACCCGAAACATATAGTTTAACGAAGCAAAGTTCAGGTATTCTGAGGAACCAAAAGATAACTTTTATCAGCTATGCCACGATGTTAAGCTCTATAATCAGAGAGCGTATGAACGTTGAGCGCCAAACAAGATTCTCTCCTGCGGTTTCGCCTAAAACGGAATCTGGAGAGGCTAGCCGCCAGAGAAGGCAGAGGAACAGAGCTTGTCTCACTGTATGTGCCGCCGGGGCGCCAAATCAGTGAAGTAGTCGCCATGCTCAACAACGAGTACGGAACCGCCTCAAACATCAAATCTAACACCACCAGAAAAAACGTTCAGGACGCCATAACCAAGGTTACGCAGCGGGTTAAACTCTTCAAAAAAGTGCCGGAAAACGGTTTGGTGATTTTCTGCGGAGCCATTCCCCAGAACGGTCCTGGAAGCGAAAAAATCGAAACCTACGTTATATCCCCGCCAGAGCCCATTCAGGTCTACCTCTACCGTTGCGACGCCAAATTCCACACCGAGCACCTCCAAGAGTTCTTGAAGGAAAAAGAAACATACGGAGTAGTCGTGCTGGACGCTTCAGGCGCATCATATGCTACGCTTCGAGGGAAACGGCTCGAAATAGTGAAGCAGATCACCTCTGGGGTTCCGGGGAAGTTTCGTGCAGGAGGACAGTCTGCCAGAAGGTTTGATCGGCAAAGAGAAGCGAAGATGCAGGATTACTTTAAGCGCGTGGGAGAACACGCCGACGAAATCTTTCTTCCCATTGAGAACCTTAAGAGCCTGATTTTGGGGGGACCTGGACCCACCAAATTTGATTTCGAGAAGGGAAACTATCTGCATTATACTTTGAAGGAGAAGATTGTAGCCACCATCGACACCTCCTACGTGAGCGAACAGGGGGTAGAGGAGGCTGTGGAAAAGTCTGAGGACATACTGCGGCGCATACGTTATGTTGAAGAAAAGAGGATCATGCAGAAGTTTCTCCGTGAAGTAGGGCAGGACACGGGCTTAGCTACTTACGGGGAGAATGAGGTGCGGGAACTCTTGAAGGCGGGAATCGTGGACACTCTTCTGCTTTCCGAGGACATTGACTTGGTTCGGGTTACCGTGAAATGCAGTTCCTGTGACTACATCAAGCATGAGACCATGAAGATGCATGAGGTTCCAGAGTTGGAGCAGAGCATAAGCAGTAACGCATGCCCGAAATGTAGTGTTCCAACCCTTGCAGTGGCGGAGGTCAAAGAGCTCATCGACGAGTTGGCTGAGTTGGCTGAGGAGACGGGAACAAATGTGGAGATTTTGTCCGGCGAAACCGAGGAGGGTCAGATGCTGAAAAAATCTTTCGGTGGAATCGCTGCTATTCTCCGCTACAAAGCAGCAAACTAGTATTCTGCTCTGAAACGGACATCAGGAAATCCTTGAACTTCTTTTACTTCGCCCTTGCCTTTTACAATATCGATTTTCTCTATTTTGAGGGTTCCAGCAAGGTCTTCCTCGGCTTGACGTAGAATCTGTGTCTTCTCCTTATCTTCTGAACATAATGTTAGTTTCCGGATGGGCGCATTCAACGGCTTCTGGTTCTCCGCTTTGTCTCTCCGAATCTCTCCCATCACAGCAACAACCAAGTCGCCCCTTTTCTCTGTGGTTTCATCAACCAGCTCTTCCTGTAGCGTAGGCCATGGAGAAACGTGGATGCTCTCAAGTTTCTTGTCATCCGCGTACATAATCTGGTATATTTCCTCAGCGATGTGAGGAGAAATGGGGGCGAGAAGCTGGAGTATCCGGTAGATTGCAGTGTAGAGGGTGCACTGGGCAGCCTCTCTCTTTTCTTTGCCATACGTTTCAGGCTGGTAGAGCCTATGTTTCACGGCTTCGATGTAGTTGTCGCAGAAGCTGTGCCAAGTGAATTTTCTGATTTCGTCAGTGGCTACGTTAAATTGGCAGTTCTCCAAAGCCTCGGTTACCTTTTGGGTAACTCGCTCCATCTTGCTGAGTAACCAGCGGTCGATAAGCTCTAGCTTTGCTGGTTTATGGTTTGGTTTGTAATCTTTGAGGTGCATGCTTGCGAATCGGGATGCGTTCCAGAGTTTTCTGAGGTATCTCCATGCATATTCCACGTCTTCCCATCTGAAGGGGATGTCTGAGCCGGTGGCGCCTCCGCCTGCAGCCCATTGACGGGGAGCGTCCGCTCCGTATTTTTGGAACACGTCTGGGGTGGCTACGAAGTTGCCGAGGGATTTGCTCATTTTTCTGCCGTCTGTTCCTAGGACCATGCCGTTGATGAGGACGGTGTTGTAGGGTTTCTGATCGAAGAGGGCGAGGCTACGGACCATAAGGTAGTATGCCCATGTGCGTATGATGTCGTAGCCTGAGGGATGAACATCAGCGGGATACAGTTTGCGCCAGTCTTTGTTGTCTGGCCATCCTGCGTGGACAGCACATGTTATGGAAGAGTCGAACCATGTGTCCAGCACGTCCGCTTCTGAAACAAATTCTGTGGAGCCGCATTTTGGGCAGCGGTCAATTTTTGGAGGTTCGGTTCTTGGGTCTATGGGAACCCAGTCAGGTTCCGCTAGGACAATTTCTCCGCATTTTTTGCAGTACCATATGGGGATGGGGGTGGCGAAGATTCTTTGGCGGGAGATCACCCAGTCCCAGTCTAGGCTGTTTGCCCAGTCTATCATGCGCTTCTTCATGTAGTCTGGGTACCAAGTAACGTCCAGAGTGCTCTTTTTAACCTGCTCCGTGAAGAGGCGGGTTTTCATGAACCACTGTTCATGCTCCAAGATTTCTATGGGGTTTTTGCATCTCCAGCAGGTTCCCACTTCCTGACTGAGCGGTTCCGTTCTTTCCAGCAATCCCTCTTTTTCTAGGTCTGCGACCACTGCTTTTTTTGCTTCTTTGATGGTTAGTCCAGCGTATTTTCCGGCGTTTTTGTTCATTTTTCCTTTCTCGTCTATGAGGATTATGGAGTCCAAGTGGTGTGTGGCAACGGCTTTTACGTCTGCTTTGTCTCCGTATGTGCAGATCATGACTACGCCTGTTCCGAATTCTGGGTCAACAAGCCTGTCCGGGATTATTTTGACGTTTCTGTATGCTATGGGAACCCAGATGTTTTTGCCTATGTATCGTTTGTAGCGTTGGTCGTCTGGGTTGACTGCTACTGTTACGCAGGCGGGTAGCAGTTCAGGGCGGGTGGTGGCTATGAGCAGGTGTTCGCCGTCTTCCAGCTTGAATTTGATGTAGTGGAGGGTGCCCTGTTTGTTTTCATGTTCGACTTCTGCGTCTGCTATGGCTGTTTCGCAGCGTGTGCACCAGCTGATGGGGTGGGTTCCCTTGTAGATTAAACCTTTTTTGTGGAGCTGAATGAATGATAGTTGGGTGCGTTTCCAGTAGTCTGGGTCCATGGTTCTGTATTCTGTGGTCCAGTCTACGGAGCAGCCGAGGCGGATAACGGCTGTTTTCATTACGCCTATGTATTTGCTTATGAGTTGTCTGCAGAGTTTGATGAATTCTGCTGCGGGCAGGTCGGTTTTTTTGATTTTGTAGGTTTCTTCGGCTTTGACTTCTGTTGGGAGTCCATGGCAGTCCCAGCCCTGTGGAAAAAGAACGTTGTAGCCGTGCATCCGTTTGTAGCGGGCTAGGGCGTCTATGTAGGTCCAGTTGAGGACGTTTCCCATGTGAAAGTCGCCTGAAGGGTATGGGGGAGGCGTGTCTATGGTGAAGACTGGGCGGTTGCTGTCTGCTCGGTCGAAACGGTAGATTCCCATCTCTTCCCAGTTGCGCTGCCACTTCTCCTCGATCTCAAGCAAATCGAATTTTTTGGGGAAAGACTTCATCAGTCAGCCTCTATAACGTCTGTTTTATCGTAAAATTAACGGGGAAGTAATTTAGCTTTTAGGT